>JADYYS010000076.1 GCA_020853525.1 Ardenticatenales bacterium | reverse complement strand
GTCGCCATGGTGCCCGCCTTCGCGGGCACCCCGAGGTTTGAAGCGCCCGCGAAGGCGGGCGCAATGGCCGAAGGCCATCAGCCGGCCGGCTTCAGCCGCCGGTCTTTTCCGTGGCCACCCTTTGCAAAGACGCCCTAGCCCACTGTAGCCCACTGCCCTGCCCCGATCCACCCGATCTACCCGCCGACCGTCTTTCTGCCGACCGTCGCCACCACGGCCGCCTGCGCCGCCGCGAACTTGGCGACACCTTGGTGCGACAAGTCCTCCCCAACGGCCTCGAGGTCGATGCCGAGCGCCGCCAGCCGCGCCACGACGGCGTCGGCCGCCGCAACGTCCGCGTCGATCGTGCGCGCGACGCGGCCGTGGTCGCGGAACGCTTCGTACGTGGCCAACGGCAGCGTGTTCACGGTGTCCGAACCGATGAGCGGCGTCACGTACTTCAGGTCGTCGTAAGCCGGGTCCTTGGCGCTCGTGCTGGCCCAGAGCACGCGCTGTACGCGTGCACCGTGCCGCGCCAGGCGCGCAAAGCGGGTGCTCCCGAAAACGTCCTGAAAGCGCCGGTAGGCCCGTTTGGCGTTCGCGACGGCCGCCTGTCCGCGCAGGTGCGCGACGTCCACCCCGTCGGCCGCCAGCTTGTCAAGGCGATCGTCCACCCAGGTGTCCACCCGGCTGACGAAGAAGCTGGCCACCGACGCGATCGAATCGATCGGCAGGCCGTCGTGCTCGCGGCGCTCGAGCGCGTCCAGGTAGGCGTCGGCCACCGCGTCGTAGTGGCACAGTGAGAACATCAAGGTGATGTTCACGTTGATCCCGTCGGTCAGGCAGGCGCGGATCGCCGGGATCCCGGCGCATGTCGCGGGGATCTTGATCATGACGTTCGGTCGATCGACCGCCGCCCACAGACGGCGGGCCTCGGCCACCGTTCCCGCCGTGTCGTCGGCCAGCGCCGGCGCCACTTCGTGGCTGATGTAGCCGTCGAGGCCGCCGGTGCGCTCCCAGACCGGACGGAAGACGTCGCACGCCGCACGAATGTCCTGCAGGGTCACCGCGTCGTAGATCGCAGCCGGATCGAGTCCGTCGGCCGCAAGCGCGCCGATCTGCGCGTCGTATGCCGCGCTGTCCGCCACGGCCGCCTGGAAGATCGCCGGGTTCGAGGTCACGCCCCGGAGGTCATCCTCGGCGATCCAACGCGCCAGCGTGCCGTCCGCGAGCCATTCGCGGCGCAGCTGGTCGAGCCACGGACTCTGCCCAGCGGCGGCCAGCGCCGCAAGCGGGTTGGACGGGACATGCGGTTCGGGCATCGAGAACCTCCGCGGGACTTGGCTGTCGCGCTCCGCGCAGCGACGCGGGCAACCGCGAAGCGAGCCTACGGCGCCGCGCGCGGCAGCGTCAGGCCGCGGAGGATAGCATCGACCCGTCCAGCGTGCGGATCACGGCGATGACCTTGCCCTGGATCTCGACGTTCGATGGCGCCGCATAGATGGGCTCCATCGTCGGGTTCATCGGCTGGAGCCGGATGCGGTCGGGATCGCGCTCATGATAGTAGCGCTTGAGCGTGGTCTCCTCGCGGTCGCAGATCCAGGCCGCCACCATGTCGCCGTTGTTGGCCGTCTCCGCCCGCTGCATGACGACGATGTCGCCGTCGTTGATCAGGGCGTCGATCATCGACGTCCCGCGCACGACGAGGGCGAAGACGTCCTCGCGACCGCCGACGAGATCGCGCGTCACCTCGATCCACTCGTCCGGATCCTGGTCGCCCGGCACCGGGATCGGCTGGCCGGCGGCGATGCGCCCGAGCATCGGCAGCCGCATGCGGCTCGAAGGCCGGAAGATCTGGTTGAACTCGTGCCGCGCCTTCTCGGTGATCGACAACCCGCGCGAGATCCGGTCGTCTCGCGCGATCAGGCCGCGCTCCTTGAGCTTGTTCAGGTGGTAGTTGATGACGCTCGTCGAGCTGATCTGCACGGCCTTGTGCTCGCCGATCTCGCGGATCGTCGGCGGGGAGCCGCGCTCCTCGATGCGCTGGACGATGAACTTGAGGATCTCAAGCTGCCGTGCCGTGAGCGGTCGTTCCGGTCGCGCCATGTCCTGCCTCCTCGCCCTGCGGGTTTGCCGGGTCTGCAGGCCAGTGTAGCGGAACACATGTTCGATGTCAAGATGTTCGTTGAACGTAAGTTCGACGACCGGGGCCGCCCCTGACCGAGCCCTCGCCTCACCGCAGCCCGACGCGCGCTTCCGGAGACCAGCGCCGGACGCCCGCGCGCGCCTCGGCCGGCAGCGCCGCCAGCAGCTCGCGGACCGTGCGCCGCCTGCCCGGGTGGACGAGGTCGGGCGCGACGTCGCACAGCGGGACGAGGACGAAGGCGCGCTCCGCCAGCCGCGGGTGGGGCACGCTCAGGCCGGGCAGTTCGAGCTGCGCATCGCCGTGGAACAGGAGGTCGATGTCGATCGGCCGTGGTCCGAAGCGCGGCGCGTCGGCATCGCGTCGGCGCCCCAGTGCGCGTTCGATCGTCAGCGCGGCCTCGAGCACCCGTTTGGCCGGCCGGCGGGTCCGACCCAGGACGACGAGGTTGATGAAGTCGCGCTGGTCCGCGAAGCCGACGGGCGTCGTCTCGTACCACGGCGAGATCGCCACGATGTCCACGACCTCGCCGAGCTGGGCGATCGCGCGCTCGATGTTGTGCGCCCGGTGGCCCTCGTTGGCGCCGAGGGAGAATGCGACGAGGGTGCCGACCGGCGCCTCCGGCCGCACCGAGCCGTCGCGCCTCTGCCGCTTGGCCTTGGCCGGACCGGCCGCGCCGGCGACCGCCACATCCGTCGCCCCAACGCCCGCGTCGACGACGTCGTTCAGGGTTCCGAGCGTGCCCTCGGCGACGCGGGCGGCCGGGCGAACGCGCGCGGACTTCACGGCCGTCGTGCCGCCGGCCGGAGCGCCGGCCCGGCGACCGCGTTTCGGCGCGGCCGCGGCGTGGAACGCGCGAATCGGTAGCTGAACGGCAGGTAGATCGCCGGGGGGTCGGGGTCGACGATCGTCCGCGTGCCGGTCGGCGTAGCGGTCGCGGAGGGTGCGTCCGGCGTCTCGACGGTCGTGGGTGTCGCGGACGGCGTGAACGGTCCCGGCGTCTCCTCGGGCGTCGACGTCGCCGACGGGACCGGCGCGGTCGTGGCCGCGGTCGGCGGCGGGGCGGTGGTGCCGGGCGGCGGGCTGCCGGTCGGGGAGGCGGTGGCGGTCGGCGTCGCCAGGACGGTCCGTGTGCCGGTCGGGGTGCGCGGCGGCGTGAGCGTCGGGGCGCGATACGTGACGCACAGGCGCGGCCGCTGCGCCGCCGCCGCACTCTCGCGGCTGGTGAACTTGGCGCGCAGCTGTTGCGTGGGCAGGGAGTTCATCGCCTCGATCACGAGGCCGTCGTTGGCGGTGCCGGCAAGCCACTTCTCGACCTGCGGCAGCACGTCCCAGGCTTTGAAGCCGTAGGTGGCGTCGAGGACCGGCGCGTCGATGTCGTTGCCGGAAGGCGGACGGTTGTTCCACGTGATGCGGTTCTCGAACCAGGCGCGGGAAACCGTCGAGATCTCGGACAGCGGCGGCGTGGTGAGCGGCTGGAGGCCGCGGAGGTAGAGTTCGACGCTGGCGGCTTGCAGCTGACTGCTGGCGGGCAGGGCCGAGACGTCGAACCGGAGGTAGATCGCGGTCTTCTCGGCCCCGTCGTTGTAGAGCTGGAGCTCCCCGCCGATGCCGAAGTTGTCGTCGGGCGACGTCTCGCTCACGTAGGCATCGTCCTCCACCTCGATGCAGACGGACTCCAGCCCGCCGGGCGTGCCGGTGCCGGGCGCGGGCGTGTCCGTCGGTGTCAGCGTCGGGCTCGGCGTCGTCGTCGGCGGGACGGTGGGGGTCGGGATGAGGTCGACGATCGGCGAGCCGTCGATATCGCGGATCCAGACGCCGGAGCGGCCGGCGGCGGCGAACAGCCGGCCGGTGGGCTCGGTGCCCGCGAACGCGAAGTCGGTGGCGGCCACGCGGCCGAGCGAGAGCTGGCCGAACCAGTCCGTGCCGCCGGTGTCGCTGCCGTAGATCGTCGGCACGTCGTCGCCGTCGCCCTGCTCGCGTCCGAGGCCGAGGAACACCGTCCGATCGCTCCGGAAGTTGGGCGACAGGGCCACGCTGCGCGGCCGGCCGCGCGCGGCCAACCCGCCGAAGCGATCCTCCCACGAAGTGCCGCCGTTCGTCGAGACGAACACCTTGGCCCGCTGTGCATCGGCGGTGTCCTCGACCGCGACGAACAACGTCCGGTCGAGGTCGAACCGCGGGGAGATCGCCAGATCGTGCACGATGCCTTGGCCGGCCAGCAGCCGGACGGTGCTGATCGACTCGAACGTATGGCCGTCGATCGTGCGATAGATGACGCCGCGCTGGGTGATGAAGTACGCCGTTGCGTCCGAGTCGAACGTCGGCGAGAACACCGCGTCGACGATGTCGCCCGTGCTCGCGTCGAGGTCGTGCCAACTCGCCCCGCCCGTGTCGGAGTACAGCAGGCCGCTGCCGCCCGACGTGCCGTTCCACGGCTCGCGCAGCCCAAGGAGCAGGCTGTACGTGCCCGAGACCGGTCCGACGGCCGTGACGTGTGGCCGGCCGCCGTCGGGCAGCGCGGCCAGCTCGGTCCACGCCTGTCCGCCGTTGCGCGACAGCCAGCGGTCGGAGTAGATCCGCTTGTCGCGCGCGTAGTTCGTCGAGGGCAGGAGCCTGGCGCCGAACGTGCCGCTGACGAAGCGCCGCACCCAGGTCCGGCCCTCATCCGTCGAGTCGTACAGCACCGTCAGCGTCGGCTGGCCGCCGCCGACGCGGTCGAGCCGCTTGGGCGTGATCCGCGTCAGCGCAAGCGCACGGTGTTCCGCCTCCCAGTTCGGGGCGATGACGGACAGCGACTGCGCGGGCACGGCGCCCGTGACGCTGACCGTCGGGTTCGCGCCGGTGCCGATCCGCAGCAGCCCGAAGCCATCGAGGCCGACCCACGTTTCGTAGTTGTGCGGGTCGACCTGGATCGAGAGCGGCGCGATCGGGGCCGTCGTGATCAGGCTCCAGGACTGGGCGCCGTCCGTCGAGCGGAAGATGCGCCCGTCGGCGAACCCGAGCCACGTCGAGTGCACGCCGAACCCGGCCTCGCCGGCGCCGATCGCCGTCGGCTCGGCGTTCGGCTCGGCCGGCCAGCTGGCGGGCGTCCAGACCGCACCGCCGTCCGTGCTGGCGACCATCGCCCAGACGCCGCCCTGCTTGCCGACCGCGTACACCCGGCGTCCGACGCCCGCCGCGGCAAAGCTCACCGCAAGCGTCGTCGTCGTGGCCGAGTTCGGCCCGAGAGCCAGTCGCCAGACGTCGGGCACGTTGTCGGAGGCGTACAGCCGGTCTCCCGTCTGGAGGAACACCTGTGGGCGGTCCGGGGCGGCGAAGAGGTCGGTCAGCTGATCGTTCCCGCCGATGACCGGCGACACCTGCGTCCAGGTGTCGCCCTGGTTGTCGGATGTCGACAGCGATGTCGTACCGGTCTGCGCCGCGTACAGCCGGCCGGTCGTCGTCGTGTCGAGCAGGTCCATCCGCGTGATGCCCGGCGGGCCGTCCCGGGTGGTCCACGTCACGCCGCCGTCCAGCGAGCGCGCGAGCAGCGGACGGGATTGCAGACCGGCGTAGAGCTTCTGGCGCTCGATGTCGTCGCGGCCGAGGGCAAGCGCCCTGACGACGGTCGTCTCGGGCCGCGCCGTGTTCGGGACGATCGGCGCCCAAGCGTCGACCTGCGATCCGGCCCGGAACAGGCCGAAATCGTGGGTGAAAAGGGCGTAGTGGCGAAAACCGCCGCGGCGCGTGTCGCCGATGAACGCGACGGCCGCCACGTTGTCGCCGTACATCCCGGTGATCGAACGCCGCCACGCAGGCGCGGCGGCGGCGCGCGCGCCTTCGGCCGCCGTCGGCGCGCGGAGGGCGGTCAGGAACGCAACGCACGCCGCGGCGAGCACGACGCACGCGAATGCGATGTGCGGTTGCGCGGCGCGGCGATGCGCATGGAGGGTCGAACGGAACATAGGCGCACGTTCCTGTAGGGGCGGGCCCCCGTGCCCGCCCTCATCCGCCCACCACACCCCCCCGCCCTTCGCGAGAGAGCCACGACAGGCAAAATGCGGCCCCGAGGCCGGAAACATCAAGGTCCAGCGACGCCATGGCGGTCGATCGACGAAGTCGCGTACCGACCGAGGCATCGATCAGGACGCAGGCCGACCGAAACACGTTACGCCCAGTCGGACAGGGCAGGCGAACGGTTCAGCCGGCTCCGTCGCCCCACCGCCACGCGGGCGGCACGTGCATCGCCTCGAGCCAGGCCCCGGCGACCAGGCCCCACGCCAACCAGGACGCGAACAGCACGCGGCCGTCGACCTCCCTCAGCAGCACCGGATCGAGCGCCGGCGCGACGGCCCAACGGACCAGCGCCCACGCGCCGACGGCAGCCGCCAGCGCCCACGCCCGCCGCGGTTCGTCGGGCGCGCGGCCGAGCAATGCGCCGACGCAGCCGCCGAACAGGGCACTGCCCGCCACGACAAGCACGGCGCCGAGCGTCGTCGCATCCGCGTACAGCCCGTCGAATGCCTGGCTCTGGCCGATCTGCAGCCAGCGGACAACCGTCGCGCCGACGGCGTTCAGCGGCACGGCCCAGCCGCGCGCGCCTCCGGTCAGCAGGCGGGCCTCCACCTGGGCGCCGCCGACGAGCGCCAGCAGCGCCGCCGCGCCGGCGACCGCTCCGCCGATCGCGCCGAGCCATGCCGGATGGGCCGGCCGCACCAACCCACGCTCGGGGTTCACACCGCGGTGCGAATGCGATAAATGCACGTGGCGCTGCCGTCCATCCGCCATTCCTCGCGCTCCACCGCGCCGCCGACGACGGCCTCGATGAGCCGCTCGTCCATGCAACAGACCTCGCGGTGCTGCTCGCCGAGAGCATGGAAGGGGCACGAAAGCTGATGCAGGACGAAACCGTCTCCCTCCGGCTGCCAGCTCGTCGTGAACCCCTCGGCCGCCAGGAGCGACACGACCGCATCCAGACGGTCTTCCACGGGCCGGTCGGTGAACGAGCCGCGGTTCGTGTCGGCGATCGACTCGGCCATCGCGGCGAAGACGCCCTCGATCTGGCCGCGGTCCGCGGCGCGCATCGCGTCGAGGAGCCGCGCGGTCAGGACGGCGAAGCGGTTGTCCTCCACGATGGCCTGCCCGCCCGTCTGCGACAGCCGAAACACGTGCCGCGGCCGCCCGCGCCCGGCGGGCTCAGCGGCGACATCGACGAGCCCGTCGTCCCGCAGCAGGTGCAGGTGATGGCGCACCGTCACCGGCGCCAGCCCGACCGCTTCGGCCAACGCCTCGACCGAGCCCGTGCCGTGCTCACGCAGGTACTGTAGGATGTCGCGCCGGGTGCTCTGCATGGGGCCATTATACTGATCAGCCGCTGCGCGGCCGCGGAAGGAAGATGCAGGCGGCCTGCCGATGCGCGGCCGTGGGCTCTGGTGCCGACTATGCTAGACTTCACGCATCGTCCGGGTCCGCCGGCAGGTCGGTCCAGCCGTGCGCTTCGGATCGCCGCTTTCGGATCGCAGTCCACGGATCGCAGTTTTCGGATCACCAGAGACCCACCAGCAGGAGCGTATGCCATGATCCGCGAAGAGACAGCCCCCGCCGTCCGCACGACGACGTTCGTTACGCTCTCCCCTGTCACCCTCTCGGCCACCGCGGCCGCCAAGCTGTCGGAGGTCATGGCCCAGAAGGGCATGACGGATGCGGCGCTGCGCGTGTTCGTCAGCGGCGGCGGTTGCTCGGGCCTGCAATACGGCATGGCCTTCGACAACGAGATGGATGAGGCCGACCAGGTCTTCGAGAGCGAGGGCGTCAAGGTCGTCGTCGATCCCGTCAGCCTTCCCTACCTTCAGGGCGCCACGATCGACTTCACCGACTCGCTGATGGGCGGCGGCTTCAAGATCGAGAACCCGAACGCCGTGTCGAGCTGCGGCTGCGGCACGTCGTTCAAGACGTCCGATCAGGCATCGTCCGGCGCCGAGGGCGAGGCCAAGGCGCAGGGCGGCGGCTGCGGCAGCCACGGTGGCGGCGGCGGCGGCTGCGGCTGCGGTTGATCGCAAGCGGGACGGGCCGATCGCGGCGGCATCGACTTCGTTGATGGCACAGGCGGCTTCGGCGTCGGCTTCGGTCGCAACGACGGTAGCCGATGCCGCGACCGATCTCGATCCGGCGGCCATCCGACGTGACTTCCCTCTCCTCGTCGCCCATCCCGAGCTGATCTACCTCGACAGCGCTGCAACGGCCCAGAAGCCGCAGGCGGTGCTCGACGCGCTCCTCGACTTCTACACGCACCACAACGCCAACGTCCATCGCGGCGCGTACACGCTGGCGGCCGATGCGACGCTGGCCTACGAGGCCGCCCGCGGCCGGATCGCCCGCTTCGTCGGCGCGCGCGACGCGGCCGAGGTCGTCTTCACGCGCGGGACGACGGAGGCCCTGAACCTCGTGGCCGGCGCGTGGGGACCGGCCAACGTCTCCGCGGGCGACACGATCGTCGTCACGGAGATGGAGCATCACAGCAACCTCGTGCCCTGGCATCTGCTGGCCGCCCGGACCGGCTGCCGGCTGCGCGTGGTCCCGATCACGCCCGACGGCCGCCTCGATCTCGACGGGCTCGACGCGCTGGTCGACGAGACCGTCAAGCTCATCAGCGTCGTCCACATCTCGAACGCCGTCGGCACCGTCAATCCCGTCGCCGACATCGTCGCCGCGGCGCGGCGCGTCGGAGCGAAGGTGCTGCTGGACGCGGCGCAGAGCGTGCCGCACCGGAAGGTGGATGTCGCCGCGCTCGGCGTCGACTTCCTGGCCGCCAGCGGGCACAAGATGCTGGGCCCGATGGGCATCGGCTTCCTCTGGGCGCGCGCCTCGATCCTGGCCGACATGCCGCCGTGGCAGGGCGGCGGCGAGATGATCCGGCGCGTGACGCCGACGGACAGTACCTACGCCGATCCACCACAGCGCTTCGAGGCCGGCACGCCGTCCGTCGCGGACGCCGTCGCGCTCGCCGCCGCCGCCGACTACCTGGACCGCCTCGGCCTCGACGCCTGCGCCGCCCACGATGCCTCGCTCGTCGCCTACGCCCTCGAGCGGCTCGGCGACGCGCCCGGCGTCCGCATCGCCGGCCCGCTCGACGCCCCGTCGCGCTGCGGTTCGGTGGCCTTCACGGTCGACGGCGTGCACGCGCACGACCTGGCGACGCTGCTCGACGGCGACGGCCTGTGCGTCCGCGCCGGCCACCACTGCACGATGCCGCTGCACACGCGGTTGGGGCTGGCGGCGACGGCGCGGGCGAGCTTTCAGGTGTACAACGGTACGGCGGACATCGACGCGCTGGTGGCGGGGATCGCGCGGGCGCGGGGGGTGTTTGGGGTGTAGGGGCACCCCTTGTGGGTGCCCTCCATGGGTGAACCGGCGGGCATCGTTGGCGGAAGATGGGCACCCACAAGGGGTGCACCTACCACAACCCACATCTCACATTCGTCGTATGATCCCCCGTGCTGCGTCCCCCGGACGGCACCGTGCCGCCCCGACGCACATTCCCACGGAGGATCACACCAACCATGAGCCCGTTCGTCTGGCTTTTCCTGCTCGTCATCGCCCTGCCAACGGCGTGGTGGCTGTTCCCGCGGTTCAGCGGCATCCGCTTCATCCCGAACAACCGCGTCGCGATCGTCGAGAAGCGGTTCAGCGGGCGGGGCTCGCTCAAGAGCGGCTTCATCGCCCTGAACGGCGAGGCGGGCTTTCAGCCGCAGGTGCTGCGCGGCGGGCTGCACTTCCGGATGCCGCTGCAATTCAAGATCCACAGCATCCCGCTCGTCACGATCCCGCAGGGCAAGCTGGGTTACATCTTCGCCCGCGACGGCGCGCGGCTCGAGCCGGGGCAGACGCTGGCGTCCAACGCTTCGGTCGTGAACTTCGAGGATGCGGATGCGTTCCTGCGCGGCGGCGGCCAGCGCGGACCGCAGCGGCAGGTGCTGCGCGAGGGCATCTACGCGTTCAACCTGGCGCAGTTCGCCGTGATCACGGACGAGAAAGTCTACGCTTTGGCGCTGTCCGGCGAGGAAGCCGAGATCATCAAGCAGATGGCCGATGTGATCACCCAGCGGGACGGCTTCCGTGCGGTGATCATCAAGGACGCCGACGACCTCGCCGGCGTCGTCACGGTCCACGATGGGCCGTCCCTGCCGCAGGGCGCCATCATCGCCCCGACGATGGGCGACGACCCGGCGCACACCGACACGTACCACAACAGCTTCCAGGACGCCGACAAGTTCCTGGCCGCCGGCGGCCAGCGTGGGCGTCAGCTCCAGGTGCTCGTCGAGGGCACGTACTACCTGAACCGCCTGTTCGCCACGGTCGAGACGATTCCGAAGACCGTCGTGGACGTGGGCTACGTCGGGGTCGTCGTGTCCTACATCGGCGAGGTGGGCACGGACATTTCGGGCACGGACTACAAGCACGGCGAGCTCGTGACGCGCGGCAGCCGCGGCGTCTGGAGCGAGCCGCTCCTGCCGGGCAAGTACGCGTTCAACACGTACGCCGGCAAGGTGATCCCGGTGCCGACGACGAACGTCATCCTCAAGTGGGTGCGCAGCGAGTTCGGGTCCCACAACCTGGACGAGAACCTGTCCGAGGTCTCGCTGATCACCAAGGACGCGTTCGAGCCGAACCTGCCGCTGTCGGTCGTCATCCACATCGACTACCGCCAGGCGCCGCTCGTGATCCAGCGCTTCGGCGACGTGAAGCGGCTGGTGGAGCAGACGCTGGACCCGATGGTGTCGGCGTACTTCAAGAACATCGGCCAGACACGGACGCTGATCCAGCTGATCCAGGAGCGGAACCAGATCCAGGAGCAGGCCAGCGTCGAGATGAAGGCCAAGTTCCACCACTACAACCTCGAGCTCGAGGAGGTCCTGATCGGCACGCCGGCCTCGAGCAGCGGCGACGACAAGATCGAGGTGATCCTGACGCAGCTGCGCAGCCGCCAGATCGCCGAAGAGCAGGTCGAGACGTACAAGCGCCAGGAGCGGGCCGCCTTCCAGGAGCGCGTGCTGCGCGAGGCGGAGGCCAAGGCGCGCCAGCAGCAGAAGCTGACGGAGTCCGAGGTCGAGATCACGATCCAGAGCAACCAGGGCAAGGCGGACTACCAGCGGGCGCTGCAGCAGGCGGCCCAGATCCGCGCTTTGGCCGAGGCCGAGGGCGAGAAGGCGGCCCGCATCGGTATCGGCCAGGCGATGGCGATCGAGGAGCAGGTCCGGGCGTATGGTGGACCGCAGTTCCAGGTGATGCAGGCGGTGATGAGCCGCTTTGCCGAGGCGATCGAGGCTTCGGGGGTGGATGTGGTGCCGAAGATCCTCATCGGCGGCAGCGGCGGCGGCGATGGTTCTTCCGGCGGCGCGTTCGGTGGGGGCGGCGGGAGCGGGAGCGGCAGCCTCGTCGAGGCGCTGCTGGCGATGCTGCTCAGCGACAAGGTCGGCGGGCTGGCGTCGTCGTCGGGCGGGGGCGACGGGGACGGCCCGGGGGCCAAGCGGAGCCCGGAGGTCGAGGCGCTGCGCAAGGAGATCCGGGAGGGGATGTTCAAGAAGGCGGAGGAGGCTTCGGGGGCGGTGAGTGCGGTTGCGCCGGCGACGAGTTCGCCCGCTCCATCGTCGCCGCCGGCTGCGACGGGTGGCGCGGGCGGCGCGACGCCGGACGGCGGTGCGGCCGCGACGTCGTAACAAGCCGAGGCGCCGCTGTCGCCGCCTCGGCTACGAATGCAGACGGAGGGCGGGCCTTGGGCCCGCCCTCACTCGTTTCGAATCGCGCGTTGCACCACAGCCGACCGGCGAACGCGGTCGACCCTTTCCAAAGTGCGCACATGGCCAAAGTGCGACGTGCGATCGGACATCAGTCGCGGCGCAAGAGCGGCAAGAGCACGCTGAAGCGCACCTGCTCCGTCGCCGAGGCGGTGCGTGTGGCCGTGGGCACATGCGTCGCGGACGGCACCTGGGTCGTCGCGGTGGGCTCCGCACCGTCCGGCCAGAGCTGCTCGACGAAGAACGGCGCCAACGTCGCCATCAACTCCACCGGCATGTACGGCGCGTGCCCCTTGCCCTCCAGCGGATGGTACGCAAACGGCACTCCGACCGCCTCCGCCCGATCGCGCAGCTTCGTCGCTTCGCTGAACGCCACGATGTTGTCCGCCGTGCCGTGGACGATGGCGAGGGGCGGCTCGCCGGCTTCGAGGTCGTTCACCTGGTTGTAGAGGCCGCCCCAGAGGTCCATGACGAGGGCGACGTCGGATCCAGCAGCGGGCGCGTCGTCGGCACCGCCGCCCGCAGGCCGTGCGACGTCCGTGTAGGCCAGGAACAGCGACGTGATCGCGCCGGCCGACGAGCCGCCGATGACGATGCGGTCGGTGTCCAGGCGGTACGTCGCCGCGTTCGATCGCAGCCAGCGCACGGCTTGGCGGGCGTCCGCGACGGCGGCGGGGATACCGTCGCGGGCGATGTCGCCCTGGTTCAGGCGGTAGCTGATCGCCACGGCGACGTAGCCGCGGCGGGCCATCTGCTCGCAGTAGACGCGCGGCTCGAGCTCTTTCGTGCCGGAGGTGAAGCCGCCGCCGAAGAGGAAGACGAACACGGGGCGGGCGGGAACGGTGTCGCCGGCCGGCTCGTAGATGTCCAGCTTGAGGTCCACCGGGCGGCCGGTGGGCTTGTCGACGGCGGTGCCGTAGACGATGTCGTTCGTGCGGGTGACGCGGTCGAAGGCTAGGTCGAGGTAGCGGGTGGGGGGTGGGGACTGGGCGTGGGCGAGACGGGGTGCGGTGGGTGCGGTGGGTGCGGTGAAGAAGGCCGCGGTGACGAGGGCGGCGGCGCTGACGAGAGTGGCGAACAGGATGGTCCGGGCGGACGGCTGGCGGTGGGGTCGCATGGGGGGCATGATACCGCCGTCGGCGGCCGCAGGGCGACCCGCCCGCGTGGGCACGACCCGAACCGGACGCCGATCCCGTTGCCGCCGGGGGGACGGTGTACGATTGGCCCACCGCGTCCGCGCCACGATGCACCATTCCCTGCCGGTCTCCGGACGCGTGACCGCGCCCATCACCCCTGAATTCGGAGGAGCACACCATGAATCTCCGCCGCCCGGGCCACGTCCTTGCGCCGCGCCTCATCGCCGCCGCCGCCCTCCTGGCCTCCGTCACGGGCCTCGCCATCGGCGCCGCGCGCGCCCGGCCCGTGCGCTCCGCTGCCGCGCCCCCCGCCGCCGACGCCGCGCTCGCCCCCGCGGCCGAACCCGTCCCGGCCTTCGCCGAGGGCCGCCTCGGCGCGTTCGTGGCCGTCGCCGATGCCTGCTCGTACTACCCGCTCACGACGTGCGGCGGCGCGATCATCCAAGTCTCCGAGTCCACACCCGGCCAACTGTCGCGCTTCGTCGGGCTGGACGTCCGCATCGAGCTGACGACAGCGGTCTGCGGCTCCAGCATCGCGGGCCGGCCGCTCGAAGGTCCGGTGGCGGTTCGCGTCCAGACCGCCGGGCCGTGCGGGCCGCCGCTGACGCCACAGGCATGCCCGAAGCTGGCGAACCGTGTCCCGGCCGTCGTCATCGACGCGGCGCTGGCCGACCCGGGTCGCGTGCTCGGATGGGGCGATCGCTGCAACGGCGCCGTCCCGTTCGGGCCGTTCAACCCGCGTAAGTCGCGACTGACGCTGCTGAACCCGGGCGTGCCGTTCCACCCGACGTTGAACTCGGTCGTCTTCAAGTGCGGTTGCCCGTAGGCACAGATCGGCCACAGATCGGGACTGCGCGCCGGGATCGGATTACGGGTCGCGTTCGGCGGGCTGAGGCTGCGGTTGGCGCGTTCACGAGGCACGCGATCGCGTGAGCGGGATGCATCCGGGCGCCGGGCGGCCCATCGCCCGGATGCTACAATCCGTCCCCTCCGGCCATCCCCCGAAAGCGACGCTCCGCATGCCCACACCCGCCCACACCCGCGCCGAACGCGACTCCCTCGGTGAGGTCCCCGTCCCCGCCGACGCCCTGTGGGGCGCTTCCACGCAGCGCGCCGTCGACAACTTCAGCGGGATCAGCGGCCTCGTGTTCTCCCGTCGCTTCCTCCATGCACTCGGCCTCGTAAAGCTCGCCGCGGCCGGCGTGAACCACGCGCTGGGCGATCTGCCGGACGACTTGGCCGATGCCATCGACGCCGCCGCGCGCGATGTCGCCGACGGGGCGCACGACGCGCACTTCCCGATCGACGTCTTCCAGACCGGCTCGGGCACTTCGACGAACACGAACGCGAACGAGGTGATCGCCAACCTCGCGAACCGGCGCCTCGGCCGGCCCCTCGGCACGAAGGCGCCCGTCCACCCGAACGACCACGTGAACATGGGGCAGTCGTCCAACGACGTGATTCCGACGGCGATCCACGTCGCGGCCGCGCTGGCCATCGTCGACCCGACGGACGGCCTGCGCGCCTCCCTTCTCCGCCTGGCGGACGCGATCGACGTGCAGGCGCGGGCGAACGACGACGTCGTGAAGACCGGGCGGACGCACCTGATGGATGCGATGCCCGTGACCGTCGGCCAGGCGTTCGGTGCCTGGGCCAGCCAGATTCGCACCGCCGTCGGTCGGATCGACGCCCTCCTGCCCGAGCTGTCGCAGCTGGCCATCGGCGGCACGGCGGTCGGCACCGGGATCAACACGCGGGCGGGCTTCGGGAAGGCGGTCGCGGCCCGGATCTCGGCGCTGACGGGCCACCCGTTCAGCGAGGCGGACGACCACTTCATGGCCCAGGCCACGAGCGACACCGCGGCCGCCGTCTCCGGTGCGCTGAACGCCACGGCCGTCAGCCTGATGAAGATCGCCAACGACCTGCGCTGGATGAACTCCGGCCCGCAGGCCGGGCTGGCGGAGATCACGCTGCCGGCGCTGCAGCCGGGCTCCAGCATCATGCCCGGCAAGATCAACCCGGTCATCCCCGAGGCGGTCACGATGGTCTGCGCCCAGGTCATCGGCAACCACACGACGATCACGGTGGCGGCGCAGGCCGCCAACTTCGAGCTGTCCGTCATGCTGCCCGTCATCGCCCGCAACCTCCTCGAGAGCATCGCCTTCCTGTCCGGTGCCGCCCGCGCGCTGGCCGACCGTGCGGTGCGCGACCTCGTCGTGAACCGGGACCACATCGCCGACCTCGTCGAGCGGAATCCGATCCTGGTGACGGCGCTCAACCCGGTCATCGGTTACGACCGGGCGGCGAAGATCGCCAAGCAGGCATATGCCGAGGGCCGGCGGTTGAAGGATGTCACCGCCGAGCAGACCGACCTCACGGCCGAGGAGATCGATCGGCACCTCGACCCGGTGGCGCTGGCGCACCCGCACGCGCGGGACTGACGACCGTTGCGCTGCGCCAAGTGCGGCCACAAGATCCGCGGCGCCACGTGGTACTGCCCGTCGTGCGGCACGCCCGTCGATGACCTGAACGTCGCGGACAGCGTGTATGACTCCGGCTGGTCGCGGCAGTGGGTGCGGATCCTCTCGGCCGCCGTGGCGCTCTTCGCGCTGGCCGGCGTCGTCTTTCTGACCGGGCGCGTGCTGCGCGGCGTCGACCTGTCCCGCCGCGCCGCGCGACCGACCGCCACCGCCGCGCTGCCCGCCGCGCCATCCGCCGCGGACGCCGGCGCCAACGTCAACGGGCCGATCGAAACGCTCGTCGCCGCCGGCGCGCGCAGTGCCGGGCGCTATCCGGACGGTGCCGTCGACGCGCCGCCCGGTGTCGCGACGACGTTGCCGCCGGGTACGTCGCCGGGTGTGCCGACGGGTGAGCCGACGGAGCCGATGGAGGCGACGGCGGTGGGGCCGACGCCGCCGGCCGCGCCGAGTCCGGACGCGCCGGCCCGCGCCACGCCGCCCCCGACCGTCCCCACCCGCCCGAATGCGCCCGTGTGGGCCATCCCGCGCATCGGCAGCACGCTGCAGATGGACGGTTGGCTGGACGACTGGCCGACCGCGCCGCTGACGATTGCGGACGTCGTGTTCGGGCGAGGCGCGTGGTCGGGGGCGGACGATCTGTCGGCCACCGCTCGCATGGCGTGGGACGAGCAGATGCTCTACCTCGGCGTCGAGGTGACGGACGATGTCTTCAGCCAGGGTGCGTCGGGCCGCGACCTGCACCTGGGCGACGGCATCGAGCTTCAGCTGGACACCGACCTCGCCGGCGACTTCGACGGCGCGGCGATGAGCGCGGACGACTGGCAGATCGGCATCTCACCCGGCGACTTGGCCGGCCGTGCGCCGGAGGTGTACGCCTGGCGCCCGCGCGGCGGGTCGATGTCCGGCGTCCGCCTCGGCGCCCGGGCGACCGACACCGGCTACGTCCTCGAGGCCGCCCTCCCGTGGGCCGCGATCGACGTCAACCCGCAGGCCATCGACGCCATCGGCGCTTCATTGAACGTCAGCGACAACGACGCGCCCGAACCGGCGCAGCAGACGATGATCGCCTCGAGCGCGCAGCGGGCGTGGGGGGATCCGCGGACGTGGGGGACGTGGGTTTTGGGGCGGTAGGGATGGGCACGACACGGCGTGCCCTTACGGCCCCGCCACCTCCAACCCCGGCCCGTAGTCAAACACCTGCTGCGAACGCGACGTGATCCCGGACGCCTCGTTGTCCACCTGCTGGACCAGGATCCGGCCGTTTTCGGCGCCGATCCAGATCTCGAACGTCGAGGTGAACGCCGTGCCGCCGCTGCTGGCGGTGACGACATAGCCGTAGTGCTTCGCCGGCACGCCGTTGACGGTGGAGGTGCCCAGAACGCGCGCCTCGGCCATCGAGCGGGCCGCGTCGGCGACGACGGCCGGGTTGCGCAGCGGGTCGAACGTCGCTTGGAGCGTCGCGACGACGGTGTCGTCGGGGTGCCACTCGCCGCCGAGGTTGAAGTACCCCTTGTCGCCGATCCGGACGGCGTGCATGCCAGGCGCGACCATGCTGTAGCGGTCGGGGGCGACATAGGTCAGCGTCATCGGGAAGGTCTGGTTGATCGTCTGCGTGGTCTGGCGGATCCGGAAGGCCTCCGCATCGGCCAGCTGGAGCTGCGCGGCGAAGATCTCGGCGACGGCCTGCGGCTCGCCGTGGTCGGCGACGGTGGGCAGTGCGGCGGGCAGTGCGGCGGGCAGTGCGGCGGGCGCGGTCGCGTTCGTTGGGTCCGTCGACCCGGTCGTCGTCGATGCCGCCGTGCTTGTCAGCCGGATGGCCGGCCCGGCGGCCGAAGCCGGCGTCGGTGCGAGCGGCGCGAGCGGCGCCGGAACGGCCGTTTCGCCGGCCGTCGGGGCGACGTCCGCCTGCCCATCGGACCGCCGCGGGGCGCATGCCGCCGTGCCGACGATCAGCGCCAGTATCCATCCGGCGGCCAGGACGCTCTTGAGGGTGTGCCACGCCAGCGTCGCGCACTTCACGCGCATCGGGAAGCGCCGCACGCCGGACAGCGCGGCCAGCGGGCCGACGTCGGCCGTCATGCTGAACAGATCGTCGTCCGCGGTGCCGACATCGGTGCCGATACCCGCGCCGGCGCCGCCGCGATCGCCATCAACATCGCCGTCACCATCGCCCATGATCAAGCCGTGGACCTGCGTGAACAGCGCTTCGGCCTCGTCGACCGAGCGGCCGATGACGGCGTCGCACAGCATCGAGGCCGAAGCGATGCTGATCGCACAGCCGTCGCCCTCGAAGGAGACATCGACGATCCGGTCGTCGGCGGTGCGGACGAAGATCTTCACGCGGTCCCCGCACAGCGGGTTGTCGCCCTCGGCCGTGCGGACGTCGGGCCCTGTCAGGGGGCCGTGGTGATGGGGGTGTCGGCTATGCTCGAGGATGACGGTCTGGTAGAGGTCGAGTAGGTCGGACATCGCGTCTCTCGGAGGGGGGCGGGGAGCAGGCGTTGCGACCCGCGTTGCGCCGGCGGGCATCACAGGCGTGACGATCATCGTAGGGGTGGCGGCGACCTTGGGCAAGGTGGCATCGTGTGCGGGCCGTGCTGCGGCCCGTGCTGCGGCCGGCGTTGGCCCGCCCGGGGATTCCGCGATACCCTGTGCGCCGATGTCCTCCCCCACCCGCCCCGCCACCCCCGCCCGCCTGCGCCGTCTGCACGCCGCCGGCGCGCTCGACGCCGACGGCTACCGGCGGGCGCTGGCCGCGGCGTTGGCGCTGCCCCCCGCGGCGGCATGGCGTCGGTTTCTGGACCGGTTGATGCTGGCCATCGGCGCGACGCTGACCGTCACCGGCATCGTCGCGTTCTTTGCCTACAACTGGGCCAGCCTGGGCCGCCTGGGGCGCGTCGGGCTCGTCGAGCTCGCGCTCGTGACGGTCGGGGCGGTGGCGCTGTGGGCCGGGGTCGACCGGCTCGGCGGGCAGCTGGCCGGCATGGCCGCCGTGGCGCTCACCGGCGTCCTTCTCGGGGCGATCGGCCAGGCGTACCAGCAGGGCGCCGACCCATGGACGCTCTTTGCCGTCACCGCCGCTCTCGGCCTGCCGTGGCTGATGGCCACGCGTTTCGCGCCGCTCTGGCTGCTGGAATTGATCCTGGCGAACCTCGCCCTCGGGTTGTGGTGGATCATCGACCTCGGGGACGACGGCGGCGCTGTCGCGCGTTTTCTCCTCGCGCTCGGCGCGCTGAACGGCGGTGCCTGGCTGTCATGGACGCAGGGCGCGGCGAGCGCCGGACTGTCGGCGGGGCGCTGGCTCCCGCGCGTCGTCGCGCTGGCCACGCTGGCGCCGCTGGCGATCGGTGCGGCGGCATACGTTGCCATCGACGTGCTGCGGTACGATGCCGGCCCGGATGACCTCCGGTTCGGGCCGAGCGGGCTGGCGGTGTTCGTCGTCTGGGTTGCCGTGACGGCGGCGATTCTCGTCCTCTTCCGCCGCCGCTGGCCCGACCTGTTCATGCTGGCGGCGGCGATGCTCGGGATCTGCACCGTGCTCACCGCAGCCATGTTCCGCTGGCTGATCGAGTGGGTTCAGCGGTCATCGGATGTCGGCGCGCCGTGGCTCGTCATGGCCGCGTTCCTGTTGGCCGAGGGCGGTCTGACGGCGATCTGGCTGCGCCGCCAGCAGCTGGCGATGGCGGCCGCGGAGGACGACGCCCCATGATCCTCCCCCCGCCCACGCTCGGCGATGCCCTTGCGGCAGCCGGCCTCCCGCGCGAGGCCGGCGCCGGCGGCGCTGGCGCGGCGAACGCCGGCGGCAGCCCGTGGTACGTCCGGCTGCTCGTCGGCGGTCTGGCCTGGGCGGCTGCGCTGTCCGTGACGGGCTTCCTGGCGGCCACCGGCATGATCGACGAGGACGCTTTCGCCTATTGGGGCCTCGCCGCTGCCGCCGCTTCGATCGTCCTCGCCCGCCGGGGCCCGTCCGATGCCGACGCTCGCGGTGCGGTCGCCGACTTCGTGGCCCAGCTCGCGCTCGTGCTCAGCCTGCTCGCGCGCGTGCTCGTGGTCATCGGCGTCGGGACGTGGGCGGACGGTAACCAAGCGGTCGTCGGCGGGGCGATGGTCGTCCTCGAGATCGTCCTCTTCATCGCCTACCCGGACTTCCTCCAACGCTTCTTCGCCAGCGGGCTCGCATGCTGCTGGCTGCTCGTCGTGCTCGGCGAGGTCGACGACGTGCTGTTCGTGGCCTACGCGCGGGACATCGTGACGCTGCTGGCGGCGTTCGGGGGGGCGTGGCTCTGGATCGATCGCCCGCGCCTCCTCGCCGGCCGCCTGGCGGACTACGCCTCGCCGGCCGGTTACGGGCTGGCGGTGTTCGTCGTCGGCGCGCTCCTGCAGGAGACGATCGCGGCGTTCGGTCGGTTCTTGCCCGGCGCACGCTGGCCGGCCACCGCCGGGCTGGCGATCGGCGTCGTCTTGCTCCTTGTGTGGGTGCGCGGGCGGCTCGGCCGGCCGCGCGTCGATGCCGGCGCCGGCGTGCTCATCGTCCTCGTCGCCGCGCTCGCGTACGCCACGCGGATCGAGCCGGGCATCCTGGCCGCCGTGGGCGTGCTGCTCCTCGGCTTCCTGGCGCGCGACGGGCTGCTGTACGGCCTCGGCGTCGCGGCGCTCGGCGCGACGGTCTGGCACTTCTTCTACGGAATGCACGAGACGATGCTCGTCAAGAGCGGGATCCTCGTGGCCGGCGGGCTCGTGCTCCTCGGCGGGCGCTGGGTCTGGCTGCGGCTGGCGGGCGACGCCGCCGTGAGCGACGACCGATGATCTCCCGACGCACCCTTGGCGCCCTCGGCCTCGTCGCCGCGCTCGCCTTTGCCAACGCCCAGCTGGTCGGCCTCGAGCGCCTGTTCAGCGGCGAGGGCCGCCGGGTCCTCATGCCGCTGGCCCCCGTGGATCCGCTCTCGTACATCCAGGGTCGCTACGTGGCCCTGCGCTATCGCCTCGCGGGGGACGACAGCCTGATCACGACGCCCGTCCGGGTCGACGGCGAGGAAGTCGAGCGCTGGCGGATGTGGCCGCGCGTCGGCAAGATGGCCGTTGCGGTCGACGCGAACGGCGTGGCGACGGCCATCCGGTTGCACGTCGAGAGCGTCCCCATCGCGCCGGACGAAGTCCTTTGGCGCTACCGCAAGTCGGACAGCGACCTCATCATCGGCACGGACGCCTGGTTCTGCCCCGAGGAGCGATGCGCCGACTTCGAGGGCACTGCCCGCTACGGCGTCTTCCGCGTCGACGCCACCGGCCGCGTCATCCTCATCGGCCTGGCGGACGAGGACCGCGCCCTCGTCGCCACCCCGCCGCCGAGGTGGTGGACCGGCGAACGCGTGGCCACGCCGACGCCATAATCGGATCATCGTCCCACGAACGAATTGTTGGCGAGATGGTCGCGCACGAGGTCATCCACGAGGTCGCCCACAACGCCTGCAGTCGCTCGAACGTCTATCCTTGTCCAGCATGATGCACACGCCCCGTTGGCCCATGTTCGCGCGCACGACGGCATTCGTCGGCCTCGCCGCCGTCGCGTGCGCCGTACCCATCGCCGTCGCCGCCACCACGCGGTTGCAGGCGCAGCCGCAGACACCGACGGCGTACGCGCCGGCCGGCGCGTGGGCGTGGCCGGAGCGGCCGATGCTGCCGGTGGATGTGGCCTTTCTGGAGGATGGGCGCGTCGTGGTGGCCGATGGCCGGAACCCGCGCGTCGTCGTCGTCGGCCCCGAGGGGGACGTCGAGGCGGTGTGGCGGACGGCGCACGAACCGGTCGCGCTGGCGGTGGATCCGGCGGGTGGGCGGGTGTACGTGCTGTGCTTTGCGCAGACGCGGGCGCTCGTCGGGCGGGATGCCGTGGTGACGACGCACGAGGTGCTCGAGACCTGGGCGCTGGACGGGCAGCGGGTGCGACGGGACGTCCTGCCGGGCTGGTCGACGGCCAGCGCCGACGAAGCGCCGAGCTGGGATGTCGCGGTGGCGTGGGGCGGGGCGCCGATCGTGCAGGCCGACAACATGCTCTACCGCGTGACGCTGTCCGACGACGACGCCGTGCCCGCGACGTTCACGCCGCTGTCGGGCCTCTCGCGCGCCGCGGCGATGCGCCCGGTGCGCATCGCCGCGGCGGACGACGGGCTCGTCATCGCCCAGTCCGCGGCCGGCATCGTGTCACGCGTGGACGCTGCCGGGCGCACCGTGGCGCGCCGCGACTGGCCGGGTGAGCGCGTGCTCGATGTCGCCTTCGACCGCAGCGAGCGGCTGCACGTCCTCGTCGGGCCGGGCGAAGGCGGCGCGGACGGCCGCGTGCGGCACATCGTCCTGAGCGCCGCGCTGGCGCCGCTGGACGATCGACCGTTGGCGGACGACGCCGTGCCTTCGGCGACCATCTCCCCCGCGCAGGCCGCGTTCGCCTGGGCGCTCGACGTGTACGGCGAGGGTGTGGCGGTCGTCGGAGGCGGGACCAACCTGTCGCTCCGGCGCTGGACGGGTCCGGTGTCGGACGCGCCGGCCGTCGTGCAGCCGTTCGGTGCGCGTCCGGCCGCGTTCGACACGCGTGACAAGCGCGTGGCCGGCAGCCGTGCGCTGGCCCTCGGCGCGCTGCCGGACGGCCGGACGATGGCCCTCGACGGGCCGCAGGCGCGCATCGTGGCCTTCGACGCGTCCGGTCACGGGACGAACATCGTCACCCTCGTGGGCGACGCGGTAGATGCGGCGGTGGCGGAGGACGGGACGGCGTGGGCGACGTTCGGCGACGGTACCGTGCGGCGCGTGACCGGACCGGGCCTCGGGTC
Organism: Ardenticatenales bacterium; assembly: GCA_020853525.1. GTDB lineage: Bacteria > Chloroflexota > Anaerolineae > Epilineales > Epilineaceae > Avedoeria. The sequence goes on along the minus strand of JADYYS010000076.1, from coordinate 2,952 downwards.
GCTCGGCGCGGCCCGCGACGACCCTTCCGGCGCGCGATGTGATTGCCCGCTCGGCGGTCGGATCGCGGTGGACCGGTCGCGCGCGTACGTTTCCCGGCCGACGAGCCGAACGGTGGCCGGTCTCGCCGGCTTGGCCGGCCTTGCGCCCGACGACGCACCGGGCGGCGCGTCGCCGCGGCTGCTCGTCTGGCCGGAGGGCGTCGGCCTCTGGCCGAGCGACGTCGCGGTGGCCGCCGACGGCACCGTGCTGGCGGCGGACGCGATCGCGGGCGAGATCGTCGGGTGGTCGGCGGGGTCGCTCGAGGGTGCGCCCCCGGATCGGCGCTGGCCGGCGGGGCTGCTGGCCGGGCCGCGGCGGCTCGCGGCGGGGCGCTTCGGCGGGCCGGGTGGCTTGGATCTGGTGGCCGCCACGTTGACGGACGGTGCCGTAGAGGTCCACCGCGGCGACGACGGCGGGCTGCTGGCGCGCTTCACGCCGGTGGTCGACGGGGCCGTCGTGTCGGCCGAGGACGTGGCGCTGCACGCGGACGGGCGGATCGTGCTGGCCGATGCGGTCTCACGGCGCGTGCTTGCGTTCGTCCCGTCCGCGGCGCCGATCGACCCGACCGAGCCCGGAGGGCCGGGCGCCACCCCCTCGCCGACGCCGACACCGTCCGACGGGAGCTGTCGTGTGAGCGGCGACAAGCGGGTCGGGCCGGAAACGATCGTGCTCGGCCAGACGGCCGCCGTCACGTTGACGCTCTCGGCCGACTGCCCGCCGCGCGCGCGGCTGTCCGGGGCCGATATCGTCCTCGTGCTCGACCGCTCCGGCTCGATGTACGGCGAGGCGATGCAGCGCGCCAAGGACGCGGCCCGGACGTTCGTCGAGCTCCTCGATGTCCGGCGGCACCGCGCGGCGCTCCTGTCGTTCGCCGGCTTCGTGACCGTCGACGCGCCGTTGTCGACGGACAGCGCGGCGGTCATCCGGGCCCTTGACACCCTCGTGCCGGACGGCGGGACGAACCTGACGGACGCGATTCGCCAGGCCGGCATCCTGCTCGGCCGCGACGGGCGGGCGGATGCGTTGCCGGTCATCGTCCTGATGACGGACGGGCGCGATTCGAGCGGGCGCGAAGGGCCGCTTCAGGCGGCGGGAGAAGTGAAGGCACGCGGCGTCCAGATCTACACGATCGGCCTCGGGCGCGACCTCGACGAGGGCGGGCTGCAGACGATCGCAACACGCCCCGACCGCTACTTCCACGCGCCGACGCCCGACGAGCTCTTCCCGATCTATCGCCAGATCCTGCGACTGGTGGAGACGAGCCTCGCCGGCAACCTGATCGTGACGGACCGGCTGGGCGATCGAATGGCACTCATCAGTGGTTCCTCGGCACCGGCGGCGCTCGAGGGTGCCGACCGCCTGTCGTGGGGCCGCTCGATCCTGCCGGCCTCCGGTGTGACGTTCACCTACCGCGTGCGCCCGATCGAAGCCGGTCGCTGGCCCGTGAACCGCGAGGCCGTCGCCCGCTACGCCGATGCGGACGGGGTCGAGCGCTCGTTCGTCTTCCCGGTGCCGCAGATCCTCGTCCTGGCGCCCACCGCCACGCCGACGGCGACGCCGACCGCGACCCCGACGCCGACGACGACCCCCACGCCCACCCGCACGCCGACTTCGACGCCGTCGCCGACACCGACGCGCACCCCGACCATCACGCCCTCCCCGACCGCGACACGCATCCCGCGGCCGATCTATCTGCCGCTTTCGCTGAACGGCCACTGCATCCCGACCGGCCAGTACGTCGACCTGATCCTCGTGCTCGACACCTCGGCCTCGATGGCCGGCGACAAGTTTGCGGCCGCCCAGGCGGCGGCCCGGACGTTCGTGACGCTGTTCGACCCGCCACGCGACCGCTTGTCGCTCATCAGCTTCAGCGAGGTTGCCACGCTCGTCGTGCCGCTCGGGTCGAGCACGACCCGCCTGCGCGCGGGCATCGACGGCCTCGCCCTGGCCCCCGGCACGCGGATCGATCGCGCGCTGGAGGCGGCACGGGCCGAGCTGCGATCGACGCGGCGCCGCGCGGCGAACAAGCCCGTCGTCGTCCTGCTGTCCGACGGCAGCCAGTCCGGCGAGACCGCACCGCTCCTGGCGGCCGCCGACCGCGTGCTCGCCGACGGCGTCACCGTCCACACGATCGGCCTGGGCCCGGACGCCGACCGCGCGATGCTCGAGCGGATCGCCTCCCCGGGCGGGTTCCGATACGCGCCTGGAACGGCGGAGCTGGAGGGCGTGTACCGCACGATCGCCGGGCAGACGCGGTGCCGCTGAAGATCGCCCGCTCTTGTCATCCCCCATCGCATGCCTAGAATGAGCGCTGGTCAGAACGAATGTTCGCATCCGCCCGCCCGAACTTCGATGGAGCACGCCCATGAGCTTCCAACAACGACCCCAACGCCGCACGCCGCGCTGCCCGTGGTGCGATCAGGAGATGATCCCGAGTCCCGACAGCCGCGGCGGCCGGCTCTTCTGCCCGACGGGTGAGGCGGTCGAATACCGCCTGAGCGGCGGGCGGTGGTACTTCAACGGGCGGCTGAACGGTCTCGACGAACCGATCCCGCCGGCGCCGGATGACGGTGAACGGACGGACGCGGGTGAGGATGAGGCTGCTGTTCCCTCGAAGGGGGTGGAGATGCGCGATCGAACGGGCGCGTCGGCTCAGCCGGCTCCGCCGGAGGCACCGGCTCCGCTTGAGGCGCTCGATCCGCTCGATGTGTTTCGGCAGATCGCCAGCGATGCGTGGGGTGCGGCGGATGCGAGTGATGCGGCGGAGTAGGGTCGCGTGGGGGTGAGTGATGTGTTCGAGGCAGGGCAAGGGAAGAGGTAGGGCAAGGGAAGGGGTGCAGAGCCGGCGGGCGGGGTGGGTTGGGGTCGGGGCTTTTTGGGTTCGTGCATTTTGTTCGCAGGGGCCGCCTGGC
>JADYYS010000075.1 GCA_020853525.1 Ardenticatenales bacterium | reverse complement strand
TCTGCCCGATATGATCCCGCACATGCTCCCCCGTGAACGCCAGCGACTCCGCCAGGTACCGCCGCACCGGCGCCGAAGGCTGCGCGTCGAACAGCTTCTCCGCCAGCGCCAGCGACTCGCCGAGGTGCCCGAGGAGCTCGTCCTGCAGCGCGGCGAGCGGGCAGCGGGCGAGGATGCCCTGGAGCGCCGTCTCGGGGCCGCCGGGCCACAGGCGGCGAATGCGGGTTGACGGAGATTCGTACCGGGGCGTACGCTCAGGGACGTGAAACCCAGCTGCCGATCGGCTTGTCCGACACTCCTTTCCCGAGCGCTCCCGCAGTCGCTCCTTATCGCCCTCGCCGCCGCGCTGCTCCGCCCCGATGCGGCGCGCGCGCAGCCGGTCGCGCCGTTCGATGGACCACGCATCCTCAGGGGTGAGTGGCGTCTCCACGCCGGCGACGATCCAGCGTTCGCTGATCCGAACCTGGACGATTCCGGTTGGCGGATCGTCCCGCCCGACACCCCGTGGCGCGCGCTCACCGACCCGCCCGCGCACCGCGCGTGGGTGCGTCGCCGGGTCGCCGTGCCGCGCGATCAGGCGCTCGCGGTGGGCTTCGAGCGGGTCCGCGACGCGGCCGAGATCTACGTGGACGGTCGGCTCGTCGCCCGCCACGGCGACCCGGCGCGCGGCAGCGGCGGGCTGGCGGCGCCGTTCGTCGCGGCCGTTCCGCCCGACGCCTCCGTCGATGGCGAGTGGCTCGTGGCGGTGCGCGTGTGGGCCGGTGTCGACCCGCGAACGGACGGGATGGTTCCCGGCCTCCTGGTTGGGCCCGCCAAGACGCTGCCGGATCACGTGGGCCGTACGCTCCTGGGGCGGTGGCTGGACGCCGAGGGCTTTCCCGCGCTCGTGCTCGGCCTGTTTCTCCTGGGCATGGGCACGTTGCACGCGTCGATCGCCCTGACGCGCCGCGAGCCGGAGCAGGGGCTGTTCGCCGCCGCTGCGCTCTGCCTCGGTCTCCACCGCGCCTGGAAGGCCGCCATCTTCGTCGCCCTCGTCGCCCCGACGTGGCACTACACCCTGGCGTCGCCGCTGCTGCGCGCCTTCGCCTACTCGGCGGCGATCCTGTTCGGGACGATCTTTGCCCGATTCCCTTGGCCGTGGATCCCACGGGCGGCGGTCGGCGGGATGCTCGCGATCGGTGTCATCGCGGCGTTCCAGCTCGTCCCGTGGTGGGGCAGGGCGCTCGTCGTTACGCAGGGCATCATGGCGATCGTCGGCACGGGACTGCTGGTTTTTGCGCTCCGGTACCGCGTCCCCGGCGCGATTGCGCTGGGCATCGGCTTCCTGCCCTTGCTTGCCTGGGGCGTGCTCGATGCCTCGGCCAGCGTCGTCGACATCCGCAGTTGGTACGCCCCATGGCGCGACTATGCCGTCCTCGTCGCGCTCGGCGCCGTCATGACCGCGGTCTCCTACACGTTGGCGCGCCGGATGATCACGACCCTCGAAACGCTGGACCGCATGTGGCGCGCCTCCTACCGCTTCGTGCCGATGCCCTTCCTCAACCTCCTGGGCCGGGCATCGATCACCGACGTCCGGCGCGGCGACAGCGTGTCGCTCGATTCGACCGTCATGTTCTGCGACATCCGCGACTTCACCGCGCGTGCCGAGTCCCGCCCGGCCGAGGACACGTTCCGCTTCATCAACGACTTCCTGGCCGTCATGGTGCCGTGTATACACGACCACGGCGGCTTCGTAAGCCACTTCCTGGGCGACGGCTTCCTGGCGCTCTTCCCCGCCGGCGCCGCCGAGCCCGTCGCCGCAGCCGTGGCCATGCAGCGGTCCCTCAGCGGCTTCAATGCGGTGCTCGTGGCCGATGGCGAGCCCGCCGTTCATATGGGCATCGGGCTCCACTCGGGGCCGGTGATGCTCGGCACGATCGGCGGCGGCGATCGGCTGGACGCCAGCGTCGTCTCGGACGTCGTGAACACGGCGTCGCGGATCGAAGGCTTGACCAAGGTGTACGACGCGCCGATCGTCCTCTCCGCGGCCACCCGGGCGCTGGTGCCGAACGACGCCTTCGACTGCGCGGAGCTCGACGCCGTCGTCGTCAAGGGCCGGCGCCAACCGCTCGCGGTCTACGAGGTCCTCGACGGTGAGCCGGACACGGCGGTTCGCGACGCCAAGCGAGCGCAACGTGCGGCCTATGCCGCGGCCCTGGCGGCCTTCCGCCGCGGCGCCCTCGACGAGGCGCGCCGCGGCTTCGGTGCCCTCGCCCCCCGGCCGGCCGCGGCCCTGTTCGTCGAGCGATGCGCCTGGTTCGAACGCAACGGGCTACCGGCGAGCTGGAACGGGGCGTGGGAGATGACGCTCAAGTAGGGGGGAGCTGCCCTTGCACGTGCGCGTTCGGAGCGCGCCTTGGCCGAGGAGCGCGTGCGCCCCGCCGCCAGTGACGACTCCCTCTTCACCCCCGCGCCCCCGCCACATTCCCCTTGATCTGCCCGATATGATCCCGCACATGCTCCCCCGTGAACGCCAGCGACTCCGCCAGGTACCGCCGCACCGGCGCCGAAGGCTGCGCGTCGAACAGCTTCTCCGCCAGCGCCAG
>JADYYS010000074.1 GCA_020853525.1 Ardenticatenales bacterium | reverse complement strand
GCGGCGGGCAGAAGCCCGGCTCGCCCCAGGTGACCAGGGCCGCCTTGGCGATCCGGCAACCCAGGTTCTGAACCTCGATCCAGCTCTCGCAGACGTCGTCCTGGCCCTGGAAGTTCAGGATCGGGAGATGGACCTGCTTGCCGAGCTGGTCGTTCGGCCAGACCGTGGGCGGGCACGGGAAGAACAACGGGGTCTCGTCGACGAACGTGTCGACCTCGCCGGCATCGATGATGCCGTCGTTGTTCACGTCGTCCCAGATGCTGCGGGAGACGAACAAGCCGCCAACCGAGCCGATGCCGTTCGGGAACGCAACCTGGAGGGTGATCGTGTCGGTCCCGCCGGCCGGGATGTTGAGGTCGGCGGAAGCCGTGCCGCCCAGCGGCGCGGTGCCCGGAACCTGGCCGGCGCCGACGGAGCCGGAGCTGATGCTCGTCACGACGACGGCGCCGCCGCGAACGCTGGTGAGCGTGACCGAGAACTCGGGCCGCCCGGGGCGGTCGAGGAGGTCACCGATGCCGAGGTTCTCGATGCCGATCGTCAGATTCGCGCGACCGGCCGTGCAGGGCAGGTTGATCGGATCGGCGAACGCGACCGGAAGCTCGGCGAAGACCGCCGTCGCGTCGCAGTTCGGCGTGCGCACCTGCATCGTGCCGGCGATACCGGCAGTGCTCGACCAGTTCGACACGACGATCGTGTAGAAGCCGGGCGAGAGGCCGCCGACGTCGAAGCTCGACGCGAGGCCGTTGCAGTTGTCGTCCGTGCAGCCGCGCATGTTCACGCCGGGGCTGGCCGGGTTGAACGCGCCCTGGCCGCCGCCGGCCGACTGGAAGATCTGCAGAACGGTGTCGTTGCTGTTCAGACAGGTGTCCACGTGGACGGTCTGACCAGGCGCGCCGACGAGCACGAACTCGAAGGCTTGGTACGACACGGTGGCCTGGACGCTGCATCCAGTCCGCGTGTAGGTGTTCCCTGCGGTGTTGTAGGGAACCTGCACCGTGGCGGGACCGCATGGCCCCTGCGCGGAAGCCGTCTGACCCGTCCACACTCCGAGCCCTGCAATCAGGACCGCAGTGAGAAGGGCCAGGAGCGGCACCCGCAATAACGTCTTGGTCATGAACGGAACCTCCTGGTAATCGAAAGCCGATTGGGGCTCAGCGTGGCGGCCGGTCGTCGATCGTTTCATCTTCCGTAACCGCCTTTGCAGTTCAGCCCGTCTACAAGTGACGGCCCAACGGGCAGAACCCGCTGATACCATCTCCTATAACGTGCCCCGCGCAGCCCAAGATACGGGCGCCGCTCACCGATTCTTCATCTGGTTCCGGCGCCGCGCTCACCCGGCGGCCGGGCGGGAACCTGGGCGGGGGCGACGCCGAAGGCCCGGGGTTCGGGCCCCAGGCCCATGCTACAATCGCCCGGCCTTGGGGGCATGGGCCCGGCCCTGGGCACGGGAAGGGAACGGCCATGGGTGAGCTCGTCATCGTCGCCACGCCGATCGGCAACCTCGAGGACATCAGCCACCGGGCGCTGCGCGTCCTCGGCGAGGTCGACCTCATCGTGGCCGAGGATACGCGCATCACGCGCCGTCTGCTCGCACGCTACGACGTCCGCACGCCGGTCCAGAGCTTCCACGCCCACTCCTCCCCCGCCCGCCGCACCGCCCTCGTCGCCCGCCTGGACACGCACCGGATCGCCTACGTGACCGACGCCGGAACACCCGGCCTGTCGGACCCCGGCGCCGACCTCGTCGCGGAGGCCGTGGCCGCCGGGCACGACGTTTTGGCCGTGCCAGGGCCGTCCGCCGTGACGACCGCGCTGGCCGTATCGGGCATGGCGGCCCACAGCTTTACCTTTCTGGGGTTCGTCCCGCGCACCGCGGCGGCCCGCCGCTCCCGGTTGGCGGGCGTGGCGGCGGTCGACCATCCGCTCGTCGTGTTCGAAGCGCCCCACCGACTGCTCGCGACGCTCGACGCCCTCATCGCGGCGCTCGGCGACCGGCCGGCGGTCGTCTGCCGTGAGCTGACGAAGATGCACGAGGAGATCGTGCGGGGGCCGCTGGCCGATCTGCGCGCGCACTTCACCGAGCACGCGCCGCGCGGCGAGTTCACGCTCGTCATCGCCGGCCGGCCGCCCGGCCCGCCGCCCCTGTGGTCCGTCGAGGACGTCGCCGCGGCGCTCGCCGGCCGGCGGGCGGCCGGTTCCGGGGCGCGCAATGCCGCCCGGGAAGTGGCGGCGGCGGCGGGATGGCCCGTGCGCGACGTATATAAGATGTGGGAGCATGATCGATGATGGGCGACGCCGATCCGATGGCCGCCCTCGTCGCGGCCCTGCCCGCCCAGCTCGTCGCGACGCGCCGCCGGCTGGCCGGCTGGTCGCTGCCGGGCGGTCTCGATCGTCCGCCGCACGCCGTCGCGGTGTGCGGCATGGGCGGCTCGGCGATCGCCGCCGACATCGTCGTCGGCGCGCTGGCGGATCGGGCGGCGGTGCCGATCGCCGTCGTCCGTGGCCCGCAGCTGCCGGCCTGGATCGGCGCCGGGACGCTCGTCGTGGCGTCGAGCCATTCCGGCTCGACGGCGGAGACGCGGTCGGCCTGGGAGAAAGCGCGCGGGCGCGGGGCGCGGATCGTCGTCATCACGGCCGGCGAGGCATGGGCCGCCGAGGCGCGCGCTTCCGGCGCCGCGGTGATCGAGATCCCCGCGGGCGGGCCGCCGCGCGCCGCCCTCGGCCACGGGATCGCGGCGATGCTGGCCGTGCTCGAGGCGGCCGGTGTGGTCCAAGCCGGCTGCGACGCGGGCGCGGCAGCGGCGGCGCAGGCGGTGCTCGCCGGCGACGTCGGCAGCGCACCGTCGCCTGCCGTGCTGGCCGACGCGCTCGTCGAGCGCGTGCCGCTCGTCTACGCCAACGAGGCGCTGGCGGCGGTGGCGCGGCGCTGGAAGGGCCAGATCAACGAGAACGCCAAGTCGCTCGCCGTGACGGATACGCTGCCGGAGATGTTCCACAACACCGTCGTCGGGTTCGGCCATCCGGCGTGGCTGGCAGCGCAGGCGGTGGCCGTGTTCCTCGGCGCGCAGCCGGATGCGGCTGGATCGGCGGCTGGATCGGCGGGCGGATCGGCGGGCGGATCGGCGGGGTCGGTTGACGCAACCGACGCGCTCGAGCGCCACGGCACCGCCGCCACGCTTGCGCTGCTCCGCGGGCGAGGAATCCCGGCATTCCAGATCACCGCGCCCCATCCGCCCGGCCTGGCCGCCGCCCTGTGGCTCGTCGCGTACGGCGACGTGCTCAGCCTGGCGCTGGCGGAGCGCTATGGCGAAGCGCCGACGCCGATCGCGGCGATCGACGAGCTGAAGCGGCGGGTGCGGGAGGCCGCGCCGGGGAGCAGGTGACGCGGATCGCCCATGATGAAGCGGCCACGGCCGGCCATCGCGTGGGCGATGGCCGGCCGTGGCCGTTCGTTATCGATATCGTTCGCTATCGTTCGTTGGCGGCGAGCGCCTCGAACGCGGGGCGAACCCCTAGCGCCCGCCGGGCTTCTTCGCGACTTCCGGCACCTGGATCGGCTGGAAGCACGTGACGAAGTAGTCGTAGACGAACTGCACGTCGTCGAAGTTGACGGTGCCGTCGCCGTTTGTGTCGTACTGCGCGCAGCCGCCGCCAGCCTCGGCATCGTTGCAGCCGGACGACTGGATGCGGCGCCAGAGCTCCATCATGTCCGACTTGCCGAGGAGGGCATCGCCGTTGTAGTCGAAACGGCTCGTGGTGCACGCCACGGTGTCCGCAATCGGGCGACCCGGCACCTGTGCCGACGCGCTGTGCGTGCCGAGCGCGACGCCGATGATCAGCGCAATGCCGGCCAGCGCCAGCAGCTTCGTCGTTCGCATAATCCCTGCCTCCTTCAAGTGACTCGTCTTGACAAAGTATGAGCGTGAATGGAAACGCAAGTGGTGTCCATCCGTCCCGCGGCAGCACGGACGGGGCGGGGGCCCGCCATCGTGACCGTTCTGGCTACTATAACGCATCCGGTGCAGGATAGATACGTCGGGTTGCGGGTCGGCGGCGAACAGGGCCGGGATCGGACGGAGGCTCGAGAGTGATGGAGAGTGGGGTTGGACGCGGCCGAGCGCTTGGACGGAGCGGTCGCGCGATTGTCTGGATGGGACTGGTCGGCGCCGCGATCGCGGGCTGCGGCAGCACGGACACGCCGATCGAACCGCTCGACGTGCCTTCGCTGGCCACGCTCGAGGCGCTGCGCTCGATCGACCCGGCGTTGTGCAGCCGGGCGGCGATGGCCGACCTCAGCACGCTGGTGGAGCGGTTCCCGGGCGCCCCGGAGGTGCGCACGGCCCAGGTGGCGTACTACGAGCGCTGCGGCGAGTGGCAGGCGCTAGCCAACCTCCTCGGTGCGATCCCGGCCGAGGCCCGCACCGAAGCGAACACCGCCGCCCTGGCCCGGATCCGGATCCGCTACCTGCACCAGTTCGCCGAGGGCGAGGCGCTGATCCGCCCGCTGCAGGCGGCGAACCCGACGAACATCGACTACCTCAGCCTGCTGGCGGCGTCCCTCTACTACCAGCAGCGGTTCGCGGAGGTCTTGCCGCTCATCGACCGGCACTGGTTCGAGATCGTGGCCGCGCGCAACGTCGACATCATGACGATGCGCGGCGAGGCGTTCATGGAGGAAGGCAAGTCGGACCGCGCCGTCCGGGTCCTGCGGGACGTGCTGGCGATCGACCCCCGCCATGCGTTCGCGCAGGGTGTGCTCGGCCGCGCGCTGGCGATCAGCGGCGACGATGCCGGCTCGGCGGCCGTGCTGGCCACGCTGGACGCGCAGCGCGCCGCCGAAGAGGCGCGGTCGGCGGACACGACCTGGATCAACGACCGCCTGCTCGAGTTGCGCGAAGCGATGGCGGCCCGCCGCTTCGAGGAGAGCGAGCGCTTGGCGCGCTCGATGATCCCGCGCCTGCCCGAGGAGCGGAAGCACGAGATGTACCGCACGCTCAAGGAGATCTACATCGCGCTCGGCCGGTTCCCTGACGCCGAGAAGGCCGTCGGCATCGCCGACGCCCTGGAGCAGGGTACGCCCGAGGCGGCGCTCGACACGGAGTTCGGACGATGAACCGCCACCGGAGCCGTTGTTCACGACGCACGATGATGGTCGGCCTGGTGGCCGCACTGTCCTCCTCGATCGCCGCATGTGCGTCGATCACGGCGCCGAGCACGGCGCCGAGCGCGCCCGCGGCGTCGCCCGTCGACGTGATCGACGTGACGGCGACCGGCGAGCCTGCGGCGTCCGCGACCCTGCGTTTCGACGACGTCACCGCCCAGTCCGGGGTGGCGTTCACGCACGTCGCCACGTACACGGCGGCGAAGCTCATGCCCGAGATCATGGGCTCCGGCGTGGCGGTCGTCGACGTGAACCGCGACGGGGCGCCGGATCTCATCGCGATCAACAGCGGTGCGGCCGGCGCCGCGGAGCGACCGGCAGGCGCCACCAACCGGCTCTACCTCGGCGACGGCAAGGGTGCGTTCCGCGACGCGACGGACGAGTGGCGGCTGCCGAGCGCGGGCTACGGCATGGGCGTCGCGGCGGGCGACATCGACGGCGACGGCTGGACGGACATCGCGCTGACGGCGTACGGCGACGGGATGCGGCTGTTGCGCAACACCGGGACCGCGTTCGAGGACGTTTCGGGCGGCAGCGGGATCCCGGGCGATATCGGCTGGGGATCGAGCGCCGGGTTCTTCGACGGCGACCTCGACGGCGACCTCGACCTCTTCGTGGCCCGCTACCTGGCGTACGATGCCGCATCGGCCCAGCCGTGCTTCGAGGGCGGGATCCAGGTCTACTGCACGCCGCTGCTCTTCAAGGGGCAGTCCGACATGCTCTTCCTGAACGACGGCCGCGGCGCCTTCACGGATGCCTCGGCCGAATCCGGGATCGGCGCGCTGACCGCCAACGGTCTCGCGCTCTCCCTGGTGGACATCGACACGGATAACGACGTCGACGCGTTCGTCGCGAACGACATCAGCCCGAACCACCTCTGGCTGAACGACGGCGCCGGCCGCTTCACGGACAGCGCGCTGCGGGCCGGGGTCGCGCTCAGCTCGGACGGCCGGACCCAGGCCGGCATGGGCGTCGACGCCGGGGATCCGAACGGCGATGGGCAGGTGGACCTGGCGGTCGCGTACTTCGAGAACGAGCCGCTCAGCCTGATGCGCCAGCGCACCGGACTCCTCTTCAATGAGGTGAACGACGCCAGCGGCATCGGCCAGTCGGCACGCGGCCGTCTGAAGTGGGGCACCGTCTTCCTCGACGCCGACAACGACGGCGACGAGGATCTGGCCGTGGCCGCCGGCCACATCTTCGACAACGCCGCCGACGTCCGGCCGGGCACGACGTTCGCCCAATCGAATCTGCTCTACGAGAACGACGACCAGGGCGGCTTCCGCGACGTGAGCGCCACCGCCGGCTCCGCCTTCACGACGCCGTACGTGAACCGCGGCCTCGCCACGGGCGATCTCGATGGTGACGGGTCGGTGGACGTCGTGTTCAGCCGGAACAACGGGCCGCTCGGCATCGGGCGGAACGCCTCGGCCGGACGCGGCGGCTGGATCAGCCTCTGGCTGGAGGGTGCGGGCGGCAACCGCTCGGCGATCGGAGCGCGCATCAAGGCCGTGGTCGGGGACCGCGTGATCTACCGGCAGGTCACCGGCGCGGCGAGCTACCTCTCCGTGTCGGATCGAAGGGTCCACATCGGGCTCGGATCGGCGGATCGTCCCGACTTGGTGGCCATCCGCTGGCCCGACGGCACGGAGCAGGACCTGGGTGACGTCGCCGGCGGCGCGTTCTACCACGTGGTGCAGGGCGCGGCGCCGGTGCGCTACGTGCCGGGGGGCGGTACGATCGCCCCGTAGGCTCCCCCAACGAGCTCACACGCGGGTCCAGCATGCACGGCGCGGCACGGCGCGTCAGGCGGGATCGGCGCGAGATCCCGCGTACGCAGATCGGACCGAAGTGCAGGCGATCTGCACTTACTCGTGCAGAACTTGTGCAGTAACATGGGGTCCTGCCGTCAGTTCTGGCGGAGATGCCCCATGTTGCGCGAGGTTTTGGATGCCGGATCGGACCCATCCACAGCCAGCAAGGATGGCGGGGATCTTCGCCGTCCGCGTTCTCGCCTTCGCCGTCGTGACGATCTCCCAGTCTGCCTGCGGCGTCCGTCAGGCACTGCAGAGCGGTCCTCCTTCCGTCTTGCCAAGGGTCGCGCCGGGCAGGCTGCACTTCGCGGACGCGGCCGACAAGAGCGGCGTGGCGTTCACGCACGTGGCGACGTACACCTCGGCCAAGCTCATTCCGGAGATCATGGGCTCCGGCGTCGCGATCGCCGACTTCAACCGCGACGGCGCACCCGACCTGCTCGCGGCGAACAGCGGTGCGATCGGTACGACCGGCCGCCCAGCCGGTGCGGCGAACAAGCTGTTCATCGGTGACGGCAGGGGGCGGTTCCGCGACGCGACGACGGAATGGGCGCTGCCGAGCCCAGGCTACGGCATGGGTGTGGCGGTCGGTGACGTGGATGGGGACGGCTGGCCGGACGTCGTGCTCACGGCGTACGGGCCCGGCATGCGTCTCTTGCGCAACACGGGCGCGTCGTTTGCGGACATCACATCCCGGAGCGGGCTGCCGGACGACGTCGGCTGGGCGACGAGCGCCGGATTCTTCGACGCGGACCGCGACGGTGACCTCGACCTGTTCGTCGTTCGCTACCTCGCGTACGATGCCGCATCCGCCCAGCCGTGTTACGAGGACGGACAACAGGTCTACTGCACGCCGATGCTGTACGAGGGCAGGCACGACCTGCTCTTCGTGAACGACGGCAACGGGAAGTTCCACGACGGCTCGGCAGCGGCGGGCATCACCGGCGCCGCACGCAACGGACTCGCGCTCGCCCTCGTCGACATCGACGGCGACGGTGACGTCGATCCGTACGTCGCGAACGACATCGATCCAAACCAGCTCTGGCTGAACGACGGGACGGGGCGGTTCACGGACGTCGGTCCGCGTTCCGGCACGGCGTTCAGCCCGGAGGGGCGCGTCGAGGCCAGCATGGGCGTCGATGCGGCGGATGTGGACGGGGACGGGCGGATGGACCTGGCCGTCGCGAACTTCCAGGCCGAGCCGCTCAGCCTCTATCGCCAAAAGGATGACCTGCTCTTCGATGAGGTCAGCGAAGCAGTCGGGATCGGCCTGGCGGCGCGTCCCCGGCTGAAATGGGGCACGGTGTTCTTCGATGCCGACCGCGACGGGGACGAGGACTTGGCGACGGCGGCGGGCCACATCTACGACAATGCGGCCGCGGTCCGGCCCGGTCTGACGTTCGGACAGTCGAGCTTGCTGTTCGAGAACACGGGCGCCGGCCGATTTTCCGATGTCAGCGATGCCGCAGGCCCGGCGTTCACGGAGCAGCACGTCAGTCGCGGGCTGGCCGTGGGCGACCTCGACGGCGACGGCGCGCTCGACGTCGTGCTGACCCGCAACAACGGTCCGCTCGCCATCGGGCGCAATGTCTGCGGCGCATGCGGCCACTGGATCAGTCTGTGGCTCGAAGGTTCGGACGGCAATCGTTCGGCGATCTGCGCCCGGGTCAAGGCCAAGGTCGGGGACCGAACGCTCGTCAGACAGGTCAGCGGCGCCTCGAGCTACCTCTCGGTATCGGACCGGCGCGTCCTCATCGGCCTCGGACCGAACGACGGGGCGTCCGAGGTGACGATCACGTGGCCGGACGGCACGTTTCAGCACCTCGACGCCATGGAGCGGGACACGTTCTACCACGTGGTGCAGGGCGCGGCGCCGGTGCGCTACGTGCCGGGAGGCGCGGTCGTCGCCCCGTGATGGCGGCCCCCGGAACCGTCCTTGACACCCCCCGCTCGAGGGCTATACTGGCCCCCATGTACGAGACACTTGGTTCGCCGGTGTGATTGGCGTGGCGCCACCCGATTGTGGGGGCGCCCTTTTTTTCGCCCCTCTTCCATCCTCACGTGGGCGTCCCCCTTCCCGAACGGCGCCCAGCCCACCGCTGGCCTTGCGGCCGCGAGAAAGCAGGAGAGAGCGAGTCATGCTGCCCAGCACCTATGTCGCCGACGTGGAGAAGTCGATGCGCTACGCCCAAGAGCGTGAGCAGCGGATCGTCTTCAACAGCTTCAACGTCACGGTCGACGGTGACCACCGCGACCACAAGGTGGGCTACGACCACGGCCATTGGACCTGCGACTGCGAAGGGTTCGAGCACCACGGCCACTGCCCGCACACGATGACGATGGAGCGTGTCCTCGGCGAGACGGTCACCATGGGCGAGATCAGCGCGCCGGTGGCGTAACCCCGCCGCGTCAAACAGACACAACACGCATCTCCGCAGCACCTTCCCGGCGGCCGCCCGAGCGGCCGCCGGCGACGTTAACGCGGCCTCGGCGACGGAGGCCGTATGCTATGATGGCCGGCCGCTCATGACCCACCCCCCCACGCCTCCCCCACCCCACGCGCCGCGTGCCGCCGGCCGCACCGGCAGCGCCGTGCGCCTGGCTGTCGGCGTCGCGATCAGCGCCGTGTTCGTGCTGTACGCCGTGCGCGGCCTCGAGCTCGACGCGTTCGCCCGGCACGTGGCCGACGCGCACTACATCTGGCTCGTGCCGGGCGTGGCGGTCTACTTCGTCGGCGTCTGGGCGCGCACGTGGCGCTGGCACACGATGCTCAACCACCTCGTCGACGTCCCGATGCGGCGGCTGTTCCGGTTCGTCTGCATCGGCTACATGGGCAACAACGTCTATCCGGCCCGCGCCGGCGAGGTGCTCCGCAGCTACGTCCTCAAGCGCGAGACCGGCGTCCGGATGAGCGCCAGCCTGGCCACCGTGGTCCTCGAGCGTCTGTTCGACGGCCTGACGATGCTGGCGTTCGTGTTCGTCGCGCTGCCGTTCGTCCGCTTCGAGTCGGACGCGCTCGAGACGTATCGGCCACTGATCGTCGTCTGCACCGTGCTGTTCATCGGCGCCCTCGTCGCGTTCCTCTTCCTCGCCGGCCGGCCGGACCGCCTGCGGCGCCTCGCCGGCCCGTTCGTCACGCTCGGCGCGGCGGTCCTCGGCCTGTCGCGACGCCGCTCGGCCGACGGGGCGCACGCGGACCAGCTATGGGGCGTCGTCGATCGCTTCACGGAGGGCCTCGAGAGCCTCTCGGGCCGGCGTGAAGTGCTCATGCTCTTCCTCACGAGCGTCGTCATCTGGCTGTGCGAGACGATGAAGTACTGGTTCGTCATGCATGCCTTCCCGGAGATGCAGGTCAGCTTCATCACGCTCATGCTGATGAACGGCATCGTCAACCTGGCGACGACGATCCCGGCCGGGCCCGGTCACATCGGGACGTTCGATGCGCCGGGCATTGCCGTCCTGACCGCCGCCGGCGTCGCCCAGTCCGTGGCGACGGCCTACACCGTGGTCCTGCACGTGGCGCTCTGGTTCCCGATCACGCTCCTCGGCGCGTGGTACCTCTGGCGCTCGCACGTCAGCCTGCGGCAGGCGAACGCGGCGATGGTGGGCGACGACGGGTCAGGCAGCGACGGGTCAGGCGGCGACGTCTCGGGCGGCGACGTCTCGGGCGACCGGGGAACGGACGGCCGGGGGGCGGGCACGAGCTCCGCTGCGGCCGGATGAGCCGACCCGGATGAGCCAACCCCTGCCCCAGTCTCCGCCCGCGTCGGCGTCGGCGTCGGGCCGCTCCGTCGCCGTGATCGGCGCCGGATTCGCCGGGCTGAGCGCGGCGTGGGACCTGGCCGCCGACGGCTGGTCGGTGACGGTGTACGACGGGGCCGCGCACGCCGGCGGGCTGGCCGGGGGCTTCCGCGACGCGTCGTGGGAATGGCCGCTGGAGCACTACTACCATCATCTCTTCCAGACGGATCGCGCGATCATCGGCCTGGCCGAGGAGATCGGCTTCGCCGATCGCCTGCAGACGCTGCGCCCGGTCTCGGCTTCGTTCTACCGCGGCAAGGCCTACCCGCTGGACGGCGTCGTCCCGATCCTGACGTTCCCGGGCATGCCGTTCATCGACCGCGTTCGGATGGGCGCCGTCGGTGCCTACCTCAAGCTCACGCCGGACTGGCGCTCGCTCGAAGACGTGACCGCGGCCGCATGGGCCCGGCGCTGGATGGGCAAGCGCGCCTACGCGGCCGTCTGGGAGCCGCTGCTCCTCGGCAAGTTCGGCCCCGAGCACTACGAGCACGTGCCGATGAGCTGGCTTTGGGCACGCCTGCACGCCCGCTCCTTCAAGCTGATCTACGTCGCCGGCGGCTTCCAAGCCTACGCCGACGCCCTGCAACGCGCCGTCGAGGGCCGCGGCGCCGTCGTCCGGCTGTCCACGCCGGTGCGAGGCATCCGCCGAACGGACATCGGCCTGGCGGTGGCCGCCGGCGACGGCGAGGCGACGTTCGACGCGGTGGTGGCGACGACGGCGCCGCACGTGCTGGCGCGGCTGGCGCCCGACCTGCCGGCGGACTACGCCGGCCGCCTGGCCGACCTCGAGCACCTCGGGGCGGTCGTGTTCGTGCTCGCGCTCAAGCAGCAGCTCATGACGGACGGCACGTACTGGCTGAACCTCGACAAGCGCGAGATGCCGTTCCTGGCGTGCGTCGAGCACACGAACCTCATCGATGCAGCCCACTACGGCGGCGATCACCTGGTCTACATGGGCGACTACCTGCCCCCGGACCACCCCGCCTTCACGATGTCGCACGACGACCTGCTGGCCCAGTGGCTGCCGGCGCTGCAGCGGATCAACCCGGCATTCCGCCCGGACTGGGTCCGAACGTCGTGGCTGTCGCGCGCGGCGTACGCCCAGCCCGTCGTGCCGTGCGGCTTCTCGGCCCACGTCCCGCCCCTTGCGACCCCGGTGCCCGGGCTCTACCTGGCGTCGATGAGCCAGGTGTACCCTTGGGATCGCGGCACAAACTTCGCCGTCGACATCGGGCGGCGGGTCGCGGCGGCGGTGGCGACGGATGCGGTGTCGATGCGCTGACGTCGCATCCGGGCGTTATGACAACCAATGAGGACTTCGTCGCCGCGCTCCGTATAATCCCGCGCCGATTCGCCGGACGAGGAGCGAGGTGCGGGTTGAACGAGTTGTTGTACATCGATAGCGCCCTGGATCGGGCCGCCAAGCGGCGGTTCGAGCACCTCGGCCACGCCGACATCGTCATCGGGCTGCCGACCTACAAGAACACCCGCACGATCGCGCACGTCCTGAACGCGCTCGCCGCGGGGGTCGTCGAGCACTTCCCGGACAAGCGCGCCCACATCGTCGTGGCGGACGGCGGGAGCACGGACGACACGCTGGCCATCGCCGGCGGTGTCGCGCTCCCGCCTGCGGTGACGCTGTCGACGCTGCAGTACCAGGGGCTCACCGGCAAGGGCAGCGCGATCCGGGCGATCATGGAGGCCGCGGCCATGCTGACCGCCTCGGCC
The DNA here is from genome assembly GCA_020853525.1 of Ardenticatenales bacterium. Taxonomy (GTDB): domain Bacteria; phylum Chloroflexota; class Anaerolineae; order Epilineales; family Epilineaceae; genus Avedoeria. The sequence goes on along the minus strand of JADYYS010000074.1, from coordinate 28,031 downwards.
TGCGCCGTCGTCGACGCCGACGTCCGATCGATCAACCCGACCTGGATCGAGCGCCTCGTCGGCCCGATCCTGGCCGGCGAGGCGGAGTACGTCAGTCCGATCTACACCCGCGACCGCCACGAGGTGACGATCAACGACATGATCGCCTACCCGTTCACCCGGATGCTGTACGGCGTCGACCTGCGGCAGCCGCTCGGCAGCGAGATCGCGATGTCGCCGCGGGCCTGGCAGACGTTCCTCGACAAGGACGTCTGGGAGACGGACGTCGCCCGCTTCGGGATCCACATGTGGATGGTGACGCTGGCGATCAACAGCGGCTGGCGACTCTACCAGGCGCCGCTCGGCACGAAGACGCACGATTACAAGGATCCGACGGTCGGCTTCGAGCCCAAGTTCATGCAGGTGACCGGCACGCTGTTCCGTCTGATGTCGTTCTACCGCCGCGTCTGGCCGGACGTGAAGGGCGCCTACCGCGTGCCGGTGTGGGGGTCGCTGACGCAGCTCCCGCCCGAACCGATCCCCACGACCCGCCAGACGCTCTGGGACGGTTTTCTGAAGGGGCTCAAGCGCTACCGGCGCAACCTGAGCGCGATCCTGAGCGAGGAGCAGCAGGCCGTCGTGGCCGAGCTCTCGACGAGCGACCAGCCGCGCTTCCCGCCGGACGCCTGGGCGCGCATCGTCATGGACTTTGCCGTGGTCTACAACCGCGGCGAGGGCGATCCCGACAAGGTGGCCCTCTCGCTCCTGCCGCTCTACTACGCCCGCAAGGCGTCCCTCCTGCAGGAACTGGAAGGCCAACCGTGGACGGCGGTCGAGGAGGCCATCGCCCGGCAGGCGGACATGTTCCTCACGAACAAGCCGTATCTGTACCAGCGTTGGTCGTCGTACATGCCGTGGCAGTCGGCGATCGGGTGACCCCTATCCGTCAGCGCCTTCGGCGCTGCCACCTTTCCCCACCGGAGGTGGAGAAAGGATGCTTCCAGGTTCGGGCACCGCGTGTTGGCCGAGGACCTGAACACCCAGGCCACTTCGCGAGCTTCGGTTCCGCGAACGTTGGCAGCGCCGGCCTCCATCCTCCGCTAGGGACGCACCGTCCTCTCCAGCGACAGCTGGGGAGGACAGGCGCGCAACGCGCGCCGGGAGGGGTTGCGAGGGCAGTCCCAACCGACCCGTTTATTCCGGCATCCCGCGCTGCTCTTCGAGATCGAACTCCCAGTACCCCGGACCCGTCAGGAAGTAGTCCGCGTTGATCTTGGTCATGTGCTCCTGGTCGGCCGGCACGTCGGGCTCGGGGAAGATCGCCTCGGGCGGGCAGACCGGCACGCAGGCGCCGCAGTCGATGCAGACGTCAGGGTCGATGTAGAACAGCGGGTACTCGACGTTGCCCTTGGGCGACGGGACGATGCAGTCAACGGGGCAGACTTCGACGCAGTCGCCCTCGCGCGTGCAGAGTTCGGTGATGATATAGGCCATGGCCGGATCCTTCTCGTGCCGATTCGGTAGGCCCGGATTATACGCGACTCTCCCCCGCGGTGCTCGGATCAGCCGCGGATCACCGCGGATCAGCCGCGGGCCAGCGCCTGCAGCGCGGCGCGCACGTGGTCCTCGACGGTGGCCTCCGCATCGAGCCCGGCGGACGCGACGGCCCGGCGCGCCTCCGCCGGCGTGTAGCCGAGCGCGGTCAGCGCGGCGATCGCGTCCGCCTGCGCGCCGCCGGCGCCGAAGCCCCCGTCGCCCCAACCACCGCCTGCGGCCGGCGCGAACGGCAGCCCGGCCACCTTGCCCTTCAGCTCGAGGACGATCCGCTGCGCGATCTTGCGCCCGACGCCCGGCACGCCGACGAGCGCATCGACGTCCTCGGCGGCGATCGCCGACTGGAGCGTCGTTGCGTCGAACGTCGAGAGCATGGCCAGCGCGACGCGCGGTCCGATGCCGCTGACGGTCTGGACCAGCTGGAACGCGGCCAGCGTGGCCGCATCGAGCGCGCCGTAGAGCGTCAGCTCGGCCTCGCGGACGTGCAGATGGGTGTGCAGCGCCACCGCGTCGCCTTCCTGTCCCGCCGCGGCGAGGACGGGCAGCGGAACGTAGACGCGGTAGCCGACGCCGCCGACGTCGACGACGAGCGCATCGGACTCCACTGCGGCGATCCGGCCACTCAGGCGGGCGATCATGGGCGGGATTGTAACCCGATCGGCGGCGCCGCGGGCGCGAATCCTCGAGGCGGTACCGTGGGCGTGAATCGTCATCGTTTCGACCATGGTCGGTCATGGGATCGCCCGCACTACGTCATGGATCCGCCCGAATATGGTCATGAACCTTAAAAATCGCTTGACGGCCGGCCGGCCACCGGGTTATACTCGCGCATCGCCGCGACCTGCCATCTGCCCGGAAGGGCGGGCGGGCTCCCTGAAGGGAGCGGATGCATTGGTTCCAGATGGGGATGTCGATGCCAGCGTGCGAGACGCGCTGGAGGGCCTCGTCCGCCTCGGCGTCGGCCGAGGCTACGTCACCCTGTCCGAGCTGTCCGAACACCTGCCCGAAGCTGAGGATGATCCCGGCATCGCGTCCTGGTGCCGTGCCTGCCTCGACGCAGCCGACATCGAGGTCGTCGCCGACGAGGTCCTGCCGTCGGACGAGATGATCGCCGAGGTGGCCGAGGACCTCGAGGGCGAGTTGACGCTGGACGATCTGGTCAGCGCGCGACCGGCCAGCATGGACGGGATCGAGGACGACGACAGCGTCAGCCTGTACTTCCGCGAGGTCGGCGCCGTGCCGCTCCTCACGCGGGAGGAAGAGGTCGCCCTGGCGAAGCGCATCGAGCGCGGCAGGGGGGCCGGCGAGGAACTCGGCTGCCCGGATCTGTGCGCGGGCCGGCGACGGGCGCTCCAGCGGGCGCGGCAGGAAGGCAGCGCGGCCTGGGACCACCTCGTGAAGGCGAACAGCCGGCTCGTGATCAGCATGGCCAAGAAGTACCGCGGCCAGGGCGTGCCGTTCCTCGATCTCATCCAGGAGGGCAACGTCGGACTGATGAAGGCGGCCGACAAGTTCGACCACCGCCGCGGCTACAAGTTCAGCACGTACGCCACGTGGTGGATCCGGCAGTCGATCACGCGCGCCCTCGCGAACCAAGGGCGGACGATCCGCGTCCCGGTGCACATGAGCGACCGGATCCGCAAGCTCTTTGCGATCGCACAGGCGATGGAGCAGGACCTCGGACGGCGGCCGACGCCGGCCGAGCTGGCGAGCCGGATGGACGTGCCCGAGCTCAAGGTCCGGCAGATGCTCAAGGCCGCCCGACGGTCCCTGTCCCTCGAAAAGCCGGTGGGAGACGACCTGGACTCCGAGCTTGGCTACTTCATCGAGGACACGCATGCGCCGGACCCGCTCGAAACCGCGGCGTTCGCCCTCATGCAGGTCGACCTCGACGACGTCCTGCTCTGCCTGACGGCCCGCGAGGCACGGATCGTACGGCTGCGCTACGGTCTGGACAACGGCCAGCCGCTCACGCTCAAGGAGGTCGGGCGCAAGTTCAACCTCACGCGCGAGCGGATCCGGCAGATCGAACAGGAGGCGCTGCTCAAGCTGCGCCAGCCGCACCGGCAGGAGCGCTTGCTGAGCTACCTCCGGTAGTCCCGCCGAGCGGACACGTACCCGCCGAACGCCCCGACCCGTCGAAGGAACATGCTTGCGGCCCACCGTCTCGCGGCACACTGTGACGTGCACGAACGGCGCAACGATGACAACATCGTGTCGGGCTCTAACTCGCCGGCCGTGCGGTGCGTTGGGCTCTCCACACCAGGTGGTACCGCGGCGCTGCCGCGATCGTGATCTTCATCTGGCTCGATATCGAGCGTCAGCGATCCCGTAGGGAAGGAGAACGCCATGAAACTGGACCGGCGTCAGTTCCTCCGCGTCGGCGGCGCCGCGGCAGCCGCCGCGGCCACCGGTGCCGCGTTGGCGCCCGAGGTGGAGGCCGCCACCCGGCCGGCGCGCCGTTGGAGGGCCAAGACGAGCGCCGAAATGCCGGCGCCCGATCTCGAGACGCTGCTCCTCACGCGCGCCGCCTTCGGCCCGCGGCCGGGGCAGCTCGAGCACGCGCGCCAGATCGGCGGCATGAAGTGGCTCGAGGAGCAGCTGGACTACGAGAACATCGACAACTCGGAGGTCGAGGAGCTGCTGCTCAACCGCCTGCCGACGCTCAACTGGTCGAACAAGCAGTTCCTCGATCTGGACGAGCGCGGGCAGGGCGTGCGCGAGCTCATGCAGGCGACGATCTTCCGGATGGTCTACAGCCCGCGGATGCTGCACGAGGTGATGGCCGAGTTCTGGAGCGATCACTTCAACGTCAGCATGGAGACGAACAACGTTCGGTACTTCAAGTCCGTCGAGGACCGCACCGTCATTCGGAAGCATGCGCTCGGCAAGTTCAAGGATCTCCTGACGGCCGACGCCCAGAGCCCGGCGATGCTGGACTACCTCGACAACGCGGTGAGCACGAAGCGCCAGCCGAACGAGAACTACGCCCGCGAGATCATGGAGCTCCACACGACGGGCGCCGCGGTCAACGGCTACCCGTACTCCGAAGAGGACATCAAGCAGGTCGCCAAGTGCTTCACGGGCTGGACGATCGACAACCGGGCGAACGCCCCGACGCGCGGCAACTTCATGTTCAACCCGGACACGCACGACAACAGCACGAAGACGGTGTTCGGCGAGCAGATCGCGGCATCGCTCGGCGACGATGACGGGCGCATCGTCATCGATCTGCTGTGCGCCCACGACGCGACGCCGCGCTACATCGCCCTCAAGCTGGCGCGGCGCTTCGTGTGCGACAATCCGCTGACGGACGCGCCGCAGCTCGTCGAGCGCGTGGCCAGCGCGTTCGAGCGGTCGGACGGCGACATCCGCGACACGCTGAGCGCGCTGTTCACCTCGCGCGAGTTCGGCAGCTCGTTCAACAACTTCGGCGGCCGGCTGTCGCGCCCGACGGACCTCATCGTCCGGATGCTGCGCGTCTCGGGCCTGCCGATGGACAAGTTCACGATCGGGCAGAACGCACCGGTCTTCAACCGGATCAACTACGCCCTCGGGCGCATGGGCCACCTGCCGTTCTACTGGGCGACGCCGGACGGCTATCCCGACGTGAAGACGGCCTGGGCGGCATCCGGCGTCATGCTCATGCGCTGGAACGTCGGCCTGGCGATGTGCGGCGTCGGCGCGGGCAGCGGCATGGGCGCGCGGATGGTGGACAACTGGACGCCGTTGACGGCCGAGGGCGTGCAGACGTCGTTCGCCACGGCCGGCGAGGCCGTCGACTACTGGACGGAGCGGCTGCTGCACCGCGCGCTCCTGGCCGAGGATCGACAGCAGATCGTCGGGTACCTGACGAACGGCGGGACGGACGGCACGCCGTTCAGCGGCGTGGCCAATCGGCTGCCGTATGCGGTGGCCATGATCTTCGACAGCCCGTACTTCCAGTGGCGCTAGGGAGGTCACGATGAGCTTTTCGCGACGCACGTTTCTCCAGCGAGGATCCCTCCTGGCCGCCGGCACCGCCGCGTGGCCGGAGTGGATGCCGCGGCTGGTCTTCCGCAACACCCAGACGCCGGCCAAGGGCGACGTCCTGGTGGTCATCTTCGCCCGCGGCGGCTACGACGGCCTGAACATGGTGGTGCCGCTGCAGGACTTCGGTCGGTACCGCGAGATGCGCCCGACGGTCCACATCCCGGCACCCGACGATTCGAACACGCCCAGCAACCTGCGCTCGGTGAACCTGGACGGCAACTTCGGGATGCACCCGGCGCTGGCGCTGTCCGGTCAGGGCCGCTGGAAAGAGCACTACGACAACGGCCTGCTCGGCATCGTCCACGCCGTCGGCATGGACGACGCGACGCGCAGCCACTTCGACGCGCAGGACTTCATGGAGCGCGGCACGCCGGGTGAGAAGAAGCTGAACACCGGCTGGCTCGGGCGCCATCTGACGAGCATGCGCAGCCAGAACAACTCGCCGTTCCGCGCGGTGGGCATGGGCACGATGCTGCAGGCGGCGCTGCGCGGCCCGGTGCCGGCGGTGACGCTGCAGAGCATCGCCGACTTCCACCTCCAGGGCGACACGCGCGAGGTGGCGCGCTTCCAGCAGCAGCTGGCGCAGCTCTACAGCGGCGAGGGCTGGCTGGACGAGCAGGGCCAGTCGACGTTCGCGGCGCTGGACATGCTCTCCACCAAGATCGGCAGCGGGACGTACATGCCGTCGAACGGCGCCCGCTACGGTCAGAACGGCTTCCACCAGGGCATGATGCAGATCGCGCAGCTGGTGAAGGCGGACGTCGGCCTCGAGGTGGCGTGCATCGACGTCGGCGGCTGGGACACGCATGCCAACCAGGTGACGCCGGGCGCGACGGCGCAGGGCGGCATGGCGAACAACATGCTCCAGCTGGCGCAGGGCGTGACGGCCTTCATGACCGACCTGCAGGACAACTTCGATGCCCGCGAGAAGGACAAGCAGGGCGTGACGATCGTCCTGATGAGCGAGTTCGGCCGCCGCGCCTTCGAGAACGGCGGCTACGGCACGGACCACGGCCACGGCAACGTGATGTACCTCATGGGCCGCGGGATCAACGGCGGCAAGGTGCACGCCGACTGGCCGACGCTGGCCGAGGACAAACTGGACCGCGGCGACCTGGCCGGCACGACGGAGTACCGCGACGTCCTGGCCGAGGTGCTCCAGAAGCGCTGCGGCAACGAAGCGGTGACCGAGGTCTTCCCGGGCCACACGTTCAACTTCATCGGCGTCGCCACGCCGCTGGGCACGGTGGTGGATCCGCCGACGGCGGTGCCGGTGGAGCCGACGGCGGTGCCGACTGCGGTGCCGCAGCCGACGGATGTGGTGCCGGTGCCGGCGAAGAATACGGTGTACTTGCCGGTGGGGTACAAGGGATAAGGGATCGTCGGCCGGGCGCATCGGATGTAACGACGGGGCGCACGGCTGCCGATCGCCGCACACAGACAGGGGGCACCTTCGGGTGCCCCCTGTTTTCGTACCCGCCGCATGGGGGAATGTCAGGCACGAACCCACCGAGGGCTGGCCAAGCGTCGTCGGCTCGCGAACGAGGCGCGCCGCCGGACACATCGGTGCCTGTCGGGGCAGTCACGGTGGCGCGCTGTCGATTCCACGGTGGATGGTGGGACGATCCACTGTGGTTCAGCGCCAGATCACTGTGATTTGGCCCTAGATCACAGTGATCTGGCGCTGAACCACTGGTTCTTCAGGCGAAGCACTGGCGCGATGAGACACCTTTGCAACAGCATCGAGACGAATTGCGCATCGCCTGGCACGACTCTGAATGGTGGCTTGGTGGGGTTCGATCTTCATTGGAGGCGGCCTTTTGCGAATCCGGCATGATCAGGCCGTGTGATCACGCCGCTCCGGTTTGTCACAACGCCAATACGACAACCCCCGCCTTCGACCATCAATAGATACCCAGCCGCCATCGATGTTGACGCAGCGGATGGACATACTGCGCTTGGCCAAAGCTGGCCGGCCGAACATGACCGAAACCGGCTGGAGAACGGCCCCCGGCGCCGTGCCCGGAAGCCTCCCGAGCTCAGCGCTGCCGATTCGCCCACGGCAGATAGGCCTTGCCCCCGTCCCCGCCCGGCCCCTCCGTCGCCCGCGCTGTCGCCGTCGGCGGCGGTGTCGCCGTCGCGCCCGCCGTCGCGCCCGCCGTCGCGGTGGCCGTCGCGCCCGCCGTCGCGGTGGCCTCCGCCGTTCCGGTCGCGACCGCCGTCCCCGTTCCCGTCGCGACTGCCGTCGCAGTCTGCGACGCCGTGGCCGTCGCACTCGCCACCGCCGTCGCGCTCGGCGCCACCGCCGTCGGCGCCACAACTTCCAGCCGCACCGTGTTCGACACGCGCGCCACCGGCGACGGGTTGCGCACCGCGATCCCCACCGTCCGCCCGTCGACGATCAGCGACGCCTGTACGGGAACGCTCAGCTCGGTGCCGCTCAAGCGCAGCGTGGCCAGCGGCGCGCCGTCCCAGAGCACCTGGGCGTCCGACGCGAAGTCCGTGCCGTGCACCACGAGCGTGAACGCCCCGCCGCCGGCCGCGACGCTCGTCGGGGCGAGGCGGGTGATCACGGGCAGCCGCCCATGCACGACGAACGGCAACGAATTGGACACCATCGCTCCCGGCGCCGGAACGCGTACCGTCACCTGCACGATGCCCGCGCTCGCAAGTTGCGCGGCGGTTACCGTTGCCGTCAGATGATCCGTGCCGCCGAACGTCGTCGCGAGCGGTGCGCCGTTCCAGAGGACCAGCGTGCCGCTGATGAAGCCCGTGCCTGCGACACCGAGCGCGAACGGCGCGCCGCCGACCGTCGCCGACGACGGGGTCAGCCAGTGGACCGCAGGCAGGTCGCCGAGGCTCGTCGTCGCCCAGGTGGACGGCTTGCCGCGCTCGGCCGTCTGCGGCCAGCGGTGCGCGCCGCCGGGGCCGCCGACGGGGGCGGCAACGGTGTGGCCGAACGCGAGCCCCGCCAGGTGCTCCCATCCGCCGAACCGCGCCTTGTCCAGGCGCATCTCGACCGACCATCCCACCGCCGACGCGCCCAGCTGCGCCGCCACGCCGCGCGGACCGGGCGGCGCGAAGCCGCCCGACCCATCGCCCACCCGGCTGAGCACGCTGCCGTCCTCGGCCGCGGCGAAGAGGAAGTCCGTGGCCTGCGCCAGCGCGTCCCGGCTGTGGTTCGCGTCCACCAGGACCTCCACCTGGGAGCCGACGTCGGCGGCGCCGCGCACGAGGCCGTGGAAGCAGGCCCAGAGGTGATCGCCGGAGCGCAGCACGCGGACGGCGCCGCGGCTGCCGTCGGCATACGGCGCCAGCTGGAGGCTGGCCCCGCCGGCGTACACCGCGTCGTCGCACAGGCCGTCCAGCACGGGCCGCGCGCCGACGGGCGCTCCGAGCGGAACGGCCAGCGGCGCGATGGAGAAGGCGACGTCGGCGGCGGCCGTGTGACCGCTCGCATCGTCGCCGGAGAGCGTGGCCACGCGCGCACCCGGCGCCAGCCCGGCGACGGCGATCGTGCGGCCGGCGCCGACCGATCGCCCGTCCACGCGCCAGCTCAGCGCATCATCGGACAGGCCGCCGTCCTCGGCGTCCAAGCCGCTACCGATGAGCACGACATCGACGCCCGCCGCAAGCGTCTCGCCGGCTTCCGGTGAGCTGACGACCACCTCGGGCGGGCGGTTGGGCACGGTAAAGCCCGGCGACGTCGCGACGCCGGTGTTGAAGCCGTCACTGGCCAGGACGCGGATCATGCTCCCGTTCGGCGCGGCGCTGCCGGGCAGCGTGCCAAGGTCGGCCAACGTGAGACGGCCCTGAACGTCGCCGCCGACACCGGCTGCACCGCGCAGCGGCGGCACGTCGACGGCCAGCGTCTTCCATCGCACGCCGCCGTCCGGGCTGTACTGCACCACAAAGCGCAGCCGGTCGTCCGCGTCCGGGTCGAGGGCCGACCATTCGATCGTCATGCTGCTGGACATGACCACGCCGGCGGCAGGCTTCGTCAGCGACACGATGGGCGCAGCGCCGCTCGGCACGATGGTGTCCAGCAGCGTCGTACCGGACCAGAGCTGGACGGCGGCCACCAGAGCGACGGGCCTGGCGAACTGATCGGCAAACAGGGCCGCGGCGCCGTCGGGGGAGTGGTCGTCGAGCGGGTTCGGCGTCAGCGGCCGATCGACGAGCACCGTGCCGCCGGTGTCCAGGAAGCGCAGCCGGAACGCCGGCACCTGGGACGCGCTGCCGACGCCGTTCGCGCCGATCGCGCCATTCCTGCCACCCGTGCCGATCACCCCGCCACCGGTCGCGTGCCGGCCGATGGACAGGCGGGTGGCCAACGGCATCGAGCCGGTCGGCAGCATGAGCAGCGTCGTGATCTTGCCGCGGACGTTGGCCGTGTCGACGACGCCGGTGACGAACACGGACTCGGCGTCGGGCGCCTGCGTCGTCGTCGCCGGATCGGCCTGGGGCGACTGGAGCGTCAGGTGCGACTGAGGTGACAGAGGTGGCAGAGGTGACAGGGTGGTCAGCGGAGACAGGGCCGCCGCGAACACCGACCCGAGTTCGCTGATCAGCGCGCGCCACGTGTAGTCGCTGACCCAACTGCGGTCGGCGTACGTCATGAAGTCGGCCGTCTCGTTCGGGCGGATCGGGCGCTGCGTGCGCGTGTCGAAGCCGTAGTGACTGGCCGGGCCGACGTTGCCGATCTGGCACGGCGGGTACTTGTAGTCGTTGTCCACGTCCTCCGGATTGCCGCAGTTGATGTGCTTGCGACCGTAGTTGTGCGCCAGCTCCTGGGCCATCGTGCTGCCCTCGCGCAGGGCGTCCCAGTTCGGGCCGAGCGGGGCGTGCGCCGGCAGCTGGACCCAGGACTGGTTGCTCACCGTGCTGGCGTAGCCGGACGAGCCGCCGTTCGGAGCATCCGGATGGACCATGCCCATGAAGTGGACGGGCGCGCCGATCGTGTCGCAGGCGTCCGGGTTGAAGGACAGAAGCGCCCGGGTCCAGAGCGAGACGATCACCTTGTCGCGGTCGGGGATGCCGTTCGTGAGGCCCCAGCCGTCGTCGAGCTCGTACGGGCCAAGGCACGGATACGGCACCGGTCCGTACCAGCAGACCTCGAGCTCCTCGACCGGGCTCGTGTCGCGGTACACCCAGACGTCGGGGATCGGCCAGCGGCGGTGGAAGTGGTCGACCATCGTCCGGAAGTTGGGGTCGGTGGTCCGGGGCAGCGCGGTGTTCGTCCGCACCGGCACCGTCATCACGCACACCGGCGGCCGGTCGAGGAACACCACGGACGCGACGGCCTCGTTGTTCGCGCGGTCGGGGTCCGAGTGGATGCGCCGCCCATCCACCTCGAACGTAAGGGTGACCGCGCCAGGCGTGATCCAGTTGGCCGGCAGCAGGAAGACCCAGCCGTCGCTGAGCCGCGCGCGGTCATAGCCCCCGCCCGTGGCGAGCGCCCGGACGCCGTTCATCGGCTGGAGGGGCGATCCGGGCAGCGGCGCGCCGCCCTTGCTGCCGACGAGCTGCGCCTCGACGTTGGGCGTGCTCGGACCCGACAGCTGGAGGCCGTACGCGCGGACGTACGTCGCTTTCCCGGCCACGAGCGGCACGGCGTTGCCGAGGTCCTGGATGCCCTGCGTCACCTCGAGGCCGTCCGCCTTCAGATCGCGGACGATCGGCGCCGCGTTCAGCGAGAGGGTGTAGATGCCGACGCCGCGGCGGGCGAAGTAGAGCGCGTCGCCGGCGACGAAGATTCGGCCGTCGACCTTTGCCTGCGCCGTCGCGATCGTATCGGCGCCCGTGCCGGCGGCGGCGTTGTACGCGCGGCGCTTCACGTCGCCGTTCGGATTGTTCACGGTCGTGTTGTCGAGCTCGGTCCAGTAGACGTTGCCGGCGGCGGCGACGAGCTGGCCGATGGACCAATTCACGGTGGCCCCGTAGAACGTGAGCGGGTCGTCCAGCGTGCAGATCGTGAGCTGATTGCAGCTGCGGAAGCGGATCGTGTACGTATTGTTCGCGCCGCTGGCCACGCGCTCCACCCAGTAGACGCGGTAGTTGCCCCGCACGCCGCCGAGCGATTGGTAGAGCAGGCCGTGGCCCTGCGTGTTCGCGCCGAACGGCGCAAACTGTTGGCGGTCGCCGTTGCACGGCAGCGCGCCGCACGTGACGTTGATCGTCCAGACGCCCGTGGCGTCCGTCCAGTAGACGTAGTTGCCGACGACCATCAGGTCCGTCGGCAGCGCGGTCGTGTCGGCGACGGTCTCGATGGCGCCGGTGCCGTCCATCGGCGCCCGGAAGATCTTGTTGCCCGCGTGCGCCCAGTAGAGGAAGCCGCCTGCGGCGACGAGCGCCCGTCCCGCGTACGGCTCCTGGCCGGCGGTGAGCGCCCGTACCGGGACCGGCGTGAACGGCTCGCCGAGCGGCATGCGCGCGATGTGCTGCTGGCTGGCGTCGTAGTAGTAAAGACCGTCGTCGGCCGAGAGCAGGCCGTGGAAGGTGTTGCAGCGCGCACCGTCGTTGATGTCCTGGAGCGTGCGCTGCTGCCCGCCGGTCACGGGCTGGCGCTTCAAGGCGGCGAACGGGTTGAACTCATCGGCGAAGCAGTTGTGGGCCCAGTAGACGAGCCCGACGCCGACCGCCCAGTGCTCGACGTTGTCCGCGGCGAATGGAACGGGCACGTCGCTGGGCGCGGCGACGACGGTTGGCGCGCCGGGCGGGGCGCCGGCGATGACGGCGAAGGCGAGCGCGACGAGGGCAGCAAGGGTGGGGTGGAGCCGGATCGGACGGGGGGACGATGCCGGGAGCAGCGTGGGGCGGGCGGAGTGCACGGGCGGCTCCTTGGGTGCGCCGCGGGGCGCGGCGGCGGGTCCGAGGGGGGGGGGAGTGGACCGCGTAGCACGGTAGGCCACCCGCGTCGATTTGGCGAATCGCCCCTGCAACGCCCGTGTCATGCGAACGCATGCCGTATTCCACGCCCCGATAACCCACATCGTCACGAACGCACGTCCGGCCACAACAACGCCATCCCACCGGGTAGGGGCAGGTCCCCGTGCCTGCCCTCCCTCAACCCACGCCCCGACACGCCTTCCCGGATGGACCACGTGCGGCCATTGGGAAGGCGGATCGGGGTGGTGGTTGAGGGAGGGCAGGCACGGGGACCTGCCCCTACCCGGTGGGATGGCGTGATTGCCCCTCGGCGTGTGTTCGGACGGGATGCGCGGCGTGGACGGCCCTGGTAGACCGTCACGCGACGATCTGCGGATGACGGCGAGTCGCAATCCACCGGCAGCTAAAGCTGGCCGGCTGCAGGCGTCCCTGGCGGGCCGCCATGGTGCCCGCCTGCGCGGGCACCCAGAAGTCCGAAGCGCCCGCGAAGGCGGGCGCCATGGCCGAAGGCCCTCAGCCGGCCGGCTTCAGCCGCCGGCGCTTCGTCATCCGCAATGCGAATCGTGACGGTGTACTAGGTCGCGGGGCCGATCGCGCCCGCCCGCCCCACCCTTCGCCGGAGCCGCTCCACCCGCCGCGCCAGTTCGGCACCCGCGCGCGCCCGCCCCCTCCGCGGCCGCAGCTCGCCGCCCGCCAGTCGCTCCGCCGCCGCCTCGGTCAACGCCAGCGCCCGTCCAAGGTCCGGCGGGGATGCCCGGTGCTCCCAGTACTTCGCCTGCTCCTCGTACGGAAAGAGCCGCATCGACGTCGCCGCCAGTTCGGACCACACGGCCAGGGCCGCCGCCCAGTCGCCGGCGCGCTTGTGCATGTCGGCCAGGCGCATGCACGCTTCGTCCCGCAGATCCGGCGGCAGCGTCCGGACGAGCGCGGCCTCGTAGGCGGCCTGCGCCCGCGGCCCCGCACCGGCCGCCTCGCATGCGCGCGCCAGGCTGAGCCAGTCCACGCCGTGGGCGACGGCGTGGTCGGGATGGGTCCAGCTCCGCGAAACGCGTGTCGCCAGGCTGACCATCGTCAGGATGTCGAGGGCGTTGTGGTGGAAGATCCCGACGAGCGGGCGGGCGTCGCCGTCGTGCTGGTAGCGGAAGTAGCGCTCCGGGATCAGCCAGCCCGGCACGTCGTCCGCCCGCTCCAGGTCCAGGATGTGGCGCTCGAGGGACTGGAGCGAGCAGCTGGGCAGACGACGGCGCCACAGTCGGCGGGTGATCGGCAGGAGGTCGAGGTGCGGGCGGGCGTCGAGGCCGTCGGGCGCGGCGCGGCGATGGAGCCGGAAGCGCGTGCGCAACAGCGGCACGTCGAACGTGCGGCCGTTGAACGTGACGAGGCCCGACGTGTCGTCCAGCCACTCGGCGACGGCCTCGAGCTGGGCGCGCTCCTCGGCCGGGTGGCGCATGAAGAACTGGCGCAGCTGGAACACGCCGTCGTGAAACCGGCCGACGCCGATCAGGAAGGCGTACGTGCCCGTGCCGCCCATGAGCCCCGTCGTCTCGGTGTCCAGGAATGCGGCGTTCGCCAGATCGAGGTCGGCCAGCCGCGCGTCGCCGGCCAGCTCGGCCAGTGCGGCAGCGTCGACATCATGCACCGCGCCGAGCAACTCGCCGCCGTGCGCATCGTCCGCGGCGCGGCGCAGCGTGCTGACCCAGCACGCGCCGTGCTCGGTCGCGTGCTCCAGGCCGGGCACGGCCTCCTCGATCGGCAGGACGGCGGGCGATCCGGGCCGCGCCGCTGTCGACGGCAACGTCGATCCGTCGTCGCCACGGCCGTCGACGACGACCTCGGACGGACGCGCCGGCGCCACGATCCCGGCGGCGCCGAGCTGCACGCCGAGGCGGGCCAGACGAGCGACGAGGGCGGGGTCGGGGGTGGAGCCGGGAGACATGACGGGATCATAGCATCGGCGCTAAGTGGGGTTCGTACCGCCTACGGGCCCCACCCCCCTCACGTCACCGCACCACTACACCCTCCCGCAGCCGCTCCAACGTCCGCTCCCCGATCCCCGCCACACCCAGCAGATCATCCACCGCCCGAAACGGCCCGTTCGCCGCGCGCCACGCGACGATCCGCGCCGCCAGCGCCGGACCGACGCCGGGCAGCGCGTCGAGGTCGGCGGCGGTGGCCCGGTTGATGTCGATCGGGCCGGCGGCCGGCGGTTGGCCGCCCGGTAACGCCGATGCACCGTCGCCGACCGCCGCGCCGCCGACGACCGCTCCCGGCGGCGGCAGCGCTTCTCCCGCGCGCAGCACGTACACCAGCGCCCCGTCGACGAGCGGCGCCGCCAGGTTCAACGCCGGCGACGCTTCGGCCGTCACCCCGCCGGCCGCGCCGACCGCATCGGCGATGCGCGCCCCTTCGCGCAACCGCACGACGGACGGACGGCGGACGGCGCCTGCGACGTGGACGACGAGCGTCGGCGGCGTCGGCGACGGCGCAGGCGTCACGGCCGGCGCCGGCTCGACGCGGACGGCGGTGGCGCGCGGGTCCCGCAGGCGGTGGATGATCAGACCGAGAGCGGCGAGGTTGACGAGGACGATGGTGGCGAGGTCGCGGAGGTGGTTCATCGGCCCGAGCGTACCCGCCCGGAAGGGCCGTGCGAAGGGCGATCGCGACACGTCGGCGACAGGCGTGCGACGCGTCGTGCTGCGCCGCTTGTGCAGATCGCGCGTATCGGCACAGGTACCTGGGGAGTTAATACACTGGGGAGTTAATGCAAACGGCACCCCGTGCGGCGCAGGCACTTTCGGCCCGCACCATGAAAGGACGCTTCATGGCAGCCCGAACCCCCATCCGGCTGACCTCGCTCGTTTCGCGGCGCGGCGCGGTCGCGCCGATGATCACGTTGGCCATCGTCCTGTTGGCGGCGGGTGCGACCGCGCGGGCATCGAGTCCAGGGCGCGACGTGACCGACGCGAAAGGCGCCCACGGCGCGGCGGGTGCGGCCTCCGCGCTGCAGCAGCCGATCGGCTACGACCTGGTGGCCACGTGGCGCGGGTTCGCACGGCCGTCGCGGGTGACGCTCGGGCCGAACGGGCGGATCTACGTATTGGACGAGAACGGCGTGAAGGCGGTGGCGCCCGACGGCACGGTCGAGGCGCAGTTCTGGGCGAACGCGGCGCGCGAGATCGCCGTGGACGACATCGGCAACGTGTACGGGCTGCGGGACAAGTACGTCTTCAAGTTCTCGGCCGAAGGGCTGCGCTGGACGCGGCAGATCGACGGGATCCCGCACGCGCTGGCCGGCGAGCGGCTGGCCTACCTGTCGAACATCGCATGGAACGCGGACCAGCGGCGGATCGTCGTGCCGTGGGACGTCGAGCTCATGCGCGAGCAGTGGTACATGGAGCAGGGCAGCGAGGCCAAGCTGGACTATCAGTACCGCTTCCTGGAGCACGTCTACTGGGATCTGCAGTTCATCCTCGGCAAGCGCTACGCGCTGAACCGGACGCTCCGCCAGGTCGAGGTCTACAAGAACGGCGCCCTGAACCCGCCGACGGCGCCGGACAGCACGATTCCGCTGCCCGTGGCCGCCGAGCGGATGGCCGTCGGGCCGGACGGCTCGATCTTCGTCCTGTCCCGCCGGCGCTGGATCCACCGCGTGGACGCCAACGGCGACATCCTGGGCGTGCTCGATGCCATCGACCTCGAGCCGACGCTCGAGCCCTACCCGGTGACGGACCTGACGGTCGATGCGAACGGCAAGGTGTACGTCGCCGACCGGGCCGCCAACAAGGTGCGGGTGTACGCGCCGGGGGCCGACATCGACCCGAACGCCGGGCTGGCGCCGGACGAGGGGCTGCGCTGTCAGATCGTCGTGAACAAGGGCGCGGCGCCGACGTTCCTGCAGCTGGGCGAGCAGACGCACGTGACGCTGACACTCGGCGGCGGCTGCCCGACGGCGGGCGAGCGGATCGACATCGCCCTCGTCGTCGACCACTCGGACTCCATGCAGGGCGAGAAGATCCAGCAGATGCGGGAGGCCGTGGCGGCCTTTGTGAACAACCTGAACCTGACGCGCGATCAGGTGTCGCTCGTGAGCTTCGAGTCGACGGCGCAGATCGAGACGCCGATGACGCAGGACAAGGCGCTGATCCTCGGCAAGGTGATGGGACTGCAAGCCGAGGGCGGCACGAACATCGCGGCGGGGATCGACTACGGCCGGACGGCGTTGAAGGTGTCGCCGCGCTGGGGCCAGCCGGGCGTCAAGTCGATCATCGTCCTCATGACGGACGGCGTCCCGTTCAACAACTCGCGCATGCGCACCGTCGAGGCCGCCGACCGCGTCCGTTTCGACGACATCACGATGTTCGCGATCGGCTTCGGCGACGACGCCGATCCCGATCTGCTCCGGCTGTGCGCCACCGACCCCGGCTTGTACCGCTTCGCGAAAGACGGCACGGAGCTGCTCAAGGTCTACCGCGAGCTGGCCGAGCAGATCACGGCATCCGTGCTGCTGAAGGAAACGACGATCATCGACGTCGTGCCGGACAACATGACGTACATGGAGGCAACGGGCGCCGTGCCGCCGGCGACGTGGGATCCCGTGGCCCGGACGCTGACATGGACGTTCACGGACGTGCCGTTCAGCGGCATCACGATGTCCTACTGGCTCCAGCCGCAGGAGGTCGGCACGTGGCCGACGAACGTCGTGGCCACGCACACCGGCACGGACGGCCTCTCGAAGCCGCAGTCCGGCCCGTTCCCGATTCCGTACGTCGTCGTCGTCGCCCCCGGCACGCCCAGCCCGACGCCATCGTCCACGCCGACCGCCAGCGCGACGCCGACCGCAACCGCGCCGCCGACCGGCACGCCGACGCTCTACCCACCCCCGCCGACCGAGACGCCGACCCCCACCGCGCCGACACCGACGCGCACCCCGACAGCCACATCGAGCGCCACGCAGGACGTCCGCGTGACACCGAGCGTGACGCCGACGCCGTCATCCACGCCGACACGCACGACGACAACCACGGCACCGTCCGTCACGCCGACGCCGCCGACCGTCGTCCTGCCGCCGACGCTGACGCCGACGCCGGACGGTTACAAGATCTACATGACGATCCTCTACAACGACCGGTGCTTCAAGCTGTACGCGGACGTCATCCTGGTGATCGACGCCAGCACGTCCATGCGGGACCGCACGGACGCCGGCGTCCAGAAGCTGGCGGCGGCCAAGCGGGCCGCCAAGGTATTCCTCGACCAGCTGCAGTTGGGTGACGACCTGATCGGCCGGCACGACCAGGCGGCGGTCGTCTGGTTCAACGACACGGCCAAGCTGGAGCAGCCGCTGACGAACGACAGGGCGCAGCTGAACGCCGCGATCGACCGGATCCAGATGGTCGAGGGGACGCGGATCAACGCCGGCCTCGAGGTCGCCAACCTCGAGCTCCTGCACCCGACGCGGCGCAAGATCGAGAACCAGCCCGTCGTCGTACTCCTGTCCGACGGCCTCCCGAACCGCTCGACGCCCGAGGAGGCGATCCGCGCGTCGGACGGGATCAAGCGCGACGGCGCCTACGTCTTCACCATTGGCGTTGGCCGGAACGACGAGATCTTCCGCGACCTGCTGCGGCGGATCGCCAGCCAGCCGACGGACTTCTACGAGTCAACGTCGGGAGATGATCTGAACGCGATCTACCAGGCGATCGCGGGGCAGGTGGTGTGCCGGGGGCGGCGGGAGTAGGGGCGATGCAAACGCATCGCCCTTGACGCCGCGACGGGTCAAGGTCCGGCACCCCGGCACCTGGTGCACGGATCACGACGCGTGGGGGTCGATCCGCCAACCGTCGTCGTCGCTCCCACCGTCGTGGCCGGCGCCCGCGCCGTCGCCTGCGTCGGCTTCCGCCACGATATGCACCTCCCGCCCCGAACTCCCCTGCGACGGCCCCACATGCCCCGCCGCCTCGAGATCATCCAACAGCCGTGCCGCGCGCGAGTAGCCGATCCGCAGCTTGCGTTGTAGGAAGCTCGTGCTGGCTGTGCGGTGCTGGCTGATAAGCGCGACGGCCTCGGCCCAGAGCTCGTCGCGCGCCTCGCCGCCGACGCCGTCGCCGCCCATGCCGCTCGTGCCGGCCTTCAGCATCTCGTCCCAGAGTTCGGGCTGGATGAGCGGGTCCGGGATGCCGAGGGTGAGGCTCATGTCGGGTAGGGGCTCGCCGCTGGCGGCGGGCGGGCGGGCGGCGTACTTCCAGTGCTGGCCGAGGCGCTCGATCTCGGCGTCGCTCAAGTAACACCCCTGGATCCGCTGGAGCTTGCTCGAGTCGGCGGCCATGTAGAGCATGTCGCCGCGACCGAGGAGCTTGTCGGCGCCGACACTGTCGAGGATCACGCGCGAATCGATGCTGCTCGAGACGGCGAAGGCGATGCGGGCCGGGAAGTTCGCCTTGATCAGGCCCGTGACGACGTCGACGCTCGGGCGTTGGGTGGCCAGGACGAGGTGCATGCCGGTGGCGCGGGCGAGCTGCGCCAGGCGCGTGATCAGGCGCTCGGCCTCCTCGGGGGCAACCATCATCAGGTCGGCCAGCTCGTCGATGACGATAACGAGGTACGGCAGCGTCGGCCGCCCGGCCGCCGCTTCCATCTGGTTCCAGGTCTCGATGTTCCGCGCCCCCGCCTCGGCGAACGCCTTGTAGCGCCGCTCCATCTCCCGCACCGCCCACTGCAGCACGCCGACGACGCGCTCGACCTCGACGACGACCGGCGCCGCCAGGTGCGGCAGGCCGCGGTAGCCGACAAGCTCGACGCGCTTGGGATCGACGAGGACGAGCTTGAGCGTCTCGGGCGTGTGCGTCATGAGGAGGGAGCAGATCAGCGTGTTGATCGCCACGCTCTTGCCCGCGCCCGTCGCGCCGGCGATCAGGAGGTGCGGCATCTTCGCCAGATCGGCCGCCACCGGCTTGCCGCTGATGTCCCGGCCAAGGCCGATCGGCAGCGCGCCCTTCTCCGCCACCTTCTTGAACGCGTCGCTCTCGATGATCGAGCGCAAGCTGACGACGTCCTCGGCCTTGTTCGGCACCTCGATGCCGACGTACGGCCTTCCCGGCACGGGCGCCTGCACCCGGATCGGCGCGGCGGCGAGGGCCAGCGCCAGATCGTTCTGCAGCGCCACGATACGGCTCACCTTCACCCGGATCCGCTCGCCCTTGCGCTCGATCACGCCCGGCTCCAGGCCGAACTGCGTGATCCGCGGCCCGCGGTTGATTTGCACGACCTTCACCGGGATCCCGAAGTCGGCCAGCGTCTGCTCGATCGTGTGCGCCTGCGCCTCGGCATCGTCCGGCATCGCCGCGCCGCCGTCGACGACCTCGTCGAAGATGTCGGGAATCCGGGGCAGGATCCATTCCGGCTTGGTGGCCGCCCGCGCCATGCCAGGGCCGGGCGCGACATCGGGCGCCGGTCCGGCGCGGTCCACGGCCGTCTCGCCCGGAATCGGGGCGCGCACGGCGTCGACGTCGGCGGCGGGATCGATGCCGGCCTCGACGTCCGCCCGCAACGCCGGCACCGCTCCGGCTGCCGGCATCGCCGCCCCACCGCCCAGCGGATCGAACCGGTCCGCGTCCGCGTCCCAGAGCCCGTCCTCGTCCGACGCGGCGTCGAACGACCGCATCCGCGCCCGCCACCGTCGGCGAAGTCCGGACGGCAGCAGCGCAGACAGCGGCAGGAAGACGGGGGCGACGAAGCGCGCCCCGGCGAGCAGCCAGCCGCCGATCGCGTCCAACGTCCGGCGTACGGTGTGGCCGAGCGCCACGCTGACGCTGAAGACGAGCGCGACGACGAGCGCCGCCAGGCCGGCGACGGCGCCGAGGTTGCGCGCCAGGCCGTAGCCGAACGCCCAGCCCACCCAGCCGCCGCCGCGGCCCTCGACGGCCACCTGCTTCAGCACGGCGAGGTCGCTCGACAGGTCGGCGCGGGGGGACGTGACGGTCACGAGGAGGTGGACGGCGGCCAGCGCCAGGACGAACGTGACGGCGCCGGCGATCGGCCGGCTCCAGCGCACGTCGGCCGTGCCGTCGACGGCATCCAACACGAGCCACGCGCCCAGCGCGCCGACGAGCCACGGGAAAGCGATGTAGCCCCAGCCGAACGCCCGGTGCAGCGCCCGCAGCCACGCCGCCCCGACGGCGCCGACGGCGTCGACCGGACTGATCAGCATGACCAGCGTGACGACGCCGACGATCACGAGCAGCGACCCGACGACCTCCCGCCGGCGCGCCGGTGAAAGGCGCGGGAGCCCCGGCGCGGCAGCGCGTGCGGATGCGCGACCGCCGCGGGGAGCGGCGGTGCGCGGCGCTGTGTTGCGTGCGGCGGGTTTGCGGGCGGCCACGGCGTCTCCGGTTCGGCGTGCGGGATCGCGATGCCGTGTGAACAGGCGTTCGGGGATTATATCATGTGTGCGGGCGGCCGGCGGCCGTCACCCTCCCCCCTCCCGGGCATCACCCGGCACACCAACCCCTTCAAATACGCCCCCTCCGGAAACGCCAACCGCACCGGATGGTCCGCCGGCTGGCCCAGCCGCTCCAGGATCTGAACGTCGCGCCCGGCGTCCACCGCGGCACCGAAGGCGATCTTGCCGAACAGGTCGGTCGTCAAGAGCCCGCTGCACGAGAACGTCGCCAGAATCCCTTCCGGCCGCAGGATCTGCAGCGCGACGTACATGAGGTCCTTGTAGGCCCGCGCCGCCTTGTCCACCTGCCCGGCGTGGTGGACGAACTTGGGGGGGTCGAGGATGACGACGTCGAACGTCCGGCCGGCCGCGCGGCAGGCGCGCAGGTAGCCGAAGACGTTCGTCTCGACGTTCGTCATCCGCCCCGCGCCCATCGCCGCATCCGCGCCGGCAGGCGCGTCCGCGTCCGCGTCTTCGGCATCCGCCCGCCCGTCGGCCACGACCCAGCCGGCCCGCGTCGCCGCCGCAGCGGCCTGCGCCAGAGCCGGCCCGGAGCTGTCCACGTTGACCACGTGGCGCGCGCCCGCCGCCAGGGCATGCAGCGCGAAGCCGCCCGTGTAGCTGAACGCGTTCAGGACGTCGGCGCCGCCGCACCAGCCGGCCACCGTGCGGCGGTTCGCCGCCTGGTCGAGGTAGGCGCCCGTCTTGTGGCCGGCGAGGATGTCAACGTCGAAGTCGATCGGATCCATGGCGCCCCGCTCACGCACCGTGACGGACGGCGGCGGCGGCTCGCCCCACAGCGGGCCGGCGGCGGGCGCCAGCCCCTCCTTGTCGCGCACGTCGTCCGTGCTGCGTTCGTACACGCCGCGCACCGGCACGTGGACCGCCACGGCCTCGGCGAGCAGCGGCGCGATGAGCGCGCGCGCCGCGTCGGCGCCGACGGACAGCGCCTGGAGGACGAGCCACGGGCCGTAGCGGTCGACGACGAGGCCGGGCAGGCCGTCGGACTCGGCGTGGACCAGGCGGCAGGCGCCGTCGGGGTCGGCCAGCAGGCCAAGGCGCGCCCGCAGGGCGACGGCGCGCGTCAATCGCCAGCGCCAGGCATCACCGTCGAGATCCTCGCCCTCGTCCCACGTCATCAGGCGAACCACGATCTGCGACGACGGGCTGTAGTGCCCGCGGGCCAGCCACGCGCCCTCCGCGTCGCACACGTCGACGGCGTCGCCGCCCTTCGGATCCCCGCTCACGCTGCCGACGGCGCCCGAGAAGATCCAAGGGTGGCCGTTGCGGACCGGCTTGTCCCGGCCCGCCTTCAGCACGATCCGGCCAACCACGGTCCGGCCAAGGGAGGTCATCGCCCGCTCCTTCTGGTGTCAGGCGCAGCCCGCCGCCCGGCGCGACCGCGCAATTGCGCACCGCGGCATCGCCCGCCACAATACCACGTCCGACCGCCGATCACCGATCCCGCCGAACGTGACGAGGCCCCGATGCGCCAGCTGACCGCGCTCTTCGACGCTCCCCTTCCCGCGTCCGCGGCGCGCCGCGCGCTCGCCGCCGCCGGCTTTGCCGATGCCGACATCGATGCGTTCTCCACTCAGACCGGCGCGTCACCGTCGGCCGGCGATACCGCGCACCGGCACGGCGATCTGGCCGCCGAGATCGCGCTGCGCGCCGCGCGCCTGGCCGCCGATCCCGCCGACGACCTCGCGGCGGCCATCGCCGAGACGCTGCACGCCCGCGGCGTGCCGGCGACGCACGCGGGCGACATGGCGGGGCGGGTGGCGGAGGGGCGCGGGTGGCTCGTCGGCGTCGTGTGCCCCGACCGGCGCACCGCCGCGGCTCGAAGGGCGCTGCTCGGTGCGGCGCCGGTGGCGCTCTTCTGAGAGTGCCACTTGCACACCGACGCCAGAGGGGCATAATCCGGGCGGCTCAGTCCATCTTCATCACGGTCTCATCCGCTGCTCATGCGGTGAGGGGGCCGTCGCGACGTGTCGCGGCGGCAGGATCGAAGTGCCGGCAGCATCGACGGGGGTCGCCGATGCGGAACCGGGCGCTGCGCGATTTGGGCGATGCCGGTCGCGCCCATGCAGCGCCCAAAGAGGGGGAGGCCAGAACATGCTGAATCGTTCCCATCGGGCCATCGCCGCGGTCGCGCTCGGCGCCGTGCTGATGGCGGCAGCCATGTGGCTCGTGCCACAGGGTCGATCGGCGCCGGTTGCGGCGTCCGAATTGGCGCAGCGCAACCGGATCAGCAGCTGCAAGGGCGAGATGAAGGGCGCCGTCGTCACGGACACGATGCTCCTGTGCGAGCAGTCCGAGATCATCGTCGACGCCGCGCCCGCGTGCTCGAGCTGTCCCGGCGGCCTGAACGTTGTCTTCGTCGAGGTCTCGGAGGCGTTCCACGCCGACTGGCAGAACGATGCCGCGATCGGCGTGCTGCAGCACCTGGACACGATCCGCAGCATGACCGTGCGCGTGGCCGTCGTCCACTACGACAGCCGGCAGGTGGTCACGCGGTTGCGGCTGACGGAGCAGGTCTCGCGCGCCCGCGGCCCGCTCAACCAGCCCGTGCTCGGGCACGACCCGCACGGCGACTTCGTCGGCGCGGCGCGCGAAGCGCTCTCGATCCTGCGCGACTCGCGCCAGGACGTCGAGCGCCAGGGACTGCCGACGCCGTGTGAGGCGGTTGTGTTCTTCGCCTCGACGAAGAGCGCGTTCCCCCAGGACGAGCAGAAGATGCTCGAAGCGGCGCAGCTGATCAAGGGCGACCGCGTCCCGCTGTTCGTCGGCTGCCCGGAGTCCAACACGGGCGACTACTGCCGCACGACGCGCAAGATGCCCTCCAAGTCCACTTGGTATGCCGAGGTTCCCGACACGCGCAAGCTGGCCAGCGCGATGAGCGGCCAGACGCGCAGCCTCGAGAAGGACGTCGGCGTCCGGACATTCGGCCTCTCGCAGCTGATCCCGCCGGGCCTCGAGGTCGAGGCCGGTTCGATCAACCCGGCGCCGTCGGAGGTCATCGGCACGTCCGGGACGACGATGACGTTGAAGTGGGAGTGGCGAAACCCCGAGGCCCGGCAGCCGCAGACCGTGACGTTCAAGCTCAAGCCGCTGCAGACCGGCGTCTGGCCGGTGGACGGCGAGATGCAGATCACGGACATGGACGGCATCAAGGCCAAGGTCGTGATGGCCCAGAAGGTGATCACCGTCACCGGACCGTGCATCCGGCCCACCGAGACGCCGATGCCGTCCGACACGCCCGAGCCGTCACCGACGACGACGCCCGAGCCGCCGCCGACACCGACGCCCACCGATCTCCCGCCGACGGCGACGCCGACGCGTGAGCCGCAGCCGATCTACCTCCCGGTATCGCTGCGCGAGCCGGCCTGCAAGAACCTCGAGCGCCACGCCGACGTCGTCCTCGTCATCGACATGTCCACCAGCATGAACCGCCAGAGCGTGGACGGTGCGCAGAAGAAGGCCACCGTGATCGACGCCGCAAAGGCCTTCGTCGGGCGGCTGGACCTCACGGCCAACGAGGAGGGCAAGAGCGATCACGCCTCGATCGTCGGCTTCAACAACGACGCCTGGGTCCAGCTCGAGATGACGAACGACGCCGCGGCGATCACGACGGCACTCGACACCCTCGACCTGCGCCAGAAGGAAGGCACGCGCCTCGACCTGGCGTTCCTCAAGGGCGCCGAGGCGCTGCAGAGCGGCTTGCGCACCACCGAGAACATGGCCGTGCTCGTCATGCTGACCGACGGTCTGCCCAACCGTGTCCCGGCCGATCCCGAGACCGGCCGCGTCGAGGACACCGTCATCAAGGCGGCCCAGGTCGCCAAGGACATGGGTGCCAGCGTCTACACGATCGGCTTCGGCCGCTCGACCGGTGACGACATCATCGACCTGGTCTACCCCGAGCTGCTCGCGGCGTGCGCCACGAACCCGAGCATGGCCTACATCGAGCCGCGCGCCGACCGCATGGCCGCGATCTACAGCGAGATCGCCTCGGTCTTCACGTGCCCCAAGGAGCGGCACGACTGGAGCCAGCCCTGGCCGTAGCCGCCCTCCCGTAGGGGCAACGCGAACGCGTCGCCCTCCTCGCCAACGTCCAGCCACGCTCTCCGCCACCCACGGGCGGCGGGTCACCCGACAGGGTCGACCCGCCGCCCGCTTCGTTCCGGCGACACCGTTTCAGTGCTACGATCGCCCCCGTGTCCAAGCCCCCACCCCCCCGCTTCGTCGTGCCGGTCGACGATCTCTGGCGCTCGTTCGTCGGCAACCCGCGCTTCGCCCCCAACCTCGTGGCCGTGCGCGACGTGGCCGCGCGGCCGGCCGAGCACGCGCCGTGGCCGCCCGCGCTGGCGCCCGTCGTCGCCCAGGCCGCCGCCCGCCGCGGGATCGACCGACCGTATCGTCATCAAGCCGCCGCCATCGCCGCCGCGCTGGCGCCCGGTGAGAGCCCGGTGGCGGTGGCCACCGGCACCGCATCCGGCAAGAGCCTCTGCTTCACCGCTCCGATCCTGGACGCCCTCGTCCGCGATCCCGGCGCCCGCGCGCTCTGCCTGTTCCCGACGAAGGCGCTGGCCCAGGACCAGCTGGCGGCGCTGCACGGCTGGCAGGACGCGCTCGATGCCGCTGCCCTGGATGCGGGCGACGCCGGCGCCGTCCCGCCGCGGGTCGTGCTGGCGCCGGCAACGTACGACGGCGACACGCCACAGGCGATGCGCGGTCGCATCCGCGCCGGCGCGCGGATCGTCCTGACGAACCCGGACATGCTCCACACCGGCCTGCTGCCGCACCACACCTCGTGGTCGTCGTTCCTGGCCGGCCTCCGTTATGTCGTCATCGACGAGATCCACGTCTACCGCGGGGTGTTCGGCAGCCACGTGGCCAACGTGCTCCGGCGCCTGCGCCGCGTCGCGGCCTTTCACGGCGCCGCCCCGCGCTTTGTCCTCCTGTCGGCGACGATCGCCAACCCGGCCGAGCTCGCCGAGGCCCTCGCCGGCGGCGCGCCGTCGCTCATCGACGACGACGGCGCACCGAACGGCCGGCGGCTGTTCGCGTGCTACAACCCGCCCATCGTGGATGCCGCGCTGAACCTGCGCCGCGGCGTCGTGGCCGAGGCCGAGCCCGTCGCCCGCCACTTCCTCGCCGGCGGCGTCCAGACGATCGTCTTCGCCCGGGCACGGCAGACGGCCGAGCTCCTCGTCCGGCTGCTCGGCGGCGGCGGGGGTCCGACCGTGCGCGGCTACCGCGGCGGCTACACGGCCACGGAGCGCCGGGCGATCGAGGCCGACCTGCGCGACGGCCGGCTGCGCGGCGTGGTGGCCACGAACGCGCTCGAGCTCGGGATCGACATCGGCGAGCTCGACGCCTGCGTGATGATGGGCTACCCCGGATCGATCGCCAGCGCGCGGCAGCAAGCCGGGCGCGTCGGGCGGCGGACCGGCACGGCCGTGGCGGTGCTCATCGCCGGCGGGTCGCCGCTTGACCAGTTCATCGTCCGCCACCCCGACTATCTCTTCGACCGCTCACCGGAGGAAGCGCGCCTCGACCCGGACAACCTGCGGATCGTGCTCGAGCACGTCCGGTGTGCGGCGTTCGAGCTGCCGTTCGGTGCCGAGGAGGCCGCACGTCCGTTCGGGGCGCCGCCCGGCGCGACCGGCGGCGTGGCCGTGGGCGATCTCCTGGCGGTTCTCGAGGCCGACGGCAGCCTCTCGGCGCGCGGCGGCACGTGGTACTGGCTGGCCGATCGCTACCCGGCGGAGGGCGTGAACCTGCGCGGAGCCGCGAGCGACGTCGTCGCGATCGTTCGGCAGAGCCCTGCGCGCGACGGCCTCGACATCGCGCGCCAAGGGGCCGCCGCCCCGGCGGCCGATGCGGTCGACGCCGCCGACGATGGTGCGCTGCCGGCCCGCCCCGACATCCTCGGCACGATCGACCGATCCCGTGCGCCGCTCGTCGTCCACACCGGCGCCGTCTACCTGCACGACGGCACGCCGTGGCGGGTCGAGGCGCTGGACTGGGAGGCCGGACGCGCATTCGTCGTGCCGGCGGACGGGGCCACGTACACCCGCGGTTCAGCCCGCGTCGACGTCGAGCCGATCCTGACGGCCGCCGAGCGGGACGAAGGTCCGTGCCGGGTGGGCTACGGCGAGTTGGAGGTCCGCTCCAAGCCGACGAGCTACCGCGAGCTGCGCTTCTCGACGAACGAGACCATCGGCTGGGGGACGATCGACCTGCCGGAAAGCGCACACGTGGCGGGCGGCTACTGGTTCACGCTCGACGAGGCATGCGTCGAGCGCTTGCGCGCGATCGGGCGCTGGGACTTCGACCCCTCGGGCGATCGCGGCCCGAACTGGCCCGTCCAACGGGTCGCCGCACTGGCCCGTGACGGCCACCGCTGCCGGCTGTGCGGCGCCGCCCCGCGGCCCGGCCGGACACACGATGTCCACCACCTGCGCCCGTTCCGCCTCTTCGGCTGGCTAAAGGGCAGCAACGAGAACTACCGCCTGGCGAACGACCTCGACAACCTGATCACGCTCTGCCCCGCCTGCCACCGCCTGGCCGAGCGTGCGCTCGGGCTGCACGGCGCGCTCAGCGGCGTCGGCTACGCGCTCGGCCACATCGCCCCGCTGCTCCTCATGTGCGATGCCGCCGACCTCGGGGTCACGACGACGGCCCACGCCCCGTGGTCCAAGCGGCCGACGGTCGTCGTCTACGAGCAGGCCGGCGGCGGCGTCGGCTTCGGCGAGGTGCTGTGGCGCCGCCATGCGGAGCTGATCGCGCTGTGCACGGACCTCGTCGAGGGCTGCCGCTGCACCTGGGGCTGCCCGAGCTGCGTCGGTCCGGGCGAGCCGGGCGGGGAAGCGAAGCGGCATGCGCGGGCGGTGCTGGGCGTGCTGGGAGGTGGGGGAACGGGGCCGGCGGCCTGACACGCCTCCCGGCGCGCCTTCGGCGTTGGCGGATGCGGGTCTGGTAGACCGTCACGTGACGATCTGCGGAGACGGCGCGTCGCAATCCACCGGCAGCTGAAGCTGGCCGGCTGCAGGCGTCCCTGGCGGGCCGCCATGGTGCCCGCCTTCGCGGGCACCCAGAAGTCCGAAGCGCCCGCGAAGGCGGGCGCAATGGCCGAAGG
>JADYYS010000073.1 GCA_020853525.1 Ardenticatenales bacterium | reverse complement strand
TTCGCGGGCACCCAGAAGTCCGAAGCGCCCGCGAAGGCGGGCGCAATGGCCGAAGGCCACCAGCCGGCCAGCTTTAGCTGCCGGTGGTTCGTCGTCCGCAAATCGAGATGTGACGGGCTACTAGTACCCCACCACTGAACATGCTCGTGGTGGCTACCAGAGTGCGGAACCCGGAGTATCTGCAGTGGTGGGATACTAGCGGGACGGTCCTTGCGGGCGGATCCGGCTGCCGGCTCCGGCTACCGCATCGCCCACGGCAGAAACACGCTGCCCCGCGGCGGCATCCCCGTAGTCGTGGGCGGCGCCGTCCCCATCGCCGTCCCCGTCGCCGTCGGCTCCGGCGGCCGCACGGTGACCGTGGGTTCGGGGAAGGCGGTGGCGGTGGCCGTGGCGCCCGGCCCATCGCCGCAGGCATTGGCCGCGCGCGGGCTGGGCGCGGGGCAATCCACCCAGCCGCCGCCGCCATCCGGCTGACGCGCCCAGCTCCGGTCGGCGGCCAGCGGGCCGAAGGTCAGGCTGTCCAAGATCGCGTCGCGGGTGGCAATGAGCAGCCGATCGCCCTCCTTGGCGAGCTTGAACGATGCGTGCAGCGGACCCTGTGAACTGTCCTTGTCGCACCACACAAGCACGCGCTCGCCCGGCTGCAGCGTGCCCTCCGGCAGGGCGAAGGCCCACGGGTCGTCCGGCGACGGGCCGAGGAAGTAGCCGGAAAGCGACAGCGGGGCCGTGCCGCGGTTCATGAGCTCCACCCAGTCGTCATACTCGCCGGCCTCGTCGGCGACCGTGGCGACGTTGTCCGCCATCACCTCGTTCAGCACGAGGTCGGCGCCCGGCAGCTCCGGCAGGTCCGGCCCGGCCACGCGGTAGCGGTAGGGTTGGATCCAGTTCGATTCCGGGTGGAACGCCGAACGGCCGTCGGCGAACGCGGCGCGGAGATAGTACGTGACCCTCGTGCGGGCCGGTCGCCCCGGCAGCTCGGCCGCCCAGCCCGCCGCGTCACGCGTCATCGGCCGGCTCACCGGGCGGCCCCCCTCGACGCGCGTCACGATCTCGACGGCCACCGGTTCGTCCGCGCCGCTGAAGCGGGCCCGGACGAGCGGTGACGCGTCGGGCGCCGGTGCATCCGGGATGCGCTCGTGCAGTTCGAGTGCGTGGTCGGGCGCGGCCAGCGCCGCCTGGCTGCCGAGCCAGGCCGCGCGGGCGCGGACCAGGGGCAGAATGCCGGGGATGTCCCCGTTGTTGATGATGATCGCGCCCGGGCCGAGCGACACTTGCTCGTGCAGGTTCCTCTCGAACTGATCCAGGGTGTAGAGCTGATTCGTGTCCGCGGTCAGCGCCGGTCGGATCAAGTCACGGAGCGCAACGGCGCGCGATTCCAGCGCGGCCGCGTCCAGGGCGGCGGCGCGGACCGTACGGAAGTGGGCCAGGAAGTCCGCCCGCCAGCGCGGCACGGCCAGGAGTCGTCGGACGAGCGGGCGGGTGCGGTCGGCCTCCTGGAGGAACGGGGTCGTGCGGACGAGGCCGTCGTTCCCACCGCCGGCGATGTTGAACACGCCGAAGCTCAGGCTCGTGTCCCACAGCAGCGGGTACCAGCGCGGATCTCGCTCGGCACGGTACAGGAAGTAGTTGTGGCCGAAGTAGTAGCTGTCGTAGTTCATCACGGCGTTCGTGGCCGCGAGATACCACAGCGTGCTGTCGATATCCAGGACCTGCGGAAGCACCCCTTCGACGCGGTCGTCCGACAGGCCGCCGTCGGCAAGGGGCGCGTCCAGCGCGCGGGTGAGGTCGCGCACGGCCGCGTACGCCGGGTCGCCAGCGTTGGCCGTCTTCACCTCGTAGTTCTGCTTGTAGGGCCCGAGTGCCTCGCCGCGCCACGTGAGGTTGCTCTGCAGGCCGAAGCCGCCCTGAGTCGGCCCGAACGGCGCCTGGGATCGCGGCTGCGGCCAGTAGCTGCCCTCCCCGCCTCTCCCGGCCGGCACGTCCGGCATCTGTTCGCCGAAGGTCGGGCTGTCGGCTTTGACCAGCAGCCCGTCGTTGCCCTGGTACCAGGCATCGATGAACGTGCGCTCGATCTGCTCGGACAGGATGTACAGGCCCCAGTACGTGCCGTTCAGGTGCAGCTTCACGTAGGCGCCGCGCGGCGTGGGCAGGAAGGGACGGAGGAGATCGTTCGTCAGAACCTCGCGCAGGTACGACGGGTCGGCGTAACTGTTGTTCAAGTTCACCGTGTCGAACCCGTACAGTCGCTGGCCGGGCGCGAAGGCATCGAACGTCAGGTTGAAGGGCTTCTTCGGGCCTTGGACGCGCGACGAACTGAGTCCCTTGTAGCGCAGGCCGACACCCGCGTACGTCACCCCGTCGACGGTCAGGTCCGCGCGGACGTTCGTCGATTCGCCGGCCTGATCCAGTCGCCGCTGCCAGTCCGCGTCCACGAATCGGACGGCGAAGTCACGGACGATCGACTGGTCGAAGAGGTTCGGCGGGGCATCGGATTGGGATGGGCCTGCGGATTGCGCGAAGGCCACAGGTGCGGGCAGTGCGGGCAGTGCCTGCCGGCCAGCGGTCGCCGCGGCGAAGACGGCAACAATGGCGATGGCGCGAAATCGTCGGCGCATGGAGGTCCCTCCCGGGTTCGCTAGGACGGGAGCCCGCGTGGGGCATGGGGATGACGATGCATCGTTTGCGATCGCGCCGAGGGCGGCGAACGCGGTTGCGATGGCCGACGGTAGGGGCGAAGCATGCGTCGGACGCATGCTTCGCCCCTACTACGCCCGCCGCGCGAAGATCCACGCGCGGTCAGATCTGCCAGGGCATGCGCGGTAGGCCAACGGGTATCGGCGCCCGATTCTTCCCAACCGGGACGTCAATCCTTGCCTCGCGCCTTGAGCACCCCCTCCGCCGCCTCCCCCACATCGATCTCCCGCGCCACCAGCGCGTCCACCAGCGCCTCGATCGCCGCCGGCCGCGCCCCGCCCTCGCCGAACACGTCCGCCGTGAACCGCGCGACGACGAGCCGCCGCAGCTCCGCGTACGCCCGCGCCCGCTCCCGCGCCCGCCAACCCGCGCCGCCGCCCGAGCGCAGATGCGCCGCGTGCCCGTCGATCGCCGCCACGAGATCGCCGACGCCGTCGCCGTCCGTCGCGACGGTTCGTACGACGGGCGGCTGCCAGGCCGGATCGCGCAGCGTGTGGCCGAGCTTGAGCATCGCCTCGATCTGGGCCGCGGCCCGATCGGCGCCCGGCAGATCCGCCTTGTTCAGCGCGAAGACGTCGGCCACCTCGAGGATGCCGGCCTTGAGCGCCTGCACCCCGTCGCCGAGTCCGGGCGGCACGACGACGACGGTCGTATGGGCCTCGTCGGCGATCTCGACCTCGCTCTGGCCGGCGCCGACGGTCTCGACGACGACGACATCGTACCCGGCGGCGTCCAGCACGCGCACCGCGCCCGACGCCGCCAGCGCCAGCCCGCCGGCCGCACCACGGTTCGCCATCGAGCGGATGAACACGCCGTCGTCCGGCGGCCCGGCGTCCATCCGCACGCGGTCGCCGAGGATCGCGCCGCCCGACAGCGGACTGGACGGGTCGACGGCCAGCACGCCCACCGTGCGGCCTGCCCCTCGCCACGCCCCGATGAGCGCCGCGACGAGCGTGCTCTTGCCCGCCCCCGGCACCCCCGTCACCCCGACGATGTGCGCCCGCCCGCCGTGGCGATGGAGCGCCGCCGCCAGCGGACCGGCCGGGTCGCGCTCGATGGCCGACAGGGCGCGGGCGACTGCGGCGCGGTCGCGGGCCAGCACACCGTCGATCACCGCTCCGCCCGCCGCCGCGGCACCTCGTCCCTCAGCCACGCCACGATCGTCTCCGTCGACGTGCCGGGTCCGAAGATCGCGGCGATGCCGGCGGCCCGGAGCGCTTCGGCGTCCTCGGCCGGGATGATCCCGCCGGCGATGACGATCATGTGGCCGAGCCCGCGCGCGCGCAAGCCGTCCAAGACGCGAGGGAAGAGCGTCATGTGCGCTCCCGAAAGGCTGGAAAGGCCCACCACGTCGACGTCCTCCTGCAGCGCCGCCTCGACGATCATCTCGGCCGTCTGGCGGATGCCGGTGTAGATCACCTCCATCCCGGCGTCGCGGAGCGCCCGCGCCACGACCTTGGCGCCGCGGTCGTGGCCGTCCAGGCCGGGCTTGGCGACGAGGACGCGGATCGGCGTCGAGTCGGGGGAATCAGCGTCGGTGGTCATCGCGTGGGCAGCCTCAATCGGAGCGCAGCGCTTGGACCGGTCGGAGGTTCGCGGCCCGCAGGGCTGGATAGATGCCGCTCATCAGGCCGACGAGGATCGCGAAGACGATCGCGAACAGCGCGAGCCAGACCGGCGTGATCAAGAGGTTGAGGGGTTCGCCGGAACCCTGGGCATTGGCGGCCATCATCGCCCGCAGGAAGAGCTCGATGACCTGGGCCAGGATGAGGGCCAGCGTCACCCCCGCCACGCCGCCGATCGCCCCGATGGCCCCGGCCTCGGCCAGGAAGACCTTCAGCACGTCGCGGTTCGTCGCGCCGATCGCCTTCATCACGCCGATCTCGCGCGTGCGCTCGTAGATCGCCATCGTCATCGTGTTGGCGATGCCGAACGCCGCCACGAGGAGCGCGATGGCGCCGATGCCGCCCAGCACGACCTGCATGATGATGAACGTGCGGTTGATGCTCTCCAGGATCTGGGCCGCCGAGAACGTGCTGAAGCCGAGGTCCTCGATCCCCTTCTGGACGTCACGCACCTCGGTTCGCTCGTCCACCTTGACGACGACGTTGTCGTAGCCGTCGCGGGCGTTGCGGCGCTCGGTCGAGAACCAGCGGTTGAAGGTGTCGACGTCGTCCAAGCCCATGTAGAGGCTGTAGTCCTCCTGGCCGCCGCTGGACTCGAAGACGCCCGCCACCCGCAGCCGCTCGCGGCGCGTGATCTCCGTGCCCTCGTCGTCATACTTCACGAGTTCGGCGTTCAGCGCCTTGCCGACGAGATCCTCCGGCCGCGGCGTCGGCGCCGGCGTCGGCCCGTACGCGCTGCCGCCGCCGCCCGGCCCGAACGATACCGGCCCGAAGTCGTTCGCCAACACCTTCTGGCCGATGACGATCTGCCCGCGGCCGATGCTCGCCCGCCCGGCCGCCAGCCGCCAGCCCAGCTTGGGCGCGACGTCCGGCTCGAGGCCGGTGGCGCCGGGAAAGTACGTCTCGCGGTTGAACTCGATCTGCATCTGGCCGCTCAGATTCCCCTTGGGCGACACCGCCACGACGTGCGCCATCTTCCGAAACGCCTCGATCGCGGCGCGGTCCAGCTTCACACCGTCCGTGCCGCCGCTCGACGAGGCCGCCATCCCCGGGCCGATCGACATCATCCCGCCGCCGGCAAAGACCTCGATCGTCGTCAGATCGCCGAACCCGCCCAGCTGGGCCTCGGCCGAGGTCTGCAGGCCGATCGCCAGCGAGATGAGCAGGACGACGGCCGCGGTGCCGATGACGACGCCGAGCGCCGTGAGCGTCACCCGGGCACGCATGCGCTTCAGGTTCGCCCACATCAGCCCGAACAGGTCGCGCTGGCTCAAGGTCGGCTCACCGTCGACTCACTGGCGGCTCTCACTGGCGGCTCACGGCGAAACGGGCTCGGCCGGCATGGGTTGGGCCGGCACGGCTTCGCCGCCGCCGGGCATCGGCGCCATGCGGCCGGAACCGGGTCCGATCTCGATGGCGCCGTCCATCGCCGGCTCCGCCACGGGCGCCGGCGGCGAGGCGCCGAGGCCGAACAGGCCGCGCAGGACGCGGGCGAACAGGCTGCGCGTGGGCGGCGGCGGCGCGTCGGCGCCCTCGACTTCCGGCGGCGCCTCCGCCACCTCGAATGCGTACGTCTCGCGAACGGCCTGCGTCTGGTTGAAGTCGTCCACATACTCCACGACGACGGTCACCGTCGCCGTGCCGGGCGCCTTCGGCTCGAGCACGGCCTCGATCACGTCCGAGCCGCCGTCGTCCAGCGGACCGACGTAGCGGCTGCCGCCCTGGACGCCCATCCAGCGGTCCCCCTCGACCGTCACCTGCGACACGTTCAGCGTGCTCGCGCTGCCGTTGATGATCTCGACGGCGAACGGCACGCTCTGCCCGACCACGGTCGAGGTCATGACGTTCATCGGGGCGAACTGGAGCTGCGCCGGGCGGCTGAGCAGAAGGGTGACGATCTCGCTGGATTGCAGCGTCTTGCCCTCGGCGTCGTCGTAGCTCATCGCGACGTCCAGCGCGTAGACGCCCGGCTTGGCGCTGCCGTCGGCCACCATCCGCTGCGTCACCGTCGTGCCGCCGCCGGCCTCGATCCGGCCGAGGAAGACGCGGTTCGATCGGCCGAGCGGGGCGAAGACGCCGAGCGAGGGCGCACCGGCCGCGCTGCCCGCGCCGTCGGCGGCCGAAGGCGCCGCGCCGCCGCCGAAGGCCAGGAAGCTGCGCACCGCGGCTTGCCGCCCGACGTTCAGGATCGACAGGTCCAGCCAGAACACCTCACCCGGGTGAAGCGTCGTCGCATCGCCGGCGCCGGTGCGGGCGATGTCCGTGTTCGCCGGGCGGACGCGGTAGCTCTCGATCATCGGCAGCGGCTGGTCCGCGTCCGGATCGACGACGCCGAAGCCGATCGTCAGGCTCTCGGTGTAGCGCGTGCCGTCTTCGTCGTCGTAGCGCAGCTCCATCGGCTGCGCGACGGCCTGCTGCTCGGCCGCGGCGGCGGCGATCAGGCGCAGCGACTGCGTGGCCGAGCCGCCGCCGCCGATGTTCAGGACGGACCCGGCCGCCTGCGACGCCAGCGCCACCGAGCCGCCGGCAGGCACGATCTGCACGTTGCGCGCCTCGCGCCCACCCGTGTTCACGATGTCGAACGCCACGCCGAATGCGATGCCCGGCACGACCCAGCCCGGCGCGCGCCACGCCGTGACGCTCAGGAGCGGCCGCACCGCCGACTGGCCGCCGACCTCGACGGCCAGGTTGGCCGTCGTCGTGTCCGCTGCGCCGTCGGCGTCTTCCCAGCTCACCGTGACCTGGAGCGGGTACGTGCCCGCCTTCACCGTGCCGGCGACGCGGGCGCGGGCCTCGAAGTCGTGCTCGTCGCCCGCCCCGATTCCCTTCTGGAAGTGCTGCGTGCTCTCGCCTTCCGGCAGGAAGGTCTCCGACGACCAGCTGAACCGGACGTTGTGCGCGTGCGCGTCGCCAACGTTCACGATGTCGACGTCCAGCCGGAACGTGCTGCCCGGCGCCGGCCGGCGCGGATCGACCTGCATGTTCTCGATGAGGAGAAGCGGGCGGTGGATGTCCGCCTTCGGCTTGGGCGTTTCGGTCGGCTCGACCGTCGCGCTCGGGACGGGCGTCGACGACGGGCGCTGCGTCCACGTCGGCGGGGGACCCGACCGCGTGTTCGTCGGCCGCGGCGTGTTGCTCGGGATGGCCGTGGCCGTCTCCGTGGCCGTCGTCGGCTGCCGGACGAACGACGCGCCGGGCGCGGCGCGCACGACGGTGCGGGCGTTCGGCAGCAAGCCGAGGGCGGCGAAGGCGACCGCGAGAATCATGGCCACGACGGGCGTCGTGCGCAGCGCCGGGGTGAATCGTCGTCGTCGGGGCTGTCGTCGGGGTTGTCGTCGGGGGGTCAGCATCATGCCTCCGCGGTCGTGAAAGAACGTCGCCGACGAATCGAATGCCCTCGCACCGCGGCCGCCGTCACACCGACATCCCGGGTATCCCCCTCGATCGGCACGCTCCGCCGCGGCTCGTCCGCCCGCCCGCCCGCGTCGACGCCGAGGACGACGCCGTCCTCCATCCGGACAACGCGGTGGGCATACGTGCACAAACGCGCGTCGTGCGTGACGACGATCAGCGTCGTGCCGGCACGGTTCAGCTCCAGCAGGAGGTCCATGATCTCCTGGCCGGAGCGCGTGTCCAGGTTGCCCGTCGGCTCGTCGCCCAGGACGATGGCCGGCGCGTTCGCCAGCGCGCGGGCGATGGCGACGCGCTGCTGCTGGCCGCCGGAGAGCTCGATCGGCCGGTGCGTCATCCTGTCGCCCAGCCCGACGCGCTTGAGGAGCGCCTCCGCCCGCGCACGCCGCGCCGCGCGGCCGATGCCGGCGAACACGAGCGGGAACTCGACGTTCTGGCGGGCGGTCATCGTCGGGATCAGGTTGTAGGACTGGAAGATGAAACCGATCCACCGCCGCCGGTATTCCGCCAGCGCCGTCTCGTCGCCGCGCGTGATGTCCTCGTCGCCCGACGTGACGATGCTGCCGGCCGTCGGACGATCGAGGCCGCCGATGAGCGTGAGGAGCGTGCTCTTGCCACAACCGGAGGGGCCCATGACGACCAGGAACTCACCGGGCAGGACGTCCATCGTGACGCCGCGCAGGGCGCGCACCAGGAGCCGGCCCATGCGGAAGTCGCGCCGGATGTCGGTCAGCGCCAGGACGGGTGTTTCGTCGGTCGATGCCGCCATCGACGCGCTAGCCCCCGCCGAAGCCGGCCATCGCCCGCCCGAGCGCCGTGCCGATCAGGCCGGTGCCGACGGCGAGGGCGAGGTAGACGCCGACGATCAGGATCGCCCGGCCGCGCGTGACCTTGCTGGTGGCGCGCACGGCGACGACGAGGAGGACGAGGTACCACACGTTCCAGACCTCGATCCGCCCGAGCAGCGGCGCCAGATAACTCGACGCCGCCTCGGTCGGCTTCTCCGCATTTGCGACGAGGCCGGCGAGTCCGGCGATGTTCAGGTCGTACTCGGCGCCGTGCGTCCCGAACCACACCAGCTGGACAATCGAACGCAGGATCAGCGGTATGCGCGCCCAGCTCGTCGTCGTCAGGACGGCGTTGAACGCCTGCTGGCCGCCGAAGACGGTCCCGATGAAGTGCAGGATCGCCGCCACGAGGAACGTCCCGACGACGGCGCCGAACACGGCACCGATGACGCCGATCGCCGTGGCGGCGAAGCCACCGGCCCGCGTCACCGTGGCCGCGTCCACACCGGCCGCCGCCATCTGGCTGAAGTCGACGTTCTGCATCGCAGCGGCCGTGATCCGCGGCGTGAGAACGAGGGCGTTCACCACCCCGAGCACCGCCAGCACGACGAGCGGGAACCACCACCGGCGCCCGGGGTAGGCATCCAGCCGGCGCATCGCCGCGCCGGGATGGAGGAGAACATCCTTTGTGAGCGTCCAGACGCCGAGCCGGCCCGCCTCGGGGTCGGGAGCGTTCGCCGCGTCATCGTATTCCGCTTCCACGCGCATCGCCTCGATCACAGGCCGGCGTGCATGCTCTGCCACGGCAGCCGATGGAGGCCGCCGCACCGGCGGGTGCGGCGGGGGGAAGCGGCATTGTAACGCCGCGTCAGGGGCGGGCCAAGGTAGCCGCCGGCGCATCCGGCGGCGGCCCGACGGTCGGCAGCGCCGGCAGCCCCTCGCCGGCCGGCACCGTGGCGGCGAGCGCCGTGGCCGTCGCCGCCCTCTCGGCCGACAGCGACGGCGTCGCAGGCACGCCGCCCGTCACCGTCGGCCGCACCACCGAGGCCCGTGCCGCGGCCGTGCCGGCAATCCCCTCGAACGTCGCGTCGGCCTCGGCGGCGGCGGTGGCGACGGCGTCCACGGGCGGCGCGGCGACGCGCCGGACGCGGGTGGTGAGCGCGACGGCGGCGATCAGCGTGAGGGCGACCGTCAGGGCCACCAGGGGCCAGCGTTGTTCGGGCGACGGGCGGTTGTGGTTGTTGTTCATGGGCGACGCCTCCCACCTACTATGATCAGCTGCCGATCCGCCACGCCGGGAGCGAATCCTACCATGCCCCCCGATTCCGCATCCGCCCGTTCGCTGCCGCGACGAACGCTGCCGCGACGAACACTGCCGCGACGAACACCGTCGCCCCGACCATTGCCGCACCGTACGCCGACGGCCGTCGTCTTCGCCGCGATCGCCATGGTCGTCCTCACGGGCGCGTGCCGTCTCGCCCCGCGCCCGGCGACCGGCCCGTCCAACCCACCCGCCGCGCCCGGCGCGACCACCCCGGCCGTCGCGTCCTCGCCCGCGTCCTCGCCCATCCCGCCCGACCTGCGCACCCGTCTCACGCCGTGGGACCGCAGCGTACCGGTCACCTGGGTCATCGACGGCGACACGATCCGCGTCGAGACGGCGCCGGGACGGACGGAGAGCGTGCGCCTGATCGGCCTGAACGCGCCCGAGACGGGCGACGGGCGACGGGCCGTCCAGTGCTTCGGCCGTGAGGCCACCGCACGCCTGACGGAGCTGATCGGCGAGAACGACGTCTGGCTGGCCGGCGACCCCACGGAGAACGAGCGCGACCGCTACGGCCGGCTGCTGGCCTACGCCTGGCTGCCGGACGGGACGCTCCTGAACCGGACGCTCATCGCCGAAGGCTACGCCAACGAAGCCACGTTCGACGGTCCGTACGTCCTGCGCGACACCTTTCGCGCCGCCGCCGCCGCCGCCCGCCGCGCCGACCGCGGCCTCTGGGCGGCCGACACGTGCGACGGCGATTTCGACGCGTCGCCGCAACGGTGACACTCTTTGCCCGCGTTCGGCGTTCTAATAGGACAATGAACGCTTCCCGCCGTGCCCAGCTCCGCCTCGCGCGGCAAGAATTCCGCACCCCGACCCTGGTCGCCGGCGCCCTCGCCGTCGCGATCACGCTCGGCAGCGCCCGCCACGCGAGCGCGCCGTCCGCCGCCGCGAGCCCGCCTCCGACGGCCGCGGCCGCCTCCGCGTCGGTCAGCCGCATCGTGGTGCTGAACGTTCCGACGCGGTGGGACGCCTGGGCGGCAACGCACGATGCGCGCGCCGTCGCCGCGGCCGAAGCGCGGATCGCCCGTGCCCTCCGCCGCCTCGACCCCGTCGTGACCGCGGCCGGCGGCACCGTCCTCTCCCGCTACGACACCGTCCTCGCCGGCGCGCTGCTCCACCTGCCCGCCTCGCGCGTCGCCGCCATCGAACGCACGCTCCGCGCCCTGCCCGACGTCGCCGCCCTCCCCCGCGCCCCGATCGCCACCGTATCCCTATCCAAATCCCTATCCAACGCGGCCCCCATGTCCAGCCTGTCCAACCTGTCGAACGGATCCAATGCGGGCCCGTCTGCGATCCGCACCGACACGCCGGCCCCCGCCGGCCAGGGCACGACCATCGCCGTCCTCGATACCGGCATCGACTACACGCACGTCGCCTTCGGCGGCGCCGGCACCCTCCTAGCCTTCGCCGCCGCCGGCCTCGCCCCGACGCGGATCGACGACGTCTGGGACGGCCGCCCGCTGTTCCCGACGGCGCGTGTCGTCGGCGGGATCGACGTGGCGGGCGAAGGGTATGCGCCCAACTGCACGGCGACGGCCGAGGCGCAGGGCCTGTGCAGCCGCGTGCCCGAGCCCGACGCCGACCCGCTGGACAGCCACGGCCACGGCACGCACGTGAGCGGCATCGCGGCCGGCACGGCGACGACGTTCGTCCCGGCCGGCGTCGCGCCGGGTGCGGACGTGCTGGCCGTCAAGGTCTTCGGCGCGGGCGGCCAGACGGACCTCCTCGTGGACGGCCTCGAGTGGGCCCTCGAGGCCAACCTGGACGCAGCGCGCCGCGCCGCACCGCGCCGGATCGACGTCCTCAACCTCAGCCTCGGCATCGCATACGGCGCCAAGGTCCTCGACGAGGCCGGCGTGATCCGCCGGATCGTCGACAGCGGTGCCGTCGTCGTGGCCTCGGCCGGCAACGACGGCAACCTGCCGTTCATCGTCGGGGCCCCGGCGATCGCCGCCGACGCCCTCGCCGTCGCGAGCCACCTTCCGCCCGGCCAGCACGCCTGGGAGCTCTGGCTGTCAAGGCCGGGCGACGAAGCGCCGGCGGTGCTGCCACGCCCATCCGTCTACCACCAGACGTGGTCGCCCGACCCGCCGGAGGACGTCGTCGCCCGGATCGTCCCGGTCGGCCGCGGCTGCCCGGCCGACGGTGCCCAGCCGGCCGACGCCTACGCCGCCGACCCGTCCGGTGCGCTCGGCCTGTTCGTCGAGTCGTGGGGTGAGGGCGGCCCGCGCTGCACGGCCTCGACCCAGGCCAAGCGCCTGACGGGCGCCGGCGCCATCGCCGCGCTGTTCCACCTCAAGCTCAACAGCAAGACCGCCAACCGCTGGGACGGCGACCCGAGCGTCCGGATCCCGGTCTGGACGATCAGCGACGATGTCGCCGATGCGATCAAGGCCGACACCGCCCGTGGGATCACCGTCACCGCCCGACTGCACCGCGTGCCCGAGCCGGACCGCGACCGAACGCCTTCCATGTTCACGAGCCGCGGACCGGGCCGCAACGGCGCCCTCAAGCCCGAGGTCTCGGCCCCCGGCCAGCTCATCCTGGCGCCCTACCTCGGCACCGGCGACCGCGGCGCGCGCTTCTCCGGCACGTCGATGGCCGCGCCGTACGTCGCAGGCAGCGCGGCGTTGACCCGCGCGGCGTGGCGGACGCGGGGCCTCGATGTCGTCGGCGGCGACGTTGTCGATCGTGACCTTGGCGCTCGCGACCTGGCCGCCCTTCTCGTCACGACGGCCGACTCGACGAGCCCGAACGCTCTCCGCACGTCGCCCGAGGACCGTGCGCTGCCCGCGCTCTCGCTCTCGGGCGCAGGTGCCGTCGACCCGGCGGCGGCCGCGGCGGCCCCGGCGCTGGCTCGCGTGGACGGACGCGCGGCGATCGACCTCGGCTTCCGCGCGCTCACCGCACCCATCACCGTGCCGTTCGCCATCGCGGTGACGAACGTGACGACGCGCGCCGTCACCTATCGCCCGGCGCCGCGCTTCCGCGACGACGCCGACGACCGCGGCGCGCTGACGATCTCGCCGTGGAGCATCACCGCACAGCCGGGCGAAACGGTGAGCGCGACGCTGGCCGCGCACATCGATCCGCGGCGCCTCATCCCGTGGCCGTTGGCCGGCGGCGCTTCGGTCAGCGACGCCGACAGCATGACGGCGGTGGAGATCGACGGGTGGTGCGATATCGAAGCGGCGCCGGCGGACGCGACGGGCGACGCGGTCGAACCGACCATCGCCGCCCGCGTCCCGTTCTACCTGCTCGGCCGCAGCGCCGGCCACGTCGCCGCCGCGTGGTTGGGACCGTCGGCCGACGGATCGGCGCCGCCGGTGGCGCTCACGAACGACAGCGAGTTCGCGGGTGCCGGCGAGTGGTTCACGCTGCTCGGCCTCGACGGCGCCGAGGCCGACGTCACGGACAAGGTTGATCTGGACGCGGTCGGCGTGCGCGCCGCACCGGATCCGGAGGGCAGCGGCAACACCGTCGTGACGTTCGCCCTTCACAGCCGGGGCATCCGGGCGCACCCCCTCGAGACCTGGCTGGCCGTCGAGATCGATACGGACCGCGACGGCACGGCGGACTACCGGCTGTCCACCGAGGACGAGGAGCTGATCCGCACGGGCGCGTTCCGCAGCGGCCGCGTGATCGCCTGGCTGGACCGCGCGGACGGCGGGGGGCTGGGCGTCCAGCGCCGCTACCACGCCGGCGTCGACCTGGCCGCCCGCTACACCATCCTGCCGCTGCAGATCGAGGACACCGGCCTGACCCCGTCGCGCCTGCAGTTCAACTTCCGCGTGATCGCCAAGGACATCGTCGAAGGCGACCTCTACCGCGATCCGCTCGTCGACGTGCTGCCCGACGGCAGCGGCTGGCTGCACTACGACGGGCGGGCTCCGGACCGCCTGTTCGCGGTGTCACGCGCATCGGTGACCGTCGCCGGCCGCGGCGCCGCGTCGCTGGCCGTGACAAGCGGAGCGGCGAACGGCCGGCCGGAACCGAGCGCGGGGCTCGGCATTGGGCTGCTCGGGATCTTCCCGGACAATGCGCCCGGAGAGGGCGACGTCGCGATCCTCGTGCCGGGCACAGTGGGGCGGGTGTTCCTGCCGTGGGGCGAGCGCTAGCGGTCGCACGGCCGCGCCTGCACGATTCCGATCGACTTGCCCGACCCGGCGTCTTCGACTATCCTCGTCCCCACTCTCACCCGAAAGGAGGCCCCGAAACGATGCAACCCACTGTCGCCCACCACGCCACGATCCATGCGTCGTGCGGGTGCCCCAGGTAATCGCGCCGCGATCCTCGTCCGAACGGACGACATAGACCGCAGCGATCGGCCGTTGGCACCCAGCCAGCGGCCGTTGTGTTTTCCGGACCCGTTCGCGCTCCCGCGACGGTCCGCCTTCGGCCCACCGCACGACGCCCGCCGCATTCCCGGCGCGATCCCGCGCCCACCGGTGGAGTTGATGCACACGATGTCTCGTGCAACGAACCCGATCGTCGATCTCGACGACTTGGACTCGGACGACGATCACTCGGGCATCCATGACCTGGACGCCTTCGACCCCGACGACCTGGACTCGATCGAGCTGAGCGAGGACTACCTCCCGCCCGACCGCCGCGGCCACCGCGCCGCGTCCGGCGGCCCGCGCAGGCCGCGGCCGTCGGACGAGGTCGTGTTCGCGAGCCTGACGGACGTGAACGGCGCGGCGTTCGAGACCGCGCCGATGACCTACAAACCGGCCCGCTTCGAGGAGGCGTGGCTGAACGAAGCGCTCGGTGGGTTCTTCCACGCGGCGCTGCTGACGGACGTCCTGCGCCTCGTCAAGGGCGGCAAGGAGGCGAACGTCTACCTCTGCGCGGCGCACCCGAATCTGGGCGTCGATCTCGTCGCCGCCAAGGTCTATCGCCCGCGCAAGTTCCGCAACCTGCGCAACGACAGCCTGTACCGCCAAGGACGCTCCGACCTCGGCGCCGACGGCAAGAGCCTGGTGCGCGACCGGCGGGCGCAGCGGGCGATCAGCCGCAGCACCGCCGTCGGCATGGCGATGCGCTTCCACTCCTGGCTGGCGCACGAGGTCGAGACGCTCCAGCGCCTGTCCGCGGCCGGCTGCGATGTGCCGCAGGTCTTCGGCAGCCAGGGCCAGACGATCCTCCTGGGCTACGTCGGCGACGCCCAGGACGCCGCACCGACGCTGTCGCAGGTCCGGCTGCGGCGCGGCGAGGCCGAACCGCTCTTCGACGTCGTCGTCCGGAACATCGAGACGATGCTCGCCCTCGGCGTCGTCCACGGCGACCTGTCGGCCTACAACGTCCTCTACTGGCAGGGCGCGGTGACGCTCATCGACTTCCCGCAGGCCGTCGACCCGTTCGAGAACCCGGCCGCGCGCCGGATCTTCGACCGCGACGTGGCCCGGGTCTGCCAGTACTTCAAGGCGCAGGGCGTGG
This sequence comes from Ardenticatenales bacterium, assembly GCA_020853525.1. Taxonomy (GTDB): domain Bacteria; phylum Chloroflexota; class Anaerolineae; order Epilineales; family Epilineaceae; genus Avedoeria. The sequence continues at coordinate 4,231 of JADYYS010000073.1, read as the reverse complement.
CCGCGGCGGGCGACGCGGCGGCGCTGGCCGATGCGCTGTGGGCGCGGCACGTGATCGTCGATGCGTTCAGCGAGCCGTATCACGGGCATGCGGCGGCGTTCGGGGACGGGGAGGGTGACGGACGGCGAGACTAGGGCGTGTTTGCATACCCAGTTCCGGCAGCTAAAGCTGGCCGGCTAGAGGCGCCCCTATCGGGTCGCCATGGTGCCCGCCGTCGCGGGCACCCCGAGGTTTGAAGCGCCCGCGAAGGCGGGCGCAATGGCCGAAGGCCATCAGCCGGCCGGCTTCAGCCGCCGGTCTTTTCCGTGGCCACCCTTTGCAGACACGCCCTAGGCAGGGCCGTCAACATCACGCAGTCACTCGGCCCGCGGCCCTCTCCCCCCGACTTGGGGGAGGGGGTCGGGGGGTGAGGGCCTCTTCGGCAACACCCCCCACGTGGTCTACCATACGCGCCTGCAGACCGCCCACCGCCCGAGGATCGACGCCGATGAGCGCACCAGCCAACCCTGTCGCGCCGAGCCGTGTAGCTTCGGCCGCCAACGGCACATCGCCGGCCCCCGCCCCGGCGCCCTCGCCCAACGGCGTCCCCGCCCACGAGCCCTACCACCCCCGCCACAAGCTGCGCATCGTCACGGCCGCCAGCCTGTTCGACGGCCACGATGCGGCCATCAACATCATGCGCCGGATCCTGCAGGCATCGGGGGCCGAGGTCATCCACCTCGGGCACAACCGCTCGGTGCAGGACGTCGTGGACGCCGCCATCCAGGAGGACGCGCAGGGAATCGCCCTGTCGAGCTACCAGGGCGGGCACATGGAGTACTTCAAGTACGCCCACGACATGCTGCAAGAGCGCGGCTGCGGCCACATCCGGATCTTTGGGGGCGGCGGCGGGACGATCATCCCCGAGGAGAAGCGCGAGCTCGAGGCGTACGGCATCGCGGCCATCTTCCACCCCGAGGACGGGCGGCGGATGGGGCTGCAGGGGATGATCAACGAGGTGCTGAAGGCGTGCGATCACCGCGCCGTCGACCTCGGCGTACCGACGGTGGATGCCGTCAGCGTGCTGGATGCCGGTGACTGGCCGGCGATCGCCCGCCTGATCTCGGCGGCCGAAGCTGCGACGGATGGGGACGGCGATGTGGCCGCCTGGCCCGCGCTGTCCGCCGCCATCGACGCGCGGGCGGCAGCCGTCGCCGCGACGCGCACCGTGCCCGTCGTCGGCATGACCGGCACCGGCGGCGCCGGCAAGAGCTCGTTCACGGACGAGTTCGTCCGCCGTTATGTCGAGGACTTCCCGGAACACCGCGTCGCGATCCTGTCCGTCGACCCGACGAAGCGCCTGACGGGCGGCGCGCTGCTCGGCGATCGGATCCGGATGAACGTCCTTTCGTCCGGCCGCGTCTACATGCGCTCTCTCGCCACTCGTTCGAGCGGCAGCGAGATCTCGGCGGCGCTGGACGACGCGATCCGCATCGCGCGCGCGGCCGGCTTCGACCTGATCGTCGCCGAGACGAGCGGGATCGGGCAGGCGGATGCCGGGATCATCGGGCTGTGCGATGTCGCGGTCTATGTCATGACGCCGGAGTTTGGGGCGCAGACGCAGCTCGAGAAGATCGAGATGATCGATCTGGCGGACATCGTCATCGTGAACAAGTACGACAAGCCGGGCGGCGAGGACGCGCTGCGGGACGTCCGCAAAGCCTACCAGCGCAGCCACAACCGCTGGCACGACGCGCCGGACACGATGCCCGTCCACGCCACGATCAGCAGCCACTTCGGCGACCCCGGCTGCAACACGGCCTACGACGCGATCGTCGGCGCGCTGGCGACGAAGGTTCCCGGCGCCCGCATCGACGTCACCGCTGGCCGCTTCGCATCCCATCGCACGACCGGCCTGCCCGACCTGGCCTACATCATCCCGCCGCGCCGGGCGAACTACCTCCTGGAGATCAGCGAGACCGTCAAGCGCTACAAGGCCCGGGCGCGCGACGAGACCGTGATCGCCGACGACCTCTGGGCGCTGCGGATGGCCATCCGCCACTTCGTCGGCGGCCCGGACCCGGCCGTTGACCCGGCGGCGCTCGAGCCGTTCGGCGCGGCGGCCGTCGAGGCGGCACCCGCCCACATCGGCCCGCTGATGGCTGAGTTCGACGTGCTGCTGGCGAAGCTCGCGCCGACATCGCGCCAGCTCCTCGTCGATTGGCCGGCGACGCGCGCACGCTACCGCGCGCCCGAGAACCGGTACACCGTGCGAGGGCGCGAAATCGTCATCGAGAACACGACCGAGAGCCTGAGCCACACGCGCGTACCCAAGATCGCGCTGCCGCCCTACGTCGACTGGGGCAACGTGCTCGCGTTCCGGTTGCTCGATAACCTCCCCGGCTTCTTCCCGTACGTCGCCGGCGTCTTCCCGTACAAGCGCACGGGCGAGGACCCGACGCGGATGTTCGCCGGCGAGGGCGGGCCGTGGCGGACGAACAAGCGGTTCCACTACCTGTCGCGGCACGCGGACGCCAAGCGCCTCTCGACGGCGTTCGACAGCGTGACGCTGTACGGCGAGGACCCGGACCCGCGGCCGGACATCTGGGGCAAGGTCGGCAACTCGGGCGTGAGCATCGCCACCGTCGAGGACATTGAGGCGCTCTACGCCGGCTTCGACCTGTGCGATCCGCGCACCTCGGTGAGCATGACGATCAACGGGCCGGCGCCGACGATCCTGGCGTTCTACTTCAACGCCGCGGTGCGCCAGCAGCTGCGCAAGAAGCTGAAGGCGGAGGGGCGGATCGAGATCAGCGATGCGGACTGCCTCCAGCCGATGGGCGGCGGGCACCGGTTCCGCGACCTGCGGGCGATGATCGGCGACGAGGAGTACGCGGCGCTCGTCGACGCGACCGTCGCCCAGGTGCGCGGGACCGTGCAGGCGGACATCCTGAAGGAAGACCAGGGCCAGAACACGTGCATCTTCAGCACGGAGTTCTCGCTCAAGGTCATGGGCGATGTCCAGCAGTGGTTCATCGACCATGACGTCCGCAACTTCTACTCGGTGTCGATCAGCGGCTACCACATCGCCGAGGCCGGCGCGAACCCGATCAGCCAGCTGGCCTTCACGCTGTCCAACGGCTTCACGTTCGTGGAGTACTACCTGTCGCGCGGCATGAAGATCGACGACTTCGCGCCCAACCTGTCGTTCTTCTTCTCCAACGGCATGGACCCGGAGTACGCCGTCATCGGCCGCGTCGCGCGCCGGATCTGGGCCGTGGCGATGCGCGATCTGTACGGCGCGAACGAGCGCAGCCAGATGCTGAAGTATCACGTCCAGACCTCGGGCCGCAGCCTGCACGCCCAGGAGATCCAGTTCAACGACATCCGCACGACGCTGCAGGCCCTGCTCGCCGTCTACGACAACTGCAACAGCCTCCATACGAACGCTTATGACGAGGCGATCACGACGCCCACCGAGGAGAGCGTACGGCGCGCGATCGCGATCCAGCTGATCCTGAATCGCGAGTTCGGCGTCGCCAGGAACGAGAACCCGAACCAGGGCTCGTTCATCATCGACGCTCTGACCGACCTCGTCGAGGAGGCCGTCCTCGCCGAGTTCGAGCGGATCAGCGCCCGCGGCGGCGTGCTGGGTGCGATGGAGCGCGGGTACCAGCGCTCTAAGATCCAGGAGGAGAGCCTCTATTACGAGGAGCTGAAGCACTCGGGGGCGCTGCCGATCATCGGGGTGAACACGTTCCTGCCGGTGGTGGACGGGAAGGGCGAGCGCGGCGGGGGCGGTGGGGACGACGTCGATGGGGCAGGCGGCGACGCGCCGGTCGCCGTGACGACGATCGAGCTCATGCGCTCGACGGACGAAGAGAAGGCCGACCAGTTGGCGCGGCTGCGCGACTACCACGCCCGGCATGTGGACGGGCGCGATGCGGCGGTCGAGCGGCTGAAGGCGGCGGCGCTGCGGCAGGACAATGTGTTCGGGGAGTTGATGCGGGCCGTGGAGACGTTGAGCCTGGGGCAGGTGAGCCGGGCGTTGTACGAGGTAGGGGGGCAGTATCGGCGGAATATGTAGGGCGCGGCGCTCCATGTCCGGGTTGACCGGCGCGCTCCCCGGGGTGCGTTGGGAATCTTGTGTAACCAGCCGGCCGCAGGTCAGAGGGGGAGGCGGTCATCGAAGCGGATGGCGAGCTGATTGAGGACGAGGGGCCAGCCTTGGATGGCTCCGGTCCAGCGTTTG
>JADYYS010000072.1 GCA_020853525.1 Ardenticatenales bacterium | reverse complement strand
GCGGATGACGGCGAGTCGCAATCCACCGGCAGCTGAAGCTGGCCGGCTGCAGGCGTCCCTGGCGGGCCGCCATGGTGCCCGCCTTCGCGGGCACCCAGAAGTCCGAAGCGCCCGCGAAGGCGGGCGCGATGGCCGACGGCCACCCCCCGGCCAGATTCCGCGGCCGGTGGTCCGTCGTCCGCAAATCGAGAGGTGACGGGCTACCAGTACTCTGTCACTGAACACGCTTTGGGTATTCGACATGTGCCACAACGAGCGGCGGGGCACGGCAGTTCGGTCCGTGCCCCGCCGCTCGGTGTTTGGGCTGTCTGACCGCGGACAAGGCCCGCCGCGTCTACCGGGTCGAACGAGTTAGCGCGGGCGCGGACCCGTGCCGGGCACCGGCTTGTCGGCGCGGGCGCAGCGCCGCGCGCACTGAGCGAGCGCCTCGGCCTCGACGACGTTGCAGCTTTCTTCGGAACCGCCGGCAGCGAGGCACCGCTTCTCGGCATGGGCCGCCGCCTGGGCGCACAGCCGGTCGCAGTTCGGATTCGGCCGCGGCTCCGGCTTCGGGCAGGCGGCCATGCACTCGCGGAGGGTCGTGCGGGCCTGCTCGGCACAGACGGCCTCGTCGTTTCCATCGGCCAGGCATGCCTTGTGGGCCTCGCGCGCCGTCACGCTGCAGTCGCGGTTGCAGGCGCCGATCGTCGACGGCGGCGGCTTCGTCTCCGTGCCGCACGCATCCTTGCACTTCTGCGCCGCTTCGTCCGCCCTGGTCCTGCACGCTGCCTCGTCGCCGCCGCCGCCGATGCACTTGTTGTACATCGCGCGGGCACGCGCATCGCACTGCTTGGCGCACTGCTCGGGGGACGGACGGACCGGACGCGTGTCCTGCGCATGGCTGACGGCGGGCGCCAGCGCCGCCACGAGAGCCAGCGCGCCGACCGCGATTCCGATGGCCGCGCGACGGATCGCGCGGGGGCGAATGGTTCGATCGTTCATGGGATTTACGACTCCTTGTTCCGAAAGCTGTAGGTTCAGGATCGCGAGCACGATTCCGGCTGCGGACGCACCGCGCGCGCCGAGAACCACATGCTCTGACGTGGGAAACGTCCGATTGATACGAAGGGTTAGACATCCGACCCCGGTTCGCCGCCTCGGCGCGATCACGGCCGCGGTCGCGGAATCCGCCGGTAGGCGAACGGCAGGAAGATTCTGGTTGCGCGCGATGGGGCGGGCAACGCGGTCGAAGCCGGTGTGGCGGTCGGTTCCACCGGCAGAACGACGGTCGGCACCCGCGGCGCACGCGTCGGCTCCTCGGTCGGCGCAACTGTCGGCGACGGCATGGGCGTTGGGGTGCCAGACGGTTCGCTGCCCACTGCCGTTGGTTCGATGGTCGGCATGGACGTGGTCGTTGCAGCGACGGCCGGCGTGGCGGTCGTCGTCGCGCCCGACGGCGGTGTCGCCGGCACGGCGTTCCGGAACGTCACGACCTGTGCGTCGCCGTCCCCGGGCGCGTCGTCCGGGTAGACGAGCAGGATTCGCGCATCGCCGAGCGCCGTCCGGTCGGCGATGTGGGCGATGATCGGCGCCCGATCGCCCGGACGAAGCGTCAACGACGGTGCGTCGACGGTGACGGACAGCGTGTCGGCGGCGAACGTGAGCGGTGCGGCCAGACGCCCGTTGCGCACGCTCCCGTCCGGCACGCCGTCGACGCGTGCGCCGCTGAAACGAGCGGTCGTCTCGACCGCCAGATCGAATGCGATCGGCGCACCGGGGGCGAAGCCGAGCGCCGCGGTGCCGGCGTGGAGGACGACGACCCGGTTGTTCACGTCCACGTCCGCCGGTCCGACGACGACCGCCCCCCGGCCGCGCGCGTCCGTTCCGATCGTCTGCAGCACGCCGCTCCACGGCGCGCCGTCCTCGACGACCGAGTCGTCGTCGACCGTCAGCACCCGGTCGATCGCGCCGTCGCGGTTCGTGTCGATCGACACCTCCACCACCACGTCGAACGGCACGAGCGACCCCTCGGCGAACACGACCGCGATCTCGATCCGGCGCGCCGCCCCGCCGCCGACCACCCGCGCCCCGACGTGTACGGCGTTGAACGCGCGCGCCGACGTCGTCTCCACGCCGTCCGTCGCCAGGTGGGCGTACGCCTCGCAGCGCCCGGCCTGTGCGCCGCCGTTCGCGATCTCCAGCGTTGCGTCCGACGTCCCTTCCGGTACGGACGCGGTCGTCGACGTCCCGAGGTCCGATGCGCCGCGGGCGAAGGCCCACACCGGAAGGCGCACGACGTCGCCTCCATCCAGCGGCAGGTCGCCCGCGCCGATCTCCGTGGCCACGACGAACGCATCGCGCTCGGCCGTGTCCAGCCGGCCGTCGCCGTTCATCGCCGACGTGCCGCCGCGCAGCGCATAGTGCTCGAGCTCACCTGGCACGATCTCGGCCAGCAGCCGCGCTCCCGCCGTCGTCCCCGGCCCGACGGTCAGCACGGGTTCGTTCACCGCGAACCGCACGCCGGGCGTCGCCTCGCCCGGCCCGGACGCGACGACGGACAGCGCGTAGCGCCGGGGCGTGTCGGACAGGTTGCGCAGCTCGAACGGCAAGCTGCCCGACCACGGCGCTGCCGCCGCCAACGCGCCGAAGGACAGCGCGCCGGTGCCGTCGACCGTCCGGAGGAGCGTTCGCGCCCGGACCGCGTCCTCGAGCGCCACCCGCCCGGCGCCGCGCAGCGCAAACGGCGCGACGGCGCGTTCGACGGCGTCGAAACGCTTCACGTCGGCGAAGGCGGTCGACATGAGCAGCGTGCGGACGTCGAGCGGCGTGATGCCCCCGCCCGACGCGTCTCCGTGCAGCCGGTAGCCCGCCGCCGCGAGCGCCTGGATGACGACGGCCGCGCTGCCGGCGATCATCGGCGCGGCCATGGACGTGCCCGAAAGCACGGCCGTGCGATCGCCCGAGCCGACGGCCGGGCCGCGGATCGCGGAGCCCGGTGCGGCGAGGTCGGGCTTGAACGTCCCGCCGCGCGTAACGCCGCGGCTCGAGAAGCTCGAGACGGTGTCGACGAGCGAGGCGCGCGGGAAGCGTCCGTTGAACCCGCCGTCGAGGCGCAGCTCGACCACCGCGCCGGCGTCGAGCGCCCCGCGCAGGCGCTGGCCGGCGGCCGCCCCGATCATGTAGGCCGGAATCGCGACCGGTGCGCCGTCCGCGCCCATCGGCACCAGGCCGCCGCCGTCGTCGACGACGACCGCCGCGACGGCGCCCGCCGCCGCCGCCCGGACGAGCTTCTCCGCAAAGGTGCACCCGCCGCGCAGGACAAGGGCGACCCGCCCCTCGACGCCCGCCGGCAGCGCGTCGGCCGTGCAGCCGCGGCCGAGCCAGATCGCCCGCCCCTGCAGCCGCCCGATCCCGGCCATCCGCACCGCCAGGCTGGGGTGCGACTCGACCGCCTCGATGTCCTCGACCGCGCCGTCGACGAGCGCCTGCACGCGGTCGCCGAGCTGTCCCGGGCCGACGGAGCTCGCGACGCCGATCGCCGACGGCGCAAGACCCGGCCCACCGGTGACGAACGCCACGTCGCCGTCGTTGCCGGCCGCGCCGACGACGACGATGCCGGCCGCGACGGCGCGGTCGATCAGGCGCGCTTCGAACGACGACGTCGAGGCCCACGCCGAGCCGAGGCTTAGGTTCAACACATCCACGGACGCCGCGCGTCCAGGCACATCGAGACCGAGCTTGGCCTCGACGGCCCACTCGATCGCGTCGTACGCCAGGTTCGTGCTGCCGTTCGCGCCGAACACCTTGAGCGCCACCAGTCGCGCCCCCGGCGCCGCGCCGCCGTGCCGCCCGGCCCACGACCTGCCGGCGGCGATGCCGGCGACGTGCGTCCCGTGCCCGTTCTCGTCGACCGGATCCCCGTCCGGCACCGCTGTGCCGCTGCCGGTGTACCGGCTGCCGGCGAAATCGTAGCCGCCGACGACCTTGGCGGTCGGGAACGTGCCGGACTCGACCGCCGCATGGTCGTCGCCGCCGTATGCGCCGGCGGTTCCCGGGCCGCCGAACGCGGCATGGAAGTAGTCGATGCCGGTGTCGATCACGCCGATCGTCACACCGCGCCCGTCGAAGCCCAACGTCGCCGCGACGCGATCCGCGCCGATGTGCGGCACGGCATCGGCCAGCGCCGGTCGGTGGTTCGGCGCGGCGACGACCTCCGCCACACCGGGCAGCGCCGCCAGCCGGGCGATGTCGGCCGCACGCGCGCTGACGAGGAAGGCGTTGGCCACCGTGCCGTACGTGCTGATGACCGGCACGCCGAGCGCCGCAAGGTTCGATCGGAGCGGCGCCTGTTCGGCGGCGACCGCCTCGACCGCCGCGCCGGCTGCCCGTGCGACCGTCAGCGCGCCCGCCGGCGCCGATGCCGGCGCGGGACGCCCGAGGCCCAGCGCCGCCAGGTCGACGACCGGTGCCGGATCCGCCAGCCGATCGATCGCCGGCGGGGCTGCGAGCACGACGAGGACGTCGCGGCGCTCGGTCGGATCGGCGTCGAGCCACAACGATGCGAGGTGACTGAGCCCGTCGCGGTCCGTTGCCGGCTCGCCGTCCGCATTCGGCGCGCCCGCCGTTCCGCCCGCCGTGCCGCCCGCCCGGCCGCCGGACGATCCCCCCACCGGGCCGGTGGACGACCCGCGTGCAGGCGCGGCGCCGGCGGACAGCGCGGCGTCACGGCCGGAAGCCGCCAGGAACAGCCCGACCACCGCAGCGCACGCAGCGCGGTGCGGCCATCGACGGAGCGGGCAGCCCTCGGGACGGCGGATCACGTCTACCTATGACGCATGACGGCGGCGAATGGTGCCGCCACGGGTGCGATGACGTCCCGGGTCGGGGTTGCTCTCAGCCGAGCACCGCCGCCGCCGCGCCCGCATCCGCGGCCAGCCGCCGTGCCGACAGCGGTTCGCCGACGGCCCGTTCGAGCCAGAGGGCCGGCGTGACGTTGCCGATCGCGCAGATCCGCAGCGTCTCGGCGGCCAGATGGCGACCGGTGAGGTGGCTGCGGATCTGGTGGCTGACGATGTGGCCGATCGCGTAGTTCGGCAGATACAGCGGATAGGCGATCATGTGCTGGTAGGCGGCCATGAGCGCGTACGGGTCGGGACCGAAGTCCGGCTCGAAGTGGCGCGACCAGATCTCGTCCGCCAGACCGAGGACGGCGTCCCGCAGCTCGGCATCGCCGGCCTCGGGGTGGGCGTACAGCCAGCGCCAGGCGCGCAGCTCGAGCAGGCCCGGCCCGGCGATCTGGATGGCGGACAGCGCCGACTCGAGCGTCGCCGCGGCTTGCCCGACGGCCGGGTCGATGCCTGAGGCGAGACCGAGGGCGCGGCGGGCCTCGGCCTGGAACAGGAACGCGAACGCCTCGCTGCACGCCGTGTTCGGCACACCGCGCAGCGCCGGTCGCGGCACGCGGTGGCAGCTGACGAGCTGCTCGATGTTGTGGCCGAGCTCGTGCATGGCGATGTCGAAGCCGGCCCACGCCAAGCGGCCGTTGCGGCCGTTCGTGCGCAGCCACGCCGGGTACTCCGGCTGTCCGGGCTGCACCGCGTGCCCCGCACCGCGCGCCAGCTCGACGCGCACGCGCGTCCCGAGAAAGGCCGCGTCGTCCGGCGCGAAGCCGAGGCGGCCGAGGAGGGACGGTAGGTCGGCCTCCAGAGCGGCGGCGTCCGGGTAGACGGCCGCCACGCGCGCGTCGAGGGCGTCCGCGTCCTCGCTCGGCAGCGCGGCATCGAAGTAGATGTCGAACGGCTCGAGCGGCCGGCCGAGCCGCCGCCGAAGCCAGTCGTTCATCGCGGCACGCTCCGGAGCGTCGAGCAGCTGGACGAGGATTCGCTCGACCTCGGCCTCCGGAATCTCGCGATCGCGGTCGCAGGCGCGGGCCATCGCCGTCGGGTGGTCCGGGTGGTGGACGTCCAGGCGCCGGGCGAAGTCGAACTGGGCTCGCCAGTGCCGGAACCGCTCCGGGCCGACGTGCGCGGACGCGTCGACCGGCACGCCGTCCAGTGCGTTCGCGGCGGCGTCCCACGGCGGATCCTCGCCGTCCGACAGCTGCGAGCGCGGCACGGTGCCGTCCGCATGGCGGCGCATGACCCAGGCCAGCGCCCGCTGGCGGCGCAGCCCGACGCCCGGGTCGGCCGCGCGGTAGCCGTCGCGGATCGCCTCCCGGATCAGCCAATGCGCGACGAGCTTCCGGCCGGGCTCGAACCAGGGTTCTCCTGCGGCGTCGACCAGGTTGTCGACGCGGATGTGGTGGCCGTTGACGAACGTGTCGGCGGCATGGCGGATTGCCCGGCCTTCCTGCGACAGCGCCTCGGGCACGCGCGGGCCGAAGCGCTTGGCGACGCGCGCCGCGGCCCAGCGTTCGACCGCCCAGTCCGGACCTTCGGCCAGCATCGTCGCCAGCGTCGGCGGCTCGAAGTTCAGCAGGGCCACGAACGCGATCCCTTGGCGGAACCACTGCTCGGCGAGGTCGGGCGCCGGGTCGAACAGGGCGGTGACGTCGTCGAACGCAGGCGCGGGCGGAACTTCCAGGTCGGCCCAGCGGCGGAGGCCGCGGCGGATCTCGTACAGGTGGCCGTCCACGAGGGCGAGCGCCGCCTCGAGGCGGTCGAGGAGGCGGGCCCGATCGCCCGCCTCTTCGACATAATGTGAAGCACAGAACGCCACGAACGCGGCCGCGTCGCCGTCGTCCGCTCGCCAGCGCGCCGCGATGCGTGCCACGCCCGCCGTCGCGGCGGCCCGCGCCGCCTCGCCGCAGCGGGCTGCGACGGCGTCGACCGCGGCCGCGCGCGTGTCCGCATCCACTACTGGCTGACCGCGGCCTCGACCTCGAAGATCAGCGTTGCGTTCGGCGGGATCGCCGGACCGTTGCCGGTGGCGCCGTAGCCGAGTTCGCTCGGAATCACGAGGATCCGCCGGCCGCCGACCTTCATCCCGGGGATGCCCTGCAGCCAGCCGTCGATCACGCCGCCTGTCAGGTCGGTCGGATACGGGGCGCCGCGCGTGCACGACGTGTCGAAGCGCGTGCCGTCCTCGAGGAAGCCGGCATAGTGGATGGCGCTGGCCATGCCGGGCTTCACCTCGGCGCCGGTGCCGACGACGGTGTCCTTGTACTTGAGACCGCCTTCGAGTTCGGTGAACCCGTCGCCCGAGACGTCCGGCAGCGTCGGATCGGACGCGCAGAGCTGGCTCGCCGGCATGGCGGCCGGGGCGTCCTGGGCCGCGCCGGCGTCGACCGGCGGGGCGCCGGCGCCCGCCTGGTCGGCCGCCGTGTCGACGGCCGTGGTCGGAGCGGCGGCGTTCGGATCCGCGCCGTCCGTCGAGGTCGTCTGACCGCAGGCGACGGCCGACAGCGGAAGCAGGGCGGCGCACAGGAGCGCCGCGGTTGTCATGCGGTTCATCTGGTCTCACTTTCTTGTCGGAATAGGGGATTGGTGGATGGGGATGGGCGCTGCGCCGCACCGCCGGCGCCGCGCAAGCGGGCTATCCTAGGACGTCGCCGCGCCCGCGGTCAACCCTCCGATGAACCGCCGCCGCCCGCAAACGGGGTGTCCTTCCGTGCCGAATCCCATCCACGTCGACCGGATCGAAGACCCGCGCCTCGAGGACTTTCGCGCCGTGCGCGACCGCGACCTGCTCGGCCGCGACGGTCGGCCGGGCCTGTTCATCGGCGAGCACCTCCTCATCGTCGAGCGGATGCTGGCGCGCCCGGGACGCACGAAGTCGGTCCTCGTGCTGCCCAGCCGCCTCGAGCGCGTCGCCCCGCTCGTGCCCGACGACGTGCCGCTCTACGTGGCGCCGGAGGCCGTGCTGCGCGCCGTCGTCGGCTTCGACATCCACCGCGGGGTGCTGGCGGTCGGGCACCGGCCGCCGGACGCCGCGCACACGCTGGATGCCGTCCTGTCGGGGCACGATGCCGCGGTCGGAACGCGGTCGGCGCCGCTCACCGTCCTCGTCTGCGAGGACATCACCCACCACGACAACCTCGGCATGCTCTTCCGCGACGCCGCCGCGTTCGCCGTCGACGCCGTGCTCCTGAGCCCTCGCTGCCACGATCCGCTCTACCGCCGCTGCCTGCGGATGTCGATCGGCCATGCGCTCGACGTGCCGTGGGCGCGCGCAACGCATTGGCCGGCCGACCTGGCGGCGCTGCGCGAGCGCTGGGGCTGCACGCTGGTCGCCGCCGCGACGGGCGCCGGCAGCATCGCGCTGGATGAGGCCCCGCGCCCGGAGCGCGTCGCGATCGTCGTCGGCACGGAGCGCGACGGGCTGAGCGGCGCGGCGCTGGCGCTGTGCGACACGGCGGTGCGGGTGCCGATGCGGGCCGATGTCGACTCGCTGAACGTGGCGGTGGCGGCGGCGGTGTGCCTGCACCGACTGAGCCGGGGTCGGCGGGCTTGAGCCTCGCCGGGGGAGAGCGACGCCGTCGCCCCATCGACGACCACCGCGCGCGACGGATCGGCGAAGCGCCTCGACGGGCGCCGACGTCCGAGAGCGTGCGCAACTTCTCGGCGCCGGCCGTGTTGTAACGTCGACGGGCGCGCGCGATCGCGCCATGCCGATCGAATCGCCTCGCGGCACCGCGCGGCCGGAAGCACTCCCGGCGCAACGGCTGCCGCTGACCTCCGCAGGGGCCGACACTCGCCATGCAAGACGCTTCCACGCGCGCCGAGACGACGCGCAGGGTTCTGCTGCTCATCTTCGTTCTCGGCCCGATGGCCGCCACGGCCTACGCCGTCTGGGCGCTCTGGATGGCGTGGGTCACACCGCTGGACGTCGGCCTGCTCGTCGGCGGCTGGATCGTCACCGGGCTCGGGATCACGGTCGGCTTCCATCGCATGCTGACGCATCGCAGCTTCGAGGCGCCGCGCTGGGTGCGCGCCTTCTGGCTGGCGCTCGGCTCGATGGCGGTCGAGGGCGGCGCGCTGAACTGGGCGGCGATCCACGCCGAGCACCACGTCCACTCCGACCAGGAGGGCGACCCGCACAGCCCGCTGGCCGGCTTCTGGCATGCCCACTTCGGCTGGATGTGGAACGGCTTCGGCGGTCACCCGGAACGCTATGTGCCGCAGCTCGTCGGCGACCCGCTCGTCGGGTGGTTCGAGCGCACGTTCATCGTCTGGGTGGGCGTCGGGCTCGTCGTGCCGTTTGCGATCGGCGGCCTGTTCGGCGGCCCCACCGGAGGCGCCTCGGCGGCGGCCGCCTGGTCGTGGTCGGGGGCGTGGATGGCGCTGGTGTGGGGCGGCTTCGTACGGATCTTCGTCACCCACCACATCACGTGGAGCGTGAACTCCGTCTGCCACGTGTTCGGCGGGCGGATGTTCGAGACGAAGGACGTCAGCCGCAACAACCTCATCGTCGGCCTGCTGGCCTTCGGCGAAGGCTGGCACAACAACCACCACGCCTTCCCGCGCTCGGCCTTCCACGGCCTGCGCTGGTGGCAGATCGACGCATCGGGCTACATCATCCGCGCCATGGAGTCGGTCGGTTTGGCCAGCGATGTCTACCGCGTGCCGCGCGAGCGTCAGGAGCTGCGCCGGAAGGGCGCCGGACGGCTGTCCCATCCGCACCTGGAGAGCGAGCGTGCCCGCGCGTTTGCCGAGGAGCACGACGTCGTGCCGGCGGGCTGAGGCCGCGTCCGCCACCACGGCAGATTCGGCGGGCTCCGCACGCCGGCGGCAGTCCGAGCGTGTCCGACGGCGGGTGCTAACGCCCCTGCACGGACCAGCCGCGCGGCGTCCGCCCGATCCACGACGCCATCGCCACGGCCGCCACCGTCAGCCCGACCGCGGCGACGACGGTGACGGTCAAACGCGGGTCCGCCGGCCGCACCGCCAACCACACCCGCGCCGCGGCGAGCATGGCCGAGCGCCATGCCGGAGCCTCGGGTAATCGCCCCAACGACGTGGTCCATGCGATCGCGCCGGAACCGACGAGCGCTGCGGCGAGCGCGACGACCGCGTCCGCGGGCGAGAGCCGGAACCGGGGCTGAGCGCGCACCCGGGACATCGTCGAAGCGACGAAGCCGGGAGGCAGCGGGGCGGGCACCCAGTGCGCGAGGGCGCGGTCCAGTTCGGCGCCGCGCAGCGCCGGCGCCGGGGTGCGCAATGCGTCCGCCGTGCCCGCCTGCGGGTCGGGCAGTTCATCCATGCCGGCCCTCTCAATCCTCGTCATCGCCGAATGCCTTTCCGCGTCTCCGTCGAGCCGCCGCTCAGCCCTCCGCTCCGTCCGCTGCTCAGCCAGCCGCCACGCCGGCAAGCCGCGTCCTGAGCTGCCCGCGGGCGCGGTGAATGCCCGTCTTGACCGACCCGATCGGCAGGCCGGTGACGTGCGCGATCTCGTCGTACGACAGGTCGTCGAAGTGCCGCAGCGTGAGCAGGAGCCGGTAGCCGCCCGGCAGCTCGGCCACCGCCGCCCGCACCGCCGCCGCCAGCTGCGCCCGCCCGACCGCCTCGTCCAGCGCGTCGCCTTCATCCTCCAGTCCGGCCATCGACGTGTCGCCGTCCACGTCGAGACCGGCGAGGTCGCGGCGCAGCCGAGGCAGCCGATCGAAGCAGACGTTGATCGTGATCCGATAGAGCCACGTCCGCACGCCGGCCTCGGCCCGAAAGCCGCCGATGGCCCGCCAGGCGCGCACGAATGCTTCCTGCGCCGCGTCCTCGGCCTCGCGTGCGTCCAGGAGGGTATGGTAGGCCAGATTGTAGACATAACGTCCATGGGTCCGCACGAGCGCCTCGAACGCGTCCTCATCGCCGGCCGCGGCGCGCGCGACGGCGTGCCCGTCGTCGGTGCACGGCGCTGCGCCGACGCGCGGGGCGCCGTGCGGCCGGGCGGACTGTTGCGAGAGGACGGCGGATGGCATTCGGCGGTCCGTTTGGGACGGGGCGTCGGATCGGGCAGATTGCGGCACGTGTTACGGCTGCCGGGACGCGGGCCGCAGTGCGCCCGAACCCGACAGCCGGCGGGGACGGCCAACAGGATAGTCAAGAGGATGGTCGACACGAGAGCCGACACGACGACACATATGACGACACGCACGAGGGTGAGCAGAACGGCTCACCGGTTGGACGGTCGATCACGCACGAAGGTTTCAGCCCGCCGCGCCCTGAAACTTTCCCACGCCGCGCCGGTCCAAGCAAGTGACCGCGGCGCCGGATCGTCGCGGCACCCCAGGGAGGAGCAGCCATGCGCTTGCGCACGATCGGAATCATCGTCGTCATCCTCGCCCTGCTCGCGACGATGGTCGCGCTCGGCATCGCGGGAGCGATGGCGTCGAGGGACGGCTGGTTCGACGGCATGTCGAGCGGACCGTTCGGCGGCCGCTACAACTCCAGCATCAGCAAGCCCTTCGATCGGTCGTTCGACGTCCGAGGTCCGCTGACCGTCAACATTTCGATCGACGAGGGCAGCGTCCGGGTCGTCGGCGGCGGCGCCACGGCGACGGTCGTCGTGACGCCGACCGGCAGCGCCGGATCGGACGCAGCCGCGCGAGCGGCGCTGGAATCGATCCAGCCCGAGATCCAGTACGGCGGCGGCGTCTTGTCCGTCATCTGGCACGGCGATCCCGACCCGCGACCGCGGCGCTTCGACGGCCGAACCTTGGACGTGTTCGTCCAGATACCGGTCGCCGTTTCGACGACCCTCTCGGTGGAGACGCGCGCCGCGGGCATCGCCGTAGCGGGCGTACAAGGATCCGTGAAGGTCGCCACGGCGTTCGGTGACCTGGATCTGGAGGCGCTGTCGGGCGCTGTGCAGGCATCGACGTCCTCCGGCGACATCAGGGCCGAGGATGTGCGTGCCGGCGCGAACGCCGTGTTCCTGCGCACGGAGTTCGGCGACGTTCGTCTGAGCGCTGTCCGCGCCGCTTCGGTCCGCGCCGAGTCGTCCTCCGGCGACATCGTGTTTGCGCGCGTCGATGCCGGCGGCGCGGGCGGCCTGACCGCCCGTACGAACTTCGGCGATGTCCGACTGTCCAACGCGTTTGGGAACCCGATCACGGCCAGCTCGGACAGCGGCGACGTGGATGTCGAGTTGGACCGCCTGCTCGGTCCCGTCACCGCAACGACCAAGTTCGGCGACGTCGGCGTCATGCTGCCGGCGGGCGCCGGGGCCGATGCGTCGCTCGTCACGCGCTTCGGGTCGGTTTCGGGGCCGTTCGTGTCCGGGACCGGCGAGGTTCCGGAGTTCGGCAAGCCCGTGACCGGGCAGGTGGGCGCCGGCGGACCCCGCGTGACGCTGTCGACGGACAGCGGCGACGCCCGCCTCACCGTCGCCGGGGCGGCGCGCTGATCGCAACCCGTGCGCGGACGACGGCCGAGCGTCGTCTCACACCGCCCAACCGATCCGCCACGCCGGTCCATCCACTGCCCGGTTCCCAACACGCAACCCAAAGGAGCGAATCCCCATGTACGACGTATTCGAGTTCGCGATCCCGGCCACGTTCACGGTCCTCTTCTTCGGTCTGGTCTTCGCCTTTCTCGGCTGGCTGCGCTGGATGCGCTTCCGGGAAATGATCGCCCTGGCAGACCGCGGCTTCGCCCCGGCCGACGCGCCGAACGGCACGAACCGCACGCTGCGCTGGGCGCTCATCCTCGTCGCGCTCGGCCTGGCCCTCTCGTGCGGCCTCGCACCGGTCGCCATCGATAACATCCGCGCGTTCCCGTCGCTCATCCCCGGCTTGACGCTCCTCTTCCTCGGCCTGGCGTTCCTCCTCTACTGGCTCGTCACCGGCGGACGCGATCACCTGATGAAGGCCGGCGGTCCCGCCGCCGCGATCCGGCCGATCGCCCCGCCGCCGTCCGCACCGCCGGCACCCGCCTGGTCGTCGGACGAGACGCAGCCTGCCGCCGCGGCCGACGACTTCGACCCGCTGCACGGCGACCTGTCCGCACCGCTCGAGGACGAGTGACCCGGCACGGGCGGGCGACGCGCGAACTCGCGTGCGCGGACGACGGCTCGTCCGCAGCGGTATCCCTCACTGTATCCTTGGCCCGTCCTTCCCGCTGTCGACGGCGCCGACCGGCTCGCGAGCCGGTCGAGACGCCACCACACGGACGGAGCCCGCGACGATGCGCTCGCCCCATCCCGAAGCGACGGCGACCGCACGCCCCCGGCGGTCGCCGCCGACCCCATCGGACCGCGCCGCGGCGCTGACGACCGCGACCGCCGCTGCTGCCGGCCTGGCGACCGTCGCCGGGCTCGGCGGCCGGTGGTGGCCGGGGCTCGACCTCGCCGCCCACTTCCGGCTGCACGGCCTCCTGGTCCTCACGCCCGGCCTCGCCCTGGCGCTGGCCCGCCGCCGCCCGTACCTGGCCGTCGCGCTCGGCGTCCCGTGGCTCGTCAGCGCGGCGAGCGTCGCGCGCTGCTGGCTGCCGCCCACCGCCGTGCGCACCACGTCCCAGCCGCCGGCCGATGCGGATGCGGGTGCAGATGGCGATCCGGCTGCACATGGCGCTGGTGATGCGGTCAGCGATGGCGACGCCGATGCCGACGTCCTGCGCATCGCCACCTTCAACGTCTGGGGCGTCAACCCGACGCCCCACCGCATCGCCCCCTACCTCGACGCGTGCGGCGCCGACATCGCCGTCGTCATCGAGCTTCGCCCGCCGCTGGCCGCGCTCCTGGCGGATCCGACCGTCTGGTCCTTCGCCCCGGTGGCCACAGCGCCGCGGGACGACTTCTACGGCGTCGGGATCTACGTCCGGCGTGACGCGGCCGCCCGCGGCATCGCGGTTTCAGACGGGCGCGCCGAAGTCCTGCTGGCCGACGACCCGAAGCAGCGCCCGAGCGTCACGGCCACGGTCGCGTGGGCCGGTCGGCAGGCGACGCTCATCGGCGTCCACCCGCCGCCGCCGAAGGGTGCGCGGATGACGATCGAGCGCGATCGTGCCCTTCGGGCCGCCGGGGCGCGGCTGGCGGCGGACGGGCGGCCCGGCATCCTGTGCGGCGACATCAACGCCGCGCCGTGGTCGACCGCCCGCCGCGCCGTCAGCCGCGCCGTGCCGCTGCACGACGCCGCGCAGGGCCACGGGTACGTCGGCACGTGGCCCGCGGTCCTGCCGTCGTGGTTCGGCATCCCGATCGACGTCTGTCTGATCGATCCGTCGCTGGCGGCCGTGGCGTACGCGGTCGGGCCGCGCCTCGGCTCCGACCATCGGCCGGTGGTGGCGACGCTCGTCTGGCGTTGAGGGCTCGCGTCGCGGCGACGGACGGTCCCTGGCCTCGGAGCGACGCGTCCCCCGCGACCGGACACGCTCTGCGTGGTCGCCGGAGTTGCGGAACCCGGAGATGTTGCAGTGGCGGGGTACGAGTAGCCCGTCACGCGACGATCTGCGGATGACGGCGAGTCGCAATCCACCGGCAGCTGAAGCTGGCCGGCTGCAGGCGTCCCTGGCGGGCCGCCATGGTGCCCGCCTGCGCGGGCACCCAGAAGTCCGAAGCGCCCGCGAAGGCGGGCGCAATGGCCGAAGGCCACCAGCCGGCCAGCTT
>JADYYS010000071.1 GCA_020853525.1 Ardenticatenales bacterium | reverse complement strand
CTGGTGGCCTTCGGCCATTGCGCCCGCCTTCGCGGGCGCTTCGGACTTCTGGGTGCCCGCGAAGGCGGGCACCATGGCGGCCCGCCAGGGACGCCTGCAGCCGGCCAGCTTCAGCTGCCGGTGGATTGACGAAGCGGCTGAATGCCGGGAACAAGTGAGACGGTGGCGGTCGCCCCCCACCCCCAATCCGCATACCATTGCCCGCATGTTCACCCCCGGCAACCCGCTCATCGTCCAATCCGACCGCAGCGTCCTCGTCGAGGTGGACAGCCCGCGCTACGACGAGGTGCGCGACCGCTTGGCGCGGTTCGCCGAGCTTGAGAAGTCGCCCGAGCACATCCATACCTATCGGATCACGCCGTTGTCCCTGTGGAATGCCGCGGCCAGCGGCATGCAGGCGCAGGGTGTCGTGGCGACGCTGGCCGAGTACGGGAAGTACGATCTGCCAGAGAACGTCCGGCGCGACATCCTCGACCAGATGTCGCGCTACGGGCGCCTGAAGCTGGTCAAGGACGGCGCCGATCTGTTCGTCGTGGCCAACGACGAGGCGCTGATCGCCGAGATCTGCAACCACAAGGCGATCCGCGCCCTCGTCGCGGCGCGCCCCGAGCGCTTCCGCGTCAGGATCGAGCCGGCGATGCGCGGGCCGGTGAAGCAGGCGCTGCTCAAGATCGGCTACCCGCCCGAGGACCTGGCCGGCTATGTGCAGGGCGAGCGGTTCGAGATCGCGCTGCGGGACACGTCGATCGCGACGGCGCTGCCGTTCACGCTGCGGGAATACCAGAGCGATGCGGCGGACATCTTCTACGCGGACGGCGCGGCGCACGGCGGCAGCGGCGTGATCGTCCTGCCGTGCGGGGCGGGCAAGACGGTCGTCGGGCTCGGGATCATGGCCGCCGTGAACGCGCAGACGCTGATCATCTCGCCGAGCACCGTGGCGGCGCGGCAGTGGATCGAGGAGATCGTCGACAAGACGGATGTCCCGCGCGAGTCCGTCGGCGAGTACAGCGGCGAGGTGAAGTCCATCCGGTCCATCACGATCACGACCTATCAGACGCTCACGTACCATCGGAGCAGCGGCGCCTACCCGCACCTGAACATCTTCAACGAGCGCGAATGGGGCCTGATCATCTACGACGAGGTCCATCTCCTGCCCGCGCCCGTCTTCCGCGCGACCGCGGACATCCAGGCCCGCCGCCGCCTCGGCCTCACCGCCACCCTCGTGCGCGAGGACGGCCGCGCGGACGACGTCTTCGCGCTGATCGGCCCCAAGAAGTACGACGTGCCGTGGAAGGATCTCGAGCGCCAGGGCTGGATCGCCACCGCCGACTGCACGGAGGTCCGCATCGACCTGCCCGAGGCGCAGCGGATGGCGTACGCGGTGGCCGAGGAGCGCCTCAAGTACGCCGTCGCCGCCCAAAACCCGACGAAGGTCGACCTCGTCGGCGACTTGCTGGCCAAGCACGAAGACGACACCGTGCTCATCATCGGCCAGTATCTCGAGCAGCTCGAGACGATCGCCCAGCGCTACGACATCCCGCTCGTCACCGGCAAGACCTCGACGGCCGAGCGCGAGAAGCGCTACCGCGAGCTGCGCGAGGGCACGGCGCGGCGCCTCGTCGTCTCCAAGGTCGCCAACTTCGCGATCGACCTGCCGGATGCCAACGTGGCCATCCAGGTGAGCGGGACGTTCGGCAGCCGCCAGGAGGAGGCGCAGCGTCTCGGGCGCATCCTGCGGCCGAAGCGTGACGGCGGCCAGGCGCACTTCTACACCCTGGTCAGCCGCGATACGCGCGACCAGGAGTTCGCGGCCAACCGGCAGATGTTCCTGACGGAGCAGGGGTATCGGTATCGGATTCTGTACGGGCACGAGGTGGCGGCGTTCGAGCCGGAGCGGCCGGCGAAGGGGCGTCTTGCGTGAGCGCGACCATCGAGGAGCCGACGTGATCCCCAACACCTCGCTCCCCGCGACGGCTCTGCGCGCGCACATCTTCGAAGACCGCCAGGTCATCGCCACCGGTATCGCGGCGCTGACGATGCCGCAGCTGCGGGCCATCGCGCGCGGCTTCGGCTGGCCCCTTGCGGGGCTCAAGCGCGACGACATCGTCCTGCAGATCGAGCGGCACTACGCGGACCGTGCCGGCGCGGCAGCGGCGGCGGCCGCGCTGAGCGCCGACGAGCAGGCGCTCCTGAGCGCGCTGGCCTGGCTCGGCATCGACACGCGGTCATCGCTGGCCGCGGCGTTCGATCGCCTGCAGTCCGTGCTGCCGGCGACGGCGCGGGTCAAGCCGCCGCTGCACGTCGGCAGCCGCGCGCTCGACACGGCGATCGAGCGCGGCTTGGTCCTGGGCGACGGCACGACGTCCCCGCCTTCGCTGCGCGTCCCGTGGCCGCTCTCGGTCGCGCTGCCGCCGCCGGCGTGGACGCCCGCGCTCAAGGTGCCGCCGTCGTGGCGCCGTGAACCCGTCGGTGACGGCGTGGCGGACATCCTTGCCGGCACGCTTGCGCTCGGGCGCCTTGGCACGGTCCCGACGAACAAGCCGTTCGGCGACCAGCCCGTGGATTGGCACGGCCACTGGCCCACCCTCCGCGGCGAGGCCGCGGCGCAAACCCGCGGGGCGCCGCGTTCGATGCGGATCCCGCCGGCGGTTTCGCCGCTCGCCGTCGCCGCGCGCGACGCGATCACCCGCGCCGTCGGCGATCCGGACGAACGGCGCAGCGCGTTCATCGCGGCGCAGCTCGCGGGTCTGGGGTTGATCGACGTCGAGCGCAAGACGGGTGCAGCGATCGACCCGGACGTCCTCGACCGGTGGCTGGCCGTATCGCCGCAGGAACGCGTGCTCACGACGTTGGTCGTCTGGCTGCAGCTGCGCTACCCCACCTGGGACGAGGTCTCGTGCCTCGTCCGCGCCGACACCCGGCTGCAGCACCGGCGATCGGCCGACTACTGGCGCAACGCGATGCAGGAGTACCACGCATGCTGCACGAACCTGCGCGTGGACACGCTGTGCGGCCTGCATCGCCTGCCCCGCCCGCGCGGGCGCGCCGACGAAGCCTGGGCGGATGGCCCGGCACTCGCCCGACTCGTGACCGCGGCGTGGCCCGAGGTGTTCCTGCCCTCGCTCGAGGACGACGGCTGGTGCATGGCGGACAGCACCGGCAAGCCGCTGGACATCAAGGGCGACGACGGCCGGCGCGCGGCCGAGGCCCTGTTCGCCTTTCTCCACCGCGGCCCGCTGCGCTGGCTCGGCCTCGTCGAGACCGCCGTCGCGCCGGCCGGCGGGGCGTGGGCGGTGCGCCTGTCGCCGCTCGGGCTGGCGATCGTCACGGGCGACGAGTCGGCGTTGACGGCGCAGCCGTTCGTTCGGTGGGGCAGTGGATCGGCGGCATCGCCATCGCCGGATGGGGCGACGGCGGATGAAGCGATCGTCGATGCGGCGACGGCGGATGCGGTGACGGCGACCGTCACCGTCGACGTCCGATGGAACGCGGACGCGGCCTTTCAGGCGGTGCGGCCGCTGGGCGCGTACGTCGGTCCGGCAGCGGACGCGGGTGCGGCCAGGGCGTCGAATGCCGGCGCGCCGCCCACCGCCGTCGTGTTTCGACTCGGTCCCGACACCCTGCAGTCCGCCTTCGAGAAGGGCGCCAAGCCTGCCGACGTGGTGCGCACGCTCACCGCGGCCGGCGTGCCGCTGCCGGCGCCCGTCGCGACGGCGATCGCGACGTGGTGGGCCGCGTGGGGGACCGTGAACCGCTACACCGGCCTCGCGCTCATCGAGGTGGCGGACGAAGCGACGGCGCGGCTGCTCCGGGCGACGACGAAGCTGGGCGAGTGGGTGGTCTGCGAGGCCGGGCCGCGGACGTTCGTCGTGGCGGAGGCGTCCGTCGACGGGCTGCTGGATGAGCTGCGGCGTGCGGGCCACACGCCGCGCGTCGAGGTCGGCGCGGCCGAATGAGCGCGCGGACGATGAAGCTCGCCGAACTGCTGGAGGGCTACAAGGCCACCGCGCTCGTCGTCATGGGCACGACGAACGGCTGGTTCAAGAACGGGGTTCCCAAGCTGGAGATGGTGCGCCGCCTGGCGACGGAGATGGCGAAGCCGGACCACGTGCAACGAAGCCTCGGGCAGCTGGACGGGGCATCGCGCGCGGCGCTGACGCTGCTCCAGCACATGGGCGGCACGGCGGATGCCGGCGAATGGTGCGCGCCGCTCCAGGACGACGGCATCGTGGAGCGCGACGCCAAGGCTGCCCGGTACGACTGGGAGGTGCCGACCGGCAATCCGGGGCGGAAGGGCAACGCCTTTCCGGACGTCGTCGCCCGCCTCGAAGTCCGCGGGCTGGTTCTCGGCAGCGGGCCGCTTGGCACGAACGCCTCGGTGACCGACCTCGGCGCGTCGGTGCGGTACGTGATCCCGCAGGAGGTGATCGGACACCTGCCGCCGCCCCCGCCGTTGCCGCCTGCCCGTCCGCCGACGTTCGACCGCGAGGTGCCGGGTGATGCGATGGCGTTCGGCCGACAGCTCTATCTGACGTGGAGCTATCTGTGGCGGCACAAGCCCCGGCTGCTCAACTCCGGCTTGCTGAGCAAGCGGGACTTGACCGCCCTGGCCGCGCAGATGGTCCCCAAACCGGACATGGCCGCGGTCGGCCGCGAGGACGATCTGCCGTTCTTGCACTTCCAGCGCGTCCTGCTGGAGGCGCTGTCGCTCGTGGCCTGGCCGGATTTCGGCAACTGCCGGGTGGACGAGCAGAAGGGCAGCCGGTTCTGGTCGCTGCCCCTGGATGCGCGCGCGGCCGGCTGGTTCGGCGCGTGGCAGGGGATGAGCGGCTGGCACGAGTTGGCACAGCTGAACAAGGTCAAGTGGTCGACCGCGCACGCCGGTGACCGCAGCAGCGCGCCCAAGGCGCTCCTGGCTGCCCGCGCCTTCGTGGCCGGCCGCGTCGGGGAGATCGGGCAAGCGGGCGAGTGGGTCGGGATCGGCGCGGCGGCGACGGCGATCCGGCGGACGGGGCGCGAGTTCCTCCTGACAAAGGAGCCGCAGCGCGGTTCCGGTTCCTACGGTGGCTACTACTCCTCCTACAGCTCGTACGGCAACCCGCGCAACTACAACAGCCGCTACAGCCGCTGGGGCAACCCGCACGGCTGGGACTTCGATCCCGTCGGCAACGACAGCCAGGGCTGGGAGCGTGTCGAGACGGAGTTGATCCGCTCGGTCGTCCGGTCGCTCCATTGGCTGGGGCTGTGCGATGTGGGCTTGGAGGAGGGGGAGGGGGCGGCGGTCGTCGCGTTCCGCCTGAACGAGCTTGGGCGGCACGTGCTCGATCCGATGTCGAAGAAGCGGGGCGCGGCTGCGGCACGCGGATCCGCCGCATCGGGCACTGCCGCCGACGCCGAGCACGGCGCCCGGATCGTCGTGCAGCCCAACTTCCACATCATGGCGATCGGCCCGGTGCCGGTGGCGAACCTCATGCGTCTCGAACGCTTCGCCGACCGGGTGGGCACGGACCGCGTGCTGGAGTACGCGCTCACGCGTGCGAGCGTCTACCGCGGGCAGCAGGACGGCCTGTCGGGGGGGCAGATCGTGGCGGCGCTGGCCGAGCTGTCCGGCGCGGACGTGCCGCAGAACGTGGCGCGCAGCATCGACGAGTGGCAGCAGCTGCACGAGACGATCGTCGTCCACCGGCGGGCGGTGCTGGTGCAGGCGGCGGATGGGGCGCTGATGGAGCGGTTGGGGGCGGCGGCTGGGGGCGGCCGTTCCGGCTTCGCGGTCGTCGCCGACCACCCGACGCTCGCGCGCGTCGTCGACCCGGCACGCCTGGACGCCACGTTCACGCGCCTCGGGCTCGCCCCGGCGACGCGGCACGATCCGTCGGCCGCGGGCAGCGTGCAGATCGCCGACGACGGCGCCGTCCAGCCGGTCCACAAGGTGATCAGCCTCTACCTGCTCGGCCAACTGCAGCGGCTGGCCGAATGGGAGCCCGTATTGAATACGTGGCGCGTGACGGCGGCCGCAGCGGTGCGTGCGAAGCGCGAGCTTGGCCTGGACGCGCCGGCCCAGCTGGAGCAGTGGTCGACGCTGTGCGCGGGCGGGCCGCCGGAGTGGCTGGACCGGCGGCTCAAGGCGTGGTGCGGGCACTACGGGTCGGCGAAAGTCCATCGACCGGTGTTGATCGAGCTGCCGAACGAGGCGTCGCTGGGGGATTTGATGGCGGATCCGCGAGGGGCGGCGCTGGCCAGGCGGTTCAAGCCGCGGGGGCCGGTGGTGGAGGTGGACGAGGGGGATGTGGAGGCGGTGGGGAGGGTGTTGGAGGAGTTCGGGATCGCGTTGCGGGGAAAGGATGGAGGGCACTGAGAAGGGTCGCCATTCGCAATCCGGTCAACCCAACGACATGAAACGACGTGAGAACGACATAAAGGAGCACGGAATGGAAAACCCGATGGATCTCGGCGCGTTTTCGATCAGCCTGACGGTGAAGGACCTGGCGGCGTCACAGGCCTTCTACGACAAGCTGGGCTTCACCACCATGGGAGGCGACGCGGCGCAAGGCTGGCTGATCCTGAAGAACGGTGACCACATCATCGGGCTGTTCCAAGGGATGTTCGAGAAGAACATGCTGACGTTCAACCCCGGCTGGGACCAGAACGCCCAGCCCACGGCGGAGTTCACCGACGTCCGCGAGCTGCAACGCCGGCTGAGGGCGCAGGGCGTGACGTTCATGACGGAGGCGGATGAGAGCACGACGGGGCCGGGGAGCTTCGTGGTGGTGGATCCGGATGGGAATCCGGTGCTGGTGGATCAGCATCGGTAGGGTGGGGTGGGGTGGGGGGGCGCCTGATTGCGACGGTTTCGCGCCTACTGCGTCGGGTACACGGCGGCGGCGCGGCGGTTTCGCGGCGTTCCGGGCGTGCGAATTGACCCTATGCTGGTCGCCACGTCCGTAGTGCCCGTTGCGTCCATCGCGCCCGTTGCGAACATCGCTCTCGTCGCTCCCGTCGCTCCCGTTGCGCCCGTTGCGAACATCGCTCCCATCGCTCCCGTCGATTCGTCGATGCGGCGCAAGCGAGAGGGCGACGCCATCCAAGGAGGTTCCAGATGGCCTCGTTGATCAAAGCGATCGCCGCCTACCGCCCACGCATCGCCCGCGGGATCACGGTGGAGCTCGATCAGCTGGCGGAGTACCTGTCCGTCGGGACGCTCGTCACGGCACCGCTGGCGACGATGGTGCTAAGCGAGCTCGGCCGCCAGGTGCTGCTGCAGCTGAAGGCGGGGAACAAGGTGCGGCTGCCGGGGATCGGGTTGATCGGGGCGGAGATGCGCGTGGACGGGTCGGTGTATCCGACGGTGCGGGTGGAGCGGAGTTTGCACCAGGCGCTGGTGGGGGCGGATGCGTTTCGCGGGCAGATCGTGAACGGGGAGATGATCGGGGCGGAGTTGGCGGCGTTTCGGGCGCGGTGGGATGCGGAGCATCCGGGGGATCCGGTGGTGATGGTGGGGGAGGGCAACGCCTAGAGACTCGTTGTCCAGCGCCTTGTATCTGGCGCTTCCTGCCTGAATTCCAGATGTCTTCACGCTGGAAACCGGAATCTTCTACCCAGGAAGTTGAGCGTGTCCAGTGATGACGCCCGGAATGGACGCCAATCCAAAGCAAGTAAGGCGGGGCGCGTGTTGTTGCGCCCCGCCTTACTTGGATCGTCGCTCACCGCGAAGTTCGTGCGGTTACGGGCAGCCGCACTGGTATTGGAGCGGGTTGCTCATCGGATGGTAGGAGGTGCGCGGCTTCACCAGCGTCAGGCTGTGTCGCCGGCCGTTGACTGGACTGTCGGGCACGTTCGGATTGCACCGGACGTTCCATCCTCCGACGCCATCAGGATGGGCTAGGGCGGCTTCGATGAACACCATGTCGACGAACTTCTCCAGTCCGGGGCAGGCGTAGGCCAGGGACGCCGGCGCCGTGGCGGCAGGTGCGATCGTGGCGACCGCTGTTACCGTGGGCTCAGCGCTCGGCGGAGCGACCTGCGTCGGGATCGGGCACGTCGGCGGAACGATGGGTGTGACCGGCTCCTCAGTCGGCCACGCGGTTGCCGTGGCGGCTTCCGTCGGCACTACGATCGTCACCCGCGGAACCACGGTGAGCTGTAACGGGCGTTGCGTTGCAGTCGCCGTGCCGGTCGGTGTCGCCTCGGGTGTCGTCACCGTTCCATCCGGTGTCCGCGTTGGCGTCGGCTCCGACGGTGTGACCGACGGCTCTCCGCTGGCGGCAGTAGGCGTTTCGACCGTGCCAGTCGGAGCGACAGCAGTCGGAGTATCCGACGGCATCCCGACGGGAACGCTTGACGTTGGGTTCGGTTCACAAACGCACTCGGTTGGCGTCGCCAGTCGGAGAACTGTCGTCGGCATCGAGGCAGATGTGGGCAAGCTGCCTGACGACGGGGTGATCACAGGGTACGCAATCGGCCGGACATGGGGCGCCGCCGTCACGACGGCGATGATGCCCGCCGCCGGCATGATCACACGTGCGACGTGCTTCACGGACTCACGCATCGCTCCGACCGGGGTAGCCGACGGCTGACCTGGATTGACGGTCTGACCAGCCTTCGTTCGACCGCCAGGCACGACGTTGTCAGCAGTGTTGCCCAGCTCTTTGCGCGGATCCAAGTGGGCTTCGCCTGCGAGGACGACGCGCCGGGGGTGCGTTGGGAATCTTGTGTAACCAGCCGGCCGCAGGTCAGAGGGGGAGGCGGTCATCGAAGCGGATGGCGAGCTGATTGAGGACGAGGGGCCAGCCTTGGATGGCTCCGGTCCAGCGTTTG
>JADYYS010000070.1 GCA_020853525.1 Ardenticatenales bacterium | reverse complement strand
GTACCCCTTCTTCGACAGCGCCTTCGTGATCGCCGCCGTCAACGTCGTCTTCCCGTGGTCCACGTGCCCGATCGTCCCGACGTTCACGTGCGGCTTGTTGCGTACGAACGTTGCCTTGCCCATTTCCTTTGCTCCTGGATCGTATCTACGGTCGCGTGTCGAGTGGGCGGAGAAGGATTCGAACCTCCGAAGGCGTTGCCAGCTGATTTACAGTCAGCCCCCTTTGGCCACTTGGGTATCCGCCCCAAAAACCGTGTTCGGTTGTCGCACCGCACCCTGGCGAGCCTGTGCCCCGGCAAACCCTTGCCCGACGCTGCAGAGCCGACGGTCGGACTTGAACCGACAACCTACGCATTACAAGTGCGTTGCTCTACCAATTGAGCTACGTCGGCAGTTCAGCCATACCGGCGCTCGGGCAGCAGCAGCCTGCGGCCGGGGGGTCGCGAAGGGCGAGTATACGGCACGCTGCGCGGGTGGGTCAAGCGGAAAAGGGGTCGATCGGACCGGGGCGTGCGGCCGGAGTCGAGGGGCCGTCGCAGGGCCGTGGCGGGCGCGCGGCCGGCGCGTGTCCGGCGCGTGCCCCGGCCGGGGTCCTCACCCCCGCTGCCGCACCGCCTCGTACACCACGATCGCCCCCGACACCGCCGCGTTCAGCGACTCCACCTGCCCCCGCATCGGCAGCCGCACCGCCAGATCACACCGCCGCGCCACCGCCGCGCGCATCCCGCGCCC
Source organism: Ardenticatenales bacterium (assembly GCA_020853525.1). Lineage (GTDB taxonomy): Bacteria > Chloroflexota > Anaerolineae > Epilineales > Epilineaceae > Avedoeria. The sequence goes on along the minus strand of JADYYS010000070.1, from coordinate 10,116 downwards.
CTCGCTGCCGACGACGATCGCCAGCGGTCCCGTCAGGTCCGCCGCGGCCCATTCGACCTCGCCGTCCATCGCCAGCCCGATGACGCGCACACCGGCCGCCTTCAGGTCGTCGATCGCCTGCGCCAGTTCCGTTCGGGCGACGGGCAGATGGGCGACGGCGCCGCCCGAGGCCTTGCGGACGGCCGCCGTCACGCCGACGGCAAAGTGGTCCGCCAGGACGAGGCCATGCATGCCGGCCGCCTCCGCGGTGCGGATGAGCGTGCCGAGGTTGTGGATGTCCTGGATCTGGTCGAGAACGAGAACGAACGGCGGCTCACCGCGTCGGATCGCCACCGCCAGGATCTCCGCCACGTCCACATACGCCGCGCCCGCCGCCCGCGCGGCGACGCCCTGGTGAGCGGTGCCGCCGGCGAGGCGGTCCAGCGCCGGCCGCGGCACGTGCCGCACCGGGATGCCCCGCTCCCGCGCCACCTTGGCGATCCGGCCGACGACATCGCCGTGCGCGCCCTCGGCGATCACGACCTCGGCCAGCGACTGGCCGGCGCGAAGCGCTTCGAGGACGGGGTGGCGGCCGTAGATCACCTCGTCCGCGTCGCTGAACGCCGGGTCGAACGCGGCTTCGCCGTCGGCCGGGTCACCGGCCGTCTCGCCGCGGCGGTGCGGGGCGCCGTATCGATTCGCGCGATTGCCGTCTCCGGCGCCGCCCGGGCGGGCGTTGCGACGTTGCGGTGGCCGGCGGTCGTTCATTCCAGGCGCCATGTCGTCCCCGTCGGCGAATCCTCGAGCGCGACGCCGCGCTCCGTCAGGGCGTCGCGCAGGCGATCGGCGGCGGCGAAGTCGCGCGCCGCGCGTGCCTCGTTGCGCAACGCGATCAGCAGATCGATGAACGCCCCGGCCTCGGCGCCGCCGCCCGCCGACGTGCGGGCGTAGCCGCCATGCAGGTCGTAGCCGAGCACGCCGCCGAGCTGGACGAGCGTGCGCTGCGCGTCCGCGAGCGCGTCCGGCCCGACGCCGGCCTCGCGGGCCCGATTGATCGCGGTGACGAGGCCGAACAGCGCCGCGATCGCGGTGGGCGTACCGAAGTCGTCGTCCATCGCGGCCACGAATTCGGCGCGCGTGCCGGCGGCAGCGGCGACCAGCGCCGCGACGTCGTCGACCCCCCCGCCGCCGTCGCGATGGGCCGGCCGCAGCGCGCCCCGCAGTCGCGCCAACCCTTTCTCGGCAGCCTCGATCGCGTCGTCCGTCAGCATCGTCGGGTTGCGGTAGTGGCCGCTCTGGACGAAGAGGCGCAGCGCCTCGGGCTCATGCGCGTCCAGGAAGGTCCGGATCGATACGATGTTGCCGAGACTCTTGGACATCTTCTCGTCACCCACCTGCACGAGCCCGTTGTGCACCCAGTAGCGGCTGAACGTCACGCCGCAGCACGCCTCGCTCTGGGCGATCTCGTTCTCGTGGTGCGGGAACTTCAGATCATCGCCGCCGCCGTGCAGGTCGATGGCGTCCCCGAGGTGCGCGCGCGCCATCGCCGAGCACTCGATGTGCCAGCCCGGCCGCCCCGGTCCCCACGGCGAACTCCACGCCGGCTCGCCCGGCTTGGCGGCCTTCCAGAGCGCGAAGTCGTGCGGCGTGTGCTTGCCGGGCACCTCGCTCTCGGCGGGCCGCGCCTCAGCCAGGTTGCGGCGCGAGAGGCGACCGTACGTCGGGAAGCTGCCGACGTCGAAGTAGACGTCGCCGTTGGCCGCGGCGTACGCGTGCTCGCCCGCGATGAGTTCGGCGATCATGGCGACGATCGCCGGCATCTCGCTCGACACGCGCGGGTAGATGTGCGCCGGCAGGAGCCCGAGCCGGTCGATCTCGATCGTGAACTCCCGCGCGTAGCGATCGGCGATCTCGAAGGCCGAGACCCCCTCCTCGTTCGCGCGGTGGATGATCTTGTCGTCGACGTCCGTGAAGTTCTGGACGTGGCGGACGGTCCAGCCGCTGTGCTCGAGGTAGCGGCGGATCGTGTCGAACACCAGGTAGCTCATCGCGTGGCCGACGTGGGCGCTGGCGTAAACGGTGACGCCGCAGACGTACATCTTGACGACACCGGGGTCGATCGTCGTGAAGGGTTCCTTGCGTCCGGTGAGCGTGTTGAAGATCTGGAGGGCCATGGCGAACACCTTGGAGGGGCGGGTGGCGGACGGCAATCATACGCCAGGGCATCGATGCGCATCGAACCCAACCGGGCTGACCCAGTGTGGTCGCCTGGCCCGCGGAGCGCCCCCAACCCCAATGGTCCGTTCGTCGTTCAAGCTATCATGCCCCTCCCGCGCGTCCTCTCAAGCGTCCTCTCAAGCGTCCTCTCAATCGCCCTATCAAGCGTCCTATCAATCGCCCTCTCAAGCGCCCTCCCGATGCGCCGCGCACGCCCCTCGAGGTTCACACGCATGCGCCTCGCCCGCCCAACCCGCCTCGCTCCATCGGCCGCCGTCCTCGCGACCGCCATGGCCGTCGTCGTCGCCACCTTCGTTGCGCTCGCCGGCGCCGCCGCCGTCCGGCCGGCGTTCGCCCAGCCGCGCCCCGGCAACCTCGAAGCGCTCATGCGCCAGTTCGGCATCGCCAGCTGGGTGCCGAGCTATGCGTTGCAGGCGATCAGCGCCGATGACGAGGTCGTCAGCGCGGCCGACGATGGTCGGTCGCTGTGGCTCTCCTTCATGTCGCGGCCGCGCGTCATACGCTGGCAGGACGGGGCGCTGTGGGCCGCCGGCGAGATCGACACCAAGGGCGTCTACTTTGCATACGCCATCGGCACCGCCGGCGCCGACGTCTGGGCGGTCGGCCACGAGGGCGGCATGGCCCGGCGGACGAACGGCGAGTGGCAGACCGTCGGTCCGGTCTCGCCCGCCGACCTGTACGCCGTCGTCGGCGCCGCGGCGGACGAGGTGTTTGCCGTCGGCTTCGACTACACCACGAACGCCGGCGCGATCGTCCGATTCGACGGCCGGCGTGCCTCGCTCGTCACCGGTCCCAAGCTGGACGGCCGGCTCCTGTTCAGCGCGGCGTTCGATCCCGTGGGCAACCTCTGGATCGGCGGCTGCACGGCCGTGGCCGAGCCAAGGCCGGTCGCGTGGCGCTATGACGGTTACGATTGGCAGGAGGTGGCGTTGCCGGTGCAGCGCGGCTGTCTGACGGACCTGGCGTTCGGCGCCGACGGCCGTGGTCTGGCGGCGGCGGGCAGCGACGTGATGGCCTGGGACGGCGCGCGCTGGACGGCCTTCGGCCTCACGCCCCCTGCCGCCGACCGCGACGCCAACCCGCCCCGCCCCGATGGCCTGCAGTGGGTGCGCGTGGCGCTCACGGTGCGGCAGACGCTCGAAGGTCCGGCCGTCACCGGCGCGGCCATCGCCGGCCTGCCGACGTTTCGCGGCTTCACGAACGGCGCCGCGCTCTGGCGATTCGACGGCACGCGCTGGTCGGACACCGCCGTCGACGACCTGGGCTGGAGCGCCGCCTTTCACCAGGTCGATATCGAACCGCCGCTGGCCTGGCTCGACCTCACCGCCCGCGCCGACGGCACGCTCGTCGTCGCCGCGTGGCTGCCGAGCGCATCCGGCCAGCCGACGGCGGCCGAGGGTGCGGTCGGGCTGTTCGAGCTGCAGGACGATGCGCTGCGGCTCATCCACCCGCTCGCCGGCCCAACACCCGGCGACGGATCCGGTGCGCGCACCGGCGCCGCGGCCCTCGGCGGCGACGTCGCGGCGCTGCCCGGGCCGGCCGGTGCGCCCGGTGCCCACTGGCTGGCCTCCGCCCGCGGGACGATACCGCTCCGGGGCAACGGTGCGGGCTGGGCGGCACCCGCCGCTTTCCGGTTGACCGCGACCGACGCGCGCTGGTTCCTCGAGCCGGGCGGCCCGGACACGGCCTGGGCATGGCGGGTCGAACCGCGGCCCGGCACCACGGAGCTGCTCGGCTGGCGGGACGGGGCGTGGCACGCCGCCGAGCTGCCGGCGGGCGGCGGGCCCCGCCAGCTGCGCGATGTCGGCGGCGGGCGCCTCTGGGCCCGGCGGGACAGCGAGCTCATGCAGTACGACGGGGCCGCGTGGAGCCGCGTCGTCGGCGCGCCGCCGCTGGCCGCGGGCGGTCCGGTGTGCGGCGGGGCCGGCGTGAAGTTCGCGTTGGGCGCCGGCTGCGAGGGCTTGGTCGCGCCGTTCGACGCCGCGGTCGGCCCGGGCGGCACGGAGATGGGCTGGGCGGCCGGCGACGACGGGGCGCTGCACCAGTGGCTCGGCGCACGCTGGGCGCCGAACCCGATTGCAGTCCGTGGAACGGTCCTCGACCTCCAGATGGTCAGCCCGCGCGCCGGCTGGGCGATCGGGCGCGACGACGCGGCGACCCGGCCGCCCGGCACGCCGCGCGGCGTCGTGCTCCGCTTGAACGGCGGCAATTGGAGCGAGGTCTCGGTACGCGACTTGACGATCCCGAGCGTCGACGGCTCGGACCAGGTCGGGCGGCTGATCGACGTCGAGTGGCGCCTGCTGGCGGCCGTCGACCCGACGGAAGCGCTCCTGTACGGCATCGCGACGTTTCAGCTGGCGGCCGCGGCCCAGGACGTGCCGGTGCTCGTCCAGATCCGCGGCGACCGCGCCGTCCTGCTCCTCGAGTGCCCGCTCGCCGCACTTGCCGCCGCGCGCAGCGGGCGCGACACCAACATCTGGCTCCTGGATCAGGGCGCGCAGCGCGGCTGCAACCGCAGCCGCAACCCCCGCCTCCCGATCCGGCGCGAGCCCGAACAGCCGGTGGGCGGCTACCAGTCACTCCTCGGCCACATCCACTGGGCCGCGCTGCCGCAGACGGTTCACCTGCCGTTTGCGGTTCGGCCGTAGCGCCCCGCCGGCCCGGCGCCCACCGCGACGATCAGCGCCGCGTCACGAACCGGCGCGCGTAGGGCAGATAGATCGATCCGCCACCCGCCGACGTGGGATCCACGGTCGGGACCGCCGACGCCGGCCGCGTCTCGGTCGCCGTCGCCGACGCGGGCACGTCGGGCGTCCCGCTTGCGGTCCCGCTCGGCACCGGCGTCGTCGGCTCGCCGGACGGGGTCTGCGTGGCAACGGTCGGTGACGCGGTCGGTCGGTCTTCGGTGGCGGAGGGCGTGGCGGAAGGGCCGGTCGTCGGCGACGGGGAAGCGGTCGAGGTCGGCGTCGCGGGGAGCGTCGCGCTCGGCGGCCGCGGCGTGGGGGACGGGGATGGCGTCGGCGCGTTCGCACGGTAGTCCAGGATGACGCCCTTCGCCCCGACGGCCCAGCCCTCGTCGGCGGTGCGCATGAACACGGCATTCAGGTTCTCGTCCGGATCGTCGACGACGCCGACCGGGGTCCAGTGGTCGTCCAACAGGTAGGCGATCATCGAGCTGCTGTCGACCTTCGTGCCGACCAGCCAGCCGACGCCGCGGGCAACGAGGTCGATGCCGCGGATCTCCATCGCGGTCACGGGCTGCCCGCTCGCCGATCGGACCGGGTAGGCCTTGTTGTCGAACCAGCACGCCGTCTCGGGGTTCGTGTCGTGGCAGTTGCCGTCGTAGTGATTCATCCGGCCGCGCTGGCCACCGTCCCAGCCGTACAACGGATCGACCATGTCGAGCGCATAGAGGTGGTCCGGCCCCGAGAGGCCGCGCCGCGACCAGTCGGCCGAGCTGCCCTCCGTGCGGTAGAACCATGCCTCGGCGCCGTGCTCACCGATCGCCCACGCCTCGTCCTTGTTGAGGACGTAGATGTCCCGCAGGTCGACAGCGTTGTTGTTCGGGGCGCTTGTCACCTGCCACTTGCCGCCGTTCGGCCCGTCGATGAACTCCAGGATGAGGCCCTTCAGGTTGTCGAACGCGGCGTCGTTGCCGACGGCCCAGCCATACCACTTGGCCGTCGCCTGGTCGTAGACCATGTTCAACGCGTTGATCGGCGGCGCCAGGCGGTTGATCTTCATGTCGAGGTTGCTCTGCACCCGCCACGCCGTGCCGTTCCAGTGGGCCATCAGCCCGCAGCCCTCGTCGAAGTCGACGTCGTCGCGGTCGGCCGGCGTCTTGATCACGCAGTCGCGCTCGAGGCCGCCGCCGCCGGTGTAGCGCGCCGTGACCCAGACGTCGTCCGGGGCGCGGATGAAGACGTCGCGCAGGTCAACGACGTGCGTGCCGTCGCACTGGGCCTCGAAGCTTCGATCGCGCGTCCAGGCGGTGCCCACACCTTCGTACTTGGCGATCGCGCACTTGTCGCCGACCGCCAGGGCAAAGTACCCGCCGCCCGGCCGCTCGACGCCGTGGACGGCGTTCAGTCCCTGGGGCGTCGTCGCGGCCTGGAAGAGCGGCTTCACCTTGGGGCTGTGCACGGCGCGCCACGTGCCGCCGGGCGACCACGTGGGCAGCGTCGGGGAGGCGGTCGGCGCCGGCGCCTGCGCGAGGGCCGGCGGCCGGGCGGCGGGTGCGGCCAGCATCAGGACCAGCGCGATGCACGCCACGAGCCCCGCAGCGAGGGGCAGGGCCATGCGCGGCACGCCGAGGAGCATCTTCGGCCGGATCGCACCGGGGCGGCGCGGCTCCTGCGGCAGCGGACGGAAAGGGCGGGATGGGTTGGGCATCAAGACCTCGGGGCTCTTAATCTTAATGTAACGCCAAAGTCGACGCCGCTAAGATTGTCGGACGGATGAGGACGGCCGGGTGGGAACTGCCGGGCGGATGGGAACTGTCGGACGGATGTCACGGGCCTGCAGCGGTGGGGCGTTCGGCCCACCGCAGCGCGCCGACGGTGAGGCGCACGTGCCGGCAGCGCGTATCCAGACGCGCGAGGGGGGGGCGACCGTTACGCTCGCCTGCCGCGCCGCTACCGACAAGCCGCACCGGCACGACCGCAACCTTGGGCAATGCTAGCACGTCGTAGCACTCGACTCTCGGGTGCCGGACCGGCACGCGGCCGACAGGGGCGACTTGCCGATCGGGGGCCGATGTTGGAGAATGGGCGATGCGTAGCGCGTCCCCACCCGCAGCCTACTGGCCTGACATGACGGTGCAACCCAGCGTGCACCTCCCCTCATGCGCGTCGTCGCCTCGGCGCGCGCACCTGCGAGTAGACGCGACGATATGAAGGGCCTTTGGCGCCGCGATCATCGGGCGCTCGTTCTCACCGTCGGCCTCTGGTTGGCTGCCGCCGTCCTGCTCGTCGGCCAGCTGACGGCTTCGGGCATCGTGCCGCCCACCGGGCAGAGCGCGACCGCGACGCCGCTGCCGACGATCGCGCTCTCGGCGACGATCCCGCCGATTCCGACCGGCCAGTTCACGCCGCCCCCGACGAACACACCCAAGATGGGGACGGACACGCCGCCCCCTCCCAGCGCGACGCCGTCGCCCACCGAGCCGCCGAGCCCGACCCCGTCGAGCACCGTCACCGGCACGCCGCCGACACCGACCCCTTCGCCGACCGGCACGCTCGCCACCGCCACGCAGACCCCGCTGCCGACGCCGTCGCCGACGGCCACCCGGACCGTCATCGCCCCGACGCCGACGCGCACGCTCCGTCCCGGCGAAACGCCGACGATCACGCCGATCCCATCCCTTACCCCCACCGTCGGCCCGACGCCGTGCTTCGACAACTGGCAGCTGGCCGTTTGGGCATTCCCGGACTCGGTCGGCAAGGGGCCGGTCGGCTTCGCGTGCCCGGGCTGTGACGGCTTCTTCCGCGACAACGACCGCTATCAGGCCGCAGCCTGCCCGATCGCCCCGCTGCGGATCATCATCACATCGACGTCGGACGGCCAACAGCTCGTCGACCGTTTCATCGACCGCTTCGACATCAGCCGGGACGGCAGCCAGGCCGGCCAGGACATCCGCGTCGTGCTCTCGCTGTGCCACCCGCCGCCCTATCGCGTGGTCATGTTCACCGAGGAGCCGCCGTGCTATCGGCTCTGCCCGAACTCGCCGGCCACGGTGTTCGTCGACCAGGACGACTACGACCGCGGCAGCGGCGGCGGACGCAAGGGCAAAGGTCGCTACAGCCAGGTGAAGTTCTTCTACGCCAGCTGCCGCCGCGAGCCCACCCCGCCGCCGCCGCCGCCCCCGAGCTGCGCGATCCACCCGGCGCCCAACCGCACCCACAGCGGCGGCGTGACGACGAGCGGTCGCAACGGCGACTTCGAGCAGTACAACCCCGTGGCGCGCGTCATCCCGTTCTGGACCGATCTGCAGAACGCCCGCCGCGTCCTGGGCAACCTCGGCACGACGGCCAACGGGACGCTCGGCCAACTGATGTTCGACGTCCAGGGCCCGGTCGGCACCGTCGGCCACGGCGAGGCATCCAACGAGATCGCCTTCGCGGCCAACGCGCCGGCCGCCGCAACCCTGAAGGCCGACGTCTACTGGCGCGTGGTGCGCGGCAACGCAGCCACCGCCTCGTTCCGTCTGACGGCCGACTTCAGCGACGCGACGAACCTGCTCGTCGCCAGCTCGGCCGCCGTCGACGGGCCGGCGTTCATCGCCCCCGGCGCATGGCAGTCGCGGTCCGTCGTCGTGGCGCCGGGGAACCGCACGGGCCGCCACAAGCTGCGCCTCATGGTGGACGCGACGGTCGGCGTCGAGGTCTACATCGACAACATCGAGCTCGTGTTCTGCGCGCAGCAAGCGACCGCGACGCCTGACACCCCCACGGCCACGCCACGGCCGAGCGACACGCCGACGCCGACCCGGACACCGACGTTCACCCCATCGTCGACGCCGCGGCCCTCGGACACGCCGGTGCCATCCGACACGCCGACGGCCACCCGCCCGCCGACGATCACCCCCACGCCGTCGAACACGCCGGTGCCGAGCAGCACGCCCGTCCCCTCCAACACGCCCGTGCCATCGAGTACGCCGGTGCCCTCATCCACGCCGATCCCATCCAGCACTCCGCGACCGTCGAACACGCCGGTACCGAGCGACACGCCCATCCCCTCGTCGACCCCGCGCCCGTCGAACACGCCGGTGCCGACCAACACGCCCGTCCCGTCCAACACGCCCGTGCCGAGCAACACGCCGATCCCCTCCAATACACCGCGACCCTCCCCGACCCCGCCGCCGACGGTCACGCCGCTGCCGTCCGACACGCCGGTCCCGAGCGCGACGCCGATCCCCTCCAACACGCCGCGGCCGTCCAACACGCCCGTTCCGTCGGCCACACCGATCCCATCCAACACGCCCGTGCCGTCCCACACGCCCATTCCGTCAGCCACGCCGCGGCCCTCGAACACGCCCGTGCCATCGGCAACGCCCCGGCCGAGCCAGACGCCCAAGCCGACCGCCACGCCGACCGACACGCCCGAGCCGACGCGCACGCGCAAGCCCACCGAGACGCCGCCACCGACCCGCACCGTCCGCCCGTCCTCCACGCCGGCCCCGACGCGCACCCCCCGGCCGACGAACACGCCGCGGCCGACCCGTACGCCCGGCGGACCCGGCCCGACGGACGAGCCGCCCCCGCCGCCCGAACGAACCGGCTGCCCGGACGGCCCGTCGGCCTGCCTGCGCCTCTTCAAGTTCTACGACTTCGACGGCGACGGCCTGCGCGACCGCGTCGTGAGCGCATCCGAGCGCCAGGCGGCGGCCAAGCTGTTCCCGGACGTGAACCGCCTCGGCGACGGCGAGCCGCCGCTCGAGGGCATCGCGTTCGAGATCGTGGAGCAGCGCCCGGTTCCCGAGCTGCCGCGCTACCACCGCCGCAGCACGGACGCCTCGGGCGAATGGACGATCTGCTTCGACTACCCCGCCCGCGTCAGCGTCCACGAGGTCGGGCATGCCGCCGGCGGCTGGTCGCTGACCACGCAGCTGCCCGACCCGATCGACCTCCAGTGCTCGGCAACGACGACGCTGACGGTCGGCAACGGACGGCTCGGCCTGCCGAAGACGGGGCACGCGGCGATGCGGATATTGGGCGGGCGGTTCGGGATGGCGGCCGGGACGGCGATGAAGTGGGTGCCGCGGAACTAGTAGACCGTCACGCGACGATCTGCGGATGACGGCGAGTCGCAATCCACCGGCAGCTGAAGCTGGCCGGCTGCAGGCGTCCCTGGCGGGCCGCCATGGTGCCCGCCTTCGCGGGCACCCAGAAGTCCGAAGCG
>JADYYS010000069.1 GCA_020853525.1 Ardenticatenales bacterium | reverse complement strand
GGATCCGCTCGACGCAGGTGATGGGGATCGCGGTGGACATCATCGGCGGCGACGTCCTGATGACGTACGTCGGCGAGCCGGGTGAGATCAACTACACGTTCGATCCGGACCACTCGACCACCAAGGACGGCAACCAGGTGGCGTTCGCGCCCCTGACGTACAGCGAGTACCAGGGTTGGGACGCCGGCATCCAGGTGCAGAACCTGAGCGCGGTGTTCGCCGCCAAGGTGAAGATCTACTTCCTGGACCGCTCGGGCGACATCGTCACGACGCTGGTGGACTGGGTCTGCCCGCGCGGCAGCCAGACGTTCTTCCTGCCGGTGGTGTATGACCTGCCGGGGAACTGGGTCGGCAGCGCGCGCGCGGAGAGCCAGGAGTGGATCACGCCGGGTGGTCCGAACGTCCTCGCGCCCAACATCGTGGGCATCGTGACGCTGATCAAGTACACGGACGTGGCGCGGACCTCGAAGACCGAGGCGATCGCCTACAACATGCTGCCCGAGCACAAGATCTACGACTGGCAGATCGGCTCGATCGGCGGCGGGCTGGACAGCGGTGTCGGACTGATCGCCATCCCGTCCGTCCTGCGCGACCTCGAGAACAGCGGCCTCACGTCGGAGATCGCGATCGCGAACGTGGTGCCGAAGCCCGGCTTCACCGACCTCGTGATCTACTTCTACGACCAGAACGGCCTGCTGGACTACATCTGCCAGAAGCTGAACGAGAAGCAGGTCGAATACCTCGATCTCCAGACGTGGGGCTACATCAACGACGGCTTCAAGGGCTCGGCCGTCATCAGCGCCTGGTTCTGGGAGCACGACGTCTTCGACGATCAGGGCGTGTTCCTGCGCAACCTCGTCGGCCTCGGCGCCGTCTCGATCGAGCGCAAGGGGACGCACCTGGGCGAGGACGTGCCGGGCGACGAGTCGGCGGGTGCCCGCGGTATTCCGTTCGCCCAGACGTTCGACGAAGAGGGCGAGCCGGTCTTCGAGTTCTGCTTCATGGGAGCGGCGCCGCTCTGCCCGGGCTTCCCGGACACGCGACCGCAGCCCGGCGACGGTCCGGCGTGCGTCTCGGCGCCGCTCGGCGACACCTTCGAAGCCACGAGCGGCCAGGGCAGCGGCTATGCCGACTGGGTGACCTACCAGGCGAACACGCGCGTCTTCCGCAACGGTGTGGCCAGCACGTGCACCCCGAAGGCGTGCCCCGGCACGAGCGGCGGCGGTGGCAACTTCGACCTCTACTACTTCAACAACTGCGACCTCGGCGAGCACTGCTTCACCGTGACGGTGAACACCGGCACGTGCACGACGAACATCCACGGTGTCGCGTTCGCCGGCGAGGTCCCCGATGGCAGCGCGTTCGCCTGCCAGCTCGGCGACGCGGTCTACGTCGGCGATCTCGGGTCGAGCCTGTCCCAGCCGTTCTCGTTCACGATCCCGGCTGGAACGGCGCGATGGACGCTGATGTTCCACAACAACTTCAGCGCCGCCACGTGTGACTACAGCTTCGTGATCACGGAGAACTAGTCAGGGCCAGGCCCACGAGGATTCGATCCGCCGGCGCTGGAGGCGCATGCCGCGCAGCCAAGCGGCATGCGCCTCCAGCGCCGGCGGACCACCTCCGACTCCAGGGCATGGCTTCCGGCACGGTCTCACGCAGTCGTCCTCTCTAGGGTGCATGGGAACGTGCCGGCGGCGCTGAGCCAACCACGACTGGCTCGGCCGGCCCCTGCTGCTTCGCGCGGCAGGGGCCGCTGCATGTCCGGCGCATGTCCGGCGCATGTCCGGCAACTGCCGTTCGAAGAACCTTTGGGCCTATCCTAGGCGACGCCTCTGCTGCGCCCCAGTGGGCGCTTGCTCGCCTGGACAATGCCGATGGATCATCGCCTGCCGCACGTTGAACGGTTCCAGCATCCCGACGCCTACGACGGCGTCGCCGACGCGTACGACCGCTTCTGGGGCGACGCGCTGGCGCCCGCCATGCTCGGCGCGCTCGACCGCCTGCTGGCGTCCGTCCCCCCGACCGACGGCCGCGGTCGACTACTCGACCTGTGCTGCGGCACCGGCCAGCTTGCCGCCGGCCTGACGGACCGCGGCTGGACCGTCGTCGGCGTCGACGGCGCGGAGGCGATGCTCGAGCGCGCCCGCCGCCGCGCACCGACCGCCACGTTCGTGCGGTCGGACATGCGCGCGCTCACGGTCGGCGCGGTCCTGCCGGGCGAGAGCGGCGCGGACCCGACGTTCGATGTCGTCATCTGCGCGTTCGACAGCCTGAACCACTTGCCGGACGCCGCCGCGCTGGAGGACGTCCTCGGCCGCGTCCACCGCGCGCTCCGCCCCGGCGGCCGGTTCGTGTTCGACGTCAACCTGCGCGCGGGCTTCGAGGCGCGCTTCGAGGGTTCGCTCGGCTATGCGGACACGGATCTTGTGTGCGTCGTCAATGCCGGCTTCGACGGACTGTTCGGGCGCTACGACTTCGTCGTGCTGCGTCCCGATGCGCCGGCATCGCCCGCAACCGCCTGGCGTCGGACGGACACGACCCTCGTGCAGCGCTGCTTCGAGCTCTCCGAGATCCTCGCCGCGCTCGCCGACGCCGGCTTTCCGGACCCTGTCGTGCTGGATGCGGAAGGCGATCTGGGCATGGATGGGCACATCGGGCGGGCGGTGTTCGTCGTCGACCGGGCGGGGTGATACGTCGCTCCGCACCCTACCGCGCGCACAGCCAAGCCGCCTGCCCCGCCCGCGCCATCGCCATCGGCAGCTCGGCCAGCGTGGCCACGCGCGCCACGCCGGTCGCGTCGCCCGTCAGGTCCGCCAGCTGTGCGATCGGCGCGTCGTCGCCGAGCGCGATGGCCTCGATCCGCCAGCCGGCCGCCCGCAGCCGTGCTGCGTCGGCCACGGCCTTGGTGTGGACGTCATCCGGCCAGCCGACCGTGGCCACGAAGACGACACGGCCGGCGACCTCGGCCGACGCCGTCCCGGCGCGCACGCCGAGCTGCTGTTCGGCGCTCCGCAGCGCGAGATCGATGCGCCGGCCCGGGCGAGGCACGATGCGGCCGGGGAACGCCGTCGCAAGCACGCCGGCATCGGCGCCCTGGCCGACGAAGTTCGCCTGCTCGCCCCACAGGACGATGCTGGCGGCCGTCCCGGGCCGCGTCCCGACGCCCAACCCGCTGAGCCACGATGCCACGCCCGGCCGGAAGCGCGCCAGCGCCGACGCGCCGTCCGTGCCGGACGGTGAGCTTCGATCGACGTACGACGCCAGCGCGCCGTCGACGAGCAGCACGCCGTGCACCCGCCCGGGCAGCACGCATGTCGGGTGCCCCTTCACGACCGACGGCAGGAAGAGCCGGACCGTCAACGGTCCCGGTCCGCCGCTTCCGGGCGGCGCCGCCGACGGCGCCTGCGGCAGCCACCCGCCGCCGTGCGGTCGCGCGAAGAGCCCGGCCTCGTGGCGGGCAACGTAGACGCGGTCGCCGACGATCCGAACGTCGGTGGACCCACCGGCGGCGCGGTGGCCGAGCGGCAGCCGCACGGATCGACCGCTGATCCGGCCGTCCGCGTCGGCGAGGGCGTCGAGGTCGACGGCGGTCAGGAAGGCGTCGTCCGCCACGAGTGCGCGGCGCCCGCCGCCGGGAACTTCGATCAGCCCGACCGCGCCCGCCGCCAGCCCGGGCACCTCGACGCGCGTCGCCGGGTCCAGGCTGCGGTCGATCGTGCCGAGGCCGGGCGCGATTCGATCGCCCGACAGGACGAGGCGGTCGCCCCAGATGGCGACGCGGCGATAGGCCCGGTCCAGCGCGACCGCCGCCCCGACCAACCGCGGCGCCGACGCATCGCCCACGTCCAGCGCGTGCACGCGGCTCGTGCGGCCGTCCGTCGTCAATGCATACAAGCGCGAGCCGTCCGCCGCCAGCGCCACCAGCCGGTCGTCGTCGCGGCCGACCCCCGTCAGCTGCCCCGCCACCCGCGGGTCCGCCGGCCGCCGCACGTCCACGACGTGAACCGTGCCCGCCGTGTCCGGCACGTACAGCCGGCCACCGTCGGCCGCCAGCTGCACCGGTACCGCGCCACCGTCGATCGCCGCCAGCCGGCCGTCGGTCAGCGCAAGCCGTGTCGGGCGGTGCGGATCCGTTCCATCGAATCCCATCAGCCCGCCGCGGCGTGTCAGGGCGTACACCGTGTTCCCCGCGGCCAGCACGCTGTGCACATCGGCCGCCGACCCGTCCGGCGCAGCGGCGGCGGTGCTCCCGAGGAGCCGTCCGCCCGGCGCCGCGGCATCGGGCCGCGCGACGAGGTCGACCGCGACGAGGCCGACGGCGCCGGCGGCGCCCCAGCCGACGCGGCCGTCCGTGCCGAGCACCAGCTGCGCCACGGGCGGCACGATGCCGTGCGGCGCCGCGAGGCCGTCCGTCAGCAATCGGATCCCTGCGGCGCCAAGCGCCACGGCGGCCGTTCCCTCGGCATCCATCGCCAGAGCGGCAGCCCCGGTCGGTGCCGCCGACAGCGGGATCCGGCCGCTGGCGACGGGCGCGGCGGGATCGGACAGATCGACGATCCAGAGCCACCGGCCGTCGCCGTCGACGACCGCCGCCTGCTCGCCCGCAAGCGCCGTCACGGCGCGCGCACCACCGGCGGCCGATCCGGCGCCGTCGGGCAGCGTTCCTCCGGCATCTGTTCCCCCGGCATGCGCTCCCCCGGGCAGGGCCACGGCGGCGAGCGCGCGCGGACGCGTCGGGTCGGCGACATCGAGCGTGGTCAGGCGGAGCGTGCCGCCGGTGCCGGCCAGTCGTCCGGTCACCGCTTCGATGGCCACCGCCACCGTGCCGCCGTCCGCCGCGACGGCGTGCACGTCGCGCGGGACGCCCTGGAAGACGACGCGCGGCGCGGCCGGTGCGCGCACGTCGATCACCTGCAGGCCGGAGGGGCGGGCGAGCAGGGCGTGCGTGCCGTCGCCGAGCAGCGTCAAGCTGCCCGATGCGCGCGCGGTCGGCGCCGTCCCAGCCGCCGCATGGCCGATCTCGAACGGCGCCGCGGCGCGCTTGGCGTCGACGATCGAAAGGCCGCGCTCGGTGAGCGCGTAGATCCATGTGTCGTCGGCGGCCAGCGCCATCACCTCTGCCGCACCCGATCCGGTCAGGTCGCATGCGCCCAGCGCCGCGACATGACCGAGCGCGCCCGTCGGCGCGATGTCGAAGATCCAGACCGTCGCCGGCGCACCGTCCCGGCCCGGTGTCGCCACGACGAGGCGATCCCCGTCGAGCGCGATCGCCTCGGGCACTTCCGGCAGCACGGGCGTCCAAGCCACGGGCGCGTTCGAACCGCCGCCGGCGTCACGCGGCCAGCCGAGGACGCGTGGCCCGACCACGCCCCAAACGATCCGGTCGTCGAGCGCGACCGCGGTGACCGTGCCGCCGTCCTGGGAAAACTCGGCCAAGCCGTCGAGCTGACGCTGTCGATCGAGGGGCAGCCCGGCGAGCGTTGCGGCACGGTCGGGCGCTGCGACATCGTTCGTCGCGAGACCGGGCGCTGCGAGATCGGGCGCTGCGACGTCGGTCGTCGTGACATCGCGCACCGCGACATCGGACGTCGCGACATCGATCGTTGCATGGTCGTCAGCGTCAGCGTCAGCGTCAGCGTCGGCGTCGGCGTCGGCCGGGGCTGTGGCGGGCGCCGGCGGCGGCGCCGTGGGCGATGCCGCCGATGTCGGCTCGGCGGCGGTCGGCGTGGCGTTGAACGACGCCGCGGGCAGGGTGGCGCTCGGCGATGGCGGTGCCGCCACGCTGCGCGGCAGCCGGACGTCGACCGGCGCGCGGGCCGCCGCCCCGTCGACCTCGAGCGCCTGGGCGGCGGCGCGATCGACGGCGCCCGGGTACCAGCGCGCGTCGAAGCCGGCGGCCTCCGCGCGGAGGTCGTAGCGGCCGGGGGCCTGCTCGATCGCCACGCAGCCGCGCGCGTCCGTCGCGCCGAACGACGCGAAGTCGATCTGGCCCACCAGGAACAGCGTGACGACGGCATCGGCGATCGGCGCGCCGTCGTCCGCCAGGATCCGTGCGACGAGGACGTTCGGCTGCGCAAGCGCATGGCATGGATGGTTCGGGTCGCCGGCCGGCGTCGAGGTGTCGACGGTCGGCGCCGGCGCGGTTGTCGGCGGCGCGGTCGTCGCTGGGGTCCGGGTCGGTTGATCGGCGTCTGTTCGCCGCTGCGGCCGCGGCGTCGCGGCCGGCGGAACGTCGGTCGGTGCGGCCTCGACCGTCGCGGCTCCGAGGTTCGACGCACCGCCGGGCAGGACGCCGGACGGGCCGACGGCCTTCGACCCCGCATCGGCGACGGCACGCTGCCGGGCGGCTTGCCGCGCCGTGGCGGTCGCCGCGGCGCCGGTGTTGCCGAGCGACGGCATGCCGAGCAAGGATGTGGCTCGTGCCGCGGCCCCGGCATCCGTCCCGCCCGTCATCGAACCGGGCCGCGATGCGGCTGCCGTGGCCGCCCGCGCGGTCGCGTCGTCCGCCGGCGACGGCGCCGCGCCGCCCGGCCCGATGCCGGGTACGGCTGCCGCCGGTGGCGTCGTCGATCCCGCCGACGGATCCGCTCCGCCCGCTGCGCCGCGGCTTCGCCAGAGCGCGCCGCCGAGCGCCAGGATCGCCAGCAGGCCGACGACCGCCGCGGCGCCGGCCGGACGGGCGCCGTTGCGTTGGGGTGCGGCGGTCGGAGCGGCGGTCGGAGCGGCGGTCAGGGACGGCGGGGCGGCCGGCGCGCCCGGCGGCAGGTCGTCGGTCGGGTTGGCGGCGATCCGCTCCAGGAGCGCGCCGAGGGCGGCGCGGCGGGTCGGGTCGAGCGGCGGTGCGGTCTGCAGCGCCGCGGCGATGGGTACGAGGACGTGCGCCTGGGAACGCGCGCGCGCCGCGTCACCGTCCCCGGCACCGTTCGTCGCGCGCTCAGGCGCGCGGTCGTCCGCGGTGCCGGCAAGAAGGTCGGCGATGGCCGACTCGAGCGCGTCGTCCAGCTGCGGCGCCGCGCGCCCCGACGGGGGGACTTGGGTCATCGTTCCACCTCCGCAGCCCGCAGCCGTTCGCGCAACGTGACGAGCGCGCGCCGCTGGAGCTGTTTGATCGCCATCTCGGACCGGCCGAGCTGGGAAGCGGTCTCGGCCAACGAGAGGCCGACACCGAAGCGCAGGGCCAGCACTTCCTGCTGCGCTTCGCTCAGCACGCCGAGGTGCTGGGACAGATCATCGAGCCGAACCCGCCGGACGGCGATGTCGTCCAGCGCGGCAGCATGCGGGTCGGCGAGGTTGCGCAACGACGGCCCGTCGGCGTCCTCGTCATCGTCGCCATCGATCGAGACCTCGGATCCGCGCCGCTCGGCGCCCACCCAGTGGTTCACGATGCGGTTGTGGGCGATCCGCAGCAGCCAGGCCTCGAAGCGCTCCGGGGCGTCGAGGCGGGGCAGGCCGCGCAGCGCGTTCACGTAGATGTCCTGCGTAAGGTCGGCGGCGATGTCGGCGTCGCGGACGCGCAGCCAGACGTAGCGGTGGATGCGGTCGACCGTGGCCTCGTACAGCCGGCCGAACGCCGGCGCGTCCCCCTGCGCCGCCCGGCGCACAAGATCGATCGGCACGCGGGAAGACTCCGGCACGTGCGATGTCTCGAGGGGTGCGCTCGGTGCGATCGTGTTCACGGGGCCGCCAGGCTCCATCGTCGGTGTCGTCGTCGTTCGGTGCGGCGGTACGGACTCGGCTGCCCACGGCAGTCCCGCGGGCGCGAACAGACAGCCGCGGGCAGGCGACAGAGTCAAGGCTACCACTTCCGTCCGCCGTTGACCACCGACTGCTTTCGTTCGGACTGTCGTCGTTCGGACTGTCGTCGCTCGGACAGTCGTCGTTCGGCCTGTCGTCGTTCGGACTGTCCTCGGTCGAACCGTCCTCGTTCGGACGACCGCCGGCGTGCGATCCGTTCCGCGCGCATCGTCCCCCTCACCTCCGGAGTGCCGGCATGTAGGCGATCATCCGATCCAGGCCCGCCGTCGGCGTTGCGCCGGGGATCTGCACCGGCTCGAGCGGCGGGCGGTTGCTCGGCAGGCACGTGTTGGACAGGTGGAAGTCCACCTTCGCGCTGCCGAGCGGGAAGTCGGCCGCCGCGAGGTGGCGCACGGCCGGGCTGTTCGGGCAGCCGAGCCACGCGCCCGGCAGCGCCTCGATCGATACGTCGTAGCCGCCGGCGTCCGGCGCGCCGAGGCTGAACGGGGCGATCTCGATGCGATCGACGGTGATCGAGCGCTGGCGTGCCACCTCGACGCCGGCGGCGTTGCGGACGACGAACGTCAGCGTAGGCAAGGGCGATCGGGCCGCGGCGGCGCGGTCGGCGTCATCGTACGTGCCGTCGCATGCGGCGCAGGCTGGGTCGTCGTTGCCCGTGACGTTGACGACGGCCACGGCGAGGAGCGTGACCTTGCCGCCGCCGGGCGTCGCCGTGCCGGCCACGGACCGCGTCGCTGTGGCGGTCGGCGTCCGGGTGGCGGTCGGCACCGGGCCGGCATCGACGGTCTTCTCGAGTTGCGGCACGAGCAGCCGCGCCGGCGGGACGGCCGGCCGCGGCAGGATGCGCACCGCCGCGGCCATCGCGTCGTCGTGCAGCCCGTCGTCGGACGCCTCGGCGTACGTGGCGACGACCGGCCCGTCGGCGGTGATCTCCGCCCATGCGCCCGGCGCTGCCGCGGCACCGACGACCGCGCGGCCGTCGAAGGCGACCGCCGCGCCGGGGGACAGCGCGGCGCTGCAGCCCACACAGGCAAGCGCGCCGCCGGCCGCGTCGTACGCGCCGAGCGCGACGTTCACGACCGTATCGCCCGCGTTCATCACGTGGATGGTCGTCGCGCGACCGTCGCGTCCCGTCAGCAGGCGCGGCACGAGCCAGCGGCCACCGGCATCGGCAGCGGTCATCAGCCGATCGGCCGCCACGGTCCACCCACCGGCCGCACTCGAGACGGATTCGACGACAATGCCGATGATCCCGCCGTCGAGCGTCGTGAGCGTGGCCGACGCAGTGCAGCCGGCGGGCATGGCCGGCTCGGCGCCGACGTCGACGATGCGGTTCGCACCGGCCGCCACGCCGAACGGCGCGCCGCTCAGCCGGAAGCCGGCGCACGTGCCGGCCATGCCGAGGTAGGCCGGTCGGACGACGACGGCCGTCGCGCCGGGGTTGGCGACGACGAGGCGCGTGTTCCGCCGTGCGCCGCTGCCGGCGCCCCCGAGCGGGCCGGCGGCCGCGACGCCGCGCACGACGCGCGGTGCGAGGAGCTTGGCGGCGGCGTCCGAGACGCGCACCGCCCCGACATCGTACGCCCCGCGCGCACTCGCGGCGGCGTCGACGAGCATGTGGGCGCCGAACGGCCGGTCGCTCGTCAGCCGCGCCCAGCCGTCGAACGCCGCGGGGGCGGCGACCGCCAGCCGGAACACGGCGTTCGGCCCGACGGCGACGGTCTGGCTGCCGACCTGTCGGCCGGCGCGATCGAGGAACTCGGCGTGCACGTTCACAATGAAGGTGGTTGCCGGGTTGTGGATGGACAGGACGCCGGTCTCACCAGCCGCCCCTTGCGGCGCGAACGGCACGGCCAGCTCGAATCCCTCGGCGGCGGGCTCGGCGAGGACGGCGGCCCCGCCCGTCCACTCCGTTCGCGCCACGGCGCCGACCGCGTGACCGCCGACGACGATGGCGGCGTACCGGCCGAGGCCGACGTCCTCCAGCGCGGCCAGCGCCAGCGCATGCGGCCGGAGCGGCGGCTGGTCGCGGACGATGCGCGTCGGCCCGATCTTCGTTCCGCTCACGGTGCCGCTGCCTTGGACGAGGAACAGATCGGCCGCCAGGAACGCCGGGCGGTCCTCGAGGTTGGCCAGCAGAAGCGTGCTCAGCGCGCCGCCGGCTGTGCCGCCGCCGGGCGCGAAGGGCGGGACGGTGGGCGTGGACGCAGGCGTCGCGCTGGGCACCGCGGGGCTGGGCAGGGGCGTCGCGGTGGCGGCATCCGAGGGGGGGGCGGCGCGCAGGACGAGGGGGAGCCATGTTCCCGGACCGGTGTCATCGTCGGTGGTGGTGAGCCGGCGGAAGACCGCCGGCCACAGGACCGCGTCGCCGCTGCCGTCGGCCGGCGCGGAGCGGACGATCGCGACGATGCGCGCCCCATCCGCGGCGACGACGGCGCCGCCGGCCTGGGCGCGCAGCTCCGCGGGCAGGGCCGCCGCACGCAGCCGCCACGTAGTGAACGGGGCGATGACGCGGCGGCATGGCTCGCCGCAGTCCAGCAGCGTGCCGTCGGCCGTCGCGAGATGGACCGTCGCCGAGGCGAACGTGCCCTCGAGGTTCATGATGAACAGATCGCTGTCGAGCGCCGTGCCGTCGTCGTCGGCGGCGAACCACGGGACGGCCAACTCGGCGAAGGACGAGGCGCCGTCGTCGCGCCGGAGCGCGTTCGTGGCGGCGGCCAGCGTTCGATCGTCGCGCGTCTGGCGGGCGATGAGCGTGGCGGCCACCGGCTGATCGGCACTGATGAGGGCCGTCGCCAGACAGCCTGCGGGCAGGCCGCTCGGACCGGTCGGCAGGCCGGCGCCGTCGCCCTGATCGACGACCGTCATCGCACCGGCCGCAAGCTGGAACGGCGGATGGGCGATCGTCTGCCCCGCGCACGTCCCACCGAAGCCGACATAACTCACGCGCACGCCGCCGCCGTCGTCGCCGACGTTCACGACGGCGAGGCGCGTGGCTTCCGGGCCGAGCGACGGGTCGTCGGGCAGCGCGGCGTGGACGAGCGGGACGAAGAGGGCGGTGGTGCCGCGCTCGGCCGGCATGCCGGCGAAGTCGTACACCGCCGCGGTCTCGGCCACATCCACGAGGGCGTGGACCACGGGGATCGCGTCTCCGACGGGGTGGATGCGCATCGTCCCGATGAAGCCGTCCGGCGCGTTCGGCCGCAGGGCGATGAACGCGGGGTCAAGGCCGAGATCGATGGCCACGGCGGCATTGGGGGCGACCGAATAGGTCGTCGTGGCTTCCGGGAGGGCGACGCCGAGCGGCATCACGGTGACTTCGAACGTTGCGGTCGACGGGCTCCTGCTCTGGAGTGAAACGACGGTCGTTTCCCCGCGGTGGCTGGCCACGACGAGCGGCACCCAGACGTCGCCGATCCGATCCAGGAGGGGCGATCCGACAACGTCCGCCGCCCGACCGCCGCTCTCCGGCCAGCGGTGCTGCGCGCGCGCGACGACGCGCTCGCTCCCAAGCAGCCGACCGCTGTACGCGCCCGCCTCGGCGTCGCTTGGCGCCCCGGGCACGACGTTGACCCAGCCGCGCTTGGGCACTTCATGCGTCGTCGTCGACGCCAAGCTGCCGGTGGCCGGGCGGTACAACCGCAGGTCGCCGCCGGCCGCCGGCTGCGCGCCGCCGACCCAGTGCGCGTCGACGAGCGCGAGCGTCGTCTGGCCGCTGCCGGCGATGCCGAGCGGGCGGGCGCGGGGCGCCGGGCCGGCGGGCGCGACGGCGGCGGCGCCGACGCAGGCGATGAAGACCGCCGGCATCGCGAGTCTCAAGTTGTGGCGATGGCGCGCGGCCATGCGGAAGCCTTTACAGCGGCGCACGGCACCGCCCCCGGTGCCGTGCGTTGAGATTCCTGGGTGGTAGACAGCCGGGGCGCAATTTCGGCGACATGCAGGCGTCGGCCCATCGCGCAATCCGACGGGTGGGGATCAATCCACCAACCGCCGCGCCACCGGCAGATACACCGTCGTCCGCCCGCCCGTCACGACGGCCACCGTCTCACCGACGAACGTGTGCCCGTTGGCCGTCATCGCCTCGGCGCGGACGGTGTAGCGGCCGGGGCGCGTGTAGGCCAGCGTCGTCCCTGGCGCCGTCGTGGTGACGAACGGTCGGCCGTCGCCGGCGTCCCAGCGCCAGCGGCGGATCCCCGCCATCCAGTCCGTCCCGTCGAACGGCATATTGGCCGTGACGCTGAGCGCTTCCGGCCGGCCGTCGACCGGCATCGTGGAGACGAGGACGTGGCCGTCGTCCGGCTCGTTTGCCCAGCCGACGATGTCGCCGAGGAGTTCGGCGCGCGTGAGTGTGTCGTCGCCGGTGGCCACGGCCTCGACGCTGAAGCCGGCGAACATCGCCCGCCACCGGATTCCGGGCGCGCGCGTCGGTTGCTCGAGTGTGGCGTCGGCCGTGACGCCGGTCAGCGCGCTGCCGCCGCCGTCGATCTCGATGAAGCTCTGGACGTACGGGAAGATCCGATCGGCGACGCCGACGGCGCCGAGGCCGGTGTCGGGCGGCTGCTGATTGCCGACGGCCTGCGTGCGGAGCGTGGCCAGCGGCACGCCGAGGTCGACCACGGCGCCGAGGCCGGCGGCGTCGGGGCTGGCGACACTCGACAGGCGGATCGGCTTGTCGAACAGGCGGACGCTCCGGAGGCGGCCGGACAGCGGCGCGTTGTCCGTGCGAAGGTCGAAGCCGGCGAAGTAGCGGGACAGGAGCACCATCGCGCCGCTGTTCTGGACGTCCAGCGCCGTGCCGAGGCCGTGGCCGTAGCCCGTCCCGCTGACGAGCATTCGTCCGCCGCCGAGCAGGTACATCTGGAGGGCCGTCATCCCGCCCGGCAGCCGGTCGAGCGGCGCGTCGCCGTCGCCGCAGGCCACGATGACGAGGCGGTAGCCTTGGAGGACGGACAGCGGCGGCGTACCCGGACGCTCGCCGGCGGCGACCGTCCAGACGTCGTAGCTCAAGCCCAGCGAGTCCAGCGCCGCGGTCCAGTAGCGGCTGTTGTCCGCGCCGTCGTCGAAGCCGCCGCCGGCGCCCGGCAGGCCGGGGAGGCCCGGGAGGCCCGGGAGGCCGCCGCCGCCCGGCCGCGTCTTGCGGCGGACGTTCACGACGAGGACATCTTCGACGCGCGGTGCGACGCGCAGGCGGTACGTGGCGTGGACGCTTCGATCGCCGCGCGTGAGGACGATCCGGCCGTCGTACGCACCGGGTGCGAGGCCGGTCGGGTCGAGCGTGACCGCGAGGTCCGCGGCGCCGCCCTCCGGCACCGCGATCGTCGCGCCCTCCGGGAACGAGACCGGCACCGGGGCCGGGCCGGTGCCCGGCGCGTGGGCGGCGGTCCATTCGGCGGCGCCCTCGGCGGCCAGGCGGACGTCGGTCAGGTGGAGGCGGAGGGATCGCGTGGCCATCGTCGACGCCGTCTCGTCCGTGCCGGCGTCGCGAGCCGCGGCCGGCGGGACGTCGTCAGGCGGTGTGAGCGTGCCGAGGTCGAACGACGGCGGGTCGATGAGGAGCTGCGGGTTGATCGCCGCGGCCACATCGAGGCGACCCGCGCCCTGCTCGGTGGCCGGGGCGAGCGCGCCGACCGTGCCGGCGCCGACGGCGACGTCGACCGTGCCCGAGATCCGCGTCGTGATCATCAGCGCGGCCTTCACCTGGTCGGGCGTCCACTCGGGCCAAGCCTGCCGTACGACCGCCACGGCGCCGGTCACGTGCGGGCTGGCCATGGAGGTACCGGAGGCGGTCGTGAAGCCGGCCGGGGCGCCGGTGATCGCGTCCGTGCTCGTGGAGAGGATGTTCGTGCCGGGCGCGGCCAGGTCGGGCTTGAGCGGGGCGAGACCGGTCGTCGCGTCCGGGGCCGGGCCGCGGCTCGACGAGGCGTTGACGACGTCGATCCGCGCCGCGTCCATCGTCGCCTCGGGCGTCGTGTCGTAGATCAGCTGGAGAGAGGGATGGGTCTCGGCGTAGGCCACGAGGTCCATTGCGCCCTGGCCGCCGATGATCGCGATCGGCGGCAGCGTGACGCCGGCCGGCAGCTGGCCGGCGATGAGCGGCAGGAGCTGGCCCATCAGCTCGACGAGCGCGGCCGTGGTCTGCAGATCGCCCTCCGTGTGGAAGACGACGGCTTCGGCCTGGACGGTGGCGGCGTTGACGATCTTCGTGACGAAGGCCAGCTGCGCGGGCAGCGGGAACGGGATGAGCGGCGACTGCGTGGCGCACGCGCCGTCCCACGGGCCGAGGAGGATCTTGCCGCGCCCGCCGAGGCCCATCTCGATCAGGTTGCACATGTCCGTCTTGAACGCCGGGCGCTCGAGCCGGGCGACGGCCTTGCCGAACGTCTGGTAGGCCGCCGGGTGCTTCGTCAGCTCAACAGGCAAGCCCGCGTCCTTGGCGAAAACGTAGTACGCGAAGCCGCGCCCGGTCTCGCTGTTGGCCACCGTGATGACCTCGGGGATCATCTGGTGCGGCCCGCCGAGTGTCGCCTCGCCGTTCGCGCCCGCGTTGCCGGCGGCCGCGACGACGACGACGCCGGCGTCGTGCGCGTTCTTGAACGCGACGGCCACCGGGTGGTGCGCCGCCTGGTAGATGTTCATCAGCGCCGTGCCCCACGAGTTGTTGATCACGTCCGCCCCGTCCAGCACGGCGTCGTCGATCATCCGCAGGATCTCGGGGGTGTAGGCATCGCTGAACTTGTAGGCCATGACGTAGGCGCCCGGCGCGACGCCCGAGAGCTCGAGCTGCCCGGTGCCGGCCGTGCCCGGCGCGCCGAAGATCGAGACCCCGGCCGCCGTGCCGGCGACGTGCGCCCCGTGGAAGCCGCTGAGGCCCTTGGCCAGCGGGTCGTAGTCGACCGTCGGGTCCGTGCCGGCGGCGACGTTCTCCGGGTTGGCGTACGTCCGGGCGACGATGACCTTGTCGTTCGTGAACGCGGCCACCTTGTCGGCCGCGTACGGAATGACCTTGTCGCCGACCGTCACGGTGGAGCGCGGGAAGCCCTCGGGCGCCGTGAAGCCGCCGTCGTCGAAGAACGGGTGGGCGGCGGTGATCCCACTGTCGATCACGGCGATCCGGATCCCGCGGCCGGCCCGCATCTGCCCGCCGACGCGCGGATCGGCCCATGCCCTCGGCGCGCCGATGAGCGGCAGGCTGGCGTCCATGAGCGGCTCCACGGCCTGCTCGCGCGTCACGGCCACGACGCCCGGCAGGCGGCTCGCGGCGGAGGCCTGCTCGGGCGTGAGGCGCACCGTGACGCCGTTGAAGACGACGTCGTAGTGGTACAGCGCGGTCGCGCCGGGCGCGACGGCCTGCAGTGATGCGACGAAGCGATCCTGGGCGCGTCGGAGGGACGCCCGGTAGGCGCCGTCGGGCGGCGCGAGGCGGGCGGCCTTGGCGGCGGCGCGCATCGGGACGGTGCGGGCGGGGCGGACGGCGAGGGGGGCGTCGGCCAGCTGGACGATGTAGCGGGCGCCGGAGGCGATCGACGTCGTCGGCGGGGCGTTGGACGGCCGGGACGCGCTGTCGGGCGCGGCGGCGGCGGGCGCCGCCCACGCGAACCACAGCGCGACGAATCCGACGCGCGCAACGGCCGACGGACGGAAGGGATGCGAGGTCGACATGCGAGGCTCCTGGAGGCGCCGGATGGAGGGGGATTGTGAGCGCGGATCATAGCGGAGCACCCACGCAGGCAGCGTGCAAGGGACCACGGACCGGTCCCCCTCTCCCCACCGGCCTATAATGGCGCATGCGGCGCCGACGACGGCCCCGCAATTCCCCTCTGCAAAGGCCCAGCGCATGACGACGACAACCCCCGCCCCCCCAACGCTGTTCGACAACCGCCCGCTGCCCTACACCGCCGCCGTCGCCGCCGCCACCGCCGACGTCCGCGAGCGGCTCCGCGAGAGCGTGCCCGACATCGAGTGGCCGATCGTCGCACCGCTCATCGCGCGGATCAACGAGCTGAAGCGCGAGCGGAACGCGATCATCCTGGCCCACAACTACATGCCGCCCACGATCTACCACGGCGTGGCGGACCTCAGGGGCGACTCGCTGGCGCTGGCGCAGATGGCCAATGAGACCGCCGCCGAGGTGATCGTCCTGTGCGGCGTCCACTTCATGGCCGAGACGGCCGCCATCATCAACCCCGAGAAGACCGTCCTCATCCCGGACCTGCGCGCCGGCTGCTCGCTGGCCGAGGGCATCACCGGCGCCGACGTCCGCCGGCTGCGGGCCGAGCACCCCGGCGTGCCGGTCGTCACGTACGTGAACACGTCGGCCGAGGTGAAGGCCGAGAGCGACATCTGCTGCACCTCGGCCAACGCCGTCGAGGTCGTCGAGTCCCTCGGCAGCGACCGCGTCCTCTTCCTGCCGGACGAGTACTTGGCCGCCTGGGTCGCGACGCAGACCACCGTCGAGATCATTGATTACAAGGGCCACTGCATGGTCCACGAGCGCTTCACCGCCGCCGATCTGGACGCACTGCGTGCCGCCCGGCCCGGTGTCCTCATCCTGTCCCACCCCGAAAGCCCGCCCGAGGTGCTTGCGGCCTCCGACTTCGTCGGCTCGACGAGCGCGATGATCAAGCAGGTGGCCGCGCGCCGTCCCGCTTCCGTGGCGCTGATGACGGAGTGCTCGATGAGCGACAACGTGGCCGCCGAGTTCCCGGAGCTCGAGTTCATCCGGCCGTGCCAGCTCTGCCCGCACATGGGTCGGATCACGCTGCCCAAGGTCCGCGTCAGCCTCGAGACGATGACGCACCGCGTGACGGTCGACGAGGCCGTGGCTGCGCGGGCGCGACAGGCGGTCGAGCGGATGCTGGCCGTCGGGCGCGGCACGCGTGGCTGACGCTTCGGACCCGGATGCGACGCCGGGGGCCGATGCGACGCTGACGGTCGGCACGTCGACGAGCGACGACCGCGGGAACGACGATGCGTCCGCGACGTTCGACGTGATCATCGTCGGCGCGGGCGTTGCCGGGCTGACCGCCGCGCTCGGCCTGGCCGGCGCGCACGGGCGCCGCGTCGCCGTCGTCACGAAGACCGCGACCCTCGTCGGCGGGTCGAGCGTCTACGCCCAGGGCGGGCTGGCGGCCGCCGTCGGGGAGGGCGATACGCCGGCCGAGCACGCGGCCGACACGATCTCGGTGGCCGGCGGGATCGCCGTGCCGGACGTCGTCAAGGCGCTCACGGCCGAGGGGCCGGGCGTCGTGGCGCGTCTGCTGGCGCTCGGCACGCCGTTCGACCGGGACGCGGACGGGACGCTCCTCCTCGGGCGTGAGGCGGCGCACAGCCAGCGGCGGATCCTGCACGCGGACGGGGATGCGACGGGCGGCGCGATCGTCCGCACGCTGGCCGGCGCGGTGCTGGAGGCGCCGGGGGTGGACGAGCGGACGGAGCACGCGGCGTTTGCGCTGCACGTGGAAGCCGGTGCGGTCGGCGGCGTGCGGGTCGTCGGGCCGAGCGGCCGGGTGACGACGCTGCGCGCGCCCGCCGTCGTGCTGGCCACGGGCGGCATCGGCCACCTCTTTGCGAACACGACGAACCCGCCCGAGAACACCGGCGACGGTCTGGCGATGGCGGCCCGCGCCGGCGCCGTGCTGGCCGACCTCGAGTTCGTCCAGTTCCACCCGACCGCGCTGGCCGCGCCGGGCGCCGACCCGCTGCCGCTCCTCACCGAGGCGCTGCGCGGCGAGGGCGCCGTCCTCGTCGACGAGCGGGATCGCCGCTTCCTCGTCGACGAGCACCCGCTGGCCGAGCTCGCGCCGCGCGACGTCGTGGCCCGGTCGATCTGGCGCCAGCTGGCCGAGGGCCGCACCGTCTACGTCGACGCGCGCACCGCTGTCGGCGACCGCTTCCCGACGCGCTTCCCGACGGTCTTCCGTCTTTGCCGGGCGTACGGCCTCGACCCGCGCCGCGACCGGATCCCGGTGGCCCCCGCCGCGCACTACCACATGGGCGGCATCGCCGTCGACGGCCGCGGCCGGACGTCCATGCCCGGCCTGTGGGCATGCGGCGAGGTGACGAGCACCGGCGTGCACGGTGCGAACCGCCTCGCCTCGAACTCGCTCCTCGAGGCGATCGCCTTCGGCGGCCACGTCGCCGACGACATCGCCGGCGGCGGCGCGGGCCCGTGGCCGACGCGCGCGACCTTCGATCCCGCGTTCGATCCCGCGTCCTCCGATCACGTGGTCGCTCGCACCCCATTGACCATCGCCGACCCGACCGACACGACCGACGTTGACGCCCGCACGGCCCGCATTCGCCAGACCGCCTGGGACGACGTCGGCCTCGTGCGCGATGCGGTCGGACTGCGCGCCGCCGAGCGTGCGTTCTCGGCCGCCGAGGCAGCACTCGCCTACGACGGCGCGATCACCGTTGGCGCGATCGAGGCGCGGAACCTGGCCCTCGTCGGGCGCCTGGTGGCGGAGGCCGCGTCGGCGCGCGAGGAGAGCCGCGGGGCGCACTACCGGAGCGACTTCCCGCTGCCGGACGATGCGCGGTGGGCGCGGCGGCAGTTCGTCGTGCTGGCGAGCGGGGACGGCGTGCGATGAGCGCGAGGATCACAGGGCAGGACGGAGTCCCGTTGCTCCTGCCGCTGGTCTACGAGCCGGTGCTGCGCGCCGCGCTGGCCGAAGACCTCGGGCGGGCGGGCGACATCACGTCCGCGGCGGTGATCCCGGAGGCGGCGACGGCCAGCGCGCGGATCGTGGCGCGTCGCGCAGGCGTCGTGGCCGGGCTCGACGTGGCGGCGGCAGTGTTCAGGATCGTCGACCCGTCGATTCGCGTCTCCCTCGACGCCGGCGCCGGTGACAGCGTGGAAGCCGGCGCGCTGCTGGCCGCCGTCGATGGGCCGGCGCGGGGCGTCCTGGCGGCGGAGCGGGTGGCGCTGAACGTCCTGGGCCGGCTGTGCGGCATCGCGACGCTCACGCGCGCGTTCGTCGAGGCCGTGGCCGGGACGGGGGCGCGGATCACGGACACGCGCAAGACGACGCCGCTCCTGCGCGCGATCGAGAAGCACGCCGTTTTGTGCGGCGGCGGCTCGAACCACCGCTTCGGGCTGGACGACGCCGTCTTGATCAAGGACAACCACGTGGCCGTGGCGGGCGGCGTGGGGGAGGCGGTGCGGCGGGCGCGGGCGCACGTCGGCCACATGGTCGTCGTGAGCGTCGAGGTGACGGCGCTCGATCAGATCGACGAGCTGCTGGCGATGCCCGCGCAAAGGACCGCCGACGTCGTGCTGCTGGACAACATGGACACGGCGACGCTGCGCGAGGCCGTGCGGCGGATCGACGGGCGGTTCGTCACCGAGGCATCCGGCGGGATCACGCTGGCGACGGCGCACGAGATGGCGGCGACCGGCGTGAACTACCTGTCGGTGGGGGCGTTGACGCACAGCGCGCCGGTGTTGGATGTGGCGTTGGACGTGGTGGTGGCGTGAGGTCGCGTTGACGGCGGTCAACGCTGACCGCCCGAGGACCAGCGCTGCCGGCCGTCCGCCGTGATCGACAGGCCGTCACGTGACGATCTGCGGATGACGGCGAGGCGCAATCCACCGGCAGCTGAAGCTGGCCGGCTGCAGGCGTCCCTGGCGGGCCGCCATGGTGCCCGCCTTCGCGGGCACCCAGAAGTCCGAAGCGGCCGCGAAGGCGGGCGCAATGGCCGAAGGCCACCAGCCGGCCAGCTTCAGCTGCCGGTGGTTCGTCGTCCGCAAATCGAGATGTGACGGGCTACCAGTCGCGCCGCGCGACAGGCAGGAATACGGTGAGCGCCGGCCCCGGCAGATCGGATCGCGTAGGCGTCGAAAGGGCGTGTACGGTGGGTGTGGCGGACGGCGTCGCGGACGGATTCGCCGTCGCGGTTCCGGCCGGCGGGGTGTCCGTCGGCGGCACGCCGGGCGGCGACCGCAGCGACTCGTCCGACATCCGGTCGATCTGGATGCAGCGGACCTGTCCCGTGAGCGCCGTCCGGTCGCCGTAGATCGCGCGCACCGTCGACTGCCGGTCGGCCGGCGGGGGGGCGAGCTCGAGCGTCCGGTTCGGATCCTCGAGCGTGAAACCGCCCTCCCAACTTTGCGGGGCGATCGTGCCGCACAGCCATGCCGCGCGCGAGCCGTCCAGCATCCGCAGCCGTCGGAGGAGGAGGTCGGTGTCGGTCACGATCCAGATCGTCGCGCCGCTCGGCCGCTCGTGCACGCGGAAGCTGTGGGGTGCGCCGGGGGTGAGGGGCGGCGGCGTCGGGCGGGGGGTGCCGGCCGTCGGCGTCGGGCGGGCGGGTGTCGCGCCGCCGGGCGTGGCCGTCGGACCGGGCGTCGGCGGGGGCGGCCAGGAAGGCGGCGGCGGGAGCGGGTCGGCGGGGTCGGCGACGAACCACGGGCGGGCCGTCGCGTCACGCCGGAAGAAAGCGTCCAGCAGCGTGGCCACCTTGAGGCGGCCGTCGGGCGAGGGGTGCGTGCCGTCGTCGACGAAGTCCGTGCAGGCGTACCACAGTCCGTCGGTGCGGGCGTTAAGGCCGTCGGCCCAGAGGTTGGGGCCCCACAGGAGGACCGGAGCGACGACGGCACCGGCGGCCGAATCGGCGTTGAGCGATGCGTCGCCGTCGATCTGGCGGCGGATGAGCCACTGGATGCTGAACGCCGACTCGTAGGCGTAGGGCTCTGGGTTGAGTGTCGTCGACGCGTAACCGGCATACGTGCGGTTGCTGAAGTACGCCAGCTGGGCGTTCGGGAAGCGCGTCGCGGCCAGGCGGACGACGTCGCCGAGCTCGTCGGCGAGCGTCTGAGCGTACGTCGGAAAGCCGTTGCGCGGGCCGGCATCGGCTTCCTTGATCCAGAGCACCTGCACCTGGGCGGCCGTGACCCCCGCCGCCTGCAGCCGCTGGTCGACGACGCGCCAGAAGTTGGCGGCCGGGTCGCGGATCACGGCCGCCGTCTGTCCGCCCTGCGCCCCGTCGACGATCCTGAGCCGCGGGTGGAGTCCGCCGATGCCTTGCGTCAGCTGGATGAACCGGCTGAACGACTGGGTCGCGTTCGACATGCCGAGGCTGAGCAGCACGACGGTGCCGTCGGCGGCCGGCGTCCCGTCCGCCCCGCGCGGCACGATGGCGGCGGCGCGGGCGGCGGCGAGCGCGACGTGGGCGGGCGGCGGAACGTTGGCGCCCCGGCCGTACAGGCCGCCGGCGAAGCCCTGATAGCCGGCGGCGCCGAGTGCGTCGATCGGGATCAGGCCGGTGGAGGTGCCGGCACAGTCGGCGAGGGGGGCGGCGCCAGCAGACGGGGCGAGGCGCTTCGCCGAACGCAGCGTCGCACCGAAGGCGCTGTCGATCGCGAGGATGCAGGCGAGGGCGGCGGCGAATGTCAGGCCGGTGCCGATCACGCGGCGGCACAGCGACGGTTGTCGACAGTTCATGGCGGACCTCCCGTTCGGCGCATCACAGGCGCTGCCACATCTCGACGCAGGGCAGAACGCGACGCAGTCGATGTCCGATAGACGTGGACGGCAACAACGCCCCCGGTGGATCGACGACCCGGCGATCGTCGATCAACGCCGGCGGTTGGAGACGCCGTAGGGCAGGTAGATCGCTCCGCTCCGCCCATCCGTCGTCGCCGTCGGATCCGGCCCCGGCGTGCCGTCCGCGCCGGGTGTCTCCAACGGCGACCAGAGCGTCGGAGTCGGATCGGTCGGGCGCAAGAGGAGGATGTCGGTGGGTCTTGGGATCGGTGCGATGCACGCGGCGACCAACTCGACGTCGACCGTGTCGACATGGCCCGAGAGGTCGAGATCGGCGCGCGGGTTCCAGCGGCGGCCGCCGGGGGCGCTGTTCCTGGCGGTGTAGACCGACCTCACGTCCATCGCATCGACCGCGCCGTCCGCGTTCACGTCGCACCGGTCGCCGCCGGCCGTCGCGGCGCGGCTGGTCACCGGATCGATCTCGACGTCCGTCATCACCGCCAGCGGCCCGTCGGCGGCGATGGACAACCAGCCCACCCACGGCTCGCTCAGGCAGTCCGTCACGTAGTGGGCGTACGTCTCGCCCGAGGCGAGGGCGAACACGGAGCAGCCGGAAACGGTTCCGTCGTCGCCGTGGTACGTCAACCCGATGCTGACGCTGCGCTCGCCGGCGTTCTGGAGGTAGATCACGCCCTCGTGCGGCTTGTCCGGATCGACCGGGTCGGCCGGGTCGGCGACCGAGCCGAGGGCGCGGGCGACGGTGTAGACGTAGCGCTCCGGTCGCGTCCGGCCGCGGACGACGTCGGCCAGCGGTACGGCGGCGTAGTTGGCCACGTCCTTCACCCGGATGTCGGCCACGTTGTCGCAGCTGCGGGCGACGACGGCCGAGATCGGCGCGGCGACGTCGGCCAGGCGGAAGCCGTGCACGGGGCCGCCGGTGCGCAGCGCGAGGGCGAAGCGGCGCCAGGCCGCGCACTCGCCCATCAGGGTGCCTTCCTCGCACAGGATGTCGGCCGCGGATCGCGACTCGCCCGGCACGAGGCCGAGGGCGTCGAGCGAGGAGCCCTTCAAGCCGACGATGACGGCCGATGCGCTCCCGCCCACGTCGGGGTCAAGAAAGTCCCAGCTTGCGCCCGGGGCGATCAGTGGCGTGCAGACCGCGTTGAGCGGGCCGGAGCATTCGGGATCCAGGAACCCCGGCTCGTAGAACGTGAGGGCGACGAACTGGCCCGGCGCCGAGGACCGGTTCGTGACGCGCACGGCGGCCAGGCAGACGTTGTCCAGCCCGGCGTAGCTGACGGTCGGCGCGAACAGCACCGCCTGGGCCAGCGCGTCCTCGGACGCCGCGACCGGCGGCGGCTCCACGACCGGGGCGCACGGCGGCGCCGGGACGATCGCCGCCGTTCCGCCCTCGACGGGCAGCGCGAGGGCGGCGGCGATCTCGTCGCCCGGCGCTTCCTCGCCCGCGAACGTGCCGTGGCGTGTGAGAACCGAGGCCACGAGGCCGCCCGGCGGGCCGAGCGCGTCGGGCGCGGGGTACCACGCCGTGGCGACGATCAGGGCGGCGCCGAGCATGTTCGTCGGCAGGCCGGGCAGGTCGGCGATCGACAGGACATCGCTGTGGCCGGTCGCGAACGTTCGGCAGGCGCCGCCGACGAGGCCGTTGTGGTCGTACGCCAGGACGGCGTATTCCAGCGTGCCCGCGATGTCGCCGGTCAACGAGATGCTGAGCTCGATGTCCCGGCCGAACGTCTCGAGCGCGTGCATCGCCGCGGGAACGGCCAGCGGTGCGATCCCGGCGACGCCGGCGGCGGGAGGGATCGTGCGTGCGGCCACGGTGTAGGCCTGGAGCGCGCCGGCGCCCAGGAGCGGCGAGGGCCGCGCGACCTCGATCGTCGCCGGCAGCTGGGCGGCGCCCGCGCCGTCGCCCACGGCGTCGACCGTCACGAGGTACGCGCCTCCCGCCGGGTCGGACGGGGTGACGGGCAGGCTGAGGGTCGCGCTGCCGCCCGGGCAGAGCGGCTCGCCCTCGACCGGCGACGTTTCGAGGTCGCCCTCTGCATCGTGGATCGTCATGCGCGGCCGCAGGGTCATCGTGCCCGCGTTGACGACGTGCGCCGAAACGGTGTGGGCATCCTGCGCCAGCAGCACGCTGGCGTAGCGCGGTCCGGCGGGCTCGGGTGCGCCGACCGCGGCGGCCGGCGAGACGTCGAGCCGGATGCTGTCGCCATGCACGTCCTCGGCGGCGACGACGACGGGTTGGTCCGCCTCGACCAGCGCGCTGCCGTGCCAGCCGTCGTCCACGGCATCGCCGATCTCGACGTAACCGGCATCACCGGGCTGGAGGCTGAACGTCCTGGTGGACGGGTCGAGCGCGCACGCGCCCTGGGCCTGGAAGCGGACGCTCACGGCGGCCCGGTGGCGACCGACGTTCTGCAAGTAGAGGACGGACACGCGGCCCCGGCCGGTGCGGACGCTGTGCAACCCGCCCACGACCGACCGCCATGCGCCGGCGCCTGCAGCCGGCACGCGCGGCGCGTCATAGCTGCCGGTCGCGTCGACGCCGGGCGTTTCCGGGCCCGGACAGGTGCGGTGGACCTGGACCCGCAGCGGCGCGCCGGCGACGGCGCCGAGCGGCAGGCCGTGCCATGGGCCGCCGCTCCACCACGCCGCCAGGAACTCCGACCACGCGGCACTGCTCGCGCGGGCGTGGTCGTGCAGGAGCTCGCACAGCCGGTTGGCGGCGATGTCGTCCTCGGCCGCACCTTCCGAGTGGTCCAGGATGTCCGCCAGGCGGTCGGGCGCGACGCTGAAGACGAGCGCGGCGCGGCGGCCGACGCGGTTGGGCGTGGTGCGCTGGCGGGCCGTGAGCGAGCCGCCGGGCGTCGGCGGGGCGTTCGGGTCCACGCCGTCGGGGATCAGCGCGCCGACCAAGTGCCAGCTGCTGCCGGGCTGGATCAGCCCGGTGCACATCACCCCGATCGGGAAGCTGTGCAGCGGATCGCCCGCCGCGCCCGGCGCCGCGCCGCCCAGGACGACGAGCACGCCCTGCGTGGCCTCCCCGCCGACGTTCTGCACGGCCAGCCAGGACTCGCAGACGTCGTCGTCTCCAAGCTTTTCGAGGACCGGGACCGCGTACACCGGGCCCGGCTCCCCCTGGGCCGCGACGCTGTGCCGCTCGGCGTCGTCGAGCGGCCGGCGTCCGACGTGGCGGCCGGCCGTGAACCCGGCGGCGGCGGCGACCGCAGCGGTGGCGACGGCGGCGCGGGCGGTCGCGGCGAGCAGCGGGCGTCGGGTCGACATCGGCGGGGCTCCTGGGCGGGTGGGCGGCCGTGCGCGGCTTGGTGCTGGTGATTCGACACACGACGGATGGGAAAGGATGCCAGGCGAACCGGCGAAGATCGCGCAGCCGTCCGGCCCAAGGCCCTCACCCCCCGACCCCCTCCCGAACCCCACCGCACCTTCGGTGCGGCGGGGACCCCGTCGAACAGTCTGGGGGAGGGGGAGGATCACGGGTTGGGGGAAAGGACTTTCCTGTGCATGGGTCTGCGCACTTGCGTAGGCAGGGCAGCGCCCGACGACTACGGCAGCGGATGCCGCAGCAATCGCGGCAGGAAGAGTCGCTCCTGAGCGTCCTCGGTCGGCGATGGCACCGGCGTCGGCGTCTCGGGGGTCGGGGCGACGCCGGTCGGTGTGGCCGTCGGCTGCCGGCTCGTGCTCGTGGCCCCCGGCGTCTCGAGCGGATCGACGGTCGGCGGCGGCAACGCGCCGCGAACGACGACGCTGCTCGTCATCGGGTTCGCGATGTGGTCGATCGTGATCGCCAGCGGCTCGTCGGACGAGAAGATGAGGATGCCGTGCCACGGGCCGGAGATGCAATCCTCGACATCGAGCGGGTACGTCTCGCCGGGGCTGAGCGTGGCGATGTCGCAGCGCCCGGTCGGTGCCGTCGCTGAAACGAACGTGAAGGTGACGGCGGCGCAGCGCGTCCCGGCGTTCTGGATGTAGGCGATGACCCCATCATCCGATCTCGCCGACCGCATGTTGTCCGGAACGCGGACGTCCGCGGCGCTGTAGACGAAGCGGTCCGGCTGGGTTTCGCCGGCCAGCGCATCGGCGGCTTGGACCGCCGGGTAGCTCGCCGGTCCGAGGGCCGGCGTGCGCGGCGTCTCCGGACAGGTGCGCGTCACGACGGCGGCCACTCTGCCGCCGATGACACGGTCCAGCGGCAGGCCGGCGAACGTGCCGCCGGTCTGCCAGGCCAGCCAAAGCCGACGCCAGCCATTGCAGCTCTCAGCCAGCGCGGCGCTGGCGCACAGCACCGACGCCGCGGTCCGGGCGTCGCCCGGCGCGATGCCGAGGGCGTCGAGCGAGCGGCCGTCCAGGCTGAGGAGGACGCCGCTGTTCGGGTCCGGCTGCTCCACGAACGTGAAGCCGGCGCCCGGGGCGATGAGCGGCGAGCACCGGATCGCCATCGGCGGCGCGCAGTCGGGCTCGCAGAAGCCGGGCTCGCCCCACAGGATCCGGACGACCTCGGCCGGCGCAGCGCCGTCGTTCGTGACGCGCACCTCGGCCGTGCACACCATGTCCTGACCGACGTACGTCACCACGGGCACGAACAGCGCGGCGCGCAGCGGTGTGGCGTCCAGGACGGGCCGCGGCGCCGGTTCGACCTGCGGCCCGCACGGCCCGGCCGCCGCCACCTGCGACCACGCCACGTCCAACGGCGTGCCGGCAACGGCCGAGTGCGTATCGCCCGGCGCATCGCTGGTGATGTGCGTCCCCTTGACCGACAGCACCGTGACCGCCAGATCGCCGGGCGGCTCGGCGCCGCTCCAGCCGACGGCCGCGACGAGGGCCGACGCTTTCGTGCCGTCCAGCGGGCCGGCCCCGGCCGACAGGTCGACGATATCCGTGGCGGCATCCATCACCGTCCGGCAGATCCGATCGACGAGACCGTTCCGATCGTACAGCTGCACGACATAATCCAGCTGCCCGGTACCCGAACCGGTTCGGGCCACGGCGATCACGTGGCCGATGCCCGAGTTCTCGAGATCGTTGAACGTGGCCGGCAGGCCGATCGGGCGGACGTCGGCCGTCCGCGCCGTGCCGTTCGCCGGCCGTGCCGTGACGTCGTAGGACGCACGGACCGTGACGCCGGGAACGTTCGAACCGCCGGTGCGGACGGCTTCCACCTGCACCATCGCGGCCAGCGCGCCGGCGCCGTCCGCGGACGGTCCTTCGATCCAGACGAGGTATGCGTCCAGCCGGCCGTCCGCCACGATGATGTCCGCCGTCGACCAGTGGCCGCCGGGACAGAGACTGCCGCCGGTGATGGGCGGGGCGATCGGCGCAGCGGTCCGCCCGGCCGGTCCGTACACGGTGACGCGCGGCGTGAACGGGCTCCGGCCGGTGTTCACGACGTCGACCGTCAGCCGATGCGCGCCGGCGACGAGCGGGACGACGGCCGCCAGCGGGCCGCGGTCGCCGGCGACGGCGCCGTCCGGTGTGGAGACGACCGCTTCGGCCGCGCACACGTCGTCGGCCGCCGGCTCTCCGACGAGTGCGAACGGCGCATCGCCCTCGACGATCGCCTGGCCGCGCCAGCCGTCGGGCGCGCGCATGAGGTCGAAGTCGGCGGCGTCCAGCGGCCCGAGCACGAGCGTCTCGGCCGGCGGCGGCGGCGCGCAGGCATCGGCCGCCTGGTAGCGCACGCGGTACGTGCCGGTCACGACGCCCGTGTTCTGGACATAGAGCGTGCCGCCCCGCGGCTGCGTCCGGATGACGACCGGCTTGGACAGCGGGGCGAAGACGGCGCGGTGGCTGCCGGCGGAACGCGGGACGATCCGCGGGGCGGCATACGCATCCGTGGTGTCGGTCCCGGGCGACGCCTGGCCGGGGCAGCTGCGATGGACGTGGACGTTCAACGGCGGACCGGCGACGCGCCCGAGGGGCACGCCCTCCCACGCGGCGCCGGACTGCCACGCCGCCACGAATGCCCGCCAGCGGGCCGGGTCGTCCGCGACGCGCGTGCGGATGAGCTCGCACAGTCGGCCGCCGACGACGTCGTCGCCGGCGCTCGTGTCGGCGACGGCCGCCGTCAGCGTCGTGCCGGCGAGGCTGAGCACGATGCCGGAGCGGCTGCCTGTGGCGATCTGGGCGCCGTAGAAGTTCCAGCTGGCGCCCGGCCGGAGGAGGCCGCCGCAGCTCACCCGGCCCGGAGTGCCCGGCCACGGGTCCATCCGATCCGAAGGACGGACCGTGCCGTTGGTCGAAGGCTCGATGAGGAACGCGATGACCGGCTGCCCCGGCCGATCCCCGGCGTTCTGGACGGCCACCCAGGACTCGCAGACGTCGTCCTGATGAAAGAAGTTCAGCACCGGCAGGGCGTAGGCCGGGCCGGACGACGCGGGATTCTGGGCGCGGACGACGTGTGGGGCCGGTACCACGGACACGCTGGGCATCGCCGACCGCGCTCCGACCCAGCCGGCGGCCAGAGCGACGGCGACGGCGAGGGTGGCGGTGAACAGCAGCGGGCGGCCGAATCGCGGGTGGAGGGGGTTTGAAAGGGGTGTACGAATCGAGGTGGCCACGGTGATGCCTCCGATGCGGTGAAGATGGCGGTGACGCTCGCGGATGACGAGAGTATCGTCCGAATCGGCGCCACCAACGCAGACGACACACTGACCGTTAGCACCCGCCGATGGGAATCCTATCGCCCTCGCGCTGCCCATGGTAGACACAGCGGCGCCCGGGAAGGCGACATCGGCGGTGTGGTCGGCGTCAGCGTCGGCGCGGGACCGGGCGTCTCGCGTGACGCGGGCGTTCCGGTGGAAGCGGGGGGCGGCGACACCCACGCGGCCCCGCCCCAGACGTGCTCCGCCCACGCCGCCAGCCGGTCGTAGCCGCTGCCCCACTGCGTGTACATCACGCCGTCGATGCCGGGCACGCCCTCGAGCGCCGCCAGCCACTGGCGGTCGTTGAAGCGCGCGGGCGGCGTGTCGTAGTAGCCGGCCAGGATCTGGCGGTGGCCGCGGCTGCTGAAGAACGCGGCGGACGCGCGGGCCTTGGGGCCGTGGTTCCAGTTCAGCACGGTGATGTCGGGCGCCGGGCCCTCCCAGCTGCCGGACCAGTTGCCGTTTACGAGGTAGTACGGGTCGGCGGTGTCGGCGGCGTTGTGGAACGGGTCGAACATGTCCGACCAGACGTAGACCGGCGCCGCAGGGTCGATTGCGCGCGCCATGTCGCGCAGCCGCGACACGTTGCCGGCCAGATCGGCGCCCGGCGAGCCGTCGCCGAAGCCGCGGCTCTCGTCCCAGCCCTGCACGCGGATCTCGTCGTGGTTGAACATCCAGCCGCCGAACGCGCCGGCGGCGGCGAACTCGCGGTGCGTGCTTCGCAGCATGACGTCGAGGAGGTCGAAGACCTTCGGGACGGTCAGGCTGGCGGTGACCTGGTCGCCGTAGACGGCGGCGACGTGGTGGTAGCTGGCGAGGATGATGTCGTCGACGTGGAGGCGCGATCCCGGCATGTCGGCGTAGACGAAAGCCTGTGGAGGCTCGTGCCAGAGGTCGTAGACGCCGTTGTAGGGCACGCGGCCCATCGCGACGTCGCGCAGTTCGGGCAGATCGCGCGATTCCTCGTATTCGATGCCCTTGTCGGGTGACATCAGCATGAGCGGCGTGCTTCCACGGCGAATGAGGTTCACGAATCCGGCCGGCTCGATCGACGCGTCGTCCCACCAGATCGTCCCCGCGGCGCCGCCCCAGACGCCCAGGTACACGAGCACCTCGCGGTGCGTGAGCGTGTTGAACGTCGCGTCGAAGCGCGTCCATTCCTGGTTGGCGGCGACGGGTACGGGGTTCCACTGCAGCGTGCGCGACGGGTTCTGCGCCAGGACGAGCGCTCGTACTTCGCCGCCGCTGAGACTCTGCGTCCGGATCCACACCGAGAGGTGGTAGTACCGGAACGGCTCGACCGCCAGGCGCTGATACACACGCCCGTTGCCGCTGCCCGGATTCGTCGTGCCGAGGTCCGTCATGCGGATCGATGCCGCGCCGGAGCGCTTCACGATGCGGTCGACGAACGTGGCCGTGCCGGGCGCGTCCTGGAACGCCCAGCCGGGAAACGTGTCGCCCGAGGCGGGCAACTGCTCGAAGTCGCCGTTCGCCAGCCGCACGCCGTCGTCGACGGGGACGAGCTTGGCGTTGAAGTGGTTTGGCGGCACCGTCGGACTGACCGCGACGACCCGGAACGGCGCATCCTTCACCGGCAGCCCCTCGGCCAGGTCCGGGTCGTGCCACAGCAGCGACGACGAGTAGCCGAAGTTGGCCGTGCTCGGCAGCACCGTCATCCCGATCGAGCGCGCATGGTCCAGGACGGCGCGCAGGTTCGTGTAGTAGTCGTCGATCAGCGAGCCGTCGTCCAGCCGGTCGAACTTCACGTCGCTGAAGACGGCGCCGTTGAAGCCGGCGGCCCTGGCGGCGTCCAGGATGTCCGTCACGCGCCGGATGTTGGCGGCCACCTGGAAGTTGTTCTGGATGTAGACCCAGCGCTTGGACAGGACGTGACCGTGGACGATCGGGGCGGGGGCGGCGTCGGTCGCGGCGAGGGGGCGCGTGTCGGGCGCCGCGGCAACGAGTGCGGACATCGCGACGGCGGCGACGA
The DNA here is from genome assembly GCA_020853525.1 of Ardenticatenales bacterium. Classification (GTDB taxonomy): domain Bacteria; phylum Chloroflexota; class Anaerolineae; order Epilineales; family Epilineaceae; genus Avedoeria. The sequence goes on along the minus strand of JADYYS010000069.1, from coordinate 22,612 downwards.
TGGCCTGACGAAGGACAATCCGTGGCGCGTGGTGGCCACAACCGCGTGTCGGCGGCATACTGCGACGCACGGAACATGTGTCGTTGCCGAGGCAGCATGCGAACAGGCGGGTGGCTGGCATGGGTGAACCCTTCTTGCATCCGATTGTGCGGCCGTTCCATTGCCGGGTCGACCGGCGTCTCGGAGCACTGGCCGCGGCTGCGGCCTTCGCCGCCCTTGCCGTCACTCTGCTGGCGGTCGCTACCCGGGTGCCAACGCCTGCGGCCGCCCAAGCGGCGCCCGCGCCCCAAGCGCAACGCTTCATACCTGCCGCCGGCGGCCTTCGCCCCGCCGCCCGCGCCCTGGCCGGGGACCCGTCCTCACCCAGCGGCTGCCGGGCCCTCGTCACGGACACCGTGCGCGCCGGATCCCACCGCATCTGCGACACGAACGCCGTCACGGTCACCGTCGGCGTGACGTGCGTGCAGGCCGTGCCGGTTCACGTCGTCTTCCTGGTGGCCAAGCACCTCTTGATGGAGGATCACCTGGCCGAGGTGAAGAGCGCGGCGCGCGACGCTGTGAAGAGCTTGAAGTTCATCACCGGTACGAAGGCCGGCGTGATCAGCCTGTCCGTGCAGGCCTACTCCGATCTCGAGCTGACGAGCGACCAAGGATCGGTCATGGGGGCGATCGGCGGGATCTCGCTCGATTCCGTCAACCCGTTCCTGCAGTACTACGACTGGCTCGGCCGCGGCACGCAGATGATCGAGGAGGGCCGTCGATCGGAGGTCGTCCCGCCGATCGACGTGATGGTCCTCTACAGCACGGGCTGTCCGACCGGTTTCCCGGACTACTGCAACCGCCAGAAGGGCAGCGCGAACAAGGCGCAGGGCAGCGGGATCACGGTCATCGGCGTCTGCAACCCGCGCGCCCGCCCGTTCGGACTGCCGTTCGTCCTGCCCGCCACGCACTGCAACGACATCCGCGACATGGCCAGCCGCGGCTATTACTTCGACCTCGGCCAGTCCACGAAGGTCGGCCCGGCCATCCAGGACCTCATCACGAAGGCCGGCAAGCTCACCGTCAAGAAGCTGACGCTCGTCGATTCCGTCGCCCCGCTGTGGCGCGTCCTCCCCGGCTCCGCCCGCCCGACGCCCAACCGCGTGACCGCGGGCACGACGCAGCGGTGGGAAGCGGCCGACCTCTCGAGCGGCGCCGCCCTGACCGTCACGTACGGCATCACCGCCGTCGCGACCGGCCGCCTCGACCTCCGCCTCCCCGGCGCCGCCGTCGAGTTCGAGGACAGCCTCGGCCGCAAGTGGGGGCCCGTCCCGCTCCCGACCCGCCGGATCGACGTCAGCGCCTGCCTGCGCGAGACCGCCACGCCCACCGCGACGGCGTCGCCGACGGACACGCCGACGCCGACCGACACACCGACGCCCGCAGCCACGGCGACGTCGACCGCGACGCCGACGGCGAGCGCGACGGCGACGACGGAGCCGGGGCGCGCGTACCTGCCGCTGGCGATGAAGGCGGTGTGCAAGGTGGTCGATCGACCCAAGGAGGTCGTCCTGGCGATCGACACGTCCCAGAGCATGCTCGACGTCAGCGGCGGCTTGACGAAGCTCGACGCGGCCAAGGCCGCCGCCAAGCGCTTCATCCGGCTGCTCGACCTTACGCGCGATACCGTCGGGATCGACTCGTTCAACAGCGGCGCGGGGGCCTTCACGTGGGCCGGCGGCACAGATGCGCAGGCCGTACTGGCGACGCTCGACGCGGCGATCGACGGCCTGACGACGGCGCCGGGTACGCGGATCGACCGGGCGATGCAGGCGATCGTCGGCTCGTTCAGCCGGGATCCCGCCTTCTGGAGCCAGTCGATCATCCTCCTGACCGACGGCCTGTCCGACCCGGACACCGACACAGCCTCCGCCCTCGCCGCCGCCGCCGACGCGCGCGCCCGCGGCATCCGGATCTACACGATCGGCCTCGGCGACACGATCGACGAGCCGCTCCTGCGCGCCATCGCCGACCCGGACGGCTTCCACCGCGCCGCCGACGCCTCGGCGCTGGCCGGGATCTACGAGGGGCTGGCGGGGGAGCTGCCGTGTCCGGGCGGGGTGGTGCTTGGACGATGACGTTGGGCCGAAAGAGCCGGCGGCTGAAGCCGGCCGGCTGGGGGCCTGTGGCCACTGCGCCCGCCTTCGCGGGCGCCGCCGACTGCTGGGTGCCCGCGTAGGCGGGCACCATGGCGGCCCGCCAGGGCCGCCTTCAGCCGGCCAGCTTCAGCTGCCGGCCATCGTCCGTCTCCGCACCGCGACCATTCTCGCCTGCACCATCGCATCCCTCCTCGCCGCCGCCCCCAATCCCGCCGTCGCCAACGCGGGCGTGCCGAGCTTCGGCGGCGTGCCGGTCGGCGAGGTCGGCGGGCTGGCGGGGATCCGCATCGTCAGCGAGACGCTGGCGATCGATCTGCGGCCGGTGGACAGCAGCACCGCAGTCGCAGGCGCGTCGGACGATTTCGGCGACGACAGCAGACGACTGGTTGACTTGGGCTCCTCGGCGATCGTCACCGCCACGTACTTCCTTGCGAACGGCGGTGCGGGCCGCATCGTCGACCTGCACTTTGCCCACGGCGTCGAGCGCGTCCGGGACTTCCGCGTCGCGGTCGACGATCGGCCGGTCACTGCCAGGCGTCTCGACTTGGACCTGCAACCCGAGTGGCGCCCGCCTCTCTATGCACCCGGGCCGGACGGACCGGAGAGCTACCTGTACTCGGGGATGTTCGGTGATGACACGATCTCTCCAAGCCCTTCGACGTTTCACGCGTCGCTGCCTCCCGGCCCGTCGCGCCTGACCGTCCGCTACCGCGCCGTCGCGGGCACGTACTTGGTCGAACCGCTTATCGTCCGCCAGTTCGCCTACATCCTTGCGCCCGCCCGGAGCTGGGCCGGTTTCGGCACGCTCGACGTCGCGGTCGAAGTCCCACCCGGGTGGCGCGCCTGGAGCGAGCCGGCCCTCGAACGACGCGGCGACCGGCTCACCGCGCACTTCGAAGGCGTTCCAGCCGACGCGTTGACGCTGTCCGTCCAGCCGGCCGAAGGCGCGTGGCGCATCGCGGCGCGCTGGCTGTCGCGCGCCCTGTTTGCGTTCGTCCTCATCGCCGGCGCGCGGTTGTGCTGGCGCATCGGCCGGCGCCGAGGGATGCGCCCTTGGCCCCGCCGCTTCATGGTCAGCGTGGTGAACGGGGTCGCGTGGGGGGCGGCGGTCGCCGTGGCCGGCTGGCTTGTCGTCACAGCGCCGGACGCCGTCACCCCGTTCGCACACCTGACGAACTACGGCTACGGGAAGGCCATGGCCTTCATCGTCATTGCGGTGCTCGCCGTCGTCGCCGCGGTGCTCGGGATGATCGTGACCTGGATCGCCGACGCGTGGGCGTGGCCGCGTGATCCTACTTGGCCTGCGTCAGGTAGCCCGCAAACACCTCAGCCCCCGGCCACTCCGCCACGCTAGCCACCGGCCGCCCGTCCGACGCGAACACGACGAACGCCGGCGCCTCGGCGATCCGGTAGCGCAGCACCGCGTCCGCCGCCGCCGGATCCGCGACGTCGACCCGGGCGAACACCACCCGGTCTTCGTTGGCGGCGCGGAGCGCGTCCCAGGCCGCGCCGATCTCGTCGCACCCCGCGCAGTCCTCCGCCCAGAACCACACCGCCACCGGCTTGCCGACGCGCCCCTCGGCCGCCGCCAGGACCGCCGCCGGGTCAGACGCGCCGCCGGTGGGCACGTACGCGCCGGTCGGCGACGAGATGGCCGCCGTGGCCGCCAGCGCGATCTGCGTCCCCGCCAGCGCGCTCGTCGGCGCCGGGGCGCTGTCCAGCTTGCTCAGCGCGTCGGCGGTCTCGACGGCGGTCTGTTGCAGCGCCTCGGACGTCGCGGCGTCGATGGCGGCCGGGTCGGAAGGGGTGGGGTCGGCGTTGCAGGCGGTGGTGGCGAGGGCGAGGGTAAGGGACCAGGATAGGACAAAGACAGTGTGTGGGGCGACGGAGCGCCGGCTTCGGGTCATGGGGAGACTCTCATTTCTGGAGAACCGCCTCTGCGGTTGCCGAATGCGTTGGCTGGAGCGGGGGAACCCCTCCCGGCCGCGCTCCGCGCGGCCTGTCCTCCCCAGCTGTCGCTGGAGAGGACCAACGGATTGTGCCCGAGGAGCTGGCTGCCGATTAGCGGGCTTCACGTTGGCGCACGTGGTGTGCTCGTGTGCTGCGCTCGGACTCCGACGTGTCAAGCTCCGCTACCAACGTCAACAAGGTCGCATCCTTTCTCCACCTCCGGTGGGGAAAGGTGGCAGCGCCGCAGGCGCTGACGGATAGGGGTCACCCCCCAATCGCATGCATCCGCCGCCCCTCCGTGTGCACCCCCGCCGCCAGCGCGTGCCCGATCGGCTTCATCGCGACGGCCCGCGCCAGCACGGCCGCCACCCGCTCGACGGCATCGCCGACTTCGCCGACGGCGCCGTCCCCCGTTCCCACCTCCCGCAACACCGCACGCACGTCGATCTCGTCGTCGTGCAGCAGGCAGAGGTGGAACTTGCCGTCGGCGGTCAGGCGCATCCGGTTGCAGTTGCCGCAGTAGGGCTCGCTGACGGGCGATATGAAGCCGACCCGGCCGCAGGCGCCCGGTAGCGTGAAGTTCCGTGCCTCGTCCGACGCGTCGGCGTTGGCCAGCGGCGTGAGCGGGCCGAGCGCCGCCTCGATCCGGACGGCGATGTCGGCGTTCGAGACGTAGCGGTCGATGCTGAACTGCGCCTCGGCGCCGCTGCCCAACGGCATGAGCTCGATGAAGCGCACCGTCCAGTCATGCTCGATCGTCAGGCGCGCCAGCGGGACGATGTCCGCCTCGTTGTAGCCCCTGGCCACGACGCAGTTCAGCTTGATCGGCAGGAGCCCGGCGGCTTCGGCCGCGGCCACGCCTGCCCAGAGATCGTCCGCTTTCCCCCAGCGCATGAGGTCCGCCAGCCGCGACGGGTCGACGCTGTCCACGTGGATGTTCACGCGCGTCAGCCCGGCGGCCTTCAGCTCGCCGGCCAACGCGACGAGCCGGATGCCGTTCGTCGTCATCGAGACGTCGCGGATGCCCGGCACGGCCGCGATCCGGCCGACGATGTCCACGACGTCCCGCCGCAGCGTCGGCTCGCCGCCCGTCAGGCGCACCTTGCGGAAGCCGACGCTCGCCGCCGCCCGCACGACGGTCTCGATCTCCGCGGCCGAGAGCAGCGCGTCGTCGGGCGCGAACGCGAGGCCGTGCGTCGGCATGCAATAGCGGCAGCGCAGGTTGCAGCGGTCCGTCAGTGAGATCCGCAGGTAGTCGATCCGCCGGCCGAAACCGTCGTGCAGTCCGTCGGGCGTGCCGTCGCGCGCGCCGTCGTGCAAGGTGATCGTCATGACCCACCGCCCACCGGCGCGATGATCAGCGCCGGCACGACGTCGCCCGCCCGCGCGAGCCCCTCAGCGCCCTCGAGCCGCAGCAGCGCGTTCGCGCCCGCCATGGACAGGAGCCGCCCGCTGCCCTGGAATCCCGTCGTCCTCGCCACCGGCCGCCCGTCCGCACCGAGCTTCACGACCGCTCGCGCGAACTCGACGCGGTCGCCGGCGTGCGCGACGTCGTGGACCAGCGTGACGGGCCACAGCGGGCGGCGAACGTCGATGTGGCCGCCCATCGCCCGTAGCGCCGGGCGGACGAAGAGCTCGAAGCACACCAGCGTGCTGACCGGGAAGCCCGGCAGCGCGAAGCACGGCGTACCGCCGACGCGCGCGAACGTGACCGGCTTGCCCGGCTTGGTGCGCACCCGCCCGAAGACGAGCGTCCCGTTGGCCGCCAGCCACGGCTTGACGAGGTCCATGTGGCCCATCGACACGCCGCCGCTCGTGACGACGACGTCCGCCGACGTCACCGCGGCCGCCAGCGCGTCGACATCGTCCGCGTTGTCGCCCAACCGGCCCGCGAACACGACCTCGCCGCCCGCCTCCTTCACGGCCTCGGCCATCGCGAACCGGTTCGAGTCGCGAATCTGCCCCGGCCCGGGCGTCCTGTCCGGCTCGACGAGCTCATCGCCCGTCGAGTACACGATCACGCGGGGTCGCCGGAACACGTCGACTTCGATGGCGCCCCCCGACGCGAGCAGCCCGATCTCGGCCGGACCGAGGACGGCGCCCGGCGCGAGGAGGACATCGCCCGCCGCGTAATCCTGTCCGACCGGCCGCACGTTCTCACCCACCTCGACGGCGCGAAGCACGACGACGTCGTCGCCCGCGCCCCCGACATCGCCGCCGCCGTCGGGCCCGCGCGCGACGAAGTTGCGTTCCGTGTCCTCCACCATGACCACCGCGTCCGCCCCCGCCGGCAACGGCGCCCCCGTCGTGATCCGCGCTGCCGTGCCCGCCGTGACGACGAGGCCGCCGGCCCCGCCCGCCACCGCCTCGCCGATCACCCGCCGCGTCCCGATCCCATCCGCTGCGATGACGGCGTACCCGTCCCGCGACGACGCCGCGAACGGCGGCATCGCCTCGCGCGCCGTGACGGGCGCGGCCAGCACGCGGCCGGCGGCCTGCGTGAAGGGGATGCGCTCGGCAGGGAGGGGGGCGACGGACGCGAGGATGAGGGCGAGGGCGTCGTCGACGGGGATCTCGGGGGTGGGGGCGTGCGGAGCTCGGAGGGGGGGCATCGTGACTCTCCTAGCGCCGGACGATTCGATAGGACAGCGGCCACGATACCCCGTCAGGGCAAGTGATCGCGCCTTCGGCGACGGCGACGTGGCTCGTGGCTACCGCGATGTCGAACGTGTGCGTGCCGTCAACCGTTTGGAGCACGTCGCCGGCCCCGGGATCGACGACAAGCGTGGCATCGCCCAACGCGAAGCGTACCGGCGCGGCGTACAGCGCGACGCCGCATACGCGTTCAGGCGTCATACACGGCGATCGGAGCTGCTCGATCGTCCACCCCGCGCGGTCACCGCCCAGCAGGGGCTCGTCGGCGGGAAGATCCGCTTTGCGTGACAGGACATGAGCCACGAGGCCCGCGTCGTCTGAGACAAGGAGGGCGAACCCCAAGCTCTCAAGTCCGGCGGTCCCGGCCCCGACGTGCTGCCACGCGACGTGGACGCGCTGTCCCGGCTCGAGCCCGAGCGATCCATCCGTCGTGATCGTTGCCTCGAACGCGTCACCGTCGCGGGTTGCCCTCAGGTGTGTCACGCCGGCGCCGCGCGCGTGCTCCACAACCTCGCCGTCGAACGTTCGCGGGTCTGACGAATCGGAGTACCACCACGCCCGGATGCCGTCGGGTACGTCGCCGGCGAGGGCCACGTTGGTGTCGAAGGGGCGTTTCGGCACCACACACCCCGCGATCGGCACCGCCGTGTTCACCGCCACCCGCGGCGCGAACGTCGGCACGGGCGACCCCATCGCCGCGATCGTCGCGCTCAGCTCGGTCGCGAACGCCGCGATGTCGATCGTCGCGGCCGCGTCGCCGGGTGTCGCGGGGGTACCGACCGTCACGGTTCCCATCGCCGGTGCTTCGACCGTCGGCTCCGCCGTCGCCGCCACGGACGTCCACGGCGCGGCGAGCAGCGTGGCCTCCGGCTCGGGCGTCGGGCCGGCAGGCGTGCAGGCGGCGAGGGCGAGCGGGAGGGCCGTGGCGAGGGCGTGGCGCGCCGTGGATCGGGGGGTCTTCATTGCGAATCGCATCGTCCGATCATAGCAGCCCGACAAGCCGACCACCGTCTATCCAACACGCCGACGACCGCCGATCCAAAGCGGTTCCCATTGTCCCCACCCCTGTTACGTGGTAGCCTTGCCCCCATGGACACCCCCGACGCACCGGCGCTCTTCGAGCTGCCGGCGCGCGTAGACGCTGCGCTGTCGATGCCTGAACCGGCCGCGGATCACCGGATCCGCGTCATCGGGCATGCCGTCGCGTGGCGCGTGCTGGCGCGGCTCGGCCGCGACGGTCATGTCGGGCAGCCGGTGCTCATCGTCGGTCCGGCGGGCGTCGGGAAGCGGACCCTCGCCGGCGCGCTGGCGCAGCTGCTCGTGTGCGTGGCCGATGCGGACGACCGGCCGTGCGGGCGGTGCCGGGCCTGCCGACTGGTGGCCAACGGCGGTCATCCGGACGTCGTGACGACGCCCGCGCCGCTGCGGATCGATGCGGCTCGGGCGCTGCAGTCCGGGTTGTCGCTCTCACCGGTCGAGGGACGGGTCCGCGTCACGGTGCTGCCGGACGTCGACCTGGCGTCGAGCGGCGCGGCCAACAGCCTTCTCAAGACCCTCGAAGAGCCGCCGCCGCATGCCGTGCTCATCCTTACGGCCGTCCAAGAGGCCAACGTGCTGCCGACGATCCGCTCCCGCTGCCGGAGAGTGGACATCAAGCCGCTCCCGCCGGCCGAGGCGGCGGCGGCGCTGACCGAGCACCACGGCGTCCCGGCGGATCGGGCCGACCTGCTGGCGCGGCTGTCCGGTGGTGCGCTCGGCCGGGCGCTGGCTTGGCTGGACGCCGACGAGGCGGCCCTGGCCGACCGGACCGCATGGCTTGACCGATTGTTCACCCTCGTCGACGCCGACCGCGCCGGACGCCTGGCCGTCGCCGCGCAGGTTGCGCGTGCGCGGAGCGGGCTCGCCGAAGGCATCGCCCACTGGCTCGGCTCGTTCCGCGACGTCCTGCTGCTCCAACATGGCTTGAACGAACCCGTGACGAACCGCGACCGGCTGACGGATCTCCACCGTCTGGCCGCGTCGCTCACCCCCGCCCAGGCTGCCAATGGCGCCCGGGCAACCGAAACCGCGCTCGGCCAGCTCGCCGCGCACGCCAACCCCCAACTGGTACTCGACGTCCTGACGCTGGCGCTCCCTGCACCCCAGCGCTGACGCTCCCCCGCGCCGACGGCGCACGAGGCCCCCATGACCGAATCAGACCCCTCCATTCTGCCGCTGCCCGACGACGCGCCCGAGCTGATCGATGCTTCGGCGGTCGATGCGTCGGCGTTCGGCGACGACCCCGACGACGAGATGCTCGCCCTCCAGGTCGATGACGAGGACGAAGTGAGCGACGGGCCTGAGATGAGCGACAAGACCGAGGCGGGCGACGAGCCCGAGGTGCCCTTCGACGAGGATCTCGCCGTCCACGACGAGCCGCCGCCCGCGCGCCCGCGCAGCTCGCGCCGCGTCCCGCGCGACCATGTGGCCGGCGTGCGCTTCCGGCGCGCGGGCAAGGTCTACTGGTTCGATGCGTCGGCGTGCTTGCAGGCGGGCGTTGGCGAGCAGGTGATCGTCGAGACGATCAGGGGGCGCGAGCTCGGACGGGTCGTCATCGCCCCCGGCCAGGTGCAGGACGCCAACCTCGGCGACCTGACGCCGATCGTGCGCGTGGCCACCGCTGCCGATCGAGGCGGACAGGCCGACCTGCGCCTTCGTGAGCCGGCGGCGTTGATGGAGGCCCGCGCCGAGATCCGGCGCCAGGATCTGCCGATGAAGGCCGTCCTGGCCGAGTACAACTACGACGGCAGCCGACTGACGATCTACTTCACCAGCGACGAGATGCGCGTCGACTTTCGGAACCTGGTGCGGGACCTGGCGCGCGAGCTGCGCTCCCGGGTGATGCTGCGCCAGATCGGTCCGCGCGATCAGGCCAAGCTCGTCGGCGGCATCGACCGCTGCGGTCGCGAGCTTTGCTGCACCAGTTGGATGCCCGAGTTCCAACCGATCTCGATCCGCATGGCCAAGAATCAGGGCCTGCCGCTCAACCCGAGCGAGATCAGCGGCGTCTGCGGCAAGCTGCTGTGCTGTCTGGCCTTCGAGGACGACCAGTACCGCGAGATGCGCAAGGGCCTGCCGAAGGTCGGCGCCAAGCTCACGAGCGCGGTCGGCAAGGGCAAGGTCATCGACGTGAACGTGATCACGCGCAAGATCACGATCATCTGGGAGACCGGTTCGCGGGTCGAGGTGGATGCCGAGGCGTTCGCCGAGCAGCAGGACCGGCTGATGAAGGCCTTCGGCGGCGGCGAGGTGCCGCCCGAGTTCCTACCGCCGGACGCCCGGCCCACCACGCCTGCGGCGCCCGTAGAGCACGGCCCGCGGCGGTTCTACATGCAGCGGGAAGAGGAGCAGTCCGGCGATGAGGGCGCCGCGTTCGATGGCGCCAGCCGGCGCCCACCATCGTCCCGGCCGCCCTCGACCGGCCCGTCCGTCGATCGAACGCCGCGGCCCGTCGGTGACGGTCGGCCGAGCGATCGACCGGATCGCCCGGACGGCTCCGATCGCCGCGACCGCGCCCCGCGCCCTCGGAATGACCGCGCCCCGCGGCCGCGCGATGATCGGCCCCCGCGCCCCCGCGGCGACCGCGCCGCCGTCCCGCCGCCGCCCGGTGCAAGCGAGCCCGTGCGGCCGCGGCGACAGCGCCGGCGCAGGCGCGGGGGCGGTGGCGGCGGTGCGCCGGGCGAGGGCGCCGCGACGTAGCCGTCCGCGTGGGGTGGTGGAAGCAACGGAACAAGGAAACAGGGGCGGACGTGTTCCGTCCGCCCCTGTTGATCGCCCCAGTTGATCGCCCCAGTTGACCACACCGTCTGCCGGCTGTGACCGTCGGTTGCGCCTCCGGCGGAACGGGGTCTGTCGGCCGCCTGGATGCCGATCTCCCGCCGCGGTCGGCCGCTAGGCGCCGGCCGGATCCGCGCCTGCGGGTTCGTCGGCCGCCATAACGCGGTCCGTCACGCTGTGATGATGGCTGGCGTGCACCCCGTTCGCGTTCATCGCGACCGGGGCCGCGCCGGGCGGGCGCTGCTCGATCGTGAAGCGAAGCGCGGTGCGCTCCTGGCCGTTGATGTCGACCTCGACGAAGTGCGGGATGCACGCGATGTCGATCATGTCGCCCTCGAGGTAGCCCCGGGCGATCGCGATGGCCTTGACCGCCTGGTTGACCGCGCTGGCGCCGATCGCCTGTACGTCCGCCTTGCCGTGATCTCGCATGACGCCGGCGATTGCGCCGGCGACGGCGGTGGTGAGCGAGTTTGCCGAAACCTTGATCATGTCCGTCATGTCCCACGACCTTTGTGTTGCACGTGCTGGACCGGTCCGTTGGAAATGCGTCCCCCCCCGTCGCAGCCACGGCACCCGTAACGATAGCACGGTCCCGACTCAAGAAGCCGGAGCACATGCCCAGATTCCGAATCGGATCGCGCGCGCCAGCGCGATCCGTTCATGAACGGGATGCCGCAGTCACGACGACACCGACGCTGCCGGCCCGGTGGACGTTACGTCCGCAGGGCCGGCAAACGTCAGCGCCTACTTTGCGTAGTCGACCGCCCGCATCTCGCGGATGACGGTCACCTTGACCTGGCCCGGGTACTCGAGCGTGTCCTCCACCTTCCGGGCGATGTCGCGCGCCAGCTCCGTCGCTGCCAGGTCGTCGACCTCGTCGGGCCGCACCAGGATCCGGATCTCGCGTCCGGCCTGGATGGCGTACGTCTCCTGCACGCCCGCGAAGCCGAGCGCGATGTTCTCGAGCGACTTGATCCGCTTGATGTAGAGCTCCAAAGACTCGCGCCGCGCGCCGGGTCGAGCGCCGCTGATCGCATCCGCGGCCTCGACGAGCATCGCCTCGAGCGTCTCCTGCTCCATCTCGTGGTGGTGCGCACCGATGGCGTTGACGACGTTGCGCGGCATGCCGTACTTCGCTGCCAGGTCGGCACCGATCAGCGCGTGCGGCCCTTCGACCTCGTGCGTCAGACCCTTGCCGATGTCGTGCAGCAACCCGCCGGTGCGCGCCAGCTGGACGTCGGCCCCGACTTCGGCCGCGAGCATCGCCGCCAGATGGGCAACCTCGATCGAATGGTTGAGGACGTTCTGGCCGTAGCTCGTGCGGAACTTGAGGCGCCCGAGATAGCGCGCCAGCTCCTTGTTGAGCCGCGGCACGCCGGCCTCGAAGGCCGCTTCCTCACCGAACTGGACCATCTGCTTGTCGAGGTCCTCGCGAACCTTGTGCACGATCTGCTCGATGCGTGCCGGATGGATCCGGCCGTCTACGATGAGCGCGTCAAGCGAACGACGGGCAACCTCGCGGCGCACCGGGTCCATGCTCGAGATCGTCACCGCCTCCGGCGTGTCGTCGACGATGACGTCGACTCCGGTGGCCTGCTCGAAGGCACGGATGTTGCGGCCCTGCCGGCCGATGATCCGGCCCTTGAGCTCGTCGGACGGGAGGATGATCGTGCTGCTCACGACGTCGTTCACGACATCCGACGCCATGCGCTGAATGCACGTGATGATGATGTCGCGCGCGCGCTCCTCGCCCTCTTCACGCGCCGCCTGCTCGATGTCTCGAATCACCTTTGCGACGTCGTTGCGCGCGCCGTCGGCCACCTTGGCCAGCAGCTCTTGGCGCGCTTCGTCACGCGTCAACTGGGCAACCCGCGACAACTCTTGGTCTCGCTCGACCTCGAGTTCCTGCAGCCGTTGCGTCCGCTGCTCGACTTCCTTTTCTTTTTCGTCCAAGTTGCGGGCCCGGTTCTCGACCTGGTCAACACGGCGATCCAGCTTCTCGCGTCGCTGGTTGAGTTGTTCCAACTCCTGGTCCAACTCGCGCCGTCGGCGGCTGATATCTTTGTCGGTCTGATTGCGGAGCTCCAACGCTTCGTCTTTGGCCTCGAGCAGAATCTCGCGCGATTTGCCTTCGGCCTCGGCGAGAATCTCCGAGGAGGCTTGCTGCGCGGCGGCCATGCGGCCAGAGACTGCTACGCGGTACCCGAGATAACCGACAACCGCTCCGATGACCAGGCCCACCATCCCACTGAGGAGGAGGGGGACTAGATCCATATTCGGGGGCGTTCCCTTCATCAGGATCGACGCGCAGACGCACCGATCCACGGTCAGCTGTCGACTATAGCACAGCGACGGACATCCGTCGACCGCTCCCGCGCCGTCCCGATCCCCCGGTCATCCGTCCGAGTCGCTGAAGCCGAGGTCGCCGAACGCGCCATCGTCGGCTGCCTGATCGTCGCCCGCTGCGCTGTCGGCCGATACCGCCTGCCACGCGGCCGCCAACGCCTCCCGCACCGCCCCGTAGTCGAAGCCCCGCCGGCTCAGGTAGCCCCCGAGGCGTCGGTTGAATGTGGCCCGATCCTCCGTCCGGTAGCGCTGCGCCTGCGTCAACGCCAGTGCGACGGCGGCGTTCGGCTCATCCACGGCGCTGGTGACGGCGGCGATGATCTCGGGTGGGACGCCATGCGTGGAGAGCTCGTGCCGCAGCACCTGTCGGCCGCGCGGCCGCTTCGCGGAGCGGTTGTCCACCCACCACTGCGCGAACGCGCGATCGTCCAAGTACTCGAGCTCCGTGAGCCGTGCGAGGATGCGCAGCGCGACGTCCGGCGGGACTTCCTTGTCCGCGAGGTAGCGCTCGACGTCGAGGCGGCTGCGGGGCCGCACTGCAATCCAGCGCAGTGCGCGGTCCAGCCCCACGCGGTAGCTGTCCTCAGCCTGCAGTGCCGCGATCTCGGCGTCGCTGATGTTCTGGTCGACCTTCAGCCGCACGGCAAGGTCGAGTAGCAGGCTGAATGCGAACTCGCCGCCGAAGAACACGTTGACGCGGTCCGTACGTCGACGCTGGAGCTGGAGGTGGGAAATGCGCGGCATGGTGCGGCGGGGGAGGGGCGCGGTTGGCCGGAGCGGGCAGCGGGGAGGGGGTGGGCGATGCAGCCTGCCTGGCCGTCTCCCGCCACCCGCCTCCCGACACGCCACGCTTCAGTCCGCGAATGCCTGAGCCATCGTCGTCTGCTCGGTCTCCGCGGCCGGCGACGTCGCAGCGGCCTTGCCGCGCCCGCGTGACTTGGGCTCGCCGGCCGGGACCGCAGTCCCGTGCGCGGACGTTGCCTGGCCGCGCAGCGGCAGCCCGAGCGCGATCCGGACGCGGTTCTCGATGTCCAGGAGCAGCGCGGGGTTCGCGGCCAACGCATCCTTCACGTTCTCGCGGCCCTGACCGATGCGCTCCTCGCCGTAGACATAGAACGAGCCGCGCTTCTCGACGATCTCGTGGTTCACCGCCATGTCCAATACGTCGCCGGAGCGCGAGATGCCCTCCAGATACATGATGTCGAACTCGGCCTCGCGGAACGGCGCCGCGACCTTGTTCTTCTTCACCCGGACGCGGGTCCGGTTGCCCGTGACATCGCCGCCGCTCTTGACGGAGTCGATGCGCCGGACGTCGAGCCGGACGCTGGCGTAGAACTTCAGCGCCATGCCGCCGGTTGTCGTCTCGGGGCTGCCGAACATGACGCCGATCTTCTGGCGAAGCTGGTTCGTGAAGATGACGACGGTGTTCGACTTGCTGATCGCGGCCGTGAGCTTGCGCAGCGCCTGGCTCATCAGGCGGGCCTGAAGTCCGACGTGTGAGTCGCCCATGTCGCCCTCGATCTCGGCCTTCGGGACGAGCGCCGCCACGGAGTCGACGACGATGACGTCCAGCGCGCCGGAGCGCACGAGCGCCTCCGTGATGTCGAGGGCTTGCTCGCCGGTGTCGGGCTGGCTGATGAGGAGCCGCTCGATGTCGACGCCGCACTTGGCCGCATATGCCGGGTCGAGCGCGTGCTCGACGTCGATGAACGCGGCGAGGCCGCCGGCCTGCTGGGCCTCGGCGATGATGTGCTGGCAGATCGTCGTCTTGCCGGATGACTCCGGGCCGTAGATCTCGACGATGCGCCCGCGCGGTACGCCGCCGACGCCGAGCGCGGCATCGAGCGCGAGCGAGCCGGTCGGGATGACGTCGATCGCCTGCCCGATCGTGTCGCCGAGGGTCATGATCGAGCCGTCGCCGTGGCGGCGCTTGATCAGGTTGAGGGCGGTCTCGAGGGCCTTGTCGCGGTCGTTGTCGGTCATGATGTCCCATGCCTCCTGTTTGTACGTGGGTCGGCTGTTCGATGTGCGCGTGACGGCGGTCTGTGAAATGGAACATGTCTGCGCTGTGGACATTTGTTCTAGGGGGATTATACGGGTCCGCGGGTCGGCGTCAAGACCTTTGGCAAGAACTTGCCGATCGTGTGCTCCCTCAGTTGCGGGCGACCACGAAAACGTCGGCCGCCGGCGCGTACCGGCTCTCGAACGTGTCGCGCCGCTCGCCGCCCGGCCCTTGCACGATACGCTGAATGCGCACGACCGCCCCTTCGCGCGCCCATCCGATCTGGGCGCGCGTCCCCGCCGGAAGCCCGACCGCGCCGCGCTCGACGGGCGGTGCGGCCGCGGTCACGTCGCGAACGTCCGGTGCGCCGAGCACGACCTGCCGCCGTTCGCCCGCGCTGTACAGCGTCATCAGCAGCGCGTCGCGCACGGGATCGATCCGGGCGAGGACCATGACGGTGTCGCCGGTGTCGTTCGCAAAGCGCAGGTCCCGCTCCGGCGGGCCGACCGTGGCGTCGAGGCCGACGGGCGGCTCGAGCCAGCCGATCCGCACCGGATGGGCGTGGCGCTCGACGATCGGCAGCCCGGCGAGCACGGCCAGCCGGAACAGCGTCGTGGCCGCATGGTTCACCCCGCCGCCGAGCCCGTCGGCGGCCGCGCCGAGTGGGTCGATGAAGAGCATCTGGTAGCCGCTCTCGGCCGACACCGCGCCGAGGTGCTCCAGCATGCTGAAGGTCGCACCGGGCTCGATCGCCAGCCCATCGAGCTTGGCGGCGGCCACACGCACGTTCGTCCGCATCCCGTCCGGCATCCCGGTGAGGCTCGTCGCGGCGTTCACCCGCGGCGCGGCGAGCTCAAGCGCGGCCAGCGCGCCGTCCTGCGAATCGGACGGATGCTCGGTCACGGCGACCTCGTTCGTCCGGCCGTCGGAGTATGCCGCCTCGATCAGCCGCTCGATCGTTCCGGGCACGTCGAGGGCGTAGCCGAGCTTGGCCGGCTGGCGAAGGATGACGCGGTTCGCCTCGACGCCGAAGCGCGCCGGCTCGGACGGCGACGCGACGACCGCGGCGATCGGCGCGAGCCACTCCGTCACGGCGGCGTTGTCGAGGACGATCGTCGGCACCGGATCGCCCGCCTCGTTCGGCCGGTCCTCGACGCGGGCCCACTTGGCGAGCTCGGCGGTCGACACCGTCCAGCTCTGCCCGCCGCGCCAGCGCAGGATGACCGGCGCCGACATGATCAGCTTGTAGGCGTCCGTGACCGGCTTGAGGTCGAACACGCGCGGCATCGTCTGGCCGGCGACGAGCGGGATCACGCGGGCGCCCGTCCGCGCCGCCTCCGCCAACGCCCCGAGGCTGGCGTCGACATCGAGCGTGCGCCCGGTCACGAACGTCTGTTCCTCCAGCTGGCCGTCCGGCCCGATCCGGAGATCGGCAGCTTGCGGCGCGACGACGAAGTCGTCCGCCAATCCCTCGAGCGCCGCCCGGGCGACGTCGGGATCGAACGTACCGAGCGGGATATCGATCCCCGGCCCGAAGCGCGCCCGCCAGACGTCGCGCACCCGATCCGGCCAGCCGCCGGTGCGACCGACGGCGTACGCGCGTTCCGCCAGCGACGACGGGTCGGCCCGCAGCCCCACCTCGGCCGCCGGCCGCTGCCACGTCCGCCCGGTGTCGGCGTCGGTCAGCGTGACCGAGACGTCACCGGTCGGCGCGACGGCGACCAGGCGGTCCGCCGCCTCGTCGGGCGACAGGCCGCCGAGGGCGACCCCGCCGGCCGTCACGCCCGGCGCGATCCGGCCGCCCGGCGGTCGCAGCACCGCCGCGGCGATGAGGACGATGCCCGCCACGGCCGACGCGGCGGCGATGGCCACGGTGCGGACCGCGGCGCGGCGGCCGGCGGCGACGGCATCGGGGTCGACGGTGCGGTGGGGGCGGTGGCTGGTGGGCGCGTCGGGCATCAGCGGCTCCTGGCGGATGACG
Organism: Ardenticatenales bacterium; assembly: GCA_020853525.1. Classification (GTDB taxonomy): domain Bacteria; phylum Chloroflexota; class Anaerolineae; order Epilineales; family Epilineaceae; genus Avedoeria. The sequence continues at coordinate 5,724 of JADYYS010000069.1, read as the reverse complement.
GGCGACGTGTGCCGGCCCGCCGAGCTATCGTAGCGCATCGCGCGGCGGGGGAGGGGCGCATCCGCCGGTGAGCAAGGTGTGGGCCGGTAACGGGCATCCAACGGGCAGCGGGTTGCGGATCGGCGCCTTCAGCGGCCCGCGTCGTAGGACCGCAGGCGACGGAACGCCACCTTGCCGGCCTCGGTCAACACGGCATAGCCGCCCACCAGCACGACGATGGCGACGACGAGGCGCGCGGGCGGGACCGTCAGTCCGAGCGCCGGCAACAGGGCGGAGCGGAACAGCAGCCACGTCAGGCCGAGCGTCAGCAGCGCCGCCGCGACGAGCGCCCGGCTCGGACGGCTGCGCCAGCTCGGCCCGTAGCGGCGGAGGAGGAAGATGATGACGAGCTCGGTCAACAACGACTCGATGAACCAGCCGGTCCGGAACAGGACCATGTCCGCCCGCACGATCCACAGCAGGAGCGCGAACGTGGCGTAGTCGGCCATGCTCGAGATCACGCCGAAGAAGTACATCGCCCCGGCGATGTGGTCGACGTCCCAGCGGGTCGGCCGGGCGAGGTCCTCGTCGGCCACCCGGTCGGTCGCGATCGCCAGCATCGGCAGATCGCTCACGAGGTTGAGCAGGAGGACCTGCACGGGCAGGAGCGGGATGAACGGGAGGAGGAGCGCCGCGCCGGCGACGGTCAGCATGTTGCCGAAGTTCGAGCTGATCGTGGCCAGGAGGTAGGTGCGGGTGTTGACGAACGTCCGGCGACCCTCGCGGATGCCGTTCGCCACGACGCCGAGGTCGCGCTCGAGCAGGATCACGCTCGCCGCCTCGCGGGCCACCTCGGTGGCCGTATCGAACGAGATCCCGACGTCGGCCGCCCGCAGCGCCGGCGCGTCGTTCACGCCGTCGCCCATGTAGGCCACGGTGTGGCCGCCGGCGCGCAGCGCGTCGATCACCCGCAGCTTCTGCGCCGGTGTCACCCGCGCGTAGACGTCGGCCGATTCGGCCCGCCGCGCCAGCTGGGCGTCGTCGAGGGCATCCACGGTCTCGCCGGGGACGATGTCGCGCACGACGAGACCGATCTGCCGGCAGACGTGGTCGGCGACGGCGGCGGTGTCGCCGGTCAGCACGACGACGCGGACGCCGAGTCGGCCGAGGGCCGCCACGGCCTCCGGCGCCGTCGCCTTGGGCGCGTCACCGATCAGGACGAACCCGAGCAGCGTCAGGTCGCGCTCGTCGTCCGCACCGTAGTCCGGTTGCGGCGGCACGGCGCGGCGGGCGACGGCGATGACCTGATGGCCCGCCCTCTCGAGGTCGGCGTGGCGGGTGCGCAGCTCGACCGCCGTGCCGGCGTCGAGCACGCGCGTCGCCGCCGCGTCCGGCAGGGCGACGTCGCGACAGACCGCCAGCACCTCGGCCACGGCGCCCTTCACGATCAACCAGCGCGCTTCGGTGCCGGCCGGCCGAACGACGACGGACATCCGTCGCCGACGAAAGTCGAATGCAACGGTCGCCAGCTGCTCGACGCCGTCGGAGGGTGGGGCGGCCGGCGCGATCGGAGCGGGCCGATCGTCCGGGGGCGCAGCGTCGAGGATCGCCTGGTCGATCGGGTTCGTCGCGCCGCCGTCGCTCCCGGTCGCCAGGCACAGGCGCGCCCACGCCAGCGGCGCGGCGTCGGATCGTCCCGCGGCGTCGATGGCCCCCGTCACCCGTTGCCGGCCCATCGTGAGCGTGCCGGTCTTGTCGGTGCAGAGGATGTCGGCATTGCCGAGATCCTCGATGGCCGCCAGGCGCTTCACCAGGACGTGGCGCCGGCTCATGGCCAGCGCGCCGTGGGCCAGGTTGACGGTGACGATGACCGGCAGGAGCTCCGGCGCGATCCCGACCGCCAACGCCAGGGCGAAGAGCAGCGAGCCGGCCCAGTCGCCGTGCAGCACGCCGAGCGCCACGCACACGATGGCCGTCAGCGCGAGCGTCACCTGCAACAGGAAGCGGCCGAAGCGGTCGATGCCCTGCTCGAAGCTCGTCGGGCCGCGACTCGCCGGTCAGCGTCGACTCGTCGACCTCGAGATCGTCCACTTCCAGGAGCCGCACGTCCGCCGGCACGACCGAGCCGAGGACGAGCTCGACGACATCGCCCGGCACGAGCGCACGGGCGTCGACGCGCGCCGTCGCTCCGTCGCGCCGCACCGTCGCGTGGCGCACCAAGCGCTCGCCGAGCGCTCGCCGAGCGCCCGCACGGCGCGCTCGCTGCGGTACTCCTGCACGAACGCCAGCAGCCCGCCGAGCGCCACCATGACGACGATGATCGTCGTCTGGATGTGCTCGCCCAGCGCGAACGAGATCCCGCTGGCGGCGACGAGCAGCAGCACGAGCGGGCTGGCGAACTGACGCGACAGGAGGCGCCACGCCTGCAGCGGGCGCTCGGCGGGCAGCTCGTTGGGGCCATGCCGCGCCAGGCGGAGGGCCGCGTCGGCAGCCGTCAGCCCGCGGCGCTTCGTCGCCAGCGCTGCCAGCGCGCCGTCGGCGTCGATCGACCACGGCGGCGGCCCGTCCGTGTTCGCCGCGGCCTGCCCGCCGGCGACGCGTCGTGCCACCCGTCGGTCCATCTCCCCCTCCACCGCCTCGTCGGTCGGCGCGTCGACCGGGCCGACGTCCGCGATGAGGGAGATCATAGGACGGCCCCGGCGGTGGTCAATGGGACAGCCCTGATACGTCGCAGGATGCAGCATCGCCCGGCGCGGAGGTTACACGGCCGCTCGATCGGCGGTTGACCCCCCGTTTGCCGTCGCGGTACCATTCCGCGCCCTTCGCCCGGCTGCCGAGGGACCCGCCGCCCTTCGCCCGATCGCCCCAGAACGGCCACGCCGATGGACTTCGACCTCAACGAATCGCAGCGCATGATCCGCGACTTGGCGCGCGACTTCGCGCAGGGTGAGATCGCCCCACTGGCCGCGGCGATCGACGAGAGTGGCGCGTTCCCGATGGCCACCGTCAAGAAGATGGGTGCGCTCGGACTCCTCGGGTTGACGACGGACGAAGCGTACGGCGGGGTCGGGGCGGATGCGGTGACCTACGTCCTGGCCGTCATCGAGATCAGCAGGGCGTGCGCCAGCCACGGCGTGATCATGAGCGTCCAGAACTCGCTCGTGAACTACGGCCTCGAGAAGTTCGGCACGGACGCGCAGAAGCGCGACTGGCTCCAGCCGCTCGCTTCGGGCCAGAAGATCGGCGCCTACAGCCTGACCGAGCCGCAGTCGGGCTCGGACGCCGGCAATATGAAGACGACGGCCGTCCGCGACGGCGACCACTACGTCGTGAACGGCCGCAAGAGCTGGGTGACGAGCGGCCCGGTGGCGGACACTGTGCTCCTCTTTTGCACGCTTGACCCGAAGGGCGGTCACAACCAGACGATGTGCCTGCTCGTCGACACGGCGCTGCCCGGCTTCAGCCGCGGCAAGACCGAGCCCAAGCTCGGCATCCGCGCCAGCGCGACGTGCGAGCTCACGTTCGACGACTGCCGCGTGCCCGTCGACGCCCGCCTCGGCGACGAGGGCGGCGGCTTCAAGATCGCGATGTCGATCCTGGACAAGGGCCGCATCGGCATCGCCTCGCAGGCGATCGGTATCGCCCAGGCGGCGTACGTGCTGAGTGTCCAGTACGCCAAGGACCGTTCCGCCTTCGGCAAGCCGATCGCGGAACATCAGGCCATCCAGTTCATGCTGGCCGACATGCACGCCCGGATCGAGGCGTCCCGATTGCTGACGCTCCGCGCGGCGGCGATGATGGACCGCGGCGAGAAGCACTCGCTCGAGGCCTCGATGGCCAAGCTGTACGCCTCGGAGTCCGCCCAGTTCGTGACGGACAGGGCGATCCAGATCCACGGCGGCATGGGCTACTCCAAAGAGTGCGCCGTCGAGCGGCACTTCCGGGATGCTCGCATCACGACGATCTACGAGGGCACCAGCGAGATCCAGCGACTCGTCATCTCGCGCGAGCTTCTCCGCCGCGCGCAGGCCGATTGACGTGATCCGACACCCCGACGACGTCGGCGGCCCGCTGCGGGAGCTGCGCGAGCGCCGCGCCGCGGCCCGCCTCGGCGGCGGCCAGGTGCGGATCGACAAGCAGCACGACGCAGGCAAGCTGACGGCGCGCGAGCGGCTCGACCTGCTGCTCGACGAGAACAGCTTCCACGAGCTCGGGATGTTCGTCACGCACCGCTCTTCGGATTTCGGCCTGGACAAGCAGCGGTTCCTCGGCGACGGCGTCGTCACCGGTTACGGGACGATCAACGGACGGCTCGTCTACGCCTACAGCCAGGACTTCACGGTCATGGGCGGCTCGCTCGGGCGGGCGCACGCCGACAAGATCGTCGCGCTGCAGGACATGGCGCTCAAGAACGGCGCGCCGATCATCGGTCTGAACGACTCGGGCGGCGCCCGCATCCAGGAGGGCGTCGTCAGCCTCGGCGGCTACGCCGACATCTTCCTGCGCAACGTGCAGGCGTCGGGCGTCGTGCCGCAGCTGAGCTGCATCATGGGCCCGTGCGCCGGCGGCGCGGTCTACTCGCCGGCGATCACGGATTTCGTGATCATGGTCAAGGACACGAGCTACATGTTCGTGACCGGCCCCGAGGTCGTGAAGACCGTGACGCACGAGGATGTGACCTTCGAGGAGTTGGGCGGCGCGGGCGTTCACAACCGCAAGAGCGGCGTCGCCCACTTCGCCGCCGACAGCGAGGGCGAGGCGATCGCGATCCTGCGCCAGCTGCTGAGCTACCTGCCCCAGAACAACATGGTCGACGCGCCGCTGCAGCCGACGCAGGACGACCCGCTCCGCCAGGACGCGGCGCTCGACACGATCGTACCGCCCGCGCCCGAGCTGCCGTACGACATGCGTGACGTGATCCGCCGCGTCGTCGACGACGGCGCGTTCCTCGAGGTGCATGCCACGTTTGCGCCGAACATCCTCGTCGGCTTCGCTCGGATGAACGGCCGCACCGTGGGCTTGGTCGCCCAGCAGCCCAAGATCCTGGCCGGCGTCCTCGACAACGACGCCTCGATCAAGGCGGCGCGCTTCGTGCGCTTCTGCGACTGCTTCAACGTGCCGCTCATCACGTTCGAGGACGTGCCCGGCTTCATGCCCGGCACCGTCCAGGAGCACGGCGGGATCATCCGCAACGGCGCCAAGCTGCTCTATGCCTACGCCGAAGCGACCGTGCCGAAGATCACCGTCATCACCCGCAAGGCGTACGGCGGCGCGTACGACGTGATGAGCTCCAAGCACCTCCGCGGGGACATCAATTACGCCTGGCCGACCGCCGAGATCGCCGTCATGGGTCCGGACGGCGCCGTGAACATCATCTTCCGCCGTGAGCTGGCCGAGGCCGAGGACCCCGTCGCCCGCAAGGCCGAGCTCGTGGCGGATTACCGCGCCAAGTTCGCGAACCCGTACGTCGCCGCCAGCTGGGGCTACGTCGACGACATCATCGAGCCGCGCGAGACCCGCCAGCGGATCATCAGCGCGCTCGAGATGTTGCAGAACAAGCGCGACACGAACCCCCCCAAGAAACACGGGAACATCCCCCTGTAGGGGCGGGCCCCCGTTGTTTGACCCTGGGGACAAAGGTAACAGATCGACCTCAGGACATGGGTAACACAGCGGTTGGGATTGAGCGGCTCGCAGGCCGGAGGGATGGGTTCATGCTGGGAGATGCTCGATCAAAGCGCGGGT
>JADYYS010000068.1 GCA_020853525.1 Ardenticatenales bacterium | reverse complement strand
CCAAACGCTGGACCGGAGCCATCCAAGGCTGGCCCCTCGTCCTCAATCAGCTCGCCATCCGCTTCGATGACCGCCTCCCCCTCTGACCTGCGGCCGGCTGGTTACACAAGATTCCCAACGCACCCCGAAGGACGATTGACTTGGCCCCCGCAAGCAGCGCGCAGCACCATCGCCGCGATCCACGACGTCCTGGACGCATGACCGCTACACCTTCCGTGCTTCCGTAGCCCCAGTCGCCCCCGTCGCCCCCGTCGCCCCCGCTTCCACCTCCCCCCCCACAAACCGCCCCACCAACTCATCCGCCCCCGCGCTGCGCATCAACATCATCGCATTCATCGTGCACCGCGCCGCCATGTCGGGTTGCCCAAGGCGCTCGTAGACCAAGGCGAGGTAGCCGAGAGCCATGCCCGTCAAGCCCATGTCCTTGGCGGCGCGCGCTTGTTCGACACTCGTGTCGAGCGCGCTGCGCGCCGCCTCCAGCCGGCCGTCCAGGTAGTCGACGCGCCCCATCACGCACCATGCGATGGCCAATGCGCTCGGATCAGGCGCCAGCGCCAGCGCTTCGAGCGCCGTTTCCGCCTCGGCGCGGGCCGCCTCGCGGTCGCCTTCGATGAGCGCCGCAGTCGCAAGGTGGGCGTGCGACACGCCGCGCAGGCGCGGATCGAGCGCCGCCATCGGCAGGGCCAGCTGCTCCTGCAACAGGGCGCGTGCGGCACGGTGGTCGCCGAGCTTGAGTTCGGTCAGCGCGCCGTTGAACAGGGCGCGCGCCAGCGACCCTTCCTCGCCCAGGCGCCGGGCGAGGCGGATCGCCTGGTCGTGGATCGCCCGCGCTGCCTCGAACTCGCCGGCGTCGTGGCGGGCCAAGGCGAGGTTGACGATGGTGCGCAGCAACGCTTGGTCGTCGCCAAGCAAGTGCCAGAGTTCGGCTGCCGTCTGCAGGCGCGGGATCCCGACCGCACGATCGCCCTCGAGGTTGGCCAGCGTACCGGCGGCGTGGAGCGCGGCCGCCCGGATGTCCGGCGGTGCGTCCAGCCCGGACGCCAGGAGCCGCTCCAGATACGATCGCCCTTCGGGCACGCGTCGGGCCAGGTACCAGAAGCGCCACAGGTCGGCGGCGATGCCGAGTTGGACCGGGAACGACGCGACGGTGGGCCGCTGCGCCAGCACTGCGTGCAGCTCGTCGATCCGTTCGGACAGGCGCTCGACCGCCAGCCGATGATGCGCGCCCCGCAGCATTTCGGCGGCATCGCGGACGAAGCGCGCGAGTGCGTGCGCGTCCAGAGGCTCGGCATCATCCGCGCCGTCCGCGCCGTCCGCGCCGTCCGCGCCGTCCGGCGGGTCCGACGATCCGGCATCGGATCCCGCAACCCCTCGACCGCCCAGCCGCGCAAGCCCCTTCCAGGCGGACGGCGGCATGGCGTCCAGCAGATCCTGCATCTTCCCCGACGGGTCGAGCAGCGCCGCCAAGCTGGTCACGGCGTGCCGGTACAGCACCTCCATCTGCGCGCGCTGCTCCGTCACCCACGGGTAGTCGTATGCCGGCAGCAGCCCGTCCCCGTACAGTTCGACGGCGGCCAGCAGATGCTGCGTTCGCTCGATGGGCGAGTGCGCCACCGTTCCCGCCAGGACGAGCTCGGCGAACGCCTGCGCGTCCGTTCGGATGGCCGGCGAGAGCCGTAGCGTCTCCCGGGTGTCCTCGATGGCATCCACCACGCCCGACCGCGCCAGCCGCTCATTCAACTTGAACAGGTAGAGCGACAACAGCTTGCGCGCCTTGCCCGTCTCCAGGTCCGGCCAGAACGTGGCGACGATGCCGGCCCGGCTGCGTGCCACGCCCGGGCGGAGGGCAAGGTAGGCGAGGAGGCGTTCTTCCTGGCGGGTTCCGAAGGTGTCCAGAGGCGCGGCGGTGGCCGTCGGGACGGAGCCGGGGCCGGGGCACGGGGACGGGACGAGGGCGAAGGAGTGGAGGAGGGTCAGGTGGGGACGGACGGGGGGCGGCTCGGCCGGGGACATGGGCAACTCAGGACGGTGGGGTGGACTGCAACGCGGATCGCTTCTCCGCCCATTCCGCCCGTTCCCGCCCGTTATCCGTCCCCAACGCCCCCCCCGACCGCAACGCCTCCACCTCCAACCGCGACAACGTCACGGCCCCCAACCGGTAGTCCACAAACGCCTCAGCCGCGATCGGGACCACCCCCCGCACCAGGGCGAACATCGCGTTCGCGTAGTCTCGGATCTCCGCCTGCGCGTGGGCGTCCATCCGCAGTGCCAGGAAGTGGAACAGGTTGTGCAGGTCGCACTTCCAGTACCACTCCGTGTACACGCTCTGCGGCAGGCCCATGCGCGCCTGCTCGCGCGTGACGCCGCGGTCCAGCAGGTCCTCGTAGGACTTGTACTGGCGCTCGATCGCATCCAGGTAGTCCAGGAACGCCTCCGCCGTCGCGTCGTCCACCGGCTGCGCCTCGCTGCCCTGGCGGTTCGACTTGGACTGTTGGCGGATGTTGTCGACGGTGGGCCGGTAGAACAGCTCCGGCACCACCGAATAGCGCGCCGAGTACTCGTTCACGTTGGCGGTGCGGTGGCGGATCCACTGGCGGGCCACGAAGATCGGCATGCGGCAGTGGAACTTGAACTCGATCATCTCGAAGGGCGTCGTGTGGCGGTGGCGGAGGAGGTAGCGGATCAGGCCGCGGTCCTCGTTCACGCGCTTCGTCCCGACGCCGTAGCTCACGCGGGCGGCCTGGACGATCGCGTAGTCCGCCGTCTGCCCCTCGGGGATCAGGCGCGGCATGACGTCCACGAGGGCCACCAGGCCGTGGTCGTGGACCGGCAGGGACCAGCGCGCGGCGCCGCCCATCGCGTCGACGAGCGTGACGCCTTCGTCGGGCGGGGTGCGTTCGATCGTGGCCTGGAGGGCGTCGATCGAGGTGAGCAGGGCGTCGAGGGGGTCGATAGGATCGGCGGCGTCCATCGCGTTGCCGGCGCCGATGGCGTCGATCGGATCGTCCGAGCCCGTTCGCACGGTCACGGCTGCCCCTCCACCGCCCCGCCGACCGCTCCGCCCCCCGCCTTCGCCACCGCTTCCGTCACCGTCCCCACCGTATACGTGTCGAATTTCAACGCCCCGTCCGCCTCGTACCCGACGCCCGCGCCCGGGCCGAAGACGGCGAGCAGCGGGATGCCCACCCACTCCAGCTCCTTCAGCTTGGCCTTGCCTTCCGCGTTGTCGCCCGTCAGGTCGACCTTCATCGGCACGACGTCGTCGCGCTCCATCATTTCAACGACCGCCGGCTGGTGCAGGACGCCGGCCTCGAGCGCCTTGCAGTTCAGGCACCACTCGGCGGTGAAGTCCATGACCACCACCTTGTTCTGCGCCTGCGCCTCGGCGAACCGCTCGGGCGTGTAGTACGTCCAGGCGATCGGGCCGTGGCTGGCGAGGCCGGGCGTGATCGCCAGCATCGCCGCGGCGCCGACGATTCCGAGACCGCCGAAGATCCCTCGGCGCGTCGCGTTCGGCGTGATCTTGAACGTACGCCAAGCCGTCCAGACGCAGGCGGCCACGACGAAGAACGCCACGAGCCACCAGTAGGCGCGGCTGGCCGGATCCGGCGGGCGCTGGAAGGCGCCGGCGAGCGGGATGCCGAGGAAGAACGCGGCGACGGCCAGCATGAACAGGCCCATCACCTGTTTGACGAGGTCGCTCGCCGCCCCGGTCCGCGGCACCTTGCGCACCAGGCCCGGCTTGGCGGTGAGGATGAAGTACGGCAGCGCCATCCCGAGGCCGATCGCGGCGAACGTCGTCAGCGTGATCGACGGCCGCTGCGTGGCGGCCCAGGCGGCGGCGCTGCCCATGAACGGCGCGGTGCACGGCGTCGACAGGACGGCGGTCAGGATGCCGAAGAGGAACGAGCCGTGGACCGTCTCCTGCCCCGGGTTGAAGCGGTAGACGGACTGCGGGAGCTGGACGCTGAAGACGCCGAGCATCCCGATGGCCATCACCGCCACGAACGCCCCGACGACGAACGAGAACCAGCTCGTCTGGAAGAGCGAGCTGATCGCGTCGAAGCCGCTGACGAACGCGATCGCGCCGCCGATCGCCAGCCAGAAGCCGATGACGCCGAGGCTCATCGTCGTCCCGAGCAGCAGCATGCGGCGCGGGTGGTGCTGGCCGGCGGCGCGGCTCATGCCCATGATCTTCAACGGGATGACCGGCAGGACGCACGGCGTGAGGTTCAACAGGAAGCCGCCGAGCGCGGCGACGAGCAGGAGGAACGTCAGGCCGAGCGGGCCGTCGGGGTCGATCGAGAAGCTCCGGCCGAAGACGCCGAAGGTCACCGGACCGCGCGGCACGTCGACCACGCTCCCGCCGTCGGGCGCCGTGCCGAACACCGTCGGGTCGAACGCGCCGAAGATGGCCGGGTCGGCCGGCGGCGGGGCGGCGGCGGGGTCGATCCGGAAGACGGCGCGGAACGTCTCGTTCACCGGCGCAAAGCACTGCGTCTCGTCGCACGCCTGGTACTGGACCCGTACGTCGAACGCCGCCTCGCCCGCGGCCGCACCGGGGTCGATCTGCAGCGGCAGGTAGGCGATCGCCCGCCCGGCGTATACCTGGAGGGGCACCTGCGACCCGGTGTAATAGACATCGACGGTCCGTGTCACCGGCGCCTGGACGGGCCAGAACGTCGTCGCGTCCGGCTTCGTCACGACCTCGAATTCCGTCGGGATGACGCTGTCGATGAACGTCTCGCCCAGCACCGCCGTGAACTCCGGCGGGACCACCAGATCACGCCGGATCGGCCACGAGTGCAGCCCGACGTCGTGGTCCAGGACGACGGCCAGCGCCAGCTGGTCGCCGGGGCGGACGGCGTCCTTCTGGGGCAGGACGCGGATCGTCACCTGCGGTGCGCCGTCGGTTGGCGGACCGCCGGGCTGGGCGGCAACGCGGGTCGGGCTCGAGACGGCGACGAGGGCCGCGATCATCGTCGCCAACGCGACGGCGAGGGTCGGCGTCAGGCGGCGCGATCGCGGGCGGGTGGTTGGGCGAGGGGGCATGGCGGACGGCTCCGTGACGGCGGGCGGGCGGGTATCGGGCGGGGCGCCAAAGTATACCGCTGGGGGGCGGTGCGGGGATGAGCGGGGGATGTGGGGGGCACGTCCAGCACTTTGTCACTGCAGGGTCTACGGATGCCTACCTCTGTCGCATACCCGAAGTGTGTCCAGTGACAGAGTACCAGGGCCTTGGGCCGCCCCCCATCGCCTCCCCCAGCATCCGCCGCGCTCGCGCCAGCCGGCTCTTCAGCGTCCCCATCGGCAGCTGCAGCGTTGCCGCGATCTCCTCTGCCCCCTTGGCCGTCACTCGACCGGCGATGTGTACCGGGTGCTCTTGTCCTCCAGGACTACGGCTGCGCGCTTGCGATCTCGTCGAGGAGGTCGCCGACCGCCACCGCGTCGACCGACTTGCCGTCCAGAAGATCCGTCAGCGTGCTGCTGTGGATGAGCGTCGTGTCGCCCGCGTAGCCCTCGACGGCGGCTGCGACGTCGTCGCCGAGCATCCCCTTGACGCCGGCCCACTCGACCGTCATCCCGACGCCCAGGCGGAGGCCGTTCGCCGCCTTCTGCAGGGCCACGGGATCCACCGCCGCCGGCTCGGAGTCGCCGGGCTTCTCGGCGGGAGGGGTCACCGGGTCGACGGGCGGGTTGCCCGTTTCGACCGGCTTGCCGGGATCCTCGACGGCCGAGCCGGAGAGGTCGCCCCCGTCGCTGCCGCATGCGGCGAGCAGCGTCGGGGCGAGCGCGAGCAGGGCAAGTGCGGTCGCCTTCTTCAAGAACATGGTCGTCTCCTCCATTGATCACCGATGTGCGCTCTTGAACATCCGACGACGCTTCCCAAACTCGGCGTCCCAACCTGACTGCGGCTCGACTTCGGTGGTTTGGTGTCAGGTCGGTGGTGGCTGGGTGTTGCGTCGTTGTGAACAGTCATATAGTCGACTCGGCGCCGTGTTCCCGCAACTTTGCAGTCGCGGGATTCTCTCCGTCGTCACGGTCTCGGTACGTACCCTTCGCCTGTCGCTGCCGCATCGAAGGCAGTTGCAGAACGGCGTCGGCCGCGCACGCGAGCGCCAGGACGATCCGCACGCCCTGCGCCGGCCCGACCGCCGCGCCCGCCAGCGGTCCGAGCACGCCCGACCGCCCGATGCCGCGCGTGTTGTACCATCACGTGGCGCCGTCACGGGCGGTCGGGACGCGAGACGAGGTGAGGAATGGCCGTGCAAGCCGAGCATCAGGTGGTCCGCGGACGTTGTGGCCGGCCGGCGAGCCGCGCGCGGCGGATGATCGTGTCCGCCGTCTTCACGCCGGCCGTGCTCGCCGTGCTGGCCGGCGGCGGCCCTGTGCCGGCCGCCGCCCAGCAGCCGGTTGTGACGACAGCGCGCATCCAGCTGCCGTTCGTCGCCCGCCTCGTCGGCCCGTCCGATCTCGTGCCCGCGCCGACCGCGCCGCCCCGTGGCGCGACGCTGGCCGCACCGACGACCGTCGCGACGATGCCGTCCGCGACGCAGCGCCCGACGGAGCCGTTCCCGACCGCAACGGTGACGCCGGACGGCGCATCGCCCGGCCTGCCGCTGTCCGTTGCCGACGCCGACATGGAGCGCTGGGTGTTCGCGCCGTTCCCGGACGCGGTGTGCGGGCGCGGGACGCCGACGGGGCTCGGGTTGAACATCACGGACCAGAGCCGGGACGTGATGATCTACTTCGAGGGCGGCGGCGCATGCTGGGACCCGCTGTCATGCCTCTTTCTCCAAACGGCGGCCAACCTCGACGGCGTGACGAAGGACAAATTCGAGGCCGCGGTGGCCCAGGGCCTTCTCGGCCGCGGCATCTTCGACCGCGCCGACCCGCGCAACCCGCTCCGGACGATGAGTTGGGTGTACGTGCCCTATTGCACCGGCGACGCCCACCTGGGCGACCGCGCGGCCACCTACCAGGGCCAGACGATCCGCCACGTCGGCTGGCGCAACGTCGACGCCTACCTCCGCCGCATCGTGCCGACGTTCCGCGATGCGGAGCGCGTCGTCGTCACCGGCTTCAGCGCCGGCGGGCTCGGCAGCACCGGCAACCTCTGGCACGTCGCCGAGGCCTTTCGGGCCGTCGACGGCCCGTCGCCCGTCCTGATCGACGATGCCGGCCCGATCCTTCGTCCGGCCCACCTCACCGCTGCGGCGCAGACGAAGCTCCATGACGCCTGGGGGCTCGGCGGGACGATCGAGCAAAGCTGCCCGGAGTGCCGGCCCGCCACGGGCTACCACGAGGCGTTCGCCTTCCTGGCCCGCAACGTGCCGGGCTTCCGCGGCTCCCTCCTCAGCAGCTACGAGGACACCACGATGCGCGCCTTCTTCGGCCTGCTGAACGGCGCGACGGTCGACGGCCCGGCGATGCGCCGCGGGCTGAACGACCTGGCGGACTGGACGGAAAGCTGGGACGCCGCCTTGGTCCCGGGCCGCTTCCGCGTCTTCTACTATGGCGGCGAGCGCCACGGCGCGCTCACCGTCGCCCCGCTCGGCACGACGCCGGGTCTGGTCGAGTTCCTGAACGCCCAGCTGGCCGGCGATCCCGGGTGGGGCAGCGTGCGGCCCGCCGACTGACGACGACTACCCGGCTTGACGACGACTACCCGGCCGGGATGGCAGCCCCGGCAGCCGGCAGGATCAACACGCTGCACGGACAGCGCAGCATCACGTCGGCGGCGACGCTGCCGAAGACGCGACGGTCCCAGCCGGTGTAGCCGTGCGTCCCGATGAGCACGAGGTCGGCGGCTCCTTCCTCGGCCGCCGCGAGGATCGCCTCGCGCGGCTCGCCCACCCGCACCGTTTGCCGGATGGCGATGCCGGGCGCCTCTGGGGCGTACGTGCGGGTGAAGCGTTCGAGCTCTTCGGCCGCGAAGCGGTCCATCTGCTCCGGCGAGAACTGGATCCCCAGGGACCGCTGCCGTTCGTCGAGGACGAACAGCGCCGTCACCGCCGCCCCCGCCGGTCCTGCCGACGCCGCCACGAGCGCGCAGCCGGCCGCAAAGGCCTGTCCGGCCAACGGCGAGAGGTCGACCGGCGCCAGCACGCGCGCCGGCGTGCCGTCCGCACGGCCGCGGACGACGAGGACGGGCCGATCGGCACCGGCCAGGACGTGCGAGGCCGTCGAGCCCATGAGACGGTCGAACAATCCCTCGCTGTCCGTGGCGCCGACGACGATGACGTCGGCGTCGACCTCGGCCGCGCGGGCGCGGATCACCCGCCACGGCGTCCCATCGACGATCTCGGCCGCGCCGAGGACGTCGGCGCCGATCGCCAGGCGCGCCAGCTGCGCGTCGAGGCGCGCACGAAGCGTCGTCTCGAGCGCGGCGTACGCGTCCGGCGCCAGCGGTCCGGATGCCGGCAGGTCGTCGTACTCGATGGGCAGGAGCATGGCGTGCAACACGTGCAGCCGTGCCCCGGCCGCGGCGGCCCAGCGGGCGGCGAGCGCGACAACGGTGTCGCTGTCCGGCGAGAGCGTCGTGGCGACGAGGATCGTGCGGAGGGTGGCGGTGGGCATGGCAGGGCTCCGGGGTGGATCGGTGAGCGGACATCGTAGCAGCGATGGGCGATGGTGGGGGGTAGCCGGGGGTGGCCGGGGGAAGGATCAACGGCTTCAGCCGTTGACCCATTCGGCAACCCGCCGCTCCCGTCGCGCCTGTCACTGCCTCTACAATTGCGCCCTCTACAATTGCGCCCTCATTCGAGCACCCGATCTCCAATCCCCCTTGCGAGAGCCACGATGTCGACGTCTCCCCCCGTTTCCCCGCCCCTCGACGCCCTCGTTCTTACCCCGTTCGACGGCCCGACCGCTCCCGACGACGTCGCCGAGCGACTGACCGACCTGCGCCTTGCGCTGCGCGCCGAACGCGAAGCCGACGACCCGCCGCGGCCGCGGCGCGCCCTGCTGGCATCGCTGCGCGGCCCGCAGCCGCCCGGCACGACCGAGCGCTGGGTGCTGGCGACGCTGGACGGCGAGGCGGTGGGCTTCGGCAACTGGGAGATCGAAGGCAACGACAACCCGCAGCTCGCCTGGATCGAGGTCTTCGTGCTGCCCGCGTGGCGGCGGCAGGGCATCGGGCGGCGGATCGCGCAGGTCATGACGGACGAGGTGATCCGCCACGGCGCGACCGAGATCGGCTTCGGGATCGTCGGCCACATCGACGCCGGTCGGTCGCTGATCGATCACGTCGAGAACGCGTGGGGCCTGCCGTGCCGGCTGATCGAACGGATCTCGCGGTTGGCGCTCGTCGACGTGGATCCCGACGACATCCGCGGGCAGGCGGCGGCGCGGACGGCGCGGGTGGCGGATCGCTATCGCCCGCTGTTCTTCGCCGACGACGACTTCCCGGGTCCCGAGACCGGGTTCGACATCGACGATTACTTTCAGATGAGCACCGAGATCGACAACCTCATGCCGCTCGAGGACCTGACGATGGCCCCCGAGCGCTGGACGCCCGAGCGCTGGGCGGCGATGATCGCCAACCAGCGCGGGCAGGGGATGGTGCTCTGGAACTACGTCGCTCAGCGGACGTCCGACGGCCGGATCGTCGGCCTGTCGAACGTGAGCTTCGACCCCGATGATCCGTGGAAGGTGAGCCAGTGGGCCACCGGTGTCCGGAAGAGCGAGCAGAACCAGGGGCTCGGCAAGGTGCTCAAGCTCTGGATGCTCGTAAAACTGCTCGACGAAGTGCCCGGCGCGCGCGTCATCGACACCGGCAACGCCGTGTCCAACGCGGCGATGATCGGCATCAACACGGATCTCGGGTTCAAGGAGCACTTCCGGGAGCACTGCTATCAGGTCGGCATGGAGCGTTGGCGGAAGATCCTCGGCGGGGTGCGGTAGGGGCACCCCCCTGTGTGTTTGACCCTGGGGACAAAGGTAACAGATCGACCTCAGGACATGGGTAACACAGCGGTTGGGATTGAGCGGCTCGCAGGCCGGAGGGATGGGTTCATGCTGGGAGATGCTCGATCAAAGCGCGGGT
>JADYYS010000067.1 GCA_020853525.1 Ardenticatenales bacterium | reverse complement strand
GTCGCCATGGTGCCCGCCTTCGCGGGCACCCCGAGGTTTGAAGCGCCCGCGAAGGCGGGCGCAATGGCCGAAGGCCATCAGCCGGCCGGCTTCAGCCGCCGGTCTTTTCCGTGGCCACCCTTTGCAACCACGCCTTAGTACGCTGTCACTGGACACGCTACGGATATCCGACAGAGGCAGTTGTCCGCAGACGCTGCAGTGACAGCGTACTAGCGGTCAGTCACCCTCAATCACAAGGCAACGCTCCCGCGATCCCCCTGTAGATCCGCAGGAGATCCGCCGGCGTCGGCGCGTTGAAGTGCCGTGTCGGGTCGCCGGCGATGTACGCCAGGAGCGTGGTCTCGGCGTCGGCGCCGATCGAGACCGTGAAGACCGTCGCCTGGACTTCGCCGCGGCGGAAGGCGGCGGCGGCGTCATAGACGTCCTGGACGGGCGAGCCGGCGTGCTTGCCGTCCGTGAGGAGGATGAGGACGGCCTCGCGGTTGGCGGACGCCTCGCGGCCTTCGAAGAGGGCGCGTGCCTTGCGGAGCGCGAGGTCGATCCGTGTGCCCTCGCCGGACGAGAGGCGGTCGAGGCCGGCCAGGAGGGCGGCCCGATCGTCCGACCATGTCTTGACGACGTCGGCCGTGCTGTTGAACGTCACGATCGCCGCCCGCGACGGCGGGAAGGACAGGTAGCCGACAAAGTCGCGCGCCGCCTCGACGCTGCGCGCGAGCTTCTCGCCCGCCATGCTGGACGACGTGTCGATGGCCAGGACGACGTCGAACGGCCGGCTCGGGATGCAGTGGTTGCGGTAGGCGACGGGCAGGTAGACATGGATCCGGGCGTCGGCCGTCGGTGGGACGCGCGTCGGCGTGGGCTCGGCGGTCGGGGCAGGCGTGCCGGGCGCGACGACGTCGACCGCCGGGACGTCGAACGGGCGCGAGGCGACGGTGCCGTCGGCATCCAGGTAATCGACATAAGCAAGCTTGCTGACGTCGTGGTGGCCGAGCTGGTTCGCTCTCAGGCGGTACGTCGCCGTCCAGCCGCCGGGCGGCAGCCGGTCGATCCGCCACAGGAGGGAGGCGCTGCCCTCGGTGGCGGGCGGCGGGCTGGCCGAGCCGGGGATGTAGGACAGCGCGGCGGGCATGAGGACGCTTACCTGCAGATCCCGGATCTCGCCGGGCGCGCTGAGGCTGCCGGCGATCGCCCGATAGGCGTTGCGGAGATCATCGGCCGTCGGCGAGTCGAAGTAGCGGCTCGGATCGCCGGCGATCTGCTCGAGCTGGATCCGCGCCGTGGATTGGACGCCGATGCCGATCGTGAAGATCGTCGTGCCGGCGGCGCGGGCGCGGGCGGCGGCCTCGGTGGGCTCCTCGGCGCTCGGCGCGTTGTGCTCACCGTCCGTGACGAGGACGAGGACGGGCTTGGCGTTGGAGCGGCGGCGCGCCGAGACGAGCTCGGCCTGCCCGCCGTCGATGGCGGCCGTGATGTCCGTCCACATCGTGTAGACGGGCGGGATCGGGATCGCGTTGACCGCCGCCAGGACGGCGGTCTGATCGCCCGACAGCGGCTGGTGGACCACCACCCGTGACTCGAGGCTGAGCGCCGGCGTGAGGAACGAGATCACCGCCACCTGATGGACGCTGAAGTCCGTCAGCTGGACGAACGTTCGGATGGCCTCGACGGCCGGGGCGAAGAGGTTGTTGTCCCGCATGGAGGCGGAGCGGTCGAGGAGGAGGACGATGTCCGCGGGGGCGACGTCGCCGCCGCCGGGGGGGCACGTGCCGGTGACGGCGAGGGTGACGTCGACGGTGTCGCCGAGGGGGACGCGCGTGGGGGCGGCGGTCATGGTGGTGGCGGTGGTGCAGACGCCGGTGGTCGTCGCGGGGGCGTCGGCGACGTCGGCGACGACGTGGGCCTGGGGGGCGGCGCGCGACGTCGATGCGCTTGGGGCGAGGAGGGCGAGGGCGGCCAGGGCGGCGAGGACGGCAAAGGAGGAGCGAGCGGGGATGGCGAGGCGGGCGAGGTGCGGGCGGCGCGTTCGCGGCGGGGCGGGGCGGGGGGACGGTGCCATGGGATCACCTCCGTGGGGATGGATTGGGGATGGATGACGGCGGGGGCGGCGCTTGGATGGGGCGATGGGATGGCGATGGGACGGCCGATGGGACGGCCGATGAGATGAGGGAAGTGGGCGGGGGAGCAATTTTCGTACCAGGGGGGGCGAGCGGCGCTCAGCTACCCATTCGCCCGACCTCATCCCGATCTCATCCACCCATCGTATCCTTGTGCCACAACCGAGCGGAAATACACCTCCTTGTGCAGCAGGTCGGGCCTTCTCCTTCCCCCCCGGGAGAGAAGGCCCGATCTGCGTTTGGCGGCGGGCGGCCTATTTCAGGCGATAGCCGATCGGCAGGAACAACCGCTCCGTCCAATCGCGCCAAATCGTCGGCGTCGGCGTCGCGGTTCCGACGTCGATGATCTCCTTCGTCGGCGTGCGCGTCGCCGTCGCCGTCGCCGTCACCGGCGTCGCGGTCGACGTGGCGCTGCCGCCCGTTCCGGTGGCCGTCGCCGTGCCCGTCGCCCCGCCCCCGCAATCGTTCGGTCCCCCGAGCGTCGGCGCAGCGCACGACGCCCACGCGCCCGTGCCGTCCGGCCACCGCGCCCAGCTCACGTCCGTCGTCTGCGCGCCGAATGTCACGCTGTCGACGACGGCGTCCTTCGTCGCCAGCTGCACCATCTCGCCCGCCTTGCTCAGCTTGAAGTTCGCGTGGAGCGGACCCTGCGAACCGTCCTCGTCGCACCAGATCGCGAGGAATGCGCCTGGGGCCAGCGTGACGTCCGGCAGCTGCCAGGCGTCGGGCTTCGTCGGGTCGTCGGACAGGAAGTAGCCGGCGAGGTCGATGGGCGCCGTTCCCTTGTTGAGGATCTCGACCCAGTCCTCGTGCTCGCCCGCCTCGTCCACGTCGCCGTTGCCGTTGTCCGCCAGGACCTCGTTGATCACGAGGTCGCTGTCCGCGGCGGGCGGGAGTTGGACGCCGGCGACGGTGTAGGCGCTTGGGCGGGTCAGGTTGGCGGCGGGGACGAAGGCCACCTTGCCGTCGGGCCAGGCGGCGCGCAGGTAATACGTCACGTCCGCGCCGGCCTGCTGCCTGGGGATCGTCGCCTTCCACTGCTGGATGCCGCCCTCGATCACGCTCGGCATCGGCAGCTGCACGTAGCGGCCGCCGTCGACTGTGTAGCGAAGAGCGACGCTGGCAGGCGGCTCTCCGAGGAACGCGCCGTCCCAGCGGAGGCCGATGAGGACGTCGTCGGCCGACGTCGGTGCGCCGGGCGTCTGGTCGCGCGTCGCGTCGTACAGGTTGCCGGCGGGCGGCTGGAGGTCCGGCAGTGTCGCCAAGTGGTGCGTGCGGAGCGTCGCCAGCTTGACGATGCCCGGCGCGGGCCGACCTCCGCCCCCGCCTCCGGCGCCCGCCAGGCGCACATCGTCCAGCAGCCCGGCCTCGAAGAACGACGTCCCGTATAGTGCGTTCGGGTCGCTCTTCACGCTCGCGGCGATGACGGCCTGCATCGCCGTGCCGTCGCGCTCGATGCCGGCCGAGACGAAGGCGGCGCTCAGCAGCGTCCGGTAGTGGGCCAGGTAGTCGGCCCGCCACGCCGGGTGGGCCACGACGCGGCGCAGGAGCGGGCCGGCGCCGGCGCCGGACGTCATGTGGAACGGGTCGACGCGGGCCAGGGCCGCCGTGTCAGCGGTGTCCACGCCGCCGCCCGGGAACGTGCCGAAGCTCTCGTTGATGTCCCAGGCCAGGATGTGGAAGCGCGCATCCTCGTCGGCCCGCCACAGGAAGTAGTTGTGGCCGACGTAGTAGCTGTCGAAGTTCGCGAACAGGTTCATCGCCGCGACGTACCACAGCACCCGGTCGACATCGAGGTGGTCGGCCAGCGCCGCCGGCAGATCGGCGTCCGCAACCCCGCCCGCGCCGGCCGGCGCGTCGAGGGCGCGGGTCAGCTCGCGCAGCCCCTCCCAGGCCGTGTCGCCGGCATCCGGTGTCTTGAGCTCGTAGCGGGCCTTGTAGAGCGACACGTCCTCGCCCAGCCAGGCGAGCGACGCGCCGAAGCCGCCGCCTCCGGGGCGCTGGTCGGGCGACAGGGCGTCGTCCGGCGCCGCCCCTTCCGGCGGATCGGCCTTGAAGCGCCAGCCGTTGTTCGAGCGGAACCAGTGCCGGATGAACGTTCCCTCGATCTGCTCGACCGCCACGTAGAACCCGAAGTACGCGCCGTTGATGTGGACGCGCGCCCAACCGATGCGCGGCATCGGCATGAACGGCGAGAGCGCCTTGGACGTCAGCGCCTCGCGGACGAACGTCGGGTCGGAGAAGCCGTTGTTGAAGTTGATCACGTCGTGCCCGCCGACGGACTGGCCGCTCACGTGGGCGTCGAACGTCACGTTCAGCGGCTTCTTGCGCCCGGCGCCGCGCTGCGAGCTGTTGCCCTTGTAGGCCACCGCCACGTCGGCCAGCGCCACGCCGTCGACCTCGATGTCCGCTTGGACGGTCTGATCCGCCGCCAGCGCGCTCTCCCAGTCGGCGCGTTCGAACGTGAGCTTGTAGTCATGGACGATCGCGAGGTCGAACGGGTCGATCGCGTCGGACTGCCGGACGGCGGCGGGACCGGCGACTCGATGCGCGTCGACCGCCGTCCGCGTCGGCGACGCACCGCGGGCTGCCGGCGGCGGCGCCAGCGCCAGTGCGGCGAGCACGACGACGGCGGCGGCGCGGGGGATCGACCGCCCGACGGCAGCGGATGGGCGGGGGCGTGCGGGCGGCTGGTTGGGCATCATCGGACTCCTGCGTCATCGCCGTGCGGACGGGCGGGCACCGAGGTGTCCGCTGCCGGGCATAACGAGTGTTCCATATGGTAGGACAGGTCTATCATGTGCCGCATTCCGTGCCAGACCGTTCATGGGGACCGTTATTCGCCGTTTTCATTGGGGACCGATTCATCCTGCACAGCATCATCCTGCGCAGCATCATCCTGCACAGCATCATCCTGCGCAGCATCATCCTGCACAATGCCGATCGAACCCAATGCGAGGCCGACATGACCGGGATGCGCCTTCCCAAACCCCTGCTCCTCTTCGCCACCTCCCTCGTCACCGCACCGTTGATTGCCGTCATGTTCTCGCTGGCCACGCGCGAGGAACTACCGGACTTCGAAGCGCTCTGTGACACCGGCCAGCCGTTCTACGCCGTCTCGTCCTACCGGGCGCAGCGCGGCACGAACCAGCAGCCCGGCCCCGGATCGGCGTCCGTCATCGTCTTCCAGGACACCAAGGACGAGACGGCGCACTACGAGCTGGCCACGTTCCAGCAGACCGGCGCCGTCTGGGGCCTCGCCTACCACGCCGGCCAAAACGCGGTCTTCGCGTCGACGTACCACAAGCGCGGCCTGCCGTACGGCCCCGAAGGCCCGGGCGGCATCTACCGGATCGACCTCGCCACGGATGCGGTCACGACGTTCGCCGTCGTGCCCAACGCCGGCTCGCGGCAGCGTGCCGGGACGTTCACGAACGGCTCGTTCGAGCACGACTCCGGCACGGCGCGCAACGTGGGCAAGGTGGCGCTCGGCGACCTTGACTTGAACGACGAAGGCACCGAGCTGTTCGTCGTGAACCTGAACGACCGGCTGATCTACCGCTACGACGTCGCCACCGGGGCGCTGATCGGCACGTTCCCACACGGCGCGTTGAACGAGGAGTGGGCGCGCGACGCCCGGCCTTTCGCGCTGGAATTCGCCGGCGGCTTCGTCTACCACGGCCTCGTGAACGCGCGTGGGCCGGGCGCGGCGTTCCTGGCCAAGATCTACCGCTCGCTGCCCGACGGCACGGACATGACCGAGGTTGCCAGCTTCCCGCTGCGCTACACCCGCGACCGCGTGACCCTCCGCCGCATCTCGGGCTCGACCGTGACATGGGGTCCGTGGTCCGACCAGCTGGCCGACATCCCGAAGGCGCGGGACCGGCTGCACGTCCCGCAGCCGATGTTGACCGACCTGCTCGTCTCGGCGGACGGCGGGATCTCCGTCGCGCTGCGCGACCGCTACTGGGACATGAACACGCAGTGGGTGGAGGAAGAGCTCGCCACGGTGACCGCCACCGTCGTCCATCAGGGCGTTCCGACGCCGGACCGCACGAAGGAAGAGTTCACCTACCTGGTGGCCGAGAACGCCATGGGCTTCGGCGACATCCTGTACGGCGCGCGGACGGACACCGGCTTCGACGTCGGCACGGATCCGGAGCGCTTCGACGACGAGAACGCGATCCGCCACGGCGAGAGCGCCCTCGGCGGGCTGGCATGCGGTGTCGACGCGGCCGGCATCGCCTCGACGTCGTATGGTGTCGCACGGGCGCCGTCCGAGAAGACGCTCGGCGAGGAGGGCGTCTACTGGTACGAGCTCGGCACCGGCAAGAAGACGTCGGAGGAGAGCCTCGGCCAGCCAGGGAGCATCGTCCCGCTGAGCCGGCTGCGCTCGACGAACCCGGTGTCGGCCCACGGGCCGTGGTTCGACTACAACTTCACGACGTACCTCCTGTACTACCGCGACGTCGCCAGCCTCGGCGACCTTGAGATCCTGTGCGCCGACTGCGCGGAATACGTGCCGCCGACCGCGACGCCGCTGCCGACGGACACGCCGACGGACACGCCGACGCCGACCGACACGCCGCCGGACGTGCCGACCGACACGCCGGTCGGTCCGACGGACACCCCGTCGCCAACGAACACGCCGGTCGACCCGACCGCGACGCCGACGCGCACGCCCGGCCCGATCTACCTGCCGATCGCGATCAAGGAGCAGTGCGATCCGGTGACGATCGACGCCGACGTCGTCCTCGTGCTCGACGCGTCGGTGAGCATGGCCGGCGACAAGCTGACGGCCGCCAAGGCTGCCGCCCACGCCTTCATCGGCGCGCTCAACCTGCCGGATGACCGCGTCGGGGTCGTCGCGTTCAACAGCGCCGCCGTGGTCGCCAGCCCGCTGTCGGGCGATCCCGTCGCCCTCAGCGCCGCTATCGACGGCATCGTGACCTCGCCCGGCACGCGGATCGACACCGGCTTGGCCGAGGCCGAGACGCTGCTGCGCGCCACCGGCCTGCCGCCGACGCGCAGCGCCGCGGTCGTGCTCCTGACGGACGGCCGCCAGTCGGCCGAGCCGACGCTGCCGGAGGAACGGGCGGCCAGCCTGCGTGGCCTGAACGTGGCCCTCTTCGCCGTCGGCCTCGGCGCCGACGTCGATGCGCCGTACCTGCAGCTCCTCACCGCCGACCCGGCGCGGGTCTTCCTATCGCCTCGCAACGAGGACCTGGCCGCGATCTATGTCACGATCGCGCGTCAGATCCCGTGCCCCGTCGAGGGCTTGTGGGGTCGACGCTAGCGTCGACCGTCGCGGCGGCCCTCCACGTTCGCGCACCGAAGCGGACGCGGAGGGCCGCCGCGTGGTCATGAGCGCGGCCGCATGGCCATGACCGACAGCGACATCGAGCTGCCCGCGCTGCCGATCGACGACCCCGTCGCCGATGGCGACGGGGTTCCGCTCGGCCTGCCGCCGATCGAGCGGCGCGTGTTCTGCAACCGCACGCTGAACCTGCGCAAGGTCCGGGCGATCGGCTACGACATGGACTACACGCTGGTCCACTACAACGTCGAAGCCTGGGAGCGCGCGGCCTACGAGCACATGCAGCGCAAGCTCAGCGCGCGCGGCTGGCCGGTCGACCACCTGTCGTTCGACCCGACGGTCGTCATCCGCGGTCTGATGGTGGACCGCGACCTCGGCAACCTCATCAAGGCGAACCGCTTCGGCTACGTGAAGCACGCCTCGCACGGGCTCCGCCGCCTCACGACATCCGAAAAGAACAAGCTGTACGCCCGGACGGTCGTCTCCCCGGCCGACGACCGCTTCCGGCTGCTCGACACGCTGTTCTCGATCTCGGAGGGCGTGATGTTCGCCCAGACCACCGAGCTGCTCGACGCACGTCTGCTGCCGGAGGTCATGGGCTTCGCCGATCTGTACGACGGCGTCCGCCGGGCGCTCGACCGGGCGCACATCGAGGGCGAGCTGAAGGCCGAGATCATGGCCCGCCCCGAGCGCTACGTCGAGCTCGACCCGGCCGTCCCGCAGACGCTGTTCGAACAGAAGCTGGCCGGCCACGCCCTCCTGCTCATCACGAACAGCGACTTCGCCTACACCGAGTTCATGATGGCCTACGCGTTCGACCGCTTCCTGCCGGACGGCATGACGTGGCGCGATCTGTTCCGAATCGTCATCGTCTCGGCCCGCAAGCCCGATTTCTTCGGGACGGACCGCCTGCCGATCTTCGAGGTCGTGACGGGGGACGGTCTGCTCCGCCGCTGCCCGAGCGGCATCCCGGCCGACGGCGTCTACCTCGGCGGCCACGCCGCGATGGTCGAGCGCCACCTCGGGCTCGACGGCAGCGAGATCCTCTTCGTCGGCGACCACATGTACGGCGACGTGACGGTGTCCAAGGCGATTCGCCGCTGGCGCACCGCCCTGATCCTGCGCGAGCTCGAGGACGAGATCCTGGCGTTGACCCGCTTCCGCCCGACGCAGCGACTGCTCATGGACCGGGTGGCCGACAAGGAGCGGCTGGAGCATCAGATCTCGCGCCTTCGCCTCGACCTCCACCGCGACCGCGCGGCGGCCAACGCCTCGCCGCTGCACCTCGCCGCCGCCGAAGCGCGCGTCAAGGCGCTGCGCGACGCGATCCTCGCCCTCGACGCCGAGATCGACCCGCTGGCCCGCGCCGCCGAGCAGCTCGGCAACGCCCGCTGGGGTCCGACCCTCCGCACGGGCGCCGACAAGAGCTACCTCGCCCGCCAACTCGAACGCCACGCCGACATCTATACCGCGCGCGTCTCCAACTTTCAGCTGGCAACCCCGTTCGCCTACTTTCGCGCGCCGTACGGATCGCTGCCGCACGATCCGGGACCGGCCATGTCGTGACGCCGCGCGACGGTTTCCCCGTCGGCCGGCCCGTCGGGTAACCGTAGGTTTTCCGTCGGGTGAGCGACCGGCAACCGCGCGCCCGAACCCGTACACTGCTCGCAACACCGACGCCCGCCGTTCCCCCCGGTGAGTCCCCCCCTCCTTGGGGCGTCGGTGACGAGGCCTCCACCTCGGGACGTGGTCGATTGTGCTCCTCGCACGGCAAACGGCCGGTCGCCTTCGGGCGGCCGGCCGTTTGCGTTGACGTCCGGCGGCGCCCACGGCTATGATTGCGTACGCAACAATCGTCTCGGCTACAACCATCTCAGCCACAACCCAGCCGCGCTCCAAGCGCAGGAGTTCCACCCGTGTATGACACCTTCGTCCCGCAGCGCGCGATGGTCATCGTCGCCCACCCCGATGACGCCGAGTTCAGCTGCTCCGGCACGATCGCCCGCTGGGTCCAGGCCGGCTGCGAGGTGTGCTACGTGCTCTGCACGAGCGGGGATGTGGGCATCGCGGAGGAAGGCATGACCCGCGCGCGGGCGATCCGGATCCGCGAAGCGGAACAGCGTGCGGCGGCGGCGGAGGTGGGCGTAACGGAGGTCATCTTCCTGCGCGAGCCGGACGGCATGCTCGAGGCGACGATGCTGCTGCGCAAGCGGCTCGTGCGCGAGATCCGGCGCTTCCGGCCCGAGGTCGTCATCGCCGGCGACCCGTACCTCGTCTTCACGCCCGGCGGCTGGATCAACCACCCCGACCACCGCGCCGCCGCGCTGGCCGCCGTCGACGCGATCTTCCCATCGTCCGGCCAGCCGCACCTCTTCGAGGAGCTCGCGGGCGAGGGCCTCCGCCCCCACAAGATCCGCAAGCTCTACGTGATCGGCTTCGGCGACGGCGACGTCTATTCGGACATCACCGGCACGATCGACCGGAAGATCGCGGCGCTGCAAGCCCACCCCAGCCAGCTCGGCACGTGGACCGACCTGGCCGATCGGATCCGCGAGTGGTCCGGCGGCGCGGCCAAGCGGGCCAAGGAAGCGCACCCCGACGACGCCCAGATCCAGGCGATGGACCACGCCGAGGCATTTCGGGTGTTCACGGTGACGGGGGACGAGGACTGGGCGAAGCAGGGAGCGAGGCACGCGAGGGCGGACGTGGTGGCGACGGCGGATTAGGGTGTGTCAAGGGCTGCGTCCTCAACCCCGTACGCTGCGCACTTAAACGGGACCACCTTTGGGTGGCAGTCAGGTTGGCCACGAAGACGACGGCCGTTGCGGCAATTCCAGCACCGCACTCAGTGGCTGTGGCGAGTCTGAAAATCGACCATGAATCCGCACAGTTCGCCAACCGCATCGGGTGTCAAGGCATTGTAGAGTGATGCACGCAGGCCACCGATGGCTCGATGCCCCTCCAAGCCGGAAAAACCCGCATGTGCCGCTTCCTGCAGGAACACGTGTTCCAGTTCAGTGGTCGGAAGATTGAAGACCACATTCATCAGCGAGCGGTCCGCACCAGCCGTGCGGGCGCGATAGAAGCCGCCGCTCCCGTCAAGACAGGCATACAATTGTGCGGCCTTGGCGCGATTGAATCTGTCCATCTGCGCGAGCCCACCGATATCGCGCAGCAGCCAGCGCGTCACCAGCAGCACTACATAGATTGCAAACACCGGAGGTGTATTGTAAATGGAGTGGGCCTGCGCCTGGGTACGGTAGTCGAGGCAGGACGGAAGATCATGCGGTGCCTGCCGGACAATCTCGTCACGTACGCAGACGATGGTCACGCCGGCCGGACCGATGTTTTTCTGCGCATGCGCGTAGATCAGCGCAAAGCGCTGTGCTTCACAGGGCCGGGAAAGGAAGTCCGAGGACATGTCGCAGACCCGCGTAACATCCTCACGACCAAGAACACGCGAGAACTGCAGCCCTTCCACGGTTTCGTTTGAGACGTAGTGCAGATAGGCGGCGTCCTGTGAATAACTCAGTTCGGCATCACTTGGCAAACACCGATAGCCCGCATCATGACCGCTCCAGATCACCCGAATGGGCGCCACCCGCCGTGCCTCGACAATCGACTTGGCACTCCAGTACCCCGTTTCAAGATATTCCGGAGGCGCCTTGTCTGCGGGCGCAAGCGCCATTGGCACCATTACGAATTGCTGGGTGGCACCGCCCTGCAGAAACAGCACGTGATAATCGGCAGGCAGACTGAGCAGACTGCGAATATTCGACTCTGCCTCATGTACCACATCGGCAAACCACTCCGAGCGGTGACTTATCCCCAGGACTGAAAGCCCTACACCGGGGACTCCCATGATCGCATCCTGCGTCTCCTTCAAGACACAATCCGAGAGCACGCCTGGGCCACCAGAAAAATTCAGACGGTTGCGCGAGTTGAACGGCTGTCGTATATGCATCACCGGCACCCTCAGATACTTTACAGCGCCTCGCCTCGGCAAGACGCCGAATCCGGGAAGTGCCGACCTCGGATCGAATTCAACACGGTCATCGTTCGCCCGAACTCTTTTCCTGCTGCCGCCGCCGCTTGCTCGCTGCCACCGCCAGGGCGCTGAGCTGCCGGACCAGGCCGATACATGTGAATGTCCATGCCGCCAGCGCCACCGGAAGTACGACGGTGGGCAGCCAGGCAAGCGAGGCGAAGTCGATCGCCGCCCCCATCCGATGGGTGGCCACGCCGTACATTCCGAGAGGGAAGACCATGGCCCAGTACCCGGGGTGGTAGCGCAGCGGCACGCGCCGTACGACGTGACGCCAGACACCAATGGCAACCATCAGCGGAAGCCAGAAGGTGGCGGTCGCCCAGGCCAGGACGACGAATCCCTCCACGAACGGGGCCACTCGGGCGAGCCGCGCCGGGCCGGTGCTGGCCGCCAGCAGGAGGTTGGAGCCGGCGAGCGCCGTGATCGCAACGGCACCTGCAGCGATCCAGGCGGGCGGTTCGATCTCGTTCGGCTCGAGCGCGTGGAAGGTCCAGCGCAGGAAGACCATGGTCATCACGATGACATAGAGGATGATACCGAGGGTGAAGGCCCCGAGGGCGACGAATGCGAGTCGATCGTCGTTCGAACGCGTGAGCAACAGCCCGGCAGTGACGGCAATGGACTGCGTGGCGACCGTGGGGAGAAACCAGCTGCCGTTGATCCCGGCCGCCAGACCCGGCTTGTCGCGGCCGATAACGGCCGCGAGCAACGTCGGATACAACACGACGACCCATAGCCCGATGCTCCACCACCACAACGCCGAGGCCGCCTCCCACCACCCGTGCACCATGATGGAGGCCGACGCCAGGACGTTGGTGCCGGCGACGATCGTCAAGAAGGCGAATCCGCGGGTGTGATCGAGGACGTCGGCCACGACGCGGTCGCCCGCCCGGACGATGCGGGCCGCGAGGAGCACGACGAGGGCGGCGTAGGCGACGCCGGCGACGGCAAACAGACTCTGGGCAACCGGAATGAGCCCCTGCTGCTGGGCACCGATGGCGACAATGCCGGTGGCCATCACCAGCGCGAAGTAGCCCGGATACAGCGTGGCCAACGCCGAGCCTGCCGGCCGATCCGGTGTGCTCACGGGCGCAAGTAGCGCAGGAAGGCTGCCGCACACCCGAAGAGAACCACCGACACAGCGGCGGTGGACCACGCGAGCGCCGCTTCATCGGTCAGCCATGCCTCAGCCGCGACGGTGATGAGAAACAACTGCAGCGACATCAGCACGATCAGGTAGATGAGCACGGCCGACGACGACTGCCGCCCCCGCGGTGAGACCCTCATGCCTTTACCTCCCGTCCCAATGCCCAGACGAAGCCGTCGGGACGGACTTCGAGGACGATCTGGTCGAGTGGCCGCGTGGGCGGGCCGGATAGGACGGCACCGCTGATGGCGTCGAAGTCCCCCTTGTGGCACGGGCAGTGCCAGCGATCGCGTTCGGGCTGGTGGTAGACCACGCAGCCGAGATGGGTGCACTTCTGACTGAAGGCGACGAACTGGTCCTCGCTCACCCGCAGCATGACGGCCGGGTCGGCTTCGGTCGGGTAGCGAAACAAGTGCGTGGCCCCGATGGGCAGGTCGGCGAGGGCAACGATCGCGCGCGGTTCGCCCCCGGCCACCCTGCGAAGCTGGGTCCAGGCGGCCAGGCCGATGTTGCCGATCGCCAGCGCGCCGGTGCCGAGCACGAGGTAGCGCGCAAACTCACGACGCGTCACTTCCTCCTCGGCCGCGGCCTCGTACGGAAAGTCGCGCTTCCACGCCGGTTCAGCGCCTTCGACGGCAGAGTCGTCGTCAGCCATTAGAGAAATCCCTCGAGCGCGAAGGGGTCATCGATCCAGCTCGTGTTGACCACGCCGAGCACGTCGACGGGGCCGGCGGTGGGATCGTCCACAACGGTGTACACCTTGGTGCGCACGACCTGGCGACCAAACAAGAAGTCACGTACCAGTGCACCACGCCGGCGACTGCGGAACTGCTCGATCGTCCCAAACCACAGCGCCTCGCTGGGACATACGGATGCGCACATGGGCTTGAGGCCCTCGGATGTTCGATCGACGCACATGTCGCACTTCATCATCTGATCGATCTCAGCCATGTACTTTGGAACACCGAACGGGCATGCCAGCACACAGTTCGAGCAGCCGATGCAGCGCGGCTTGAGTGACGACTGTACGATCCCGCCCTCGGTCTGCTTGATGGCATCGGCCGGACACACCTGCGCGCAGGTCGGGTTCTCGCAGTGCATGCATACCATCGGCGCCGTCTGTGGGCTCGCGGCGCGATCGATCCGGTCCAGATGGATGAGCGAGCGGCCCCGATGGGTGCCGCACTCCATGCACGCCTGCACACAGGCCTCACAGCCGATGCAACGGCTCTGATCGATCACGAACACCGGCTGTTCGTCGATTCCGAAGCGTCCAGCGTCGCTCATGGTGCACCGCCGTGCAGGCTGAGGTCGCGCACATCGGTCGTCTCGACCGCACCGCCGGCACGTTCGACCCGTACGGCTGCAACCTTGAACTCCGGCATCTTGGAGATCGGGTCGACCACGCGGTGGGTTAGCTGGTTGGCAGCGCGATCACCCGGCCAATGGTAGGGGATGAACACGGTGTCCGGCCGGATGGTCGCCACCACGAGCGCCGGTAGTTGCATGGTGCCGCGCCGCGATGTGACCGTAACCCAGTCGCCGTCGGTGATGCCGAGTCGCTCGGCGAGCACGGGGTGCATCTCGCACAGCGGCTCAGGGTACTGGGCCACCAGCGCGGCGATGCGCCGGGTCTGGGTTCCCGACAGGTACTGACTGACGACCCGTCCGGTTGTGAGCCACACAGGGTAGTCGGCGTCGATGACCTCGCCAGGCGGCTCGTATCGTACGGCGTGGAACCGTGCTCGGCCGTCGGGATGGTAGAAGCGACCGCCTTCGTACAGCCGAGGGGTGCCGGGGTGGCCCTCTTCGGGGACGGGCCAGAATATCCCGTGCTCGGCTTCGATTCGCTCCCACGTCGCGCCTCGATAATCGGCCGTGCCTCCGGCCGAAGCCAAGCGGAGCTCCTCGAAGATCTCGTGGGTGCTGGCGTAATCGAAGTACTGGCCCCGGCCGAGCCGCTGCGCGATGTCCACCAGGATCTCCCAGTCGCGACGGGCCTCGCCAGGGGGATCGACGGCGGCCTTGATCCGGAGGATCCGCCCTTCGCCGCTGGTGGCCGTTCCTTCATCCTCCTCGTGAAGCGAGCCAGGGAGCACGATATCGGCATGGTGGCCCGACTCAGAGAGGAAGAAATCAATGACGCCGTAGAACTCGAGTCGGTCGAGTGCTTCGCGGGTGAAGCTCGTGTCCGGTGATGACACCAGTGGATTGAAGCAGATCGACAGCAGCCCCTTGATCCGGCCGTCGTGAATCGCTTCGATGATTTCGAGGGCCGGCAGCCCCTTACCGGGGATCTCGGCAACATCGCAGCCCCATACGGAAGCGACATGGGCGCGATGGTCGGCGTTGGAGATATCCCGGTTCCCGGGTAGCTGATCGCACTTGTGCCCGTGCTCGCGGCCGCCCTGCCCATTGCCCTGCCCGGTGATCGTCGTCACCCCGCAGCCGGGCTTGCCGTACTTGCCAGTGGCTAGCCCGAGGTTGATCGCGGCCAAGACGTTGTCGACACCCTTCGTGTGCTGTTCGATGCCGCGCGCGTGGAGCAGCATGCCGGTGGCGCTGGTGCCCCACCACTCGGCGGTCTGTTCGATCCGTACCGCGGGCACACCGGTGACCCGGGCCGCCCAGGCCGGCGTCATGTCGGCCACCGCAGCGGCCGCAGCTTCGAAATCGTTCGTGTGTGCTTCGATGAAGGCGTGGTCGAGCCAGTTGTGGCGGATCAGCTCGTGCAGCACCGCGCCAAACAGCGCCGAATCGGTACCGGGTCGAACCGGCAGGAAGAGGTCAGCCGTGCGGGCGTGCGGGACGAGGCGCGGATCCTGGACGATGAGGCGGGCGCCATGATCGCGAGCACGCCAGATGTAGCTGGTGGTGATCGGGAAGGTCTCGGCAATGTTGGTGCCGGCGGTCCAGACTACGTCGGCCAGCGGGATATCGCTCCAGGGATTCGAGGCACGGTCGATCCCAAGCGCCTTCTTGTTCCCGGCGCCCGCGGATACCATGCAGTAACGGCCGTTGTAGTCGAGGTTGGCGGTCCCCAGCGCAAGCCGCGCGAACTTGCCGACCAGGTAGCTCTTCTCGTTCGTCAGTGAGACGCCCGACAGCATGGCGAAGGCATCCTGGCCGAACGCGCCCTGAATTCGCCGGATCTCGGCGGTGACCCGATCGAGCGCTTGGTCCCACGTCACCCGCCGGAAACCACCCGGCGCCTCCGGGTCGCGCTCCATTGGGTGGAGCAGGCGGTCGGGGTGGCTGCCTTGCAGGTAGCGTTTAACGCCCTTCGGGCAGAGCTTGCCCTCGTTGAACGGAAAGTCGAACCAGGGCTCGAAGCCCACCACCTGGTTGCCCGCCACCTTGAGCTTGATGCCGCACTGCTGGCCGCAGAAGCAGCAGTGCGTGGCGACCATCCGGTCGGCATCGATGCCGGCATCCCAGCCCCCCGGTGGCGCCTCGTTGAGGTGCGGACCGTACCGTCCGATCAGTGCGGCCTCGTCGATGGGCGGTCGGGCCATCAGCCGAACCCGCCCACACGGGCCGATTGGGCCAGTGCCACCTGGGCCCGCCGGCAGCCAGGGCAGGTACTCTGGTGGCTCCCGCCGACCGCATCGCTGTAGTCGAAGCCGAGTTGCGGCAGGATCGCCTGCACGTCCGCGACTTGCTGCGCACTGGCGAAGGGAATCCCGCAGCGCCGACACGGTGCTGCGGGTCCCTGCGCGTTCGCCCGCTTGTAGTACGCCACACCCAGGTTCGCCGGGCGTTGAAAGATGTGGAACAGCTTGCCGAACGGGATATACATCAGCCCCAGGATCACCGTCAGCGCATGCAGCGTGTTCAGCGCGGCATAGAAGCGGCCCCCAAGCCAATGGCTCGATACCGTCAGGAAAAGACCGGTCACCGACACGGCGAACAGGCCGGCCAGCGCCAGGAAGTCGCCGCTGCGCTCGACGGCCAGTGCGCCGGGATCCCGTAGCCGTCGTTGTAGGAAGATGAACACACCCGCCAGGACGAGGATCGCGGCGACGTCAAGGACATGATAAGTCAGCCACCCAAGGACGGAGCCCGAGTCGAACGTGACAGCACCGATCCGAGACACGAACACCTGATAGCGGTCGGCTTGCTGGCCGACGCTCTCGAAGTGCAACAGGCCCAGCGTCAGCGGGAACGTCACCAGCGCGGCCAGGATGCAGCCCCAGAACACCAGTTGGTGCGCCAGCCACCGCGCCCGCGAGCGGCGCCGGATGAAGCTCTGGACCAGAAGCTGCGATACCACCAAGGACGGCAGGGCGGCGAGATTGTGCGCCTTGCGCTGCCGAAATGAATCCCAGCCACGCCGATTCAGCATGGCGGTCGGCGGCCGCTGCACCCACACGGCATAGCGATACACCACACCGAAGACCATGAACATGGTCCCGAATAGGTAACCGATCAGCGCGGCATCGAACCACAGCAGCCCGTCAGAGCCGAAGAACGTGATCGCCAGCACGATCGCAACGCCCACCCCGCCCCATGCCAGCCCGCGCTGGTCGAGACGGCGCGCCTCGCGCTTGGACCCGGCTCCGAATCGCACGCCCGCCAGCTTACCGCCGGCCAGCCGACGAGTCAATCGGCCGTCCAGGGCGCAGGCCATCGACACCGTGCGACATCGGCACCTGCGATGGCACCTGCGATCGTCGCGCGCGTCGGCGCGACCGGCGGACGCCTCGGACCTATACCTCCTCGACCGAGGCACGGGCGTGCTGCGCCGCCTGACGGATCACCCGGCCGCCTACCGCGGGCCCCGCTTCGCGGCCGACGGGCGTACCCTCGTGCTGCGGGCGTACGACCTCCGAGCGTGCCAGGACTAAGCCGCCTCGGACGATCCGTACCGCCGGCACACGATCGTGCGGCTGCCGCTAACGATCCCTTTTTTTTGCCGTAGCCGCGTTTGCGGTATCCTCAATTGCCTGCAATGTGACCGTGGCGCATCCGCAGCGCGAACCCCCCCACGGTGATCCATCAGGAGCTGACTCATGGCAGACAAGAGCATCTTCGAGCACGTAAGGGACATGCTCAACAAGACGGTACCCGGCACCCGCCGCAAGCCGAAGACCGCTGCGGCCAAGGACGCGCCCGCCAAGCCGAACGCCCCTCTCGGTCCGGTCGACGGCCGGGCCAAGGCGCCGGACCTGCAGGCCGAGATGCACAAGCGTGATGCGGAGATCCGGGCGGCGGTCGCCAAGGCCACGGCCGACGAGAAGGCCGCGCTCATCAAGCAGCAGGCCGAGCTGGCCGAGGTGCGCCGGAAGTACGAGGCCGAACTCGCCAGGCAGGCGGCCAAGCACGTCGAGACCGAGGCGACGACGTACACGATCGTGCGCGGCGACACGCTGTCGGGCATCGCCAAGCGGTTCCTGGGCAATGCCGCGCGCTGGCCGGAGATCCATGCCGCCAACAAGGCGCAGATTCCCAACGCCAACCTGATCTACCCGGGACAGGTCATCACGATCCCGCCGCGGTAGGCGGGCGAGGATCGGCGATCGGATCGGCAATCGCCCCATTGGGGCGGGCAAGTGGTCGAAGCGACGGCGGGCAACATCTGGTTGCCCGCCGTCGCTTTGCCCTCTCGCCACCGGCGCGCATGCGGGCCGGTGACGGAGTCGGCGCTTCGGGTGCGGAGCGCCCGTCGGTTACTGGATCTGCTTCTTCATGAACTTGCCGTAGAGCCACGTGATCAGGACGGCACCGACGAACGCGGCCAGGATCGAGCCGATGCTGAGCCCCGCGCTCTCGATCCCGAAGAAGCTGAGCAGCCAGCCGCCGACGACCGCGCCGACCATCCCGAGCACGACGTCCACCCAGTCGAACTTCATGTTCTTGGTGGTGACGTAGCCGGCCAGCCAGCCCCCGATCGCACCGACGACGACCCATGCGAGAATCCACATCACGTTCACGGGAACACTCCTTGTGCAACTGCGTCCACACCCCGGCCTGCGACAGGCCGGACGAACGGATGTTGCCAGAAGGCACGACGTCGCGCCAGCTGCAGTCAGGTCAGCGGACCCCGGCACCGGAAGACCGGGTCCGAGGTGTTCCTCACCCTCCCCACCGCCCCCGCGCCGCCTCGATGATCGCGAACACCCGCCCGTCGTCCGCCGCGGCCGTCCGCCCGCTCAGCCCCGCCACCCACCGCTCCGGCCACGCCCCCGCTCCGTGCAGCGCCCCCACGCACGCGCCGACGATCGCGCCGACGACGTCGCTCGCCGCGGTGTCGTTCACGGCGCGGACGAGGGCGGCCTCGGGATCGTCCGCATGGCGGGCCAGGATGAACAGGGCGATCGGGATCGCCTCGAGCGCGTATGCGCCGCTGCCCCAGCGCCTCGCGGCGTCGGCGACGGTGAGGCCATCGCCCAGGCCGGCCGGCACGGTGGCACCGACGCGCTGACCGAGCCGGCCGGTCCACACCGCCTCGCCTGGGACGGCGACCGTGTAGAACGGCTCGACCTCGACGCCGCGGATGGCGTCGACGAACGTGTCGGCCCACCACCCGGCCGGGGGACGCGCCGGCCCGGCTTCGGCGCCGCCGGACGCGAGGCTGCCTTGCAGCACGGCCGTGATGCCGAGCGCGCCCGCCAGCGCGGCCGAGTCGTTGTGCGTGGCCAGCGTGCACAGGGCGACATCCGCCCAGACGTCGGCGCTCTGGCCGGCGAGGTGGGGCAGGAGCAGCGGGGCGACCCGCGCCGCCGGGCCGGCGCCGGCCGACTTGCGGCCGCAGCGGTGCCACGGCACGCCGCCGCGCACCTCGCGCAGGGCATCGCGGACCGTGGTGCCGGCGCCGAACAGGGGCCGCTCGCTCCAGCGATCGACGACGCGCTTGGGATGGAAGCGGCCGGCGGCCACGACGCTCTCGAGCATCCAGAACGCGAGCTGCGTCAACGACGACGGCAGGCCGAGCGCGGCGCCGCCGGCGTGGACGTTGGGCACGTAGTCGCGCACCTCGCCCCACCGGGCGGCGCGTTCGGCCGGCGGCGTCGCGGCCACCGGATGGCCAAGGGCGTCGCCGATCGCCAGCCCGAGCAGCATGCCTGCGGCGCGGTCGAACGACGGGTCGGGCGACGTCGGACCGGGCGCCCGGTCGAAGAGCGGGCCGCGGGCCAGATCGACGTCATGGGCGCGGAAGATCGTTTCGAGAAACGCGGGGTTGGAGGCGGGCATCGGGGATCCGGATCGGTGGCGCGCGGCCGAGCGGCGCATCGGTGACGAACGAACTGCGTCCTCCTATTATCCCCCCACACCCCACAGGAGCCGCCGATGGCCTGCGCCCGCCCCGCCGATTCGGTTCGCCCGCACGCAACGCGCGTCGCCCTCGCGGCGTGCGTCGCCCTCGCCGCGGCGCTCTTGCGCCCCACGACGGCCGTCGCCGCCCCGCCCATCATCGCCGGCTGTCCGATGCTGCCGGGCGACAACATCTGGAACACCCCAGTCGACACGCTGCCGGTGCACCGCAGCTCGGATGCGTGGGTGCGCGCGATCGGGTCCGAGGCCAAGCTGAAGGCCGATTTCGGCAGCGGCCTCTGGAACGGCGGCCCGATCGGCATCCCGTATGTGATCGTGCCGGGCGATCAGGCGCGTGTGCCGGTCGCGTTCGAGTACGACGACGAGAGCGACCCCGGGCCGTACCCCGTGCCGCGCAACGCCCCGATCGAAGGCGGCCCGAACGCGGACGGCGATCGGCACATCCTCATGCTCGACCGCGACCGGTGCATGCTCTACGAGTTGTATGCCGCCCATCCGCAGCCGGACGGCAGCTGGAAGGCGGGCTCGGGGGCGATCTTCGATCTCTCCAGCCATGCCCTCCGACCGGACGGCTGGACGTCGGCCGATGCCGCCGGCCTGCCGATCCTTCCCGGTCTCGTGCGCTACGACGAGGTCGCGTCGGGCGAGATCGGGCACGCGATCCGCTTCACGGTGCCGCAGACGCAGCGCCTCTACCTCTGGCCGGGTCGCCACTTCGCCAGCCGATCGTCCGATCCCAACCTGCCGCCGATGGGGCTGCGGATGCGCCTCAAGGCCGGCTTCGACGTCCGTGCCTACCCGCCCGAGCTGCAGGTGATCCTGCGCGCCCTCAAGCGCTACGGCATGATCAACGCCGACAACGGCAGCCCGTGGTTCCTGTCCGGCGTGCCCGACGAGCGCTGGGACAATGATGTCCTCCAACGCCTGCGCCAGATCCCGGGCAGCGCCTTCGAGGCCGTCGACGTTTCGGGCCTGATGGTCGACCCGAACTCGGGGCAGGCGCGCCAGCCGGGCGGGGATCCGACAGCGCCGCTGCCGATCGCCCCGTCGCCGACGCCGACGATGTTGTCGACATCGACGACGACACCGACGTTCTCGCCGCCGTCCCCCGTGCCGCCGACGTCCACCGATGACCCCGCCACGCCGGAACCGACACCGATCGCGGCCCCGCCGACGGGCGCGCCGACACCGGACGCGGCGGCGAAATCGGTCGTCTACCTGCCGGTCGCACGGCGGGATGGGCGGGTGCGGTAAGGGAGGGGGTGCGGCGGGTCGGCGGGAGGCGCGCGCCTTCGGATTCTCGACGCGCGGCTACGGGCGCTCCGGCTCCGGCGTTCGTTCGCCGCGCGTCCCATCGGGCGGCCGATCGTGCCCGCGGCGGCCCGGCCCCCGGTCGCGCCGACCCGGCGTCTCGTTGGCGCTCGGCGTCGGACCGGGCGGGGGGCCGCCGCCTTCGGTCGGGCGTGGGCCGGGGCCGGGTCCCGGTCCCGGTCCTGGTTGGCCGCCCGGTGGCGGCGGGAGCGGCAGACGGCCGCCGCCCGGCCCGCCGCGGCCCCCCCGCCCATCGCGGTCGGGCGTGGGGCGAACCGGCGGCGTCGGCCCACCGGGCGGCACTTGGACGCCCGTGGTCGGGTTCGGTGCGGGGGAAGCCGGGATGGTCGTCGCGGCAGCGGGCGCGCCGCCGGAGCCGAACGCCGGGTTGGCGGACGAGCCCGTTGCGGTCGCGACGGGGGAAGCTGAGGCCGTCGGGATCGGCGTGAGCAGCGACAGCGCGGTCGGTGACCCGGCAACCTCGCGCTGGGGCGGGGCTCCGTCGTCGCGGTCCGCATCGTCCATGGACGGCGCGCCGATGTCGACGGCCGGTGTCGGGGTGGTGGTCGACGTCGCCGTGGCCGGATCGTCGGCGACAGCCGTCGCCTCCGTCGCGGGGGCGAGCGTCGGCGCGGGCGTTGCCGCCGCGATTCCGAGCACGCGGTCGACGGCGTGGCGGACCGGGGGCAGCGCGGCATAGCTGACGCCAGCGGCCGAGGCGACGCCCACCGCGAAGAGGAAGGGCGCCGAGAGCCCACCGATCGTGCCGGCCGCCCAACCCCATGCCCACCCGAAGCGGTGCCGCGGCGCGACGATCCGGTCACGAACGGCTGACCACTCCGTGGCACGGTCGGGCGGGCGGGCGCTGGCGGCGGCCCGCATCAGCTCGAACAGCGCCGCCTGCTCGCGGTCGAACCGGGTGACGGTCGCCGCGCACGCAGCGCACCGGGCCACATGGGCGGCCACATCGGCGCGGGCGCGATCGTCGAGCACGCCGAAGACGTAGTCCTGCGCCTGATCGTGCGTGAGGTGCGTGGCGGAGGGAGCGCTCATCGGGCGTCTTCCGGCCGGACGGGCCCGGGCATACGGGAGCTGCGGCCGCGCGAAGCGGACGGCTCGGGCGGCCGAGTGGGCGGGGGGGCGACGTGGGAGGGGGTGGGTGCGGCGGCCGTGGGTGGGGCGGAATGGGCCGACAGTGCGCGGCGGAGCGCCGCGATGGCGCCGGTGACGCGCGTCTGGGCCGTCCGCAGCGGGATGCCGAGGGCATCGCCGATCTCCTGGAAGCTGAGCTCGGACACCGCACGCAGCGCCAACGCCTCCCGTTGAAGCGGCGTCAGGCTGGCCAGCGCCGGTCCGAGGGCGCCGTGCGCGTCGATCCGCGCCACGTTGTCCTCCGGGTCGACCGCTTCCTCGCCGTTGCTCGACCACCACGCGCGGAGGCCGGCAGCGCCGCGACGGGCGCGCCGGCCGCGGTCGCGGCACCGGCTCACCGTCACGGTGTGCAGCCACGTCCCGAACGCGGCGCGTTCGCTCTGGTAGCGATCGAGGTTTCGTAGCGCGTAGATCATCA
Source organism: Ardenticatenales bacterium (assembly GCA_020853525.1). Classification (GTDB taxonomy): domain Bacteria; phylum Chloroflexota; class Anaerolineae; order Epilineales; family Epilineaceae; genus Avedoeria. The sequence goes on along the minus strand of JADYYS010000067.1, from coordinate 58,853 downwards.
CGTCCTGCACGACATCGTCGGCCTCGTCCCCATCCCCCAGCAGGGTGACGGCAAGGCGGTGGATGCGCGTCCTGTGCGTCTCGTACAGCCAGCGCAGCGCCGCTTCGTCGCCTTGCCTGGCGCGTGCGATCAGGTGCTGGATGTCCGGCTGATCGGAAGGCTGCATGTCGCGCATGCTCACGGATGGTACGCATGGAGCGTGCCGAATGATTGGCCCGCCGCGCTCCCGGTCCGTGACCGTACGCGCGGTGCCGAAGGCCGGAGGGAGGACGGGTCGACGGGGTCGCCACGGGGCCGAGGCCCGGCCGATCCGGGGGTACCGAGCTTAACGTCGTGCCATGCGCCCAGGGTAGGCGAGGCAAGCTCGGCGGTATGCGACGACGCCTGGCGCACGGCCAAGCGTCGGGAGCGGGATGGGGGAGTGTTGGGCGTTCGGGAAAGCGGGCCGCGCAACGCCGTCAGGCGGAATGAACCAGCAGCCTCCGGCATCACGCCGGAGGCTGCTGGTTGCGGACGAACCGTTCCGCCGCGTGGCGCCGAGGCCTACTGGCCGCCGCCTGGCTTGCGGGGACCGCGACCGCCCTCTGCCGGGCACTGGAAACCTTCCGTGCCGATGGGGCTCTTGTCGGCACGCTCGATCGCCTTGTCGGCGCATTCCTGCGAGCCGCCGGCCGCGACTGCCGCCGCTGCCGCGTTCCGGACGCATTCCGTGTACGCGGCGTGGTCCGTCCACCCGTTGCCGTCGACGCCGTTGCACGGGCACGCCGCGTGGACGGCCTTGGCGACGACCTGGCACGCCTCCACCGGGCGCGGTGCGCCGGGCTCGCCCGGGCGACCGGGATGGCCGGGGCGGCCGGGCTTGCCGGGGCGCTCGCCGGGACCGCTCGGCGCCGTCGGGCACGTGAAGCCGTCGGTGCCGATGGGGCGCTTGTCGGCGCGCGCGACGATCTTGTCGGCGCACTCCTGCGCGCCGCCGGCGGCAACGGCCGCCGCGGCGGCGTTCTCGACGCACGTCACGTAGCTGGCGTGATCGGCCCAGCCGCTGCCGTCGGCACCGTTGCACGGACAGGCGTCGTGCACGGCCTTGGCGATGGTGGCGCAGGCGTCGGGCTGGCGCGGGCCGCGGCCGCCGCCGCCGCCGGGCCCGCCCCGTCCGCCGCCCTGGGCAAACGCGGTGCTGGCCAAACCGGACACAAAGAGAGCCGTCAAGACCACAACGAATCCGAACCTGCGCATGGCAATCCTCCGAATGTCTCATCACTGTGGGGTGCGGCCGGTCCGGCGAGTCGGAGGCCGCATGGGTGATTCAGTGGTGATACGCGACACCGGGCGGCGATGATTGGTGTGGCCGCGGCGAACACGCGGCCGGCACCATGCGACCGCACGGGCGTTCCTGGCGTGCGTTGGAATCGGCTTGGATGACCGCTTGCGCCGGTGGTTATTTTTGTGTTATGCTGGCGATCCGACCGCCCTGCTGTCCCGGGGTGATCGACATGGGAGGACGCGGCGTGCACCGTTGGATCGGTCCGACCGGAGTGGTCATCGCCTGCGTATCCGTGGTTGCAGCCATGATCGGCCTGGCGAATGCCCGGACGGCGAACCTGTCCAGCGCCGCTCGCCGGCAATTCGTCGGTTGGCCGGCCATCTGGACGTCCATCGGCACCGACCCCGACGAGCCGGGTTGCGGTGATCACCGCAACGTCTTCCGCGCCTACGCCGCCGTCGACGCCGAGTACCTCTACCTGCGGCTCCAGAACGTCGATCCGGCCGGCTGGCCGAACACCGGCCCGACCGGCGAGGCGCGCTACAAGTGGTTCTTCGACACGAACGGCGACGGCGTGACGTCCGGCGGCAACATGGTCGACGCCGAGTACCTGCTCATGCTCGAGGACCGCACGGTGCCGCCCGACCCGACGCTCGGCCGCGACCAACTTGGCGAGCTGACGTTGATGGACGATCTGGCCAACGTCGGCTTCGCGACGCGCTGGGGCGGCGGGAGCCCGCCGGGGTACACGACGAACGCGCCGGCCAGCTCACTGTGGACTCGCGTGCTCGGCACGGGGACGGCCGGGACCGGAGGTCCGCAGGCGGCCGAGGGGAACCTCGACATCGGCTACGAGATCACCGGGACGAACGTCGACATGTTCGTCCGGCGAAGCGCGCTCGGCAGCCCGCTCCTGTTCCGGGTGATGTGGGCGACCGACTTCCACGACAACAACCTCGACCAAGCGCCCGACTGCGACCGCATCGACGACGGCAACTGCATCGTCCTCCAGCTCCCGACGCCGTCGCCCACCCCGTCGTTGACCGCGTCATCCACGCCGACGCCGTCGAACACCCCGACGCGCACGCCGACGCCGACGCAGACGTTCACCCCGTCGGCCACCCCGTCGTGGTCGCCGACCCCGACGGACACGCCGACGCGCACGGCGACACCCACGCGCACGTTGACGCCCACCCGCACACCGACGTCCACGCGCACGTTGACGCCCACCGTCACGCCGACGCCCACGCGCACGGCCACCTCCACCCGGACGCCGACGCGCACCCCGACCCTATCGCCGACCGCGACGCGCACGTCCACGTCGACGCCGACACGGACGCGGACGCCGACACCTTCCAGCACGCCGACGCGGACGCCGACCGCGACCGTCACCCCGACGCGAACGCCCACGTTGTCGCCGACCGTCACCCCGACGTCGACGTCAACCCTCACCCGCACGCCGACCGCCACGCGAACCGCTACGCCAACGCGGACGCCGACCGCCACGCGTACCCTGACGCCGACGGCAACTCCGACGTTCACCCCGACGGCGACCCGCACGTCGACGGCAACGCGGACGGCGACGCGGACGTCCACGCCGACGCCGACGCGCACGCCGACCGCAACCCGGACGGCGACGCGCACACCGACGGTCACCTTGACCGCCACGTCGACGCCGACGAGCACGCCCCGCTGTCCGCCGCGGTGCGTGCCGATCGTTCCCGGCCCGCCGTTCGGTCCGACCGACCCGCCGGCGCGCCACGGCCCGCCGCACGAGCCGCCCGTCATGGTGGGCGGGATGTCCATGGGCGCCCTCGTGCCGCTGGCGGCGGGCGGGGAGACGCTGATCCGTCGGCTCCTCGGGCACGTCGCGCAGTTCGCCGGGGCGCGGCGCGGGCGTCCGGAGAGCGCGCCGCGGGTGCTTCTTGTCGATCAGCTCGGCGCGATCCAGCCGGGCTCGCGGTTCCAACGCGACCTCGCGGCGGTGATCGGGGGCGCGGGCAGCGACCTGCGGGTCGTGCCGTCGGACGAGGCGACGGTCGGCCGTTTCCGGTCGCTGCCGGCGGACGGCGCTTCGCTCATCGTGCTGCGGGTCCACTCGGCGCTGATCGTGGACGACGGCCGCTGGACGGACGACGTGGCGCTGTTCACGAACGAGCCGGTCGATCTGAGCCGCTTCGCCGTGACGGGGCTGGTCCAGGGTCCGTCGCCGTCGTGGCCCATGTTGCCCGCATCGCCGGGGACGGGGTCGAACCCACCGGCGACCCGCCTGACGCCGGCCGAGATCGGCGCCCTCGTGCCCGTCCGGCGCACCGTCGGCTCGGACCCGCGGCCCTACAACGGCCTCGGCGCGACGTTCATCCGCGACCACCTCGACGGTTCGTTCCGCGACGATGCCGTGGTGGTTCTGATGGGCTGCGACAGCCTGCGCGGCGTGGCGATGAGCGAGGCATTCCTGGCCCGCGGGGCGCGGGCGGTCATCGGCTGGAGCGACGAGGTCTCGGCCGGCCACACGGATCGGGCCACGCTCGAGCTCGTGGCCGAGCTGTCGGCCGGCGGCACGGTGACGTCGGCGATCCGGCGGGCGATGATCGCCGTCGGACGGGATCCGGTGAGCGGGGCTTACCTGATCGCGGCGGAGCGCTGACGCGCCTCGACTCCGGCCGACGGGAGCCGGCCGGCCCACGGCAGGTAGCACGGGACGATGGGTGAAGCGGTCGTCGCTGTTGGGATGGCGGCGGTGGGCGCAGTCGTCGGCGGCTTCGTCGGCGTCGGCTCAGCGGACGGCGCACCGGTCGACGACGGGCTCGGGCCCGCCGTCGCGTTGCGGGGCACGTCCGTCGCAACCGGCGGAACGAACGTCGCGGCGCCCGTCGGTACCACCACGCGCCCGCCCGGCCCGAGGTTGTCGGCAGCCACGCGGCCGCGGTAGCGCGGGCCGATGAGGTAGGGGTAGGCGGGCTCGCCGGCGTCGTCGAGCGTGGTGAAGTAGGCGTAGATGCCGTCCGGGAACTCCGGCGTGCGGGTCCAGCGCCCGTTGAAGGCGTCGAGGTCGCCCGAGCCTGCGGCGAACGTGAAGTCCTCGACGTACCAGCCCAGCGGGAACGCGCCGCCGACGGGCGGGCCGGTTTGCGCGGCGGGCACGGCCGAGCCGTCGGCCAGGGTCGTGCGGGCGGCGATGTCCCGCGGGCGGTAGCTCGAGCGCATCCGGCGGACGGTGCTCGATGCGTCGTTCGCGTCGGCGTAGCCGTAAGGACCGTAGAGCGGGAACCCGTCGAACGCCCAGCCGATGATCGGCGAGTGGCGCATCACGTCGTCGTCGCCGAGGGCGGCGCGCAGGCAGGTCGGGTCGATGTGGTGGTGGTAGCGGCCGTTGGCGGCGCCGGCGCCCTGTGCCTGTCCGCGGGCAGGGTGGCCGAGGCAGGCGTCGAACCCGCGCCGCTCCGCCAGCGCGGCGTTGCGGTTCCAGATGCGGTCGCCCCGCTGCCCGCCCATGCCGCCCATGTTCGGCGCGTCGCGCCCCGCCGCGGCGCTGTACGACCAGGCGTCGAGCGCGTTGTAGATCGGCACGCCGTTCACGAACGTCCCGATGCTGCCGAGCCCCGTGGCGCGGGGTGTGCCGGTCTCCAAGGCGGCGTCCAGCGGCAGGCGGTAGACGTAGTCCTGCTCGCCCGGCACGTTCGGATTGCCGTCGGCGAACGGGCCGATGTCGTAGGCCGGGATGCCGGAGGCGCGGACGAAGATGCTGGCGGCATCGAACCAGAGCTGCTGAACGTCGGCCAGGTTCGTGCCGGCGGCGCCGCTCGACAGGCGGTAGGCGCCGCGGTGGGCGTCGTGGTTGTAGCGCCACGTCGCGAGGGACGTCGTGGCGGGGATCGGCGGGTCGGCGGCCTGTGCGTCGCTGGTCTGGACGTCGATGTCGCTTGGTGCGATGTTGCGCGCGCTGACGTCGAGCACATCGGGGCCGTGGGCGTGGGCGACGCGGGCGGCGGGTAGGGCGAGGGCGAGGGACAACGCGATGGCGAAGGCGGTGGAGAGGGCGGTGGAGAGGGCGAGGGAGAGGGCGAGGGAGAGGGCGCTGCGGATCGGGCGCGTTCGGTGCAGTGTCATGGCGAGCTCCGGGTTGGGTCGGGTGGCCGCTCGACGGCGGTGCCGTGGCTCGTCGGTCAACGATGATACGCGCGCCGGGCGTGCGTTGAGCGGTGCGGGCGGCGAAGCGGGCGGCGAAGCGGGCGGCGATTGGGAGGTGACGTGCCAGCTTCTCCGCCAGCGCCATATATGGCAGCATATCCACACGATCGACGAGGAGGACACGATGAAACGCACTACGGTCATGTTCGACGAGGAGATGTACGCGCGCCTGCAGGAGCTTGCACGGCGCCGAGGGACGACGACGTCGCTGCTCATCCGGGAGGCGGTGGGGACGTACGTGGCGGAGTCGGGCGAGACGGAGGGGTCGCCGATGGAAGCGTTGATCGGGATCTTCGACGGGCCTGCCGCGCCGCTTGGGAGGGAAGCAGAGGAGATCTTCGGAGAGATCGTTCTCGCGAAGCACGAGAGGATCCGGCGTGACAACGAGCATCGCTGATACGAGCTTCATCGTGAGCCTGGTCAACCCGAGGGATCCCGATCATGCGCTCGTCGCGCGGACGGCCCGCACGTTGCGCACGACGCCCTGGTTGCCATCATCGGCGCTGGCCGAGATCTGCTTTGTGCTGTCCGGTCGAATCGGTCGCAGTGCGGCTACAGTCTTCGTCGACCTTGCCGGCCAAGGCAGCACGTCATTCGCCCTCCTCGAGCCCAACTTGGCGGACTATCGCCGAACCGCCGAGATCATGACCAAGTACGGCGACAGCGGCCTCGACTTCGTCGATGCCGTCATCGTCGCCGTCGCCGAGCGCCTGAACATCGGCACGATCCTGACGTTGGATCACCGGCACTTCGGGGTCGTCCGGCCGCGGCATCGGGGGGCGTTTGAGTTGTTGCCGGCGCCTGAATAGCGCTTGCGACGACCGTCAGCTGGCGGCCGAGTATCACTGTCTCCCCGCATCAGCGAGGCTGGTCGGGTTCGAACGCAAGTACGGTGATCGGCGATGATGGGAAGCCGATCGACCCGGTGTGGTTGCCGCCGTCGATGAAAGTGGCCGTCGCACCCAACGTGGACGGCTGGCTGCCTGGTGCGACCGCACGGGCGCGATACGTCACGGTAACGCCTTCGCGCGGGATGTGCGTCTGGGTCCAACCGATGCGGCCGTTCGCGACGTCGATGTCGTTCGGCGCGGGCTGGGCGGTGTCGGTCACGATCTGCAGGGCGGTTGGGAGCTGGTCGGTGATCGTCAACGATTTCAGCAGGATGTATTGGTACATTCTGCGAATCGTGTCGAAGATGTTCGCCAACTGTATGCGCTGCCGCCAGTCGAAGTGGTAGCGGGATGACGTGGCGACGGCCCGCAGGCACTGTGCATCGCAGTCCTCACCTATACACAAGGTGACGAGAAGGATCCCGCCCCCTTTGAGCCCATCAGCCTCGCGCACCGGTCGCGTGCAACCGCCGGTCGGGTGGGCGGCGAACACGACGGCGACTTCGCGGATCGAGTCCGGACTCCTGTAATCGCGGCGCGCAGCTCGAAGTTGCCGCCGGGCCTCTGTGAGACCCGATTCCAGTCGCGCATTGCCGCGATCGCCGACCCGACCGATGCAGTGTTTCACGCGATCGGGGTCGTTCGAGACCGGACACTTCACCCGAACGCGGTCGTCGAAGCCGACGACGGCCACACGGGTGGCTGGATTGTTCGGCAGGTTCAAACGCTCGACCACTTCAGCGGCCCCCTCCTTCACGTCGCGACCCAACTTGCCAGCCATCGCAGCAGAACCCTCGATCACCAACACAAGGTGCAGCGGGTAGATCGGGCCAAAGCAAGTCGCCTGCACCGTCATCGTTACGTCCACCGCCTCGCCCAGCAGCACCATCGTCGGCTCGACGCGCCGGGTGCCGGTGACGACGCACGGCGGTGTCACGTCCGTGCCGCGCGGCGTCGGCGCAGGGCCGGTCGACGTCGCGCGCCCGGCGGCCTGCGCGGGGGCGGCAGGGCGTGGCGGGGCCAAGGCGATAGCGATGAGGACGGCGGCAATGGCGACGGCGACGACGGCGGTTCGGCGGGGCATGGGCGTGGCCTCGGCGTGAGGCGCGAGGCTAGGCGGGCCGAGCGACGATCCTGGGATCATCGCCCGGGGGCACTCGCGTGTCGAGATAGAACACGCGGCCGGGTGCGAGTGGACATTGGCCCTCTGCCGATCGATCGTCCTGGCGCGCCGGGCCTATCATTGCTGTCCGTACGCGAATGATCCGCTTGGCTGGCGAAGGAGACGACTATGGAAGATCGGGAGTTGGCGGAGCGGATATCGGTTGACCCCCGCGTCCTGGCAGGTAAGCCGGTCATTCGAGGAACACGGCTGGCCGTGGAGTACATCCTCAAACGACTGGCACACGGATCGTCGGTGGCGGACATACTTGCCGAATACGACGGCATCACCACGGATGACGTGCGGGCGTGCCTACTCTTCGCGTCGCACGCGCTGGAGGACACCACCTACATGCCCCTCGTGACGGAGACGGCCTAGGTGCGCTTCATGGTCGATGAAAGCACGGGACCGGTGGTGGCCCGATGGCTACGCGAGCAAGGCCACGACGCGTACTCGGTCTTCGACGATGCACGCGGTCTCATTGACGATGACGTGATTCGGCGTGCGTTCGATGAGCGTCGCATCCTGATTACAAACGACAAGGACTTCGGTGAGAAGATCTATCGCGAACGGGTTCCGCATCACGGCGTCGTCCTGCTCCGATTGGGCGACGAGCGGGTGGACGTCAAGATCGCGACGCTTCGATCCTTGCTGCACGACCATTCAGAACGCTTGGCGGAACAGTTCGTCGTAGTGGCTGAGGGGCGGGTCCGCTTCGGACGCCCAGTGCGGTAAGTGAAAGTTGTCGGGGGGACCCGCTGCTGCCCCCTACCGCGTCACCGTCACCCCCCCCAGACACATCTCATCCAACGTCCCCTCCCCCCACCGCACCACCCGCGGTGCCTGCTGCTTGCCGTCCACGTACGGCTGGTTCGCCTGGGAGTTGTCCCAGGTGCACGTCATGAGGATGCGGTCGCCGGCCTTCAGGTCGATGGGTGTGACGAGGTCGTAGACGCCCTGCCAGTTGAACGCCCAGTCCGGGATGTCCAGCAGGCGGCGCTTCGTGCCGTTCGGCTGGATGAGGTCGAGCGTGAACGCGCTGCCGAGCATGTGCATGTGGCCCCAGACCTGCCAGAGCTTGCCCTCGGGCGCCGTGATGCGCAGCAAGCCGCCGTCCTGGCCGCCGGCCACGACGTTCGCCTCGGCGGTGACGCTGACCTTCGGGTTGCCGGGCGGGAGGTTGAACAGGAAGTTCACGAGTCGAACGTCGACCGGCGCGCGGTTCACCGGGCGGGGCGCCGTCCAGAGCAGGACTTTCGTCCGATCGCTCCCGTGGCCGTTCAGCGTGTTGTAGTGGAGCTGGAGGACGAACTTGGCGCCGGCCGGGATCACCTTGGCCGTCCCGTCCGGGTACGGCCGCGTCAAACGCCCTACCGCTTCGCCGACGACCCACTCGCCCGTGCCGGCGCCGGGTCCGCCGAAGCACTCGTAGCCCGGCTCGCGGTCCTCGGCCTCGAGCTGCTTGAGCTTGGCGGCGTCGCCGGCCAGGGCCAGGTAGAGGATGCCGTGGTGGTAGATCCGGCTGTTCGTCGGCATCACGTCCACCATCCGGACCTCGGTGTCCCGGCGGAAGCCGGGATCGATGACGAAGCAGCGGTAATCGTCCAGCTTGCCTGCCTTCGTGGTGTAGTTGGCGCCGATGTCCAGCGTGATGTCGGGCGGGCCGTAGTCGTCCGGCTTGGGCGCATCGGGCGGCGCCGTCGACGGGTCGCCCTCGGGCAGGCCGGCCGCCAGCCACTCGAGCACCTTGGCGCGGTCGCCCGCCGCCATCACGCGCGGGTCGTCCAGCGGCGTCTCGCCGTCCGGGACGGCGGGCAGGGGCGGCATGATCTTCCGCTCGATGACATAGGCCATCTCGGCCGCGTGCGCCGCTGCGTCGGCGTACGCCTCGAGCGCAAACGGCCCGATGCCGCCCGCCACGTGGCACGTGGCGCACTCGGCGTTCAGGATCGGGCGGATATCGCGCCAGTACGTGAGGGCGGAGGGCGTCGTCGGGGACGCGGCGGGCGGCGGGACGGCGGTGGGCGGCGCGGGCGCGTCCGTCGGCTCGGGCGGCGATGTCGGTGCGGCCGTCGCGGGCACGGGCGACGGCGGGGCGGGCGACGGCGGGACGGCGGTCGGCAGCGTGGCGAAGCCGACGGACAGGCGGAGCGCGAGCGGCAAGAAGACCAGTCCCGGACCGGCGTCGTCGGCGCTCGCCGAAGCGCCGCGGGCGATCGCGTCGAGCGCAACCGCATCGCGGTACGCGCCGGCCTGCTGGGCATGCGTGAACCCGCGCAGCATGGGCACATGGCCGGCCGCGCCGGGACCGGCGAGGCACATCGCGGCCGAGGGCGCGGACGCGGGCGCGCCGAAATCGGCGGCGGTCGTGATGTCCGTGGCGCTGCCGTCATCCGGCGCGGCCAGCACCGCGCGCCAACCGATCGCGACGGTCGTCGCCGCCCCGAGCATCGTCCAACCGAGCCAGCGTCGCATGTTCGGAACCGTCACGTCATCCATCCCCGGTGAGGCGCTGTCGCTTTGGATCGCGCGCCTTCGAGCGCGGCGGCCGTGCCGGAAGGATAAACCACAATCAGTCCAACCGCGCATCCCGCGCCCGCACGATCGCCTGCCCGCGATCGTCCACCTGCAGCTTGCTGAAGATGCTGCTGATGTAGTTGCGCACCGTCTTCGGGCTCAGCGACAGTTGGACGGCGATCGCGTCGTTCTTCAGGCCGCGCGCCATGAGCCGCAGGACGTTCCGCTCGCTGTCCGTCAGCTCGGGGAAGGTTGGCGAGGGCGTCGCGGGCGGCGTGCCGAAGAACGTGATCATCCGCTCGGCGATCGCCGGGCTGAAGATCGCCTCGCCGTGGCCGACCGCCAGGATCGCGCGGGTCATCTCGGCGTCATCCATGTCCTTGAGGACGTAGCCGCGTGCGCCGGCCCGCAGTGCGGCGAAGACGGAATCGTCGTCCTCGAACATCGTGACGACGAGAACGCGGACGTCCGGGTGGGCGGCCGTGATCCGGCGCATGGCCGAGAGACCATCGCCCTCGGGCATCTGGAGGTCCATCAGCACGACGTGCGGCCCGAGCTCGCCCACCAGCTGCACGCCCTCGTCGCCGCCCGCCGCCTCGCCGACGACCGCCACGCCCGGTACGGTGGCCAGGAGCGCTCGCAGCCCCTTGCGAAACAGCGGATGGTCGTCGACGATGAGCAGTCGGAGCGGTTCGAGGGTCGTCATGCCGGTCCTGCCAACCTTCCTTCCAGCGGAATCGTGGCCGTGACGACGGTGCCGGCACCCTGCAAAGACGTTCGGGTGAGCGTTCCGCCCAGCTCGGCCGCCCGCTCGCGCATCGAGGCGAAGCCGACGCCCGGCCGGCAGCCGTCGCCGATCCCGACGCCGTCATCGGCGATCGTCAGCGTCAGCGCCGTCGGCGACGCGTCGAGCCGGACCACGCACGTCCGTGCGTGCGCGTGGCGGTCGACATTGTGCAGCGCTTCGGCGGCGATGCGGTAGAGCGCGACCTCGACGGCGGCCGGCAGCGGCGGCATCGCCTCCGGCACGTCGACGGTTCGTTCCGCGGCGGCGTGCGGGTCGGACGCGCCCAGGTTGCGCAGCGCGCCCGCCAGTCCAAACTCGTCGAGCATCGGCGGCCGGAGGTCGTACACCAGGCGGCGGATGTCGGCCGTGGCGGCGCGCACGTCGTCGCGCAGGCTGTCGATGAGCGCTTGGGCGGCCGGGTCGTCGTCGAGCACCGCGCGGAGCGCGCTCAGCTGCATCCGCAGCGACGCCAGCGTCGGGCCGAGACCGTCGTGCAGATCGCGCCGGATCCGCCGACGCTCCTCTTCGCGGGCCGTGACGATCTGGCGGCGGGACGCCTGCAGCGCATCCGTCAGCTGCGCGGCGTGCAGCGTGATCCCGACCTGGCGGGCGAGATCGTGCAGCAGCCTCGTGTCCGCCGCGGACAACGGCTCGCCCGGCCGGCGCGCCGAGACGAGCAGCGCGCCGACGGTCGTGTCATGGTAGGCCAGCGGGATCGTCGTCGTGTCGGCGCCGTCGACGGGGGCGCCGCTGACCGCCGTCAGCGGCGCCGCGCCGAGGTTCGTTTCGATCGCCACGTACGGCAGCTTGAGGCTCTGGGCGATCGCCGCGGCGATCGCCGGCACCATCGCCGCCGGGGCCGGGTCGGCGTCGACGCGGTCGTGGACCTCGGCCAGGACGGCGTACGGGTCGTCGTGCTGGCCGTAGACGACGCTGTGGATGCCCTTGCGCAGCCAGCCGCGGAGCGGACGCACGGTCAGGATGACGATCGGCAGGCTGATCGCGTTCAGCCACCACGGCACCTGGCTGGTGTCGTTGTCGATCCCGCCGAGCGCCAGGACGACGACGTAGACGACGAAGACGTAGTTCCCCAGGAGGAAGTAGAGCAGCAGGCCGCTCAGCCAGGCGTCGGCGGACGGGCTGCGGCGCACGGTCGGATCGCGGTCGTCGGCGCTCGATCGAAGCTAGGCCGTCACCGGCCGCGGCTTCGGCCAGAGGAGCAGGGCGATGACGGCGATCGAGATGACGACGCCCAGGCTGGCCATCGTCTTCAGCATCGGGTTGGGGGCGAAGAGGATGCCCGGCGCGGCCGACAGCCCGTCCAGCGCGCGGATGAAGATCGTCAGGATGACGCCCCAGCGCTGGTTCTGCCAGATGCCATAGGCCGAGACGAGGCCGATCGCGCCGAGGGCAAAGCCGAGGAGGAGCACCGGGAACGGGATCACCTCGGCGATCGACGAGCCCGGCATCAGCGCCTGCGCGCCGGTGACGACACTGAAAACGCTGGCGGCGAACTGGATCACGGCGGCGATCGTGTGGTTTCTGGGGCGTTTCATCGTGGACCACTCCTTGACGCAGCAGCGACGGTGCGCTGCGGAAACGGTGAGGACGACAGCGTAACCGGCGCGGGTCCGCTCGTCATGGGGCCGGTGTCACGACGTGCGTGGGACATTGTCCCGGGCCGCGGGCGATCGGATGCATCGTCCTGCGCGGGCGATCGGACATCGGGCGTCGGTCGAGGGCGCCGACGGGTCACGGGCTGCCGGAGGCTGTGACCGCGCTCGAAGGCGGGTACTTCGCCGCCAGCCGCAGCACCGTATTCCGCCCGCGGAACGTCGCCCGGCGCCGCAGCGCGCGCTCGAAGGCGTTGTTGTTGAACTTCGAGTCGCTCTGCTTCGTGCGGCACAGCCAGTAGACCTCGCGGCCGTGGCTGTGGAAGTCGTCGATGTCGTTGTTGAATCCGGCGAGAACCGCCTTCTCGTCGGCCGTCAGCGGCGACGTCAGGAAGCCGACGTTGAACGCGGCGACGCCGGCCATCGCGACCGCCGGCAGCGGCTCGTACGCCGCGACGGCCGCGACCTCGGCGTCCGTGCGCAGGAACGTCGCCACCTCGTAGCCGAGCGCCGCCTTCAGGTGAGCCTCGATGTCGGCTTCGAGGCCCGCATCGGGCGCCGCGTCCGTCTCGAAGACGACGTTCCCGCTGGCGATGAACGTCTCGACGGCGTCGAAGCCGAGCTGTTCGAACAGCGCCCGCAGCTGCTCCATCTTGACGTTGTGGCCGCCGACGTTGATTGCACGCAGAAACGCGATCGTCTTGGGCATGCGCGGCGGCGTCACGCTCCTGCTCCATTGGGCGGCGCGGCGCGGCTCCGCTGCGCACACGTCACGGTATCATCGACCGTCGCGTCGGGCAATCGGACGTCCGGAGAGGGGGCGATTGAACGCCCCGTGTGAGTCCGATATGCTTACACCCTCACGTTCGGCCGCCACAACTTGCGCCGCTCGGAAGCGACCGACACGACCCAGGAGCGCAGACGATGTACGGAACCGTCGCCCGCATGCAGATCCGCCCCGGCGCCGAGCCGCAGCTCATGGCCCTGTCGGAGGCGTACGCCGCCACGACCGTGCCCGGGTATGTCGGTGCGTACCTCTATCGCATGGACAACGAACCGAACACGTACTTCATGGCCGTGATCTTCGAGAGCCGCGAGGCGTACCACGCGAATGCCGACAACCCCGACCAGCACGAGCGCTTCCTGAAGATGCGCGAGCTGCTGGCCAGCGACCCGGAGTGGCACGACGGCGAGATCATCGCGACGCCCGGCTGAATCCGGCCGCCGACTGCCACGCCTCCTCCAGCCACCCGCGCACCTCGTCGTCGACGTCCGCGGCCTCGCGGAGTTCGAGGTGGTGCATGAACCACCCCGGCGTCGGCTCCACGACCTGCTTCCAGCGCGGCGATGGGTCGCGTCGCCGGAGCGCGATCGACAGCACGAGCGGAGCGTGCGGGCCGTGCAGGTACCGGCCCGGGAGCCACGCCCAGGCGAACGCCCGGCGGCGCCGGAACGCCACCTGGCTCTTCGACACCCGAATCTCGGCCGGCCCGATGGCTTCGACGGCCGCGCGGACGGTGTCGAAGAGAGGGCGCGACGGTGCGTGGTTGGCGAAGAAGGCGTCGAGCGGCATTGCCGTCCGCCCCTACGACGACGTCGTCGGCGCCGATGACGGCGGCTTCGTCCAGATCCGCGTGTTCAGGTTCAGCGCCTCGACGATCCCCTCGGCCAGCTCGATCTGCTCGACGATGCCCGCGACGTCTCCTTCCGATACCTCCGCCTTGGCCGCCCAAATGGATGGCGGCTCGAACGCGTTCGTGCCGCTCGGGATCGCCAGGACGACGTGATTGTCGACGAACGAGACGTGGACTTTGCCGCCGACGCGGTTCCGGTAGTCGAGGAGGCGGCGCATGAGGCTCGTCGACAGGAGGTACCGCGCCTCGACCTGGTCCGTGCCGTACACGGCGAACGCCTGCTCGAACTCGGGGTCCTCGAGCGCCACGAGCTTGGCGTCGCTCATCGCCCGTCCGAGGCTCTGCAGCCGCTGGCCGAACGCGCCGAGCATGGACTCCGCGCTGTCCGGCCGGACGATCGTCACGCCGTTGAAGTGCTTGTTGAAGTCTGCGATGGCGAACCAGCCGCGGAAGATCGTGTGCCAGTGCGTCGTCGTCTGGCCTTTGCTGTTCGTCGTCTGCGTCTTGTACTCGGCGTGGACCTCGCTGATCCGCAGGTGTGTTGCGCCGAACATTCCTTCGATGAGGTCCTCGCAGGCGTAGCGGTCGATGCCTTGCTCGAACAGCCGCGATGCGCGGAAGTCCGCCTCGCCGATCCCCTCGAACGGAGCGTAGCGCGCCGCCGGGTAGCGCAGCGCGACGAGGCGCCCGACGACCTTCGTCTTGAACGCCGCCTTGTACGCGCTCGCCGCCGGCGAAACCGTGATGCCGTAGCCGATGGCACCGACGATCACCGCCGCCACCGGCGCGACGGGCCACCAGCGCGTCAACGGTGCGAGGAATGCGAACGCGCCGAGGCCGATCGCGAGGGCGCCGCCGACGCCCAGCGTCGCCGCGCGGACGGCCTTGGCATGAACGGCACCGTGAAGCGCTTCGATCTCGTCGAGGTCGGTGCCGAGCGCGGCCAGGAGCGTCGGTGCGTGCGGGCCGGTCATGCGCCGCCGCTGAAGAGCGCGCCGACGTCGACGTTCGCGCGCTCGGCGTCGTTCGCCTCGAAGAGCGGGCGCTGGGTCAGCCCCATCGTCCCGGCGATGAGGTTGCCGGGTACGGTCTGGATGGCCGTGTTGAACACCGTCACCGCCGCATTGTATGCCCGCCGCGCCGCCGACAGCTGCTCCTCGACCTCGTTCAAGGCACCCTGCAGCTGGACGAAGTTGGCGCTTGCCTTGAGGTCCGGGTAGGCCTCGACGGCCACCCGCAGCTGTCCGAGCGCCCCGCTGACCTTGCGGTCGAGGTCGGCGCGCTCCACGTCGGTCAGATCACCGGACAGGGCGCGCGTCCGCAGCGCGGTCAGCTCCGTCAACGTGCTCTTCTCGTGCCCCATGTACGCCTCGACCGCGGCGACGAGGTTCGGGATCAGGTCGAATCGCTTCTTGAGCATGACGTCGACGGTCGAGAGCGATTGGTCGACGTTGTTCCGGCGGCGGATCAGGCCGTTGTACAGAACGAAGTAGACCAGGACAGCCACGGCGAACAGGGCAATCGCAATCCAGAGTGCGTTCATGACAACCGCGATCCGGGCGCGCCGCCGGGCGGTGGCCGGATCGCTCGACCTCCTTGGGGTGGGGACGGTGATGCGTCGCGGCAGATCGCGACGCCGGGCGGAGTATACGACGGTGCGCCGGTGCGGGTCGCACCCGCGCGTCCGGGCCGACGAAAGCAACGAAAGAAGGGGCGCCCAGACTTGGGCGCCCCTCCAATTCCAACTGATCCCCACAGACCCGGTTTCGGATCCGCTTTCGACAGATCCGTACCCGCACATCACACGCGACGGCGTTCTTGCGTCAGGGGCTGCAGAGTCCCCGCGCGGTCTGCCGGCGGCTCAGCTCGCCGCGTCTGCCCCGTCGTCGCCCGACGCAGCGTCCACCGTGTCGCCCTCGGCGTCACCGACGCCATCGACGATCGCGTCCGCGACGCGTTCCGGCTCGGCGTCCACCGACGTCATCTCGGCGGACGCCGCAGTCTCGTCGAACGAGGCCGCGCCTTCGGCATCGGCCGCTGCCGCAACCGTGGCCGCAGCCACGCGCGCCGCGCGGGGCGCCTTCGCCGGCTTGTGGACCTGCGGCGTCACCGGTGCCAACTCGCCGGTCGTGGCGGTCGGCACGTGGTTCGGCGCAATGCCCGCAGCCTTGACGGCTTCGACGATCGTCCCGAACGCGGTGATGTCGCGCGCGGCCACGTCGGCGAGCATCTTGCGATCCATCTGGATGCCGGCGACGCTCAGGCCGTGGATGAACGCACTGTAGCTGTATCCGTACATCCGGGCTGCAGCGTTGATGCGCTGGATCCAGAGCTTGCGGAAGTCGCGCTTGCGCTTGCGGCGGTCGACGTAGGCGTGCTCGAGCGCCTTGGTGACCGCCTCGTTGGCGCGGCGGAACAGGCGATGCCGCCCCTGTTGGTACCCACGGGCCATCCGCAAGATCTTGCGGTGGCGACGTGAAGTGACGATCCCTCCCTTAACGCGGGCCATCGTAAGCTCCTCTTACCGCTTCCAGAGAATCGGCGCCAAGCGCCGGACTCGCTTGATCGTTGCCTTGTCGGTGACCACCAAGTACTCGTCGAACAGCCGCCGCGTGCGCGACGGCTTCTTGCGACGGAGGTGGCTCTTGCCGATCTTCGTGCGCATGAGCTTGCCGGTGCCGGTCACCTTGAAGCGGCGCTTCGTCGACTTGTGCGTCTTCATCTTGGGCATCGGACCCCTCCTGCTTGCCACATCGCGCAGCCCGAACGTGCGGCGACGCGATGGCGATCGATCTCGTTGCTATCGTTGCCGGACAAGGCGTCGCCGCCAAGCCGAAAGCCGATTCCGCTATTCCGTCGTTCGGCGCTGTTGTGCGCCGACGCTCACTCGCCGTCGGCCGGGCCGACCTCTCCGTCCTTCGCCGCGGCCGGGGCCGCAGGGATGGGCTCCGCCGCCGTCCGACCATCCGCAACGGCCTCCGCTTCCGGCGCCGCCTCAGCGGCGGCTTCGGATCCGGCCTCCGTCGCGACCGGGCCGGCCGCCTTGGCTCCCTTGCCTGCGCCGCCGCGCGGGGCCGGCGCTTCGACGGCCGGCATGGGCGGCGCGACGAGGCGCACGGGCGTGGTTCGCACCGGTCGTCCGTCCGTCTTCCCGGCATCCCGCCGCGGCCCGACGACCATCAGCATCGAACGCCCCTCGAGGCTGGGTTGTTGTTCGACTTCCCCTGCAACCGCCAACTGTTCAGCGACTTCGGTCAGCAGCTCGAGCGCTATCTCGGGGTGGGTGATCTCGCGGCCTCGGAACTGGATCCGGACCTTGACCTTCATCCCTTCCTCGAGGAACTTGATCGCGCGCTTGATCTTGACGCCGGTGTCGTGTTCGTGGGTCTTCGGCCGGAGCCGGATCTCCTTAATCTCGACGACCTTCTGCATCTTGCGCGCTTCGCGCTGCTTCTTCATCTGAACGTACTGCCACTTGCCGTGGTCGAGAATCTTGCACACCGGAGGATCAGCTCCGGCCGCAACCTCGACCAAGTCGAGCCCCGCTTCGCGGGCCATGTTCAGCGCCTCCCGCATGGGAACGACGCCGATCTGCTCACCGGCGGGACCGATCAAGCGCACGTGCGAGGTCGTGATGGCCTCGTTGATCCGTTGCTTGAGCTGTGGCGGCGGTTCGGGCTGTCCTCTGCTGATTGCTGCACCTCGCTGTGGTCAAGGACCCGGGGCGGCGAAATCGCCTAACACACAAAATGGTTGCATCGCCCGACGGGCGTGGCCACGCCGACGGGGACGCAACGGCCCTCAAGTATAACGACGCCCCGCCCGCCCCGTCAACTGTAGGAGCAGGCCCCCGTGCCTGCCCCGATCCCCCTCCCATCACGCCGACCCACGACCCCGACCGACGCCCCCCCGATCCCCATCCCATCCCCCGCCCGTCGGTCACAGCGTCGCCGCGCGAACCCGCACCCGCTCGACGACGTCGGCCGCGAACGCGCCTACCGCCACCGGCTCGCCGCGCGTGCCGTCCCGCCGGCGAATCGCCACCGTGTCGTCCGCCATCTCCTGGTCGCCGACGACCAGCATATAGGGCACCTTCTTGAGCTGGGCGTCGCGGATCTTGGCGTTCATCCGGTCCGCGCCCAGGTCGGCGGAAGCGCGCAGTCCGGCGGCCCGCAGCTCGGCGGCGACGCGCTCCGCATAGCCGTTGTGATCCTCGGTGATCGGGATCACGCGCGCCTGTTCGGGCGCCAGCCAGACCGGGAAGGCGCCGGCGTAGTGCTCGATCAGGAAGCCGATCAGCCGCTCGTGCGTGCCGAGCGGTGCGCGGTGGATGCACAGCGGCCGCTCGGCGCCGCCGCCGGCCGACGTGTACGTGAGGTCGAAGCGCTCGGGCTGGGCGAAGTCGACCTGGTTCGTGGCGAGCGTGAACTCGCGGCCCGTGGCGCTCCAGATCTGGACGTCGATCTTGGGCCCGTAGAACGCCGCCTCGTCCGGCACCTCGACGAACGGGATGTTGCCGCTGTGCATCGCCTGGCGGACCATGTCCTCGGTGTGCAGCCACAGCGGCGCGTTGTCGACGTACTTCTTGCCGAGCCCGCGCTTGTGGTGCCTGCTGAAGCGCATGACGTAGCGCTCGATGCCGAAGAGCGCGAAGTACTCGAGGTACATCGCGATGACGTCCAGGAACTCGGCTTCGAACTGCTCGGCCGAGCAGTAGATGTGGGCGTCGTTCATCTGGAGCGAGCGCACGCGCAGCAGGCCGATCAGCTCGCCGCTCTTCTCGAAGCGGTAGCACGTCCCGTACTCGGCCAGCCGGAGCGGCAGGTCGCGGTAGCTGCGCGGGCGGCTGGCGAAGATCTTGTGGTGCATCGGGCAGTTCATCGGCTTGACGTAGTAGCGAACGCCCTCGAGCTCCATCGGCGGGTACATGCCGTCGGCGTAGTAGGGCAGGTGGCCGGAGTGGAGGAAGAGGTCCTCCTTGGCCAGGTTGGGCGTCCGGACGCGCTGGTAGCCGTGCCTCAGCTCCGTCTCCTTGGCCAGCCGCTCGATCTCCTCGATGAGGATCCCGCCGTTCGGCAGCCACAGCGGCAGCCCCGGCCCGACCTCGTCGTCGAACGTGAAGATGTCGAGCTCGCGGCCGAGCTTGCGGTGGTCGCGCTTCGTGGCCTCCTCGAGCATCAGCAGGTGCGCCGCGAGGTCCTTCTTGTTCAGCCAGGCCGTGCCGTAGATCCGCTGGAGCATCGGCCTGTGCTCGTCGCCCCGCCAGTACGCGCCGGCCACCGACAGCAGCTTGAAGGCGTCCGCCGGCAGCTGGCCCGTGTGCTCCACGTGCGGGCCCTTGCAGAGATCCTCGAAGGCATCCTGACGATAGGTCGAGATCACGACGGCAGCCGCGCCGGCCCGCGCGGCATCCCCCGCGCCCCCTGATGCCCCGTCGACGTCGACCTCGTCGCGCTCGACGCCGTACTCGTCGACGTCGCCCTTCGTCAGCCCCTCGATCAGCTCGAGCTTGTACGGCTGGCCGGCGAACAGCGTGCGCGCTTCATCGGCGGACACCTCCCGATACTGGAACGGGTGCTTGCCGGCGATGATCTGCCGCATCCGCTTCTCGATGGCCGCCAGGTCGTCGGGCGAGAACGTCGTGGGGCGGCCGTCGGGGCCCGCGCCGAGATCGAAGTCGTAGTAGAAGCCGTCGTCGATCGGGGGGCCGATCGCGAAGCGGACGTCGGGGTGGAGGTCGCGCACCGCCTGGGCCATGACGTGGGCCATCGAGTGGCGCAGGCGGTATAGGCGATCGGACAGGTCGGACTCGGACATGATCGAACCTCCCGCGTGTTCGGGCCGGCGACGCGCACGCCGACTACGAACGAAAAGCCCCCACGCTCTTCAGGGCGAGGGGGCTCATCGTGCCGAGGCAGAGTGGGCGGTACAAGACTCGAACTTGTGACCTCCACGATGTCAACGTGGCGCTCTAGCCAACTGAGCTAACCGCCCGAACAGACGCAGGAGTATACCGAAGGTCGCCTCGGCACGCCAAACCTCGACGCCTGCGACGGCGGCTGCATTCGACTGGCGGTCCCTTCATGGCCGCACGTATACTCCGCCGCCGACGGGCCGGCCTTCGTCCCGTTGCAGCGACCGGCCGGACAATCGGCCGATGGCGACCACCAGAGGAGTTGCGCGATGCGAACCTGGGTCATGATCCTGGCGATGGGCGCGGTCGGCCTGACCGCGGCGGCCTGCACGGGAACCGAGGGCGGCGCCGACGATACGGCGGCAAGCGTGCAGTTCGATACCCTCAAGGACGGCGACAAAGTCACGAGCCCCGTCAACATCTGCTTGTCCGCGGTGGACATCACGATCGAGCCGAAGGGCGCCGTGAAGCCGGGCTCCGGGCACCACCACATCGTCGTCGACGCGTCCGAGGAGGAGCTGGCCGCGTATGAGATGGCCGGATCCGTGATCCCGACGGACGACACGCACATCCACATGGGCGACGGCGCGGCCTGCAAGGACGTCGAGCTCACAGCCGGCACGCACACGCTGACGGCCATCGTGGCCGATGGCGCACACATGACGCTTTCGCCGTCGGTGATGACGAGCGTCGAGGTCGAGGTTACACCGTAGTGGGGAGGCCCTCACCCCGGCTTCGCCCGTTCAGGCGAAGCCGGGGTGAGGGCCCGCCGCGCCCGTGGCCCCGGAGCATCGCCGCACAATGACGTCGCCCCACAATATAATCGGTCGATGACCCGCCCCGACCTGAAACCCCTCCTCGATGCCCTCCCCACCAAACCCGGCGTCTACCGGTACTACGACGCCGACGGCGGCCTGCTCTACGTCGGCAAGGCCGTCAACCTGCGCAGCCGCGTGCGGTCGTACTTCCAACAGAGCGCAGCGCACAGCGGCAAGACGATCCGGCTCGTGAGCAGGATTGCCCACATCGAGTGGACGATCACGGCATCCGATCTCGAGGCGCTCCTCCTCGAGATGAACCTGATCAAGCGCCACCGGCCGCACTACAACATCCTACTCAAGGACGACAAGCGCTACCCGTACCTCAAGGTGACGCTCCGCGACGCCTTCCCGACGATCGTCTCGACGCGCCGTGTGTTGGACGACGGCGCGCGCTACTTCGGACCGTACGTCTCCGTGCAGTCCATGCGGGACACGATCGCCGCGCTGCGCAAGGTCTTCCCGTACCTCGATTGCGACCGCGAGATCACGGGCAAGGACCCGCGCGCCTGCCTGTTCCACGACATCGGCCTGTGCCTCGCCCCGTGCATCGGCGCCGTCACGAAGGACGAGTACCGGGCGATGATCGCCCGCCTGTGCCGCTTCCTCGAGGGCCACACGGCCGAGGTCGTCGACGACCTGGCGGGGCGGATGCGCACCCACGCGGCGGCGCTCGAGTTCGAGCAGGCGGCGCGGCTGCGGGACCGGATCAGCGCGATCGAACAGCTCATCGAGCGCCAGCGCGTGATCGCCCCGACGCTGGCCGACCAGGACGTCATCGCGGTGGCGCGCGAGGACGGCTCGGCGATCGCCCAGGTGTTCTTCGTGCGCAACGGCAAGCTGATGGGCAGCGAGCACTTCCCGCTCGAGGGCACGGGCGACGAGCCGGACGAGACCGTCCTGGCCCAGTTCATCCAGCAGTTCTACGACAGCGGGCCGCAGGTGCCGGGCGAGATCGTCGTGCCCGAGCATCTGGTGGAGTCCGAGATCATCGAGCGCTGGCTGGGCGAGAAGCGGGGCACGAAGGTCAAGCTCCACGTCCCGCAGCGCGGCCACAAGCGCGACCTCGTGAACGTCGCCGTCGACAACGCGCACGAGACGCTGCGCGCCCTGCGGGTGGCGCATGCCCTCGAGAGCAAGACGGACGTCGCCCGCCGTGCCATCGCCGAGCTCCAGGACGCCCTCGGCCTACCCCGCCCGCCGCGCCGGATCGAGTGCTACGACATCTCGAACCTGCAGGGCACGCACACCGTCGGCTCGATGGTCGTCTTCGAGGACGCCGTCCCCTACCGCGCCGACTACCGCCACTTCCGGATGAAGGAGACGGGCGGCGGCGACGACTTCGCGGCGATGGGCGAGATGCTCACGCGCCGCTTCCGGCGGCTGGCGGCGGCGCGGGCGGCGCGGGACGGGGGGGCGGTCGAAGGAGTCGATTCCGCGCTGCCGGAGGTCGTCGACGCTCGCCCTGTCGAGACCGCACCCGCCGGCGACGTTGGCGTCGCGGTCATCGTCGACATTGCGCCTGACGATGCGGCTGCCATCGACGTCGCGCCCGACGACGCGGTTGCCGACATCGCCCTCGCCGACGGCGCCGACACGCTCACCCGCGCCGACGCTGCCCGCGGCGCGTTCGAGCGCGAGCCCGACCTCATCCTCGTCGACGGCGGCAAAGGTCAGCTCGGCGTCGCGGTGAAGGTGCTCCAGGAACTCGGGTTGGACGATCTCCCGCTCGCCTCGCTCGCCAAGCGCCACGAGGAGCTGTACCGCCCGGGCCAGAAGGGCTCGGTCTACCTCCCGCGCGAGAGCCAGGCGCTGTTCCTCGTCCAGCGCGCCCGCGACGAGGCGCACCGATTCGCGATCACGTACAACCGCAAGCTCCGCCAGGACAGCGGCCTGCGCAGCACCCTGGACGAGATCCCCGGCATCGGCCCGAAGCGCCGCCGCGCGCTCCTGACCCACTTCGGCTCGCTCGAGCACATCCGCATGGCCAGCATCGACGACATCGCGGCGGTGCATGGGATGACCCGCCGCGCCGCGGAACAGGTCAAGGCGTACCTGTAGGGGCGAAGCAATTGCTTCGCCCCTACGCCCGCCACGCGAAATCCCACGCGGTCCGATCACGTCGAATCGCCATCAAATCATCCCCGCCTCCCCCATCCACCCCGCCACCGCGCCCCCCCAGACATAGACCGCGTACCCCACCTCCAGCCCCACGATCAACACGACCAGCCCGGTAACCACGCGATTGCGCGACCAACCCACGCGGCCCGGCCACACGGCCGAGCGGCCGAAGCAGCGCCACAGAATCGCGCCGCAAGCGATGGCCGCAACGGGGAGCGAGGTCGCCAGGAGAACGGCCGGCAAACCGATGGCGTGCGGCAGCTCCTTGCCATGCGTGGCCGCGCGGGTCAGGAAGACGGTGCCCGACACGATGGCGGCGACCGTGGCGCAGGCAACCGGGGTCCACGCGGCGGCGACGCCGACGAGCGCCGCATCCAGCCATGGCCATCGCTCGCGGCCGGCGGTCGCGGGTGAGGCCACGGCCTTGGGCGCAGTCGGCCGGACGTCGAGCGACGCCGCACGAACGCGTTCGTAGAAGGCCGCCGTCCAACTCCAGCCCAGGAGCGATGTCGCCAGCGCGCCGAGGACGGGGATCCAAACGGCGGCGGTCCAAACGGCCGCCCAACCGACGAACATCGCCCCCCACGCCGTCCGGTGGCCCGGCATCCAGCGCCAGCTGTCGGCAACGGCGGCCCGGAGCCCGGGGACATCGTCCGCGAGGCGCCAGGGGACGAGCTGGAGGCGCGCCCAGGTCGACCAGATCGCCAGGACGGGCAATGTGATGAGCACCGCCGCCGCGAGCGTCGTGAACACGGACAGACCGATTGCGGCGCCCCACGGCAGGGACGGGGGCGTGGACGGCTGCGCCGTCGCCGCGCCGGCGGTGAAGCCGGCCGCGTACCACGCGGCGTCCAGGAGGGGGCGCAGCCACCGCACGAGCACCGTCGCCAGGGCGGCCACGGCCAGCACCAGACCGGCCTCGAGCACGCCCCAGCCCATGAGGGCAGGCCACCGGCGCCTGAACCAGCCTCCGATCGCACGCCGCTCGCCCCGCTGCGCGTCGAGGGCGACCGCCGTATAGACGCCGCGGGCCAGGTGGGTGATCACCCAGAGCGCGAGCCCTACGGCCGCAAGGCGCGGCGCTGCCGGGCCCACGCCGCGGAAGAAGCCCTCGTCGACCCGCCCGTCGCCCAGCGCGCCGAGCGTATCCGTGACGAGGCGGTAATAGGCGGCTCCCCAGAAGATCCACGGGATCCCTTCGACGAGCCACGTCGCCAGCCGCCAGGCCACGAGCCGCGACGGCGATCGGCGCAGCGCCTGCCAACCGTCGGACAGCGCATGGCTGACGAGGTCGTCGGTCGGGGACGTCGGGGACGTCGGAGGCGTGGGTGCGGAGGGCGGGGCGCCGGTGGCGTCGGCCGCGGCGAGGAGGGGTGGTTCCACGACGGGCGAGGGGGCGATGTCAGCCATGAGCGGCGGCTCCAGTCGGGGTGCGAGGTGCGATGCGTCGACGGGGTTCGACCGTCCCCGCACCATACGCCGAGTGCGGCCGACCGGTTGCGCTTGGCACACCGGCCCCAGCTTGACCACCGTAGATCACTCAGCGATCATTGAGTCAATGAGTGATCCAGCCCGCGATCCCAACCTCCAACGCCGCGCCGCCGTCTTCGCGGCGCTCGGCGACCCGCACCGCCTGGCCATCGTCGAGGCTCTCGCCCTCACCGACGCCTCGCCGTCCGACCTCGAGGTTCGCCTCGGGATCCCCTCCAACCTCCTCGCGCACCACCTGGATGCGCTCGAGGCGGTCGGCCTGGTCCGCCGCACCCGCTCGGCGGGCGACGGCCGGCGGCGGTACGTGCAGCTGTCGGCCGTCGCTTCGGCTCATCGACTCCGGCCCGCCTCGATCGAGGCCGCCGACGTCCTGTTCGTGTGCCGTCACAACTCGGCGCGGTCGCAGTTCGCCGCCGCCTGTTGGAACGAGCACTCGTCGATCCCGGCCGAGTCGGCCGGCACGCGGCCGGCGGCGTGCGTTCATCCGATGGCCGTCCAAGCGTCGGCGCAGCGCGGCCTGGATCTGAGCGGTCGGGCGCCGCGCGGCTACGACGAACTGCGCCGCGCGCCCGGTCTCGTCATCAGCGTGTGCGACCTGGCCTTCGAGGAGGCGGACCCCTTCATCGGCGTCCAGCACCTGCATTGGTCCGTGTCGGACCCGGCCGCTCGATCCGAACGCGGCGCCTTCGATGCCGCCTTCGACGAGATCGCCCAGCGGATCGATCGGCTTGTGCCCGCTGTCGTCGCGCCGATCACCTGAGCGGATCAGCCTTTCCCGTCGGGCCCGACCCGCCGAACTCGTCCGGCCAAATTCGACTCGAGGAGCCCTAGCGTGTCAAGTCCTTCTGTCCTCCGACGCAGCGACGTCCCTCACTCGCCCATGCCCGTCGTCCTCTTCCTGTGCGTCCACAACGCCGGCCGGTCCCAGATGGCCGCCGGCTGGCTGGACCACCTGGCGGGCGGTCGCGTCAAGGTGATGTCCGGCGGCTCGACGCCCGACGGCGAGGTGAACGCGCATGCCGTCGCGGCCATGAAGGAGATCGGCATCGACATCGGCAAACAGTTCCCGAAGCCGTGGACGGATGAGGTGGTGCAGGCCGCCGACGTCGTCGTCACGATGGGGTGCGGCGATGCCTGTCCGATCTTTCCGGGCAAGCGCTACGAGGACTGGGCGGTCGACGATCCGGCCGGCGTCGGGCTGGACGCCGTGCGGGTGATTCGGGACGATCTGGAGCAGCGCGTCCGAGCGCTGCTCACCAGCCTCGACGCGCACTGCTCGACGCGCACGGAACGATGAACGTTCGGCGAGCGGCTGCCGAGGCCATGGGCACGTTCTTCCTCGTGCTCGTCGGCACCGGCACGATCATGGCCGACGATCACCTGGGCGGCGCGATCGGCCCCGTGGGCATCGCCCTGGCCTTCGGCCTGGTGGTGATGGTCATGATCCATGCGACCGGGCACCTCTCGGGCGCCCACCTCAACCCGGCCGTGACGATCGGGCTGTGGTCGAGCGGGCGATTCCCGGCGCCCCTCGTGCCGATCTATCTGATCGCGCAACTCGTCGGGGCGGTGGCGGCGTCCACCGCCCTGGCCGTCGTCCGGGCGCAGCTGGCCGTGCCGATCTCGTTGGGCGCGACGACATCCCAGGTTGGCACTGCGCTTGGCCTGAGCGTCGAGTTCGTGCTCACGTTCACCTTGATGTTCGTCATTCTGGCGATGAGCACCGACGCGCGCGCCGCCGGCCGCTTCGCCCCGCTCGCGATCGGCGCCACCGTCACCATCGATGCCCTCCTCGGCGGGGCCTTGACCGGCGCTTCCATGAACCCGGCCCGTTCGTTCGGCCCCGCGCTGCTCACCGGCGCCTGGGACGGACACTGGATCTACTGGCTCGCGCCCATCGCCGGCGCCCGTTTCGCGGCGCACGTCCACGACCGGCTTCGCACGGCGCTCGCCCCGACGACCTGATCCGCCCCGCGCCTGCTTGACCGCGCCGCCTCCCGCGCCGACCATTGACCCGACCGGCGGAGATCGTCCCAACGGGCCGACCCGCCCGCCGGCGCGTCGCTGCACGCCGGCTCACCCCCAGGCATCGCCCGTGCCCCCCATGCCGCCCGACGAACCGCCGCCGATCGATCCGAACGCCGCCACCGGCCCGGTCGCGATCCCCGGTGCCGCAGGCGGCGGCCGCGCCGAGCCCGCTGCAGGCGCCGCCGCACCCCTCTCCGACGCCGACGCTGTCGCATCGCCCCCCCGCACCGACGGCCTCACCGACGCCGACGTCGCCCTCCACCTGCTCGGCACCGAGGTCTTCCAGCTCCTCCCCGCGCCCGCGCTCCGGCAGCTCGCGCCGCTCTTTCGCGCCACACGCGTCCGCGCCGGCGAGATCATCGCGCGCCAGGGCATGGTCGACACGACGCTCTGGGTGCTCATCGGCGGGACGCTCGTGCTCGAGCGCGTCGCCGCCGACGGCGAGACGGAAGCGATGGGCCACCGCGAGTACGGCGCCGTCGTCGGCATCCGCGGCGTCTTCACCGACGTGCCGCGGCCGAGCAGCGTCGTGGCCGAGACGGACGCCTGGCTGCTGGCGGCCGACCGCGACGACGTCCTGCGGCTGCTGCGCGCGGACCCGGAAATCGATGACCTCCTGGTCCTGCCCGACGACGCGCGGGCGAACATGGAGGCGCGTCGGGAAGAGGAGACCACCGAGGGCGAGTACGAGGTCAGGGTCTATCGGCGCCACGTCCTGGCGCTCATCCGCGGCATGGTGCTGCCCGCCGGCCTGCTCGTCGTCGCGCTCGTCGTCGGAGCCGGGGCGGCGGCGGTGACCGCGGACCCCGTGGCGATCCTGGCATGGGCGGTCATCGGGCTCGGCGTGCCGGCCGCCGGCGCGTGGTGGTCGTGGCTGAACTGGAGCGAGGATCGGCTGATCGTCACGAACCAGCGGGTGATCATGATCGAGACGCGGCCGTTCATCACCGCCGCCCGCCGCGAGGCGCTCATGGCCCGCGTCCAGGACGTGCAGGCCCGGTCGCCTTCCATCATGGCGCGGCTGTTCGACTACGGCACCGTGACGATCAACACCGCCTCGAACGCCGGCAAGATCGTCTGGCACATGGCCGGCCGGCCCGACGCGCTGCGCGCGGTGCTGTTCGATCAGATGCACCGGGCCCGCGACCGCGCCCAAGCGGAGCGGCGGACCTGGATCGACGAGCAGCTCCGCAAGGCGATCGGGGACGGGCGCCTGGCGAGCGCCGAAGCGCCGGCCGCCGGCGCGCCGGACCGAACGGCGGCGCCGTCGAGCGAACCTCGCCCGGCCATCCCGCCGACCGGGTTCGGGTCGATCGGCCGGCTGATCCTCTACTTCCTGCCCCGCCCGGAGGAGCGGCAGGGTACGACGTACGTCTGGCGCAAGCACTGGTGGATCCTGTTGCGCGCGACGGCGATGCCGCTGGCGCTGGCCGCGGCAGCGACGTGGCTATTGGCGAGCGGCATCGCCGTCGCCGTCGACGAGGGCCGCTGGGCGACGCGTGCGGCCGTCGTGCTGGCCGCGGGGGCGTACGGCTGGTTGTGGTGGCGCTACGAGGACTGGCGCAACGACCAGTACATCCTGACGGCCAACCACGTGCTCGACATCGAGTCGTTGCCGCTCGGCTTGTTCAAGGAGCAGCGCCAGGCATCGCTCGATGCCGTGC
The DNA here is from genome assembly GCA_020853525.1 of Ardenticatenales bacterium. GTDB lineage: Bacteria > Chloroflexota > Anaerolineae > Epilineales > Epilineaceae > Avedoeria. The sequence continues at coordinate 30,759 of JADYYS010000067.1, read as the reverse complement.
AGGACGTCCGCTACAGCATCCCCAACCCGGTGGCGATGGTGCTCCGCTACGGCACCGTTACGATCCAGACCGCAGCGGACACCGGCAACTTCAGCTTCACCGATATCGCCAATCCGGCGCGCGTGCAAGGGCTGATCTTCGAGCGCATCAACGACCGGCGCGCGCGGCTCGAGGTGGAAGCGGAGCAGAAACGGGCCGATGAGATGGTCCGCTGGCTGGCCGCCTACCACGGCTTGACGACCGATCAAGGTTCGCCGCCGGCGCAGTGATCCGCACCGATTTGCGATTCACCGTGACCCACGCCGCGTTTCGTGCGTCATGCAGTGCGTATCGCGCGCCGCCACGTGCGGCCCATGGCCATCAGGAAGTCATCGCACCCCCCTTCCCCTCTCTGCGGTTAGCTTCTCATTAAGGAGGGGCTTGCAATCCCCTCCGCCATGCGTTACAATGGCCCTTAATCGAATTGTAACCACCCCATCCGACCCCGTTTCGGCGATGCCCCTCGTGGGCGTGCGCCGGAGCGCCGGCTGACCGTTCCGATCAGCCGGCCGTGTTTGTGCGCGCTTGAGGTCCCGCCCCGATCCGTCCCCCCCAGGGCCAGACGGGCCTTCTTCGAACCGGAGGAGCCACAGATGAGTCAGTCCCGCTCGCAGTCCACCCGTCTGGCAACCGACCGTCGTCCGGAGGCGCGCTCGCGGAGCGCGGCTGTCTGGCGTGCCTGCATGGCCGTGACCGTTGCCATGGCGGGCGGCCTCGGCCTGGGTGCCGGCATGGCCGGTGCGGCGCCTGCCGCAGCCCCCGCCGCCTCCCCCGCCGCCGCTCCGCTGGCCGACATCACCGAGCGGATCGACACGCTGCGGTTGTACGGCTACACCACGGTCTGCAACTCGTGCATCATCGGGGAGGGCAACCGGCCGGCGACGGCGGGTTCGAACACCATCCTCGACCCGAACACGCAGAACGTGCCGGAGGATCCGCCGTACACGGATCCGACGGGACCGTTCAGCCCGCTCTCGACCGAGGCGCCCGAGTTCGACTACGTCACCTGGGATCCGGCCTGGATCTCGGAGCGGTTGAACGAAGCCCCGTTCCGGGCACAGTGGAACTGCCTGCGCGCCGCCGACGAGGTCTCGCGCGATTCGAACATCCGCGCGTCGGGCGTGAACGGTTCGGAGAAGGTCTGGCTCCGCCACTGGTACGAGCCGACCCGCCTCGACAAGGACCTCAACTCCGACGACTGCCTGACGGACAGCAACAACAACGGGACGCCGGATGCCGCCGTCAACCCGACGCCGTCCAACCAGGACGAGTGGTACCCGGCGATCATGACCGAGTTCACCTATCAGCTCCTCGACAACGAGCTGCCGGTGGCCCATCCCGACCCGGATCGCCTGGACGACAGCGCCCCGCGCCCGATCTGCGGCCGCGCCGGTGAGACGCGGTTCGTCTTCCCCGTCGGCACGTCGCTGGGCGCGACCGACCCGGCCGGGCCGCTCAGCGGCGACGGTCTCACGAGCCTCGATGTCGACTTCGACGGCATGAACGACATGGTGAACGTCGGCAGCGAGATCACGCAGGCCGCCGATTCCGGGATCACCGTCGACTTCGACGGCGACAACGTCCTGGACAACGTGAACACGGACGGCGTCGCGCTCTCGTGCGACGAGATGGTCGTCCTCTCGACGGACTCGATGACGATCCACAGCGGCAGCACCGTCCAGTTCCTCGACCACTTCGTGCGCGTCCGCAACGTTTCGTCGCAGGCCGCCGTGCTCGAGGTCTGGTACAACGGCGACCTCCGACCGCGCCTCGTCCAGGTCCGCTCGATCGGCGTCAACGGCATGGCGCTGGCGGCCGACGTCGGCCCGCTGCAGGTCGTCCAGCCCGGCGCGAACCTCCTCGGCCAGATGCCGATCGGCCCATTCTTCGTCTACGTCCAGGGCACCGACGCCGTCGACGGCACGGTGACCGTCGTCCTCGGCCGTGCGCTCGGCGCGCCGTGCGCGTCGATGGAATCGACGCCGAACGTGGCGAACCGCTCGCCCGGCGGCCCGTGGTGGCTCAAGCGCTTTTACGTCGACGGCCACGAGTACAACGTCGTGGCGATCATGACGTGCGCCACCAACGCCATCCAGTACATCACCCTCCGCTCGCCCCTGCCGAAGGTCGACGTGACGATCGAGCAGCACTCCGTGCGCCTCGAGGGCTACGGTGTGCTCGAGCCGCTCGTGCTGCCGCCGCCGTTCAACCACGAGCACACGATCCTCGAGGATGTCATCGACTTCAAGGGCTTCGATCTCTGCCCGATCCTGCCCGGCGACGACGAGGTCGCGCGCCCCGAGATCCTCTACATGGGCGGCCCGATGGGCCCGATGCCGCCCGTCCTGGCGCAGAGCGACGCGCTCGTATACACCGGCCGCGACCCGCAGCGCGCGGTCGGCCCATACGACAACTACTTCGCCAGCCACTGGTTCTACACCGAGGAAGAGGGCTACGAGCCGTTCATCGGCCAGATCCGGGAGAAGTACGGCGCGCTGAACACGGCACCGGGCGTGCCGCAGCCGCCCGGGATCCCGCAGAGCTTCTTCTACAACGAGCAGGTGTTCACCCAGCCGTGGCGCTACACCGAGTTCGTCCTGCCCGACCAGGCCGGGGCGCCCGTGGCCGGCGGTGTGCCGGCGTGCGATCCGGACAACTACCTGGTGACGAGCGGCTTCACGAACGATACCGCGCGCTGGCGGCTGTGGCGGATGCCCGACGGCTCGGTGCCCGAGGATCAGCCGCCGACCCCGCCCGACCTGCAGATCGACGAGACGGTCTTCGACCCGGTCACGGGCAGCTACGGCTCACCGCGCCGCGTCACCTTCATCCACGACCCCGACGACAACAAGGGCAAGCTGACCGCGAACAACGACGGCCTCCGGCTGTACGGCGGCTTCCCGGTCTGCGACGACCTGGAGTGCAACGGCATCATCAGCCGCCCGTCGATCCTCTTCGGCGCAGGCGACACCGGCGTGGCCACGGACCCGATTTCGGGCCTGGCGGCGTATCCGGTCGAGGTGCCGCCGTACACCGACCCGTTCGCGCCGTTCAACCCGCAGCACCCGCATGCGCCGCGCACGGACTCGCTGACGTTCAACCCGGCCTACATGGACGAGTTCCGCAACTTCAACGAGCCGCTCCGCGAGCTGTACCAGCAGATCTCGAACGGTGCGCAGAACGCCCGTGAGAAGGTGTACCACCGCACGTGGTACCAGCCGGACTGGGTCGACAAGCTGCGCTTCACGGATGACTGCCAACGCGACCTGAAGTTCCCGGCGATCGTCCAGGAATACACGTTCCTGATGATGGACACGACCGACAACCCGACCGGCGTGCCGCCCGGTTCGAGCCGGATCGCCTTCCCGGTCGGCTCGCGCGCCGGTGATCTGCCCGCGCCCAACCCGAACGGCACGCTGCCGGCGGGCGGCCAGTTCGGCTACGGCTTGACGACGTTCGACGCGAACTTCGACGGCTACAGCGACGCATCGAACATCCACTCCGAGCAGACGCTGAACCAGTACCTGGACCAGCAGTGGCAGTCCAACCGCCCGACATTGCCTGGCGTCCCCGTGACGCCGCTCGCCGGCCCGGTGCTCGACTTCGACGGCGACGGCGTCCAGGACGCGCTCGACGCCGACTGCCAGGCGCTGAACGGGAACGAGATGGCGGTCTTCGCCGTACAGAGCCTGACGCTCGATCTCGATCCGAACACGCCCGAGGGCCACAACGCCCAGTTCCTGGACTACCTCATCACGCTCAACAACGTCACGCCCAACACGCGCGCCCAGTTCCGCCTGTTCTTCACCGGCGGCAACCCGAACAACGCCCGTCCCGAGGCGGTCGGCGGCATCCGGACGCTCGACATCGGCGACGCCGTGCTCGTCGACCGCTTCCAGGACCGCGTGACGATCGTCGGCCCGGGCGAGGCGAACATCGCCCCCGACGGTGCCTGGTTCGCGTTCGTCGAGGACGTCGCGCCTTCCGGCGACCGCGTGACATTGACCGTCGGCCGCGCCCTCGGCGGCACCCACTCGGCGATCGACGACGGCAACGGCAGCCACGATCTCCTGCCGGGCGACCCGTGGTACCTCAAGCGCTTCTACGTCGACGGCCACGAGTACAACGTCGTGGCGCTGATGACCGAGAACAGCGGCGCGGCCGGACTGTGCAACGACAACTTCGCGTTCATCACGATCCGCACCCCGGTGCCGAAGGGCAACTTCATCAACCCGCAGGACTCCCTGTTCTATCAGGGCTACTTCCTGAACGGGTTGCCGGCGGAGATGTCCGTTCTGCCGCCGTTCAACTTCCAGCACACGCTGGCGCTGGACATCGACCGCTTGGCGCCGATCGACTTCGCCTTCCAGAACGGCTACCTGAGCTGTGTGGGCGAGCTTGCCGCCGCCGATCCGATGGTCGAGACGATCCTCGAAGAGACGGACGAGACGCGGCTGCACACCGAGCTGCGCGAGACCTTCGCGCCGGCGGTAACCGGTCAGAACACGCGCACGGGCTGGAACACCCACCAGCTCATGGTCACGCCGTCGAACTTCACCGCCATCCGGGTGCCGGAGGGCCAGAAGTACCTCCTGACGCTCGGCTGGACGTCGCCCGTGAGCAAGCTGGCGTTCTACGGCTGCACGCGCGACGAGCCCGGCCCGTTCTTCCCCGGCCCGGGGCCGAACGAGTTCAACCCGCCGGCGCTCGACCACACGGACATCAGCGCCGCCGGCGACACCTGGGCCCCGCCGCTCGGGATCATCCCGCCGGTGAACAACCCGAACCCGCCGCAGGTGCACGTCTTCGACGACGAGGACAACATCACCGTCGGCTACTTCGACGGCGCCTGCCCGCTCGGTCAGCCGACGCGCGTCAAGGTCTTCTATGACCCGGCGAACACGGATGACATCTACATCAACACCCGCGACGTGACGGTGCCGGTCGACCTGGCCGACCTCTCGATCACGAAGGTGGCCTCGACGGCCGCCCCGGTGGCCGGCGGCGAGCTCGTCTACACGATCTCGGTCACGAACAACGGACCCGACGCGGTCACCGACGTCACCGTCCGCGACGTCCTGCCCGAAGGCGTGACGTACGTCTCCGACACGGACGGCTGCGTCGAGGGTCCGGTGGGGACGCTCACATGCACGTTCGGCAGCATCGCCGTCGGCCAGACGCGTTCCTTCACGGTCACGGTGCGCTTGGACATGGAGATCCCGGTCGGGACGGTCCTCGTGAACACCGCCACGGTGTCATCGACGAGCACGCTCGACCCGAACCTGGCCAACAACTCGGCCACCGCCGTCGTCACGACGACGCGCGCGGCCGACCTGGCGATCGCCAAGAGCGCGTCGATCATCACGCCGCGACCGGGCGACCAGGTGGTCTTCCAGCTCCTGGTCACGAACAACGGGCCGTCGGACGCCACAAACGTCCACATCATCGACACGCTGCCCGTCGGGCTGAACTACGTCGCCTCGAACGGCGCGTGCGTCCAGGGCCCGCCGAACACGATCAACTGCACGATCGGCACGCTGGCCGCCGGCGCGTCGGCCGCCGTGGCGATCACCGTCCAGGTGGCGCCGGGCGCACTGACCGGCACGATCCTGACGAACAGCGCCGCGGTCCAGTCGAACACGCCGGATCCGACGCTCGGCAACAACCAGGCGCAGGCGGCGGTCATCGTCGCCGCTGCGGCCGACCTCCGGCTGGAGAAGTCGGCCTCGGCCGGCCCGTACACCGCCGGCGGCAACGTGACGTTCACGCTGGTGGCCTCCAACTTCGGCCCGAGCGCCGTCGCGAACGCCCAGGTGACGGACGTCCTGCCGGTCGGAATGACGTACGTCTCCGATGACGCGGGCTGCGTGCAGGCACCGCCCGGCACGCTGACGTGCAACCTCGGCGCCATCGCCTCGGGCGGCTCGCGCACGTTCCACGTCGTGGCCAAGATCAACGCGGACGTCGCACCGGGGGCGAGCCTGAACAACACCGCCGTCGTCAGCGCGGCCGGCGTCTCCGACCCGGTGCCGGCGAACAACACGTCGTCGGCGACCGTCATCGCCGTCGCGAGCGCCGACCTCCGGATCACGAAGTCGGCGCCGCCGAGCGTCGTGGCCGGCGGCACGCTGGTCTACACGATCAACGTCATCAACGGCGGGCCGTCGAACGCCATGAACGTCGTCGTCGTCGACACGCTTCCGGCCGGGGTGACGTACGTCTCCGACACGGGCGGCTGCGTGCAGGCCCCGGTCGGAACGCTCACGTGCACCCTCGGCGACATCGCCGTCGGCGTGACGCGCACGTTCACGATCACCGTGACCGTGGGCGGGCTGGCGCAAGGCACGCAGCTCGTGAATATCGCAGGCGTCGACAGCGACACGCCCGACCCGGACGGCGGCAACAGCAGCAGCACGACGACGACGACCGTCGGCGGCGCTTCGTCGGCCGACCTCTCGCTGACAAAGACCGGGCCGACGTCCGTGCAGGCCGGCAACACGGTCAACTACACCCTGGCAGTGAACAACGCCGGTCCGAGCACCGCAACGGGCGTGACCCTGAACGACACGCTGCCGGCCGGAACGACGTTCGTCGGCAGCATCCCGCCGGTCTGCAGCCTGAACCCGCCGGCTTCGTCCAACCTGCAATGCGCGATGGGCAGCATCGTCTCGGGCGGCTCGGCGGCGGTCGTCGTGACGATCCAGACGACGGCGGGCCAAGCGAACACGACGCTGACGAACACCGCTTCGGTCACGTCGTCGACGCCGGATCCGGCGCCGGGCAACAACAATGCCTCTGCGCAGACGTCCGTCACGCCTGCGTCCGGGACGTCGGCCGATCTGGCGATCACCAAGGCGGGGCCGGCCCAGATCCTGGCGGGGCAGCAGATCGCCTATCAGCTGACCGTCACGAACAACGGTCCCAACACCGCGAACAACGTCCTGGTGAACGACGTCCTGCCGCTCGACACGGAGTTCGTCTCGACGACGAACCCCAACGGCTGCACGTCGGGCGGCGGCTCGACGCGCCTGTGCGCGTTGGGCAGCCTCCTCTCGGGCCAGGCGGCGCAGTTCACGATCATCGTCGACGTCGACGACGACGCGTTGACCGGGACGCAGCTCATCAACAGCGCGTCGGTCTCGTCGGCGACGGTCGACCCGACGCCCGGCAACAACACCGCGTCGGCCACCACGTTGGTCACCGGCAGCGCCCAGGGCGCCGATCTGCGGTTGACGAAGACATCGCCGACGATCACCGTCACGCCGGGCACGATGCACGCCTTCAACCTTCTCATCGAGAACCTCGGCCCGGCGAACGCCCCCTCCGTCATCGTCACCGACAACCTGCCGGCGGGGATGACGTACCAGAGCGATACCGCCGGACCGGGCGCGACATCGGCCTGCATCCAGAGTCCGGTGCGCACGCTCACGTGCAGCCTCGGCGCCCTGAACAGCGGTCAGTCGCGGCTGTTCACGATGACGGTCCTCATCAACGCGAACGTGCCGAACGGAGCGCAGCTCACGAACGTCGCCAGCGTGGCGCACGGCAAGGCGCTCCTGGCGTCGACGCTGGACGCCGACGCGCCGGATCGCCTGAACACGGAAGATCCGAATCCGGGCAACAACCAGGACGACGACACCGTTGAGGCCGTTCGCAGCGCCGATATCAGCGTGGACAAGGACGCCTCCAGCGTCCAGCCGCCGCCCGGGGCGCAGGTGACGTTCACCGTCCAGGTGAAGAACAGCGGCCCGTCCGACGCGGCCACCGTCACGCTCACCGACGCGCTGCCCAGCGGGATGACGTACGTCTCCGACAGCCAGACGTGCGGCGCGGCCGCGCTGGCCGCCGGCTGCAACATCGGACCGCTCGCGAACGGCCAGACGAAGACGGTCACGATCGTCGCGCAGGTCGGCCAGAACGTGCAGCCGGGCACCGTGCTGACGAACAACGCCAGCGCGACGTCGTCCGAACCGGATCCCGACGTCACCGACAACGCCGACAGCGCCTTCGTCATCGTGTCCCAGCCGACGAACGACGCCGACCTGGCGATCGACAAGACGGCTTCCGACCCGACACCGCTGTCGGGCGAGGCGATCACGTTCGACCTCAAGGTCACGAACAACGGCCCGGCCGCCGCGCAGAACGTCGTCGTGGCGGACACGCTGCCGGCGCAGGTCACGGCGGGCACGCTCCCGCCGGCCTGCAGCCTCGCCGCCGCAACGGTGACGTGCAACCTCGGCAACATCGCCAACGGCACGACGGTCGTCGTCCAGATCCCGGTGACGGTCGGTGCGGGGCTCGCGTCGGGTACGCAGTTCTCGAACACGGCGACGGTCACGAGCGGCACGCCCGATCCGGCGCCGGCGAACAACAGCGACACCGTCGCGCTCGTCGTCGAGACGCCCAGCCAGAACGTCAACCTGGCGGTCCAGAAGACCGCGTCCGATTCGCAGCCCGTGGCCGGGACGACGATCCAATACACGATCGAAGTCAAGAACCTCGGCCCCGGCACGGCGAACAACGTCGTCCTCACCGACAACCTGCCCACCGGGACGAGCCTCGTCGACAACGACGGGGGCTGCACGGCGACGGGGCAAACGCTCACGTGCAACCTCGGCAGCGTCGCAGACGACTCGACGCGCACGATCCACGTGAACGTCGCGATCCCGGCGTCGGCCACGCAGGGCCAGCAGTTCGTGAACACCGCCTCCGTCGCGACGTCGTCGCCGGACACGGATCCGAACAACAACCAGGTGAACAACACCGTGACGGCGCGCCGCGTGGCGGACCTCAGCATCGAGAAGAGCGCGAACCCGGCGATCGTGACGGCCGGCGGCCAGGTGGTGTTCGGCCTGCAGGTGGACAACCTCGGCCCGTCCAACACCGGTCCGGTGACGGTGGTGGACACGCTGCCGCCCGGCCTGACGCACGTCAGCAACAGCGGCGGGTGCAACGTCAGCGGCCAGACGCTCACGTGCACGATCCCCTCGATCCAGGCAGGCGGTTTCGCGACGATCCAGGTGACGGCCGGCATCGGGGCAGGTGCTTCGGGCTCGGTGACGAACTCGGCCTCCGTCAGCTCCCCGGCCACGGATCCGGTGCCGGCGAACAACAACGACAGCGTGACGATTCAGATCACCGTCGCGCAGGCGGCCGACGTCCGGATCACCAAGGCGGTCAACGTGGCATCGCCGGCCCAGCAGGGCGGCCTCGTGACGTACGACTTCACCGTCCACAACGACGGCCCCGGCGCGGCGACGAACGTCGTCGTCACGGATCAGCTGCCGGCGCAGGTGACCCATGAGAGCAACACGACCGGCTGTCAGATCGCGGGCCAGACCTTGACGTGCAACCTTGGGACGGTGAACAGCGGCCAGACGCGCACGTTCCAGGTGGTCGTCCGGATCGGCCACAACACGGCGGCCGGCACGCAGGTGACGAACACCGCCCACGTGGCGGCACAGACGCCCGACCCGAACGCGGCGAACAACACGTCGGCGGCGACGTTCACCGTCACCGCCGCGCCGCCGCCGCCGCTGAACGCCGCCTGCAACGTCCTGCCCGGCGGGTCGCAGGTCCGCGTGACCTGGGTCGACAGCTCGAACTTCGAGACGGAGTTCAATGTCGAGGTGAGCTTCAACGGCTCGTCGTACATCCCGCTGGCCACGGTGCCGAGCACGACGCAGGTCGGCACCGGCACGGCCTACAGCTATCAGACGCCAGATCTCCTCGCCAACACGTCCTACACGTTCCGCGTGTCGGCGCGTGACTCGGTGACCGGTCAGGTCTCGGCCGCCAGCGTGCCGACGGACGGCTGCACGACGGTGCCGCAGCCGGCGGAGAAGACGAGCTGCATCCGCGGCTACATGAACCTGCAGGGTCGGAGCGACCACACCGGGGCCGTCGTGTATGTGGACGGCGTGCCGGCCGGTGTCTCCGGGCCGAACGGCTACTTCAGCATCTGCGGTGTGCCGAAGGGCGAGCATCGCCTCAGCGCCGACGCGGCGTGCTACCTCGGCGCCGACCAGATGTTCCGGGTGTCCGGCGGCCAGCCGTTCGACCTGCCGTTCACGTCCCTACCCGGCGGCGACACGGACAACAACACGAACATCAACCTCTTCGACCTCGTCCGCGTCGGGGCGAACTACCGCACCTCGCCGCCGTCCGACATCCGCGCCGACTGCAACGCCGACCACGAGGTGAACCTGTTCGACCTTGTCCTCGTCGGCACGAACTACGGGCGGAGCGGTGCCGTGCCGTTCGGCTACAACGGCGAGGAGAACGGCGCCGCGTTCTTCAGCGATCCGACCGCGCCTGCAACCGAGCGTGCGGTGGCCAAGGCGCTGCGCGGCGTGCTGCCGACGGCCGTCCTCCGCGCCACCGGCCTGCCCGAGGGTGCGCCCGCCGAGCGGCCGGATGGGCCGACGGACGTCGCGCTCAACGTACGGGCAGTCGACGAGGAGACCATCGCCGTCGACGTCGTGGCCAAGGGCGTCTGGAACATGTACGGCGCGGACATCAAGGTCCGCTTCGACACCCAGAAGGTCAAGGTCATCGATGCGCTCGAGGGCAGCGGCGTCCAGGTGAAGCCTGGTGCCGCTTGGCAGGCCGACGGACCGTCGTTCGTCGCGATGAACACGGTCGATCCGGCCGGCGAGATCCGCTTCGCCGCCGCCCGGATGCGGCCGGCCAACGGCCTGTACGGCGACGTCGTGCTCTTCACGATCGAGTTCCAGGTCCTGAAGGACGCGGTGGACAGCGCCTGGAACGTCGACAGCGCGCTGCTCGCCGATCCGAGCGGCAAGACGATCGAGACGAAGATCGACGGGCAGAAGATCGAGGCGCTGCTGGACCGCAACGCGTTCGTCGGTCGGGCGCTGTTGCCGGCGCTCTACCGTGGGTACAGCATGCGCTAGCGCTCTGTCACTGCAGAGTCTACGGATGCCTACCTCAGTCGTATACCTGAAGCGTGTCCAGTGACAGAGTACTAGGCGCGCGCGACGCGCACCACGGGGCCGGCGGCCGCAAGGTCGCCGGCCCTCGTGGCATAGAGCGGGCGCGTCGACGCGTCGAGCGGACAAGGCGTGTGACGGGGTGCATGGACTGCATGCGGCCGTCGGTCGATACGTGAGCACGATTCGCTGCCATCGCGCGGAACCCCACCAGCGCTGCGATCGCCATCACTGAGAGACAACCCATGGTCAAGCGCGACCAGCGCCCCGCTTTTCGCCTGCCGTCACCCGCCGCTCCGTTCGCCGCGCTCGCGGCGCTCGTCCTGGCACTCGTCGTCGGGATTGCAGGCCAGCGCCTTTGGGCGGTGGTCGGTTCACGATCGGCGCAAGGGATCGCCACCTCGAACGGGCAGCACGGCCGTCCGCGGCCGGCACCGAACGCGATCCGGCGGGCCGCGGCGTTTGCGGCGTGGCCGACGACGTGGACGCCGATCGTCGTCGACGCGGCGGAGAGCGGCTGCAACGACCACCGCGACGTGATCTCGACGTTCTACGCGGTCGACAGCGCGTACCTCTACCTGCGGATGGAGAACATCGATCCGGCGGGCTGGCCGAGCGCCGACAGCCAGGGCCAGGCCCGTTACAAGTGGTTCCTGGACACCGTCGGCAGCGACGCCACGATCTCCGGCGGCAACATCAACGACGCCGAGTACCTGCTGAACCTCGAGGACCTCTGCGTCCCGGCGGACTGCACGCTCGGCCGAAACCAGCTGGGCGAGCTGACGTTCATGGACGATCTCCTGAACGCCGGCTTCTCCGCCCGATGGGGTTCGAACAATCCGCCCGATTACACGAACAACGCGATCGGCAGCGCCGACTGGCAGCGCGTGCTCGGCACGGGAACGGCCGGGGCCGGCGGGCCACAGGGCAACACGACGAACAGCACCGTCGGTTACGCCGTCACGGGCGACTTCGTCGACATGTACGTCTCCCGCGCGGCGATCGGCGACCCAAGCGCGCTGAACCTGCTTTGGGCGACCGACAACCACGACCCCAACCTCGACGCCGCGCCGAACTGCGACCGACCGGACGCCAGCGTGTTCGTCGTGATCGTCGTCGCCACCCCGACACCGACGGCGACGCCGACATCCACGTCGACCTCGACGCCGACGGAAACGGCGACGAGCACGGCGACGCCCACGCCGACGGCGACACAGACCCCGACCGCCACGCCGACGACGAACCCGGCGATCGGCGTCGCCAAGACCGTGACGATGGTGTTCAACCACGGCAACGGCACCCACACCGTGGACTACACCCTCACGGTCGAGAACCTGGGCGATGTCGCCCTGACGAACGTCCAAGTCGTCGACGACCTGGCGGCGACATTCGCCGGCGCGACGTCGTTCACCGTCGACGGCACCTCGAGCGCCGACTTCACGGTGAACGCCGGCTACGACGGCGACACGGACACCGACCTGTTGGACGGCACCGACACGCTGGCCGTCGGCGCGACGGGCACGATCCAGGTGAGCGTCACCGTCACGCCCGGCGCCAACCTCGGCCCATGTTTCAACTCGGCCATCGGCAGCGGCCAGAGCACCGGGAACCCGACCGTCACCGACCCGTCCGACAACGGCACGGAGCCCGACCCCGACGGCGACGGCAACGCGGACGAGCCCGGGGAGAACGATCCGACGCCCGTCCAGTTCGTCGAGGTGCCGTCCATCGGCGTCGCCAAGCGCGTGACGAGCCTCGTGAACAACATGAACGGCACGTCGACCGTGACGTACGACCTCGTCGTCGAGAACCTGGGCGATGTCGTGCTGACCGGCCTCCAGGTGACGGACGACCTGGCCGCGACGTTCGGCGGCGTGACATCGTTTACCGTCGACAGCGTGACGAGCGCGGCGTTCACCGAGAACCCGCTGTACGACGGCGACGTCGACACCCTGCTGTTGAGCGGAACCGACACGCTGCCGCTCCTCGGCACCGGGACGATCACGCTCGTCGTGACCGTCATGCCCGGCACGGCGCTCGGCCCGCATCTGAACAGCGCCATCGCTTCGGCGACGAGCCCGGCGGGAACGATCGCGAGCGACGCCTCGGACGACGGCACGAACCCCGATCCGGACGGCGACGGCAACGCCGACGAGCCCGGCGAGAACGATCCGACGCCCGTCCAGTTCGACCCGCCGACCCCGACGCCGACGGCGACGAGCACGCGCACAAACACGCCGACATCGACGAGCACGGCCACGTCGACTCCGTCGCCGACGAACACGCCGACCGACACGCCGACGCGCACGGCGACATCGACGCGCACCGCGACGTCGACATCCACGCCGACGGCCACGCCCACGTCGACACCCACCGACACGCCCACGAACACGCCGACGTCGACGCCTTCCAACACGGCAACCGCGACCGCCACCCCGACGAACACGCCCACCCGCACGCTGACGCCGACCCCGACGAACACGCCGACGCCGACCGCCACGCGCACCCCGACGCCGACGCCGGCGCCGGCCGGCATCTCGGGCACGGTCTGGAACGACACGGACGGCGACGGCGTCATCGACCTCGGCGAAGCGCGGCTGCCCGGTGTGACGGTGACGCTGTCCAACGGTGCGGTGCGGGTGACGAACGGCACGGGCGGGTACGCGTTCCTCAACCTCGTTCCCGGCAACTACACCGTGACGGAGACGGATCTGCCGGGCTTCGCCTCGACGACACCGAACGTCGTCGCCGTCGTTCTCGGACCCGGCGCCGCGGCGGTCGTGAACTTCGGCGACCGGCCGGGCGTGCCGGCGGGCGGCATGGTGCACGGCATGGTCTGGGAGGACATCGACCGCGACACCGTCCGCGATCCGGGCGAGGTCGGGATCCCGGGCGTTGTCGTCCGGCTGTCCAACGGCGCCACCGCCGTGACGGACGCGGCCGCCAACTACGTGTTCACCGACGTACCGCCCGGCAGCTACGTCGTCTCCGAATCGGATCCGAACGGTTACATCTCGACGACGCCGAACGCCGTCACGGTCACGGTCACGGCGGGCAACGACGAGGTCGTCGAGTTCGGCGACGTCTCGCTGGACGGCACGTCGCGCGTCAAGGTCTTCTACGACCCGACCGATCCGGACGACCTCTACGTGAACCGCCGCGGCACCGCCGACCTGCCGACGATCCGCGTCCACGGCCTGAGCGTCGTCTGCAACGCCGTCGTCAGCGGCGAGGGCAACCGGCGTGCGTCGGCCGGTTCGAACAGCCTCGTCGACCCGCTGACGGGGCGCGTGCCCGAGGACGCGCCGTACACCGATCCCGAGGGGCCCTTCAACCCGCTGTCCGGCGAGGCGCCCGAGCAGGACTTCGTCACGTGGAACCCGGCCTGGATCTCGGAGCGGCTGAACGAGCCGGGCCTCGGCGCGGCTTGGGGCTGCGCCACCGGCGCCGACGAGGTCAGCGCGAACACGAATATCCGCGTCGGCGGCGTGAACGGGTCCGAGAAGGTCTGGCTGCGGCACTGGTACGAGCCGACGCGGCTGGACAAGGATCTGAACGCCGACGACTGCCTGACGAACACGGGCCTGCCGGACGACGGCCGCCCCGACGCGCCCGTCAACCCGGCGCCATCGGCGCGCGACGAGTGGTACCCGGCGATCATGACCGAACTGACCTATGTCGTCCTTGACAACGACGTGCCGCAGCCCGACCCGTCGCCCGATCGCCTCGACGACTCCGCCCCGCGCCCGGCGTGCGCGACGGCCGGCGGCTCGCGGATCGTGTTCCCGGTCGGCATCGGCGCATCCGAGACGAGTGCCGCCGGACCAACCGTCGGCTACGGCCTGACGAGCCTCGACGCGAACTTCGACGGCACGTTCGACATGGTGAACGTGGCCAGCGAGGCGACGCTGGCGGCGGACCTCGGCCTGACGCTGGACTTCGACGGCGACGGCCTCGTCGACGACATCGACGGCGACGGCGCGCCGCTCTCGTGCGACGAGATGGTCGTGCTGCACACCGACGCGGCCGAGATCGGCCGCAACCAGCGGCTGCAGTTCCTCGACCACTTCGTCACCGTGCAGGGGGTCTCGAGCAGTTCGGCAACGGTGCGGATCTTCTACACGGGCGACCTCGTCCCGCGGCTCGTGGCGACGGCGTCGATCGGCGTCGGCGGCGCGGCGCTGGCGGGGGAGGTCGGTCCGGTGCAGCTCGTCGTGCCGGGCGGCAGCAGCCTCGGGCAGGTGCCCGTCGGCGGGTGGTTCATCGCCGTTCACGGCGTGGACACGGCGGACGTCACGGCCACCGTCACCGTCGGCCGGGCGCTCGGCGCGCCGTGCGCCAGCATGGAGCGCATCGCCAACGTCGCGAACCGCAGCGCCGGCGGGCCGTGGTTCCTCAAGCGCCTGTACGTGGACGGCCACGAGTACAACGTCGTGGCGATCATGACGTGCGGTGCGAACGCGATGCAGTACATCACGCTCCGCGCGCCGGTGCCCAAGGTGCCGGTGACGATCGAGCAGCACTCCGTGCGCCTGCAGGCCTACGGTCCGAACCGCGCCCTGCCGCTCCCGCCGCCGTTCAACCACGAGCACACGATCCTCGAGGACGTGGCCGTGCTGGACGCGATCGACGCGTGCCCGGCGCCGACGGCCGACGATCCGATCGACCGGCCGAGGGTCCTGTACATGGGCGGCCCGATCGGGCCGGTGCCGCCGGTGCTGGGCGCCGGCGACGGCGGGACGTACGTCGGCCGCGACCCGGCCAGCCCGGTCGGCCCGTACAGCCTCGGCGCGGGCGCCGGCTTCCGATCGAGCCACTGGCTGTACGTCGAGGAGGACACGAACCCGGCGTTCGTCGGCCAGCTGGCCGAGAAGTACGGCGCACGGCGCTTCGACGATTCGGCGTGCATCGTGGACCCGTCCGTGCCGGACGCGTTCTTCTACAACGAGCGGATCTTCACCCAGCCGTGGCACTTCACCGAGTTCGCGCTGCCGGACCTCGCCGCCCCCGGCGGCAGCCCGGTCGCGTGCGACCCCGACCGCTACGACGTGACGAGCGGCTTCCTCAACCCGACGGCGCGCTGGCGCCAATGGACGATGCCGGACGGCCCGGTCCCGGACGAGATGCCGCCGCCCCCGCCCGACCTCACCGCCGACGAGACCGCGTTCGACCCGCTGACCGGCAACTACGGCCTGCCCCGCCGCGCGAGCTTCGCTTTCGACCCCGACGAGCGAGAAAAGCTCTTCACGGGCGACGAAGGGGTCCGGATCTACGGCGGCCTGCCGGTCTGCGTGGACGACTTGGCGTGCGACGGCGCGGCATCCCGGGCCGCGCTGCTGAGCGGCGCGGGCGACATCACGGTCACGACGGACATCGCCGGCTATCCGGTCGAGGTGCCGCCCTACACCGACCCGTTCGCCCCGTTCAACCCGCAGGCGCCCGACGCGCCGCGCCACGACTCGCTGACGTTCAACCCGGCCTACCTCGACGAGTACCGCAACTTCGGCGAGGACCTCGTCGACCTCTACCGCGGGATCTCGAACGACGGCCAGAACGCGCGCCAGAAGGTCTACCAGCGGCTGTGGTATCAACCGGACTACATCACGAAGATCCGCCAGGACCTGGACTGCCACAGCGACCTGACGTTCCAGGCCGTCGTCCAAGAGTACACCTACCTCATGATGGACACGACGGACAACCCGGTCGCCGTGCCGGCCGGCTCGAGCCGCGTGGCGCTGCCGATGGGCACGCGCGCCCTCGAGCTGCCCAAGCCCAACGCCGGCGGTACACTGCCGCCCGGCGGCCAGTTCGGCCACGGCTTGACGACGTTCGACGCGAACTTCGACGGCGTGCCGGAGCCGGTGACGCTCGAGACCGAGGCGACGATCAACGACTACTTCGACTTCGCCTGGCAGGCGAACCGCCCGCAGGGCCCCGGTGCACCGCTCCCGCTCGCCGGACCGGTCGTCGAGTTCGACGGCGACGGCGCGCTGGACGACCTCGACGAGGACTGCGTGGCGCTGAACGGGAACGAGCTGGCGGTGTTCGCGATCCAGAGCGTCACCCTCGACCGCGATCCGCTGACCGCGGGGGTCACCGATAGCGTGATGGTCTTCGACCACATGGCGGTGCTCGAGAACGTCACGCCCGGCCTGAGCGCCCAGTTCCGGTTCTGGTTCACCGGCGGCACCGTCGGCAGCGCCCGCCCCGAGCCCGTCCGCGGCATCCAGACCGTGCCGCTCGGCAGCGTCGTCGTCGTCGACCGTTTCCAGGACCGGGTGCGGATCGTGCCGCCCGGCGCGACGAACCTCGGCAGCCTGGACGGCGCGTGGTTCCTGTTCGTCGAGGACGTTGCCCCGGACGGCGAGTCCGTGTCGGTGACGGTCGGCCGCGCGCTCGGCGCGACGCACTCGGCGATCGACAACGGTGCCGGCGCGCACGACCTCTTCCCGGGCGATCCGTGGTACCTCAAACGGTTCTACGTCGACGGCCACGAGTACAACGTCGTGGCGCTCATGACGCAGCCGCTGCCCGGTACGAACCCGGCCGACCCGGCGACGTGCAACGAGGGCTTCGCCTTCCTGACGCTCCGCACGCCGGTGCCGAAGGGCAACTTCTTCAACCCACAGGACTCGCTGTTCCAGCAGGGCTATTTCCTGGGCGGCCAGCCGCCGCAGATCTCCGTCCTGCCGCCGTTCAACACGGATCACACGATCGCCGTCGACGTCCAGCGCCTGCCCGCGGCCGACTTCCAGGACGTCGACACGTTCGGTCCGTGCGTCGGAGAGTTGGCGGCCGCCGGGCCGCTGGCGGTCAGCATCCGCGCCGAGGCGGACGAGCCCCGCTTCGGCACCGAGCTGCGGGAGACCTACAACGACCGCGCGTCCGTCGGACCGGACGGGCGAATGCGGTACGGCTGGGAGACGCATCAGACCCAGGTGACGCCGGGCCGCTACACGGAGCTCGTCGTCCCGGACGGCCAGCAGTACCTGTTGACGCTGAACTGGCGCTCGATGTCCAACGAGCTGCTGTTCTACGGCTGCACCCGCGCCGCGCCCGGGCCGTTCGACGAGGATGAGCCGCCGGCGCTGACGTGGGAGGAGATCTTCGACGCTGCCGGCTGCTGGCGGGAGGGGATCATCCCGCCGCCGGTGGACTGGCCGCCGCCGTACATCGGTGCGCCGCAGATGGGGGATCCCAACGCGCTGCCGTTGTAGAGCCGCCAGCCAGGCTGCACGACCGACAACCGACGTCCGCGGCGGGCACGATTTTGGCGCCGGCGCCGTTAGAGATGTCTTAGGAATCGGCAACTTTAAGGTTGGAGATGAGAGGTAGCCAATAATAACCTGAGCGCGCCCGTGTCCTACAGGCAAATGCGCGCGTTCTAAGTGTGCCGAGCCACCAGTGGGCTCAGGCCTCGTCGCTGATCATCACGCCGGCCACGTCATCCGAAATCCTGATGCACAACCGGTCGTCGCTGCCGATCTTTCAGGCAACGGGCAATGCGCCCGTTGCCTCATGCTGTCTTGTTTCGGCGAACAGATGAAGGACGTCAACATGAAGCGGGTCAACCGTCCGTGGTACCAACTCCTGCAGCGGCCCAGCGTGGCTGAACCTTCCGCGGGCGCGCGTGAATCGGCGCGCGAATTGGTGGTTGGATCCATTCGCCGTCGATTCACGCCCCGGCGCCGCGCAGCGTTGGTCGTCCTGTTGTCCATCGTGGCCCTCGGCCGGATGTCTTCCGAGGCTCCGTCGCCCGTGTCGGCCCACAACCTGCAGACGCGGATGGTGTACGCGTTCCTCGATCCGGCCAGCCAGACGCTGCTCGACACCCGCATCAACGGCGGCTGGGTGCCCGGGACGCCGATCCTGCAGGTGAACGACGAGGTCGGCCTCATCATCAAGGTCGTCCCGCGCGACGGCACGACGACGGGCGTCGGCGGCCATGTCGACTTCTACGTCCCCAACGGCGTCCAGGTCACGAACGCCGCCTATCTGCTCCCCGACGGCACGGGCGGCTATGACACCGTGCCGATGAAGGGCCAGTCGCCCATTGCCATCGGCGCCGGGCCGATCGGGGCGAAGACGACCGCGCAGCTCATCGGGCTCCCGGCTGTGGGCCCGAACGTGCTCGGCGTCACCGACAACCCGGTCGTGTCCGCCACCGGCCTCCACCGCGGGACGATCGCCGGCGTGTACGGCGACACCGGCATCTTCTATTCCACCGACCCCGACACCGCATACGGCAGCTGGCAGGCCTTTACCGGCGATCCGGTGAGCGGCTGCGGCTCCAAGGTGTTCTATCCGGGGGTCATGGGCAAGACGATCACGAACAACAGCGGCGACGTCGTCGTGCCGTGCAACAAGTGGGACGCCGGGCAGCTGCTGGCATGGGGCGCGAGTGCCACGACCTTCGGCGCCGCCGGCTCCGTGCCCGTCGTCGACTACGGCGACGGACGCGGCAACTCGCCGTGGGGCTTCGCCAGCGGCGTCGCCGGCCCGGAGAGCGGCTACAAGTGGAACTTCGACTGGAATGCCTGGCAGGCCAGCGCCAAGTCCGCTGCCGACATGCGGGCGTCGATGAGCAACAGCGACATCGGCCCGTGGAACCGCATCAAGTACATCGGCAGCCGGATCGCCAAGGACCAGCCGGGGCTGGTGAGTTCCGTGCTCGGATTCGCGAACGTCGACGGCAGCAATGTCGGCGCGGCTCTGCCGCTCCCCTCGACGGTCTCCCAGTCGGATACGACCAGCCCCAAGGCCATCCGCTTCGCGGTCGGCCAGTTGACGGCGTTCCGGCCCGAGTATGCCCTGGTGAGGTTCAAGATCAACGACACGTCGGCGATCCTGGACGGCAGCGGCTGCCCGGTCTTCCACGCGGACACGTTCGGCGGCGACGCCGGCGGCACGGACAACGGCAAAGACCACCTCTGGCGCTATTACGAGCCGACCGAGATCACATGGAACGGCTGCGCCGGCATCGGCAAGCCGACGGACCGGGCGGCGGTGAAGGTGGGCGACACGTTCCAGTACAAGGTGAAGTTCTACAACCTGGGCACGACGACGCTCACCAACGTCGTCGTCAGCGACCAGCTGCCCAGCGGCGTCCAGTTCCTCAGCGCCGTCCCGGCCCAGAACAGCGGCCCGAACCCCCTGGTCTGGAATGTCGGGACGTTGCAGCCCGGCCAGAAGTTCGAGTCGCTCGTCACCGTCAAGGCCACGGGCTCGGGCTGCCTCGACAACATCGTAACCGTCACCTCGAACCAACTCGGACCGCAGCGCTCGACCGAGACGATCTGTGTCGGGGCGATTCCGATCCTCAACAACACGAAGTCGGTCAGCCCGACGAGCATTGCCCCGGGCGGGTCGGTCAACTACACCCTGTTGGTGAAGAACATCGGCACCGGCCCGACCGGCAGCCCGGTGACGATCCAGGAGTACCTGCCGACCGGCTTCAGCTACACCGCCCTCGTCAGCGTCACCGTCAACGGCGCCAACGCCACCGGCTCGACGACCGTCAACAACGCCAACCCCAACCAGCCGATGTTCACCGTGCCGGCGGCGGTGAACGCCGGCAACCAGCTCGTGCTCGTGTTCACCGCCCAGAGCGCGCTCAACCTCCCACCGGGTGCCTACTGCAACGTCTACACGACGACGCAGAACGGCGTGCCGACGACGACCGGTTCGGACGGCTGTGTCACTGTCGGCGGCGCCAAGATCGGCGATCTCGTTTGGCGCGACTGGGATGGCGACGGCGTCCAAGACGCGGGCGAGGAAGGCATTCCGAGCGTCACTCTCAACCTGTACGGCGGCAGCTGCCCGCCCAGCGGGCCCGTGCTGCAGACGACGAACACCGACGCCGACGGCGCCTACGGCTTCGCCGGCTTGACCGCCGGCAGCTACTGCGTCGACGTGGCGTCCGGCGTCCCGGCCGGCTACACGCTGACGACGCCGTCCGAGCCGCGATCCGTCACGCTGGCGACGGACGAGATCAACAACACGATCGACTTCGGCTACGACCCGGCCGGCACCGGCAGCATCGGCGACCTCGTGTTCGAGGATCTCGGCAACGACGGTATGTACAACCCCGGCGCGGGCGATGTCGGCATCGCCAACGTCTCGGTGAACCTGTACGAGGACACCGACGGCGACGGCGTCATCGACGTCGGCACCGACCTTCTCGTCGCTACGACGACGACGGACGGCAGCGGCCTCTATAGCTTTGCCGGTCTGGCGGAAGGGCTCGACTACATCGTGGATGTCGTCCAAACCGACCCCGATCTCGTGGCCTACTTCAGCCCCGACAGCTTCGTCTCGTCCACGTCCGATCCGCATGCCGTCGCCAACCTGGCCGGCAGCTACACGGCGGCGGACTTCGGCTTCTGGCGCCAAGTGCCCGGTTCGATCGGCGACCAGGTCTGGCAGGATGACGACGGCGACGGTGTCAAGGACGCCGGCGAGGCCGGCATCTCGGGCGTCACGATCGACCTCTACCAGGACACGGACGGCGACGGCATCCTCGATCCCGGCGAGCCGCTCCTGGCCACCACCGTCACCGGTCCGGACGGCACCTACCTGTTCGACACGCTCGGTGCGGGCGACTACATCGTGGACATCGACAGCGGCGATCCCGACATCCCGGCCGGTTACGCCGGCGTCGTCGATCGCATCGCGGTCGACCTGTCGGCAGGCGAGGACGAGCTGACGGCCGACTTCCCGTTCGTCCAGTCGTTGGCCAAGTCGGTCGACACCGCCTTCGCCGGCACCGGCGCCACGCTGACCTACACCATCACGCCGCGCTACCCCGGCAACGAGCTGCTCAGCAGCGCGGTCATCGTCGACACGATCCCGGCCGGGACGACGGGCGTCGATACGCCCCCGACGAGCCCGAACGCCGGCGGCGAGTTCGTCGACCAGGACGACGACGCGGTGCTGACGACCGGCGGGATCGACTCCGTGCAATGGGACCTGGGCAGCAACACGATCGGTACCGAGGGGTTCAAGGGCGGCACGCCGCCCGTTGCGTGCCAGACGACCACGGCCATCGTCGCCGCCAAGGACACCTGGCTCGAGCAGGCCGATGTGGATCAGAACCACGGCACCGACACCTCGATCGACACCTCGTCGGCCGCCAACAAGGCGGTTGGCCTGCTGCAGTTCACGATCGATGCGTCGACGCTGCCGGCCGGCGCAACGTTCAACGGCGCGACGCTCAACCTGACGACGAGCGGCGGCGCCGGCGCCAACCGGCAGGTCGAGATCCACGACCTGCTCACATCGTTCACCGAGGGCACCGGCAACGACGACCCCTGTGCCTCGTCGGGCAACGGCGCCGCGTGGCAAGGCCCGAACTGCACGGACGACTGGCTGAGCGCCGCGGGCAACTTCGGCACGAGCGATTTCAGCGCGACAACCCTCGGCACGTTCAACCCGACCACCAACGGCACGACGTACAACATCAGCGGCGCAGCGCTCGACACCGTCGTGAGCGGCTGGCTGAGCGGCGGCACGAACCGCGGCCTGACGATGTGGCCCGTCGGCTCAGCCACGAACACGGTGAGCTGGGAACCGCGCACCACCGGGACCGCCAGCGAACGACCGCAGATCGTGATCACGTACACGCCGAACGGCTGTGCCGGCACGACGATCCTCCGCGACAGCGGCGTCGTCGACGCCGACATCGACGAGGCGAACGCGAACACGAACACCGGCGCCAACAACCGCCTGCGCGTCCAGCCGAGCCCGGCTACGCAGGAACGGCACGCGCTCGTGCGCTTCGACCTCAGCACGGTGCCGGCGGGCGCGACGATCTCCCAGGCGACGTTGCGCATGGAGGTCCGGGCCAAGAAGAACAACCACGTCGATGAGATCCACCGCGTCGTCACGGCGTGGACCGAGGGCAGCACGACCTGGAACGACCCCGACGGCGCCGGCGGCATCGACTGGGCCAGCGGCGGCGGCGTGTTCGGCAGCAGCGACTACAACGCGACGACGGAAGGCACGATCACGCCGTCGACGACCGGCGGCAAGACGGCGGTCATCACCAGCCTGGTCAGCCAGTGGTACACCGGTGCCCAGCCCAACAATGGTCTGGTCCTGTTCGCCACCGGCACGGACACAGGCGAGGTCCAGTACTACGCCAGCGAAGAGGGCACCGCCACCCGGCGCCCGACGCTGACCGTCAACTGGAGCATCCCCCCGGCCAACCCCACCGGCACGAACAACATCGCCGCCGGGCCGACGCTGGTCCAGAGCGGCGACACGGTGAACGTCGCGATGACGCTCACCGACTCGTCGGGCGTGGCGGTGACGTCGGTCGCGCCCGGTGCGCTCACCGTGGCCGGGACCGGCGGCGCCACGGCCACGTGCGGCGCCGCTTCGCCGGCATCGCAGACGGTACCGGCCAATGGGTCGGCCTTGTTCACCTGGAGCTGTACGGCCAGCGGCGTTGCCGGGACGGTCGGCGGTCTCACGTTCAGCGCCAGCGCGACGAACGGGTCGACGACGTGGTCGTCGTCCACTTCCAACAGCGTCATCGTGGCGCCGCAGCTCTCGTTCCAGGTCACGATCAACGACCCCCTGACGGTCGACGTCGTGACGAACACGGCGGAGTTCTTCGACGGACCGACCCTCCTGGCCACCAGCAACCCGGCCGAAACGGCCACGACGGGCAGCATCGGCGACCGGGTCTGGGCCGATGTCGACAGCGACGGCGTGCAGGATGCGGGCGAGCCGGGCCTGGCGGGCGTGATCGTGTGGATCGACCTCGACAACGACGGCGTACGGGACGGCGGCGAGCCGTTCGACACCACCGACGCCGCCGGGCACTATCAGATCGCCGGCCTCTCGCTCAGCACGATGTACACCGTGCGCACGGATTCGACGACCTATCCGAGCGGCTACTACCCGACAACGACGCAGACCCTCATGCGCACGCTCGGCGCCACGCTGGCGACGGCGCAGATCACCGACGCCGACTTCGGCTTCAACAGCGACGGCAGTTCGATCGGCGACACCGTCTGGCTGGATGCCGACGAGGACGGCATCAAGGACGTCGACGAGGACGGCCTGCCGTCGATCACGGTCCACCTGTACCGCGATCTGGACAATGACGGGGTCATCGACCCGACCGACATCCTCATCGACACGACGACGACGGATGCCGACGGCCTGTACCTGTTCGACAACGTCTATGCCGGCGACTTCCTCGTCAGCGTCGACGCGGCGAGCCTGGTAACGACGCCGTCCGGCGGCATGGCGACGCTGGCCGCTGCGATGGACCTCGTCGGCGGCACCGAGCCGCACGACGTTACGCTGGCGGCGAACACCGACTACCTCGTGGCCGACTTCGGCTACAACTGGTCCGGATCGATCGGCGACCGCGCCTGGTACGACCTCGACGGCGACACCGTACAGGACGGGGGCGAAGGCGGCGCGCCGAACACGACGATCGTGCTGTACGAGGATGCGGACGGCAACGGCGAGATCGACCCGGGCGAGACGATCGTGGCCGTTACGGTGACCGATGCGAACGGCGCCTATCTGTTCGACAACCTCCCGCCCGGCAACTACGTCGTTCGGGCCGAGGAGCAGCAGGTGCCGGCGCCGCCGTCGAGCGCGAATGCCGGTGAGATCGGGCGCATGGTCGCGACGACCGGCAGCGAGATCGCCGTCGTGCTGGGCGCCGGCGAGGACCGGCTGACGGCCGACTTCGGCTTCATCGAGGCCGGCGAGATCGAGGGCCACGTCTTCCATGACGTGAACCACGGCGGGTCACTGGACGGCGGCGACATCGTGCTGGCCAACGTGACGGTCTGGATCGACCTCGACGACGACGGTACGCTCGACCCGGGCGAGCCGTCGACGGTGACGGATGGCGTCGGCGAGTACACGTTCATCCTGACGCCCGGCGACTACGTCATCCGCTATGACGCTACGGACCCCGACATCCCGGCCGGGCTGGTCGATGCCACGACGCCGACCTTCTACAACACGCTCCTGGCCGCCGGTCAGGAACTGGGCGGCTTCGACTTCGGCCTGGACGACGGCGGCACGGTCGGCGACACCGTGTTCCTCGACGCGGACGGGGACGGCATGCAGGACCCGGGCGAGCCCGGCCTGGCCGGCGTGACGGTCCAGCTGTACGACGCCACCGGCACGATGCTGCTCGACACCCAGGCGACGGACGGCGGCGGCAGCTACCTGTTCGTCGGCTTGGCCGACGCCACGTACATCGTCCGCGTCGTCGCGGCCTCCGTGCCGGGCGGCTTCGTCCAGACCGCCGACCCCGACGAGGCCGGCACGTGCACGGTCTGCGACGGCGAGGGCTCCGCCACGGTGACGGGCGGCGGCGACGACCTCGGCCTCGACTTCGGCTACCAGCCGCCCGGCATCCTGCGCACGCTCAGCGGGCGGGTGTACGAGGACTTGAACGGCAACAGCAACGACGACGGCGAGCCAGGCTTCGCCGGGGTCGACGTGACGGTGCAGTGCGATACCGGTACGTTCATGGCCGTCACGGGATTCGGCGGCGCGTGGTCCGTGGCGGGCGTGCCCGACGGCAGCGTGTGCACCGTGCTGGACGCCGATGAGCTCGACCTCCCATCGATGGCCTACGGACCGACCGAAGCGCCGACGCCGCCGATCAACGTCAACGCCGACATCACCGGGCTCGACTTCGGCTACCAGTACCAGCCGGCCACGATCAGCGGCACCGTCGTCTACAACGCCGACGGCGACGGCTTGGCCGAGCCCCCGACCGAGATCCCCGTCGAGCTCGTGGCGCTCACACTGACCTGCGCAGGCCTGGACGGCTATCTGGGCACGGGTGACGACACCACGCAGAACACGACAACGAACGCCAGCGGCGACTACGCCTTCACCGGCGTGGCGCCCGGCCTGTGCCAGGTCACGAAGACGAACCCGCTCGGTTTCACGAGCCTGGCTGACCGTGACGGCGGCAATCCGGACAACATCACGTTGGCCGTAGCGCTGGCCGGCAGCTACGTCGACCAGGACTTCGAGATCGAGTCGCTCGAGAACCCGGCGATCGGCGTCGCCAAGCGCGTGACGATGGTCTTCAACCACGGCACCGGCGACCACACCGTCACGTACGAGTTGAAGGTCGAGAATCTGGGCGACGTGGCGCTGTCCGCCGTGCAGGTGACGGACAACCTGGCGACCACGTTTGCCGGCGCGACCTCGTTCACGGTCGACGCCGTGACCAGCGTCGACTTCGCAGTCAACGCGGGCTACGACGGCAATGCTGACACCAACCTCCTTGCCGGCACGGACAGCCTGGCGATCGGCGCCGTCGGCACGATCACCGTGACCGTCACCGTCACGCCGGGCGCCAACCTCGGGCCGTACGACAACACCGCCGTTGCGACGGGCACGAGCCCGATCAACGCAGTCGTCGACGACACGTCGGACGACGGCACGGATCCTGACCCGGACGGCGACGGCAATGCCGACGAGGCGGGCGAGAACGACCCGACGCCGGTCCTGTTCGTCGAGGTTCCGTCGATCGGTGTGGCGAAGAGCGTCGCGTCGACGGTGAACAACGGCGACGGCACGTACACGGTCACCTACAGCCTGGTCGTCGAGAATCTGGGCGATGTGGTGCTGTCGGGCGTGCAGGTGACGGACAACCTGGCAGCCACGTTCGCCGGCGCGACGTCGTTCAGCGTGACCAGCGTCACGAGCGGCGACTTCACGGTGAACGCGGGCTACAACGGCAACGGCGATCCGAACCTTCTGGCGGGAACCGACAGCCTCGGCTTGATGGGCTCCGGCGCGATCTCGCTCGTCGTGACGGTGACGCCGGGCGCCAACCTCGGCCCGTACAACAACTTGGCCTCGGCCGCGGGCACGAGCCCGGCCGGGACGCCGGTGAACGACGTGTCGGACGACGGGACGAACCCGGACCCGGATGGCGACGGCAATGCCAACGAGGCGGGCGAGAACGATCCGACGCCCGTGACGTTTGCCGAGGCGCCGGCGATCGGCGTGGCGAAGACCGTCACGTCGACGGTGAACAACGGGAACGGCACGTACACGGTGACGTACCTGTTCAGTGTCGAGAACCTGGGCGACGTGCCGTTGTCGGGCGTGCAGGTGACGGACAACCTGGCGGCGACGTTCGCCGGGGCGACGTCGTTCAGCGTCGTGAGCGTGGTGAGCGCGAGCTTGACGGAGAACGTCGGCTACGACGGCAACGCGGACACGAACCTCCTCGCCGGGACCGACGCGCTGGCGGTCGGCGCGAGCGGGAGCATCGCCCTCGTCGTGACGGTGACGCCGGGCGCGAACCTCGGCCCGTACAACAACCAGGCGACGGCCACGGGCACGAGCCCGGGCGGCACGCCGGTGAACGACGTGTCGGATGACGGCGTCAACCCGGATCCGGACGGCGACAACAACGCCAACGAGCCGGGCGAGAACGACCCGACGCCGGTGACGTTCGCCGAGGCGCCGGCGATCGGCATCGCCAAGAGCGTCACGTCGACGGTGAACAACGGGAACGGGACGTACACCGTCAGCTACAGCCTCGTCGTCGAGAACCTCGGTGACGTGCCGCTGTCGGCGGTGCAGGTGACGGACAACCTGGCGACCACGTTCGCCGGCGCGACGTCGTTCAGCGTCGTGAGCGTGACGAGCGCGAGCCTGACGGAGAACGTGGGCTACGACGGCAACGCGGACACGGACCTCCTCGACGGGACGGACACGCTGGCGGTCGGCGCGAGCGGCAGCATCGCCCTCGTCGTGACCGTGACGCCGGGCGGTAACCTCGGACCGTACGACAACCAGGCGACGGCCACGGGCACGAGCCCGGGCGGGACGCCAGTGAACGACGTGTCGGACGACGGCGTCGACCCGGATCCGGACGGCGACAACAACGCCGACGAGCCGGGTGAGAACGACCCGACGCCGGTGACGTTCGGCGAGTCGCCGGTGATCGGTATCGCCAAGAGCGTGACGTCGACGGTGAACAACGGGAACGGGACATATACCGTCAGCTACAGCCTGCTCGTAGAGAACCTGGGCGACGTGCCGCTGTCGGCGGTGCAGGTGACGGACAACCTGGCGACCACGTTCGCCGGCGCGACGTCGTTCAGCGTCGTGAGCGTGAACAGCGGTGACTTCAGCGTCAACGCGGGCTACGACGGGAACGCCGATCCTAACCTTCTCGCCGGCACGGACAGCCTCGCAGTGGCCGCGAGCGGGAGCATCGCCCTCGTCGTGACGGTGACGCCGGGTGCCAACCTCGGGCCGTACGACAACCAGGCGACGGCCACGGGCACGAGCCCGGGCGGGACGCCGGTGAACGACGAGTCGGATGCGGGGACGGACCCGGATCCGGACGGCGACGGCAATCCGAACGAGCCGGGTGAGAACGACCCGACGCCGGTGACGTTCGGCGAGGCGCCGGCGATCGGCATCGCCAAGACCGTCACGTCCAACGTGAACAATGGGAACGGGACCTATACCGTCAGCTACAGCCTGTTCGTCGAGAACCTGGGCGATGTGGCGCTGTCGGCGGTGCAGGTGACGGACAACTTGGCGGCGACGTTCGCCGGGGCGACGTCGTTCAGCGCGGTGAGCGCGGCCAGCGGCGACTTCACGGTCAACGCCGGCTTCAACGGCGCGGGCGACACGAACGTGCTCGCCGGGACCGACGCTTTGGCGATCGGCGGGAGCGGGACGATCACGATCAACGTGACGGTGACACCTGGCGCGAACCTCGGCCCGTACGACAACCAGGCGACGGCCAACGGCACCAGCCCGGCCGGCACGCCGGTGAGCGACGTGTCGGACGCGGGCACGGACCCGGATCCGGACGGCGACGGCAACGCGAACGAGCCGGGCGAGAACGACCCGACGCCCGTGACGTTCGCCGAGGCGCCGGCGATCGGCGTGGCGAAGACCGTCACGTCGACGGTGAACAACGGGAACGGGACGTATACCGTCAGCTACAGCCTCGTCGTCGAGAACCTCGGTGATGTGCCGTTGTCGGCGGTACAGGTGACGGACAACCTGGCGGCGACGTTCGCCGGGGCGACGTCGTTCGGCGGCGTGAGCGCGGTCAGCGGCGACTTCACGGTCAACGCCGGCTACAACGGCGCGGGCGACACGAACGTACTCGCCGGGACGGACAGCCTGGCGGTCGGAGCCAGTGGGACGATCCCGATCAACGTGACGGTGACGCCGGGCGCGAACCTCGGCCCGTACAACAACCAGGCGACGGCCACGGGCACGAGCCCGGGCGGGACGCCGGTGAACGACCTGTCAGACGCGGGGACGAACCCGGATCCTGACGGCGACAACAATGCGAACGAGCCGGGCGAGAACGATCCGACGCCCGTGACGTTCGCCGAGGCGCCGGCGATCGGCGTGGCGAAGAACGTCACGTCGACGGTGAACAACGGGAACGGCACGTATACCGTCAGCTACAGCCTCGTCGTCGAGAACCTCGGTGACGTGCCGCTGTCGGGTGTTCAGGTCGTGGACAACCTGGCGGCGACGTTCGCCGGGGCGACGTCGTTCAGCGTGGTGAGCGTGACGAGCGCGAGCCTGACGGAGAACGTCGGCTACGACGGCAACGCGGACACGAACCTCCTCGATGGGACCGACACGCTGGCGGTCGGCGCGAGCGGGAGCATCGCCCTCGTCGTGACCGTGACGCCGGGTGCGAACCTCGGCCCGTACAACAACCAGGCGACGGCCACGGGCACGAGCCCGGGCGGCACGCCGGTGAACGACGTGTCGGATGACGGCGTCAATCCGGATCCGGACGGCGACAACAACGCCAACGAGCCGGGTGAAAACGACCCGACGCTCGTGACGTTCGGCGAGTCGCCGGTGATCGGCATCGCCAAGAGCGTGACGTCGACGGTGAACAACGGGAACGGGACGTACACCGTCAGCTACAGCCTGTTCGTCGAGAACCTCGGTGACGTGCCGTTGTCGGCGGTGCAGGTGACGGACAACCTGGCGGCAACGTTCGCGGGGGCGACGTCGTTCAGCGTGGCGAGCGTGACGAGCGGTGACTTCAGCGTCAACGCGGGCTACGACGGCAACGCCGATCCGAACCTGCTCGCCGGGACGGACAGCCTCGCAGTGGCCGCGAGCGGCAGCATCGCCCTCGTCGTCACCGTGACGCCGGGTGCGAACCTCGGCCCGTACAACAACCAGGCGACGGCCACGGGCACGAGCCCGGGCGGGACGCCGGTGAACGACGTGTCGGATGCGGGGACGGATCCGGATCCGGACGGCGACGGCAATCCGAACGAGCCGGGGGAGAACGACCCGACGCCGGTGACGCTCGGTGAGGCGCCGGCGATCGGTATCGCCAAGACCGTCACGTCCAACGTGAACAACGGGAACGGGACGTACACCGTCAGCTACAACCTGTTCGTCGAGAACCTGGGCGATGTGGCGCTGTCGGCGGTGCAGGTGACGGACAACCTGGCGGCGACGTTCGCCGGGGCGACGTCGTTCAGCGTCGTGAGCGTGACGAGCGCGAGCCTGACGGAGAATGTGGGCTACGACGGCAACGCGGACACGGACCTGCTCGACGGGACCGACACGCTGGCGGTCGGCGCGAGCGGGAGCATCGCCCTCGTCGTCACCGTGACGCCGGGCGCGAACCTCGGCCCGTACAACAACCAAGCGACGGCCACGGGCACGAGCCCGGGCGGCACGCCGGTGAACGACGTGTCGGATGACGGCGTCAACCCGGATCCGGACGGCGACAACAACGCCAACG
>JADYYS010000066.1 GCA_020853525.1 Ardenticatenales bacterium | reverse complement strand
GGTCGATCCTCAGCTGTGCCCGATTCTGGCCTGGGTCGCGGGGCTGTCAAGGAATGCGCGAGGTGCCGGCCTGTCTCTGGCAGGGATTCCTTATCCAACGTTTTTGTCCGAAAACTACCGGAACCCCTTCATCACCGGGACCACGCCGGCCGGGGCGGTCTCGGCGGACACCGTGACGGCTTTCGGGAACGGCTCGCCGAAGTTCAGGCAGAAGGCGTTGATCGCCAGCTTGCCCTCCGCACCGGCCGCCAGCTCGACGGTGGCCTCGGCTGGGCGGGTCTGGCCGGTGGGCGCGGCTTGGATCCGGCTTGCGCCATGGCCGAGGGCGAGCGCGGCGATAGCGGCGCCGATCAGCAGGCGGGGCGTCGTGGACATGGGGCGAGACTCCTTGGGGGCTGGGTGGTCGGACCGTGACGATGGCGAGGGGCCGGTCCGCGTTGGGGTTCAGTATCCGCGCGGCAGAGGCGGGGTGTCAACCGGCCCGGATCGGGCGACCGCCATTCGTGTCGCCCACCTGTCGCCAACGTGTCGCCCGCGCCCTCCCCAAGTCGACCGCCCCGTCGTACGCTGTGGTCCTCATGCCGCACACGACCCGCATCCGCGACCTCCCGACGGACGACCTGCCCCGCGAACGCCTCACCCGACACGGCGGCGGCGCGCTCAGCACGGCCGAGCTCGTCGCCATCGTCGTCCGGAGCGGCGGGCGGGGCAACAGCGCGCTGCAGATCGCCCAGGACCTCGTGGCGCGCTTCGGGCTCCGCGGCCTCGCGGACGCGCCGGTCGATGACCTCTGCACCGTCGCCGGCTGCGGGCCGGCCATCGCCGTGCAGATCAAAGCGGCGCTCGAGCTCGGCCGGCGCCTCGTCGTCCCGCCGCTTGACGCGCGCCACCGGATCACCGCCGCCGCCGATATCGCTCGCCTCCTCACGCCCGAGATGGGTGCACTCGACCAGGAGCACCTGCGCGTCGTCCTTCTCACCACCCGGCACGACATCGTCGCGGTTCACGAGGTGTACAAGGGCTCGGTGAACCAAAGTCAGGTCCGACCGGCCGAGATCTTCCGTGAAGCCATTCGCCGCAACGCCCCCGCCGTCATCGTCGTCCACAACCACCCCTCGGGCGACCCGGCGCCCAGCCACGACGACATCCAGCTCACCCGCCAGCTCGTCCAGGTCGGCCGCCTGCTCGGCGTCCGGCTGCTGGATCACGTCGTCATCGCCCGGCACGGCTGGGTGAGCCTGCGCGAGGGAGGGCTGGGGTTCGAGGGGGCGTAGGGCGGGTGTCCCCCGCCAGCTTTCGCTATAATCCCGCCCGTGGCCACCCCTCCCCTGCTCTTCGACGAGTACCTCGCGCCTGCGCCCCCCGCGGCCGAGGATGCGCCGGCTCCCGTGAGCGCCTCGTCGATCCTCCCCCCCGCCCCACCCCGTACCGCCGACGGCCCCGCGCACCGCTCGCCGCACACCGGCTATGTGATGCGCGAACCGTTCCTGGCCTTCTGGACGAACTTCGGCGCCGCGCTGTGTGGCGAGCCGTTGACGGACGAGGTCCTCATCGACGGGCGGCGGGCGCAGGTCTTCGAGCGGCTCGTCCTCGCCGAGGTCGCGCCCGGGCGCGTCGCGCCGCTGAACATCGGCGCGCAGTGGCTGCAGGCCGCGGCCGACAGCGCCGCCGGGCAGCCGCAGTGGGTGGGTGAGACGCTCGTCATCGGGGACCGCACGGCCGAGCTGGCGCAAGGCGAACCGACGGCGGCCTACCCCCGGCGGACGCTGTCGGAGATCCGCTACGTCGTCGTCCACCACACCGGCGCGGCGGCCGGCGTCGGGCCGGAGGACATCGCGCGGGAGCACCGGGACGCGCTCGGCTGGCCGGGCATCGGCTACCACTTTGTCGTCGATGCGGACGGCGGGGTGCACCAGACGCAGGACCTGACCGTCGTCAGCCACCACGCGCGACAGTTCAACGGCGTTTCCGTCGGCGTCGCGCTGTGCGGCAACTTCGACGACACCCCGCCACCGCCCGGACAGCTGGACCGCGCCGCGGCCCTCATCGCCCACCTCGTCGACCGGCTCGGCCTGCCGCTGGACGCCGTGCGCGGCCACGGCGAGCTCGTGCCGACGCCATGCCCGGGACGGACGTACCTCGGGGGCTGGCAGCCGATGCTGCTCGACGCCGTCGCCCGCTACGCCGGCCGGGCTGCGCGGCATGCCGCCGTGCGAACCGTCGTGCCGCCGGCGGTCCTGCCGACGGCGGCCGCCGAGCCGTGATCGAGGTTCAGGCGCCGCTGCCGCGGTCCGGGTTCCGGGTCAGCCTGCCGGTGTTCGAAGGGCCGATCGACGTGCTCCTCACGCTCATCCAGCGCGCTTCGCTCGACATCGGCACGGTGGCCCTCGCGCGCGTGACGGACAGCTTTCTGCAGTACGTCGCAGCCCTGAACAGCATCGATGGCGCCGAGATCGCCGCGTTCTGCGACGTCGCCGCCACGCTCATGGTCATCAAGAGCCGCGCCCTCCTGCCCGCACCCGAGGGCGAGGCGCCGGACGAAGAGGCCGACGCGGCCGAGCTGATCGAGCGGCTGCATGCGTACCGCCGTCTGCGCCGCGCCGCCGAGGACCTCGGGGCGCGCGAGGCCGCCGGGCTGCGGGCCTACGCGCGGGTCGCGCCGGCGCCCGTCGTCGACGCGCCACCGCCCCCGGCCCCCGCCGACGCGACGGCCGACGCCCTCGCCGCGGCGTTCCGCTCGGCGATGGCCGAGGCCAAGGAGCTGGCGGCGGCCGCCAATCTCCCGGTCGGCTCGGCGCCGCGACCCCATCCCGTCCGGTTGGGCGAGCGCTTCATCGCGCTGCGCGGCGTCCTCCTCGCGCGCGGTCGGCTGACGTTCCGCGACGCCGTCCTCGACGGCTGTCCGCCGGGGGTGAGCCTGCGCGAGTTCGTCATCGTCAGCTTCCTGGCCGTGCTCGAGATGCTCCGCCGTTGGGCGATCACCGTGGAACAACCCGAATTGTTCGGCGAGATCTATATTGAAGCGCAGCCCGGCTTGGCGGACGTGCCCGTGCCGGGCGAGCACGCCACGTTGGACTGACACGCTGGACGGAAACGTCGGACGGACACGTCGGACCGAGAAGTCGGACCGAGAGAGACGGACGCAGGCGTACGAGCGCGCCCAACCGGCCCGATCAGGCGCCGAACCCACAGGAGTGGAACACGATGGACATCTCCAGCCGCACCCACATCGCCGCCCCGCCGGACAAGGTCTGGCGGACCGTCATCGACTTGAGCAAGCTGATCGACGACATCCCGGCCGTACTGTCCGTCGAGCCGGCCGACTTCGCGGCGGTGCAGGGCCAGAAACTCTCGATCCGTGCCCACATATCCGGCCGCGCGGTGGACGTGCCCGCCGTGCTCACCACCGTCACGCCGCCCGCCAAGCTCGTCGTCGATGCCGACCTGCCCGATCCCGTCGGCGCACCGGCGGCGGCGGCGATGACGCTGACCCCGGCCGGCGGCGGCACGGACGTCCAGCTGACCGTCACGCTGAAGCTCGGCATGCTCAAGGAGATGGCGGCCAAGGCGATGATCGGCGGTCGCGGCCAGTCGGCGCTGGACGATGCGCTGGCACAGCTCAAGCAGCGGGTCGAGGGCAGTTGAGCGGCGGCCCGGCGCCGCGCCGCGACCTCGCGCGAGCGCTGCGAATGACGGCCGTCGCCGCTGCGATCGCGGTCGCGGCCGTCGGATCGTCGCGCGCCGCCGTGCCGGCCGCCGTCGGCCGCGCGTCCGCCGCCGATCGCCCGTACGGCCTGCCGTTCACCGAGCCGTCCAGCATGGCCACGTGGACGATCAGCCAGCCGTACGGCAACACGGTGTACGCCTACTTCGAGCGCAACCAGATCTATCGCAGCGGCCAGGGCCTGCACATGGGACTCGACTTCGCCTGCGCGTGCGGGACGACGGTCGTCGCGATCGCCGACGGTGTCGTGCAGAGCATCGACGGGCCGGGCGGCGCGCCGCCGCACAACCTGATGATCGCGCACCCGGATGGCTTCGTCAGCTTCTACGGCCATCTGTTGGAGCGCCCCGCGCTCGAGATCGGCCAGTCCGTGGCGCGCGGTCAGCCCGTCGCGCTGTCGGGCGATATGTACGAGACGTGCTACAGCTCGCCCCACCTCCACCTCGAGATTCGGGACGCTTCCCTGCAGCGACTCTTCAACCCGGTCCAGTTCATCGACGCCGACTGGCACAGCCTGCTCCTGTACGGCAGCGGCCCGCTGTCGTACGAGCGCGAGCTGTCCGACCCGCGCCGCTGGCAGTCGTTCGACGACCAGCCGCCGATCCAGCTCGGGGGCGCGCTCCTGAACGAGTTCGCCCAGCCGTACCCGAGCGGCGAGCACTAGGACCGGGACGGCAACGTGGGCCGCGCGCCGTTCGCGCTGACCATCGGGGCGATGATGGCCGCCGGCGGACTGCTGATCGTGCAGCAGACCCGCCCCGCGTGGCTGACCGCGCTCGGCGCCCCGCTGCGTGCGCTCTCCGCCGATACGCCCGCCGTCGACCGGGCCACGGACGGCCTCGAAGACGTCGCCGTGCCGACGCAGCCGGACGGCACGATCCTGCCGTTCTCGACGCCCGGCCGGACGGTCGGCGACGCGGCGGGGGCGGCCGGCGTGTCGCCGTTCCGCACCGCACCGCCCGCCGTCCCCGGAGCGACGGCCCACCCGCATGCCCCCAATCCCGGCTTGGCCGGGCGGCTCGCGGCCGCTCCGAGCAGCATCAACCGGCCGCTGTTCCCGCTCCAACCGCGCCAGATCGTCGCGGACGGGTGTTGCGGTGGAGCGTGGTGGGCGGCGGACTCGAGCGCCCTGAACTTCATCGACCGGCCGCCGGGCAGCGCGTCGACCGCGATCTACACCGCGGCGGTGTGGCCGCCCGGCGGGCAGCCGACGGTGCTCGACGCCGGCGTCCTGCTGGCCAGCGGCGCGGCGCGCTACATGATCCGGCCGGCCGGTGACGTGAGCATCGTGCGGGACACCGTCGACGGCACGGAGTGGCCGCTGCCGACGGGCGGCAACCCGGTGCGGCTCACGCCGGACGGTACGCGGGCGGTGTGGTGGGACTCGTGGGGCGGCCGCGCCGACGTCGACAACCTGGTGCGCGTGTTCGGCGCCGACATCCACGGCACGGATGTGCGCGAGCTCGTCGCCCTGTTCGGCGCCACGGTGCCGGCCTGCATGCCGGACAGCCCGCGCTGCCTCGTCATCGGCCGCCCGGTGAAGGACCTGCCGATGTTCGTCCTTACGACGATCGACACCGTCAGCGGCACGATGATCGAGCTCGCCCGCGGCACGTTCCTCTCCGATGCCGCGCTCTCGCCGGACGGCCGCTGGGTGGCGTTCTACCTGGCCCTCAACCGCGAGCACCCGGACCGCAACGGCGTCTTCCTGGCGCCGACGTTCGTCGAGGAAGTCGGCCGTGTGAAGAAGCTGGACTTCGAGGGAGCCTATCGCTGGCGGCTGCCCAGCCGCCTGGTGTACGTGCCGATGCAGACCGAGAACGGCTTCCACACCGTCTGGGAAATGGACGCCGACAGCGGCGTCGTCCGACGGCTCGTCGGCCCCGATGCCCAGATCCGCATCGCCAACAACGACTGGTCGATCTCCCCGGACGGCGCGACGATGGCGTGGGTGGACGAGCGCGGGCGGGGGGTGTGGGCGGTGGATTTGCCGTAGGGGGTGGTGCGGCGGCGGGGTGCCGGTATCGTGGGGGAGAACACGGGTGATCTCACCCCCACGTGATCTCGACACCGGCGATGTGTCCCCGCTCGTATCGCAACCCCATGAACGCCACCCCCCCGCGCGCCTCCGCCTCGCGCACGACGGCCAGGATCGATGCGTCGGCGGGCGGCGCGGGCAGGGCGGCGACGTCGGCCGGCGCCACCCACGCCACCTCGCCCTCGCGTCCGTCGCTGCGGATCGTCCCGTCCCGCACGTCGACGCGCACGATGAACATCAGCCACGCCTCCCCCGTCACCGCATCGTACTCGGTGGCCACGGCCACGAGCCGAGGCCCTTCGCCGATGAGCCCGGTCTCCTCGGCCAACTCGCGTACGGCGCACGCCAGCGGCGTCTCGTCCGGCTCCACCTTGCCGCCCGGCGGCGACCACAGCCCGAGGTTCGGCGCCTTGCGTCGCCGCAGCAGGCAGAGGCGATCGGCGGGATCGAAGGCGTAGACGAGCGTCGTGATGAGGCGGGGGCGGGGGGTGGGCGAGAGGGGCGGCATGGGGGGCGATTATAGAAGGTGGGCGGTGGTTCGGTGTCACGCTCCACCCTCGACGAACCGGCCGCACTTCGAACCCGCCGCCTCCCCCGCCCGCTCTGCTACCCTTTCGCCCGACGGCGTCGAACCCGTCGCCCCCCTGTCGCCGGAGGCATCAGCGCCCATGTCCCGTCACCTTCATCACCCTCATCACCCTCATCGCCCCCATCACCCCCATCACCCCCGCCGCTCCCATGCCCGCGCCGCGTCGGCCTTCGTCGCGCCCACGGTCAAAGCGGCCGTCACCGCCGCCCTCGCCTTTGCCCTCGCCGCCGCCACGTCGTCGGCCGCCGCCCATCCTGCCGCGCGCCCGATCGACCCGCCGCCGCCCGTTCCCGCGCCCACGAGCGCGATCGTCGTCCTCGATGCCCCCTCGGTGGCCGATCGGCTGGCGGCGTCCGGTTGGCCGGCGTGGCGTCGGCTGGCTGCCGACGTCGCTGCTGCCGCGGCGCCCCCGGTCGCACGCGCCCGTCTGCAGGCGCTGCACGCCGCCACGCTCGCGTCGCAGGCCGATGTGCTGGCGCGCGCCGCCGTCCTCGGGCTCGACGTCGTGGCGCGCTACGCCGTCGTCGGCAACGGCGTACAGGTGCACGGCCGGGCAGCGGACATCGCCCGGCTGGCCGAAGTGGCGGGCGTCGCGCGGATCGAGGCGGCGCCGCGGCTGCGGCCGATGCTCGATCGGAGCGTGCCGGGCATCGGCGCCGACGTCGTCCACGCCCAGCTCGGGCTCCACGGGGCGGGGCAGACGATCGCGATCATCGACACCGGCATCGACTACACGCACCGCGCCTTCGGCGGGCCGGGCACGGCGGCGGCATATGCGGCGGCGAGCGGCGCCGCGGAGCGGATCGACGATTCGTTCGATGGGCGGCCGCTGTTTCCGAACGAGCGCGTCGTCGGGGGCTGGGACTTCGTCGGCCCCAACTACACCTCGCCGGGGCTGTGCGCGCCGGGCGACGAGGCGGCCGGCT
Source organism: Ardenticatenales bacterium (assembly GCA_020853525.1). Taxonomy (GTDB): domain Bacteria; phylum Chloroflexota; class Anaerolineae; order Epilineales; family Epilineaceae; genus Avedoeria. The sequence continues at coordinate 17,290 of JADYYS010000066.1, read as the reverse complement.
TGTGCACGAGCACGCCGCACCCTGATCCGGACCCGCTGGACGCATACGGCCACGGCACGGCCGTGGCGGGCATCGCCGGATCGCAGGGCGGGGGCGATGTTGCGCCGGGCGTCGCGACGGCAGCTTCGCTGGTCGCGCTGAAAGTGTACGGCCCGCCCGCACGCGCCGCCGACACGGACGAGGCGGTCGACGTCGTCATCGACGCCCTCGAGTGGTGCGCCGCGGCCAACCTCGGTCTCGAGCGGCGCGGGGCGGTGCCGCAGCGGGTGGATGTGATCAACATGAGCCTCGGCGAGCCGTGGGCGCAAGGCTCGCGCTTCTTCGATGCGGCCATCGACGCCGCGGTGAACGCCGGCATCGTCGTCGTCGCGGCCGCCGGCAACCAGGCCGACCACCCGTTCGTGCTGACCGCGCCCGGCAGCAGCCCGCGCGCGCTCTCCGTGGCCGCGTCGTCGGCCGGCGTGCCCGTGGACGCCATCGGCACGTACTCCAGCCGTGGACCGGGTCGGAGCGGCGCGCTCAAGCCGGATCTGACGGCGCCCGGCACGGGCATCCGCACCGCCGGCATGGGCAGCGGCGGAGGCGCCGCCGTGATCAGCGGCACCTCGATGGCCAGCCCGCACGTCGCCGGCGCGGCGGCGCTCGTGCTGCAGCGGCTCGCCGCCGGTTCGGCGACGCCCCTCGGCGCCTCCGACGTCGCGGCACGCATCGTGAACGCGACGCAACCGGTGGTAAACGATGGCCGGGGTGATCGACCGGTGGGGGTGACGCGTCAGGGCGCCGGCCGATTGGACGTGGCGCGCGCCGTCACAGCCACCCTGATCGTCCGCGTAGGTGACGGCGCGGCGGTGAACCTCGGCCGCTGGCCCCGCACGGCGCTGGCGCCGCGCACGTCCGTCCTCGAGGCCTACAACCCGACCGCCGCGGCGATCACGTTCACGCTGGCCGCCGCACCCCGCCCCGGCGCTCCGCCCGCGCTGCACGTCGGCGTTCCGCCTGAGCCGCTCGTCGCCCCGCCGTACGCCCGCGTGCCGGTGACCGTCACGTTCCAGCCCGTCGAGCCGGCGCGCCTTCCGGCCGGCAATCTCGGCGTCGCCGGGACGATCGCGAGCGGGGCGCTCGAGGCCGCGACGGCCGACGGGTGGCTCCGGTTCGCGCTGCTCGACGCGTCCGATCGTCCCCGACCCGACGCCGTCGCGCCGAGCGTGCCGTACGCCGCGATCTTCCGCGCCGCCTCGGCCGCGACCGTCACGATCGACGGCGACGGCGGCACGGCGCCCGTCCTGCACATCGCCCAGCCCGACCTGCCGGGCGCGACGAGCGCGGCCGTCGAGCTGTTCCATCGCCTCACCCCCGCCGAGGGCGATCCGGACGAGCCGGGCGTGCGCTACGAAGCCGACGTCCGGCATGTCGGGGCGAGCTGGCGCGGCGTCGATTCCGCCGCTGCCGGGGAAGGCGGCGACGTCGGGGGGGGGCGCCTGTCGATCGGCATCGCCCGCCACGCCCCGGCCGTCGTGCCGTACGGCGTCCTGGTGCGCGTGCTGCTCGACATCGACGGCGACGGGCGGATCGACAGGGTGGCGGCGGCCGGGCCCGAGAACGCCGTGCTCGGATCGGGCGGCGACGATGCCATGGTCGTCGGCGTGGCGCGATGGGATCCGGACGCCGCCGCGCCGATCGGGCGGCTGCAGCCGATCGCCCCGCTGCCGTTCACCGTGGACAGCCGCGTGCTGTCGTTCGACGTGCCGCTGGCCGATCTCGGCCTCGCCGCGCCGCGCCGCGTCTCGATGTTCGTCGAGAGCCGCGGCCTCCTGGAGGACTGGCTGCCGCTGGATGACGGCGACGGCCTCTCGGGCGCGGCCATCGGCGCCGTCGATGTCGTGCCGGACGGCGCGAGCGCGACGGACGGGCGCGCGCCGCGGCTCGTCGTTCCTGCGCCCGGCGAGCGCGTCGCGCCCGTGATGTGGCGCGTCGACGTGCCGCCGGGCGGTGCGGTGGACGTGGCGCTCGAGGGGGTGTGCGGGGCGGCGGCGGGCTCGTTCCTCGCGTTGATCCCGACGAACCCGGCGGCGGCGGACGGCGGCGTGGTGGACGTAAAGATCGTCGAGCCGGGGACGGCGCAGGCGCGGCGGGCGGGGGGGTGCAAGGTCTGGCTTCCCGTCGGGTGGCGAGGGATCCTCGACCACGGGTGACAATCGCGCAGGGCGACGTCAGTCGTCCGGTGTCGCCGCATCCGCCGGCGCGGCGCTCGGCGCGTCATCGTTCGCCGGCCGCCGCTCCATCAGCCCCTCGAATACCGTCTGCCCGAGCCCGAAGATCACGTACGCCATCAACGCCGGGAAGAAGAACTGCTTCGGCAGGAACACGATGCCGACCAGCGTGCCGACCACCAGCAAGGAACCCATGATGGCCCGCGGCGTGCGGTAGCCGATCGTCGGGACGGCGGCGTACGAGACGTTGCTGATCATCAGGAAGCTTAGGCCGAGCATCAGGAAGCGGAGCAGCTGATGCCACGGCAGGTCGATGTCGCTGCCGACGAGGCGGCCGTAGAGGGGGGTCTGGCTGAACCAGTAGTAGCTGGCCAGCGTGATCCCGGCGGCCGGCGATGGCAGGCCCTGGAAGTGCGTCTTGGCGCGGCCGGCCTGCTCGACGTTGAAGCGCGCCAGGCGGATGCAGGCGCACATCGTGAAGAGGAAGCAGAAGATCCAGTCCCAGCCGTGCTCGTTCAGGACGGCGAAGTACATGATCATCGCCGGCGCCAGCCCGAACGAGATCGCGTCGACGAGCGAGTCAAGCTCCGCGCCGAACTTCGAGCCCGTGTTCGTGGCGCGGGCGATCCGGCCGTCGAAGACGTCGCAGATGCCGCCGAACACCACGTAGAGCACGGCCCGCTCGTAGTCGCCGCGCGCCGCCGAGACGATCGCGAAGACGCCGAAGAACAAGTTGGCCATCGTGAAGCCGTTCGGCAGGATGACCATCGTCCGGCGCAGCCGGCGGCGATTGCGGCGCGGCTCGGTCGATCGATCGATCATCGCGCAGCCTCCGTCCATCGGGCAACCACCGTCATCCCGGCCGCCGTCCGGTCGCCGACGACCACGGCGATGCGCGCATCGGGCGGCAGAAAGACGTCCACGCGCGATCCGAAGCGGATCAGACCGAGCCGCTCCCCCTGCACCACGGCGTCGCCCACGCCGCCGTACGTCACGATCCGCCGCGCGATGAGCCCCGCGATCTGCCGCACGAGCACGCGGCGGTCGGCCGAGGACGCAGGCAACGCGTCGGCCGGCACGCCCGGCGGACCGGCGATCCCGAGCGACATCTGCTCGTTCTCGAGGCTTGCCTTGTCGCGCGCCGCGCTCATGAACCGGCCGCGGTTGTAGTGGGCGTACGCCACCGTCCCCGTGATCGGGTAGCGGTTCACGTGGACGTTGAAGACGCTCATGAAGATCGAGACGCGCGTCGCCGTCCCGCCGATGAAGGCCGGCTCGTCCACCGGGCCGACGAAGACGACGCGTCCGTCGGCCGGCGCGATGACGACGCCCGGACCGCGCTCGCCGTCCCGCTCCGGATCGCGGAAGAACGCGACCACCCATGCCGCGAGGACGAAGAGGACCGCGGCAAGCGCGATGCGCGGCGCCTCGGGGTGCGCCGCTGCGCGCGCGATCGCCGCGCCGGCCGCAAAGGCCGCCAAGCCGATGAACATGTAGCCCTCGCGTGCGACCTTCATCGTCCTCACTCGCCCTTTGGCCTCTGCCGCAGGCTGCCGTCGATCGCCGCGGCCCGTCCGATCCCCGCAGTCTGTCCGGCGCCATCTTCCGATGACCACCGCGTCGTCGACGCAGGCGCGCCGGTGGCCGCGCCAGCATGGCCCGGCGGCCGGCCGCGAGTCAAGGCGACGGATGCCGCAGGCGCTGCACGAAAGCCGGCGGCACGTTGGCAAGCACCGCCTCGCGCCCGACGCCCAGCCGGGCCACGAGGTCGCCGATCGTCCGATCGACGTGGACAAGCCGTGCCCGCTCGGCCCGCGAGGCCAGCCGCATCCGCACCGCCCGGACGAACATGTACTCGAAGTACGTCAGCTCGCCGCCCGGGGCAAGAAACCGCACGTATGCGGCGCACACTTCGTCCACGGTTTCGACCGGGAAGTTGTTGAGCGGCAGGCTGGAGATCACATAGTCGTACGGTTCCACCCCGGCGAAGTCCTGGAGCGCAACGGTGTGGACGATCGACGGCGAGGCGAGCCGGCGCGCGTGGGCCGACGCGGCCAGGTCGCCGCGCAGATGGTCGGCGAAGACCGCGTTCAGCTCGACGAGGTCGAAGCGGTCGTCCACCCCCAGCAGCGGCAGGATCGCCCGCGTGACCGCCCCCGTGCCCGGCCCGATCTCGAGCACCCGAACCGCCCGCCCGTCGGCGGCGCGCGCCGCCAGCGGACGCACCATCGCCGCCGCCAGGAAGCGGCTGCTCGGCACGATCGATCCCGTCGTCTCGAAGCGCTGGTGGAACTCGCGGAAGAACGCGGCATGCTCGCGGAGGTGGGACATCACGGACGATGGTCGGACGCAAGGCCGAGCGGGTCAACATTTCGCGGGTGGGCGTCGCGCTCCGGCCCGTGCTCGCGCCCCGGGCGCGCGCACGCGGCCCGATGCGGATCGCCGCCGTGCGCGGACCTGTGGTATGTCTCTTGTGGCATGTCTGTGCCCCCGTGGACGGACCCGAAATCGAGACCCAATGCCCCACCCCCCCCTCACCCCCCTCCTCACCTCCGCCCTCACCGCCCGCGCGGCCCTCCTCGCGCCGCCGTGCAAGGCGGCTTACCGTCTCTTCGCCGGGTTCTACGAGGGCGCACCCGACCTGGCGGCCGACCTGTATGCCGACACGCTCGTCCTCCACAACTACGCCCAGCCGTCCGCGGCCGGCGCGGAGGGCGTCCGCCATGCCGCCGCGTTCTACCGTGCCGCCCTCCCGTTCCTGCGCAGCACCGTCGTCAAGCACCGGCACGCCGTCGACGCGGCCGACCGCCGCGGCGTCGTCATGGGCGACGCGCCGCCGGCGACGTCGATCACCGAGGATGGCGTGCGCTACCGGATCGACGTCCTAGCGGCGCGCGACGCCGGTTTCTACCTGGACACGCGCGCTGTGCGGGCGCTGCTCAAGCGCGAGATGGCCGGCCGGACCGTTCTGAACACGTTCGCCTACACCGGCAGCCTCGGCGTGGCTGCGCTGGCCGGCGGCGCCGTGCGCGTCGTCCAGCTGGATGCCAGCCGCGCCGTGCTCAACGTCGCCAAGGACTCCTGCACGCTGAACGGCCTGCCGATCCACCGCGGGGACTACATCGCCGACGACTTCTGGGTGGCCACCAGCCGCCTTCGCCGCGCCGACGCCCGCTTCGACTGCGTGATCCTGGACCCGCCCTTCTTCGCCACCGCGCCCACCGGCACCGTCGACCTGGCGCAGCAGGCCGACCGCTTGATCAACAAGGTTCGACCGCTCGTGGCGGACGGTGGGCGGCTGATCGCCATCAACAACGCGCTCTTCCTGAGCGGCCGGGCCTTCATGACGCTCCTGGAGGGCCTGTGCACCAGCGGCTTCCTGTCGATCGAAACGACGATACCCGTTCCCGACGACGTCACCGGCTACCCGGCGACACGCGTGAACGGCCCGCCGGTGGACCCGGCTCCGTTCAACCATGCGACGAAGATCGCGGTGTTGCGGGTCCGGCGGTAGGGCGTCGACAGCGCGACAAACCCGGTGTACGCCGACTCACCGGAGTGCTATCCTCTCGTGTCATGCCTGACTTGCGCCATCCCTTCCGCCCATTGCCCTGCTTCGCCGCCCTCACGACCCTGATCGCAATCCTGATCGTCTGGTCGGCCGGACCGGCGGCTGTCGCCACGCGCGCCGCCGCCCCGGATGCGCCCGCCGCCGCACCCATCGTCGGCGCCGCGCTGACGATCCTGGCCGACGGCACGGCGCCGTTCGAGGATCGGCCGATCACGCTGAGCGGTCTGGGCACGCTGCCCGGGGTCCGCGGCAAGGCCGATCCGGGGGACGACGTCGGCCCGACGGACGGCGTCGTCCGGTCGTGGGACGCCGTCGTCTACCGCGCCTCGTTCAGCGTGCGCGAGAGCAGTGTCGACGATCTCGTGGCCGAGGTGACGCTGGCGGGACCTGCGGTCTGGGAGGCGGGCCAACTGCCGGCGCTGCGGCTGGCCGGGTGCCCGGGCGGCGCCACGCTGACCGACGGCGGCAAGAAGGTGCGCTGCGTCGTCGGCCGCGTGGAGGCGCCGCCGGCGGTGACGGTCGCCCTCGACCTGACGGCCCGCGTGAGCGGCGCCGCGCTCCAGGGCGACCGGTTGACGGCCGATCTCACCGTGCGCGCGCCCGGCGCCGTCCCGGATCCCGATGTCGCGAACTGCCCCGAGCCGCAGACGGGCGGTTGCGACGACGATGCGCCCGTCGTCCTGGTATCGGCCGCGCCGGCGGCCGAGCTTCGGAAGTTTCTCAGCGGCAATACGAACACCGTCCACAACGGCGTCCTCGGCCGCCGGCTGGACTGGCAGCTCGACGTCGTCCTCGGCGCCGACGGCGATGTCCGAGGCAGCTCGCTGCCCGTCGGGGCGCCGTTCACGCTGCCGGACTGGTGGCGGGTGCTCGGCCCGACCGGGCGTGATCTGAAGCTGACCGTCACGCTCATCGGCTGCCTCGACCTGGACGGTCGGAACGTCTGGAGCTGCACCCAGCCGGGCGGGCCCGGCACGCCGCTCGACGTCACGCTGCAGCGGCTCGACGCCGAGACCAGCCTGCCCAACGGCGTCGCATCGGCCCAGCCGACGACCGTCGCCAAGGTCCTCGTCATGCTCTGGGTGCCGGAGACCGAGGTCACCGGCGCCGGCGGCGACGTGACGTTCCACAACTGCTACGCCACCCAGATCGGCAACCCGCAGCGGTCGATCTGGGCGCCGGTGGATGCTCGCGGCCAGGCGAACCTCGGCGGCATTCAGGAACCGCCCGGCAACAACTGCTCCTACGTCGTCCTGCCGGTGCCGCGGGCCGTGCCGACCCGCCGCCCGCCCCGCCGCCCGCCGCCCGGCCGCCCGGGCCCGCCGGGCCGCGCCCCGACGCCCATTCCGACGGCACCCATCGCCGTGCCGAGCAAGCGCTACATGCCCGTCACGCAAGGCGCGGCGGTGACGGACGGCTCGACGTTCAGCGCCGAGATGCGGATCGCGATCGGCGGCGGCGGCACGATGCTCGGCGTCGTGGCGTGCGACAAGTGGGACAACAGCACGCACGTCCTGCAGGAGTTCGGCCCGAACGGCGAGTCCGGCGTGCGCGTCTGGTGGCAGGACGGGGACGGTCTCCCAAGGGACGTGACGGACAGCGGCCGGGTGATCGTCGAGTACGGCATCGGGCGCTGGGGCCGGATGCGGCCCGCGAACGCGACGCTCGGGCGGACGTGGTACGTCCAGGCCACTGCGGCGTGCACGGACAACGCGCCGCTGGCCGGGAACGGCTGGGTGACGGGCGATCAGCTGGACTACCGCAACCGCGGCGGCGCCAAGATGAACGTCCGCGAAGTGAACATGGTCCGCGCCCGATTCCAGGACGGCGTGCCGGCCGGCTCGACGGTCTGGCTCGAGCTGCAGTACGCCGCGCTCCAGAACCGGCCCGGCACGTGGCTGATGAACTACGCCGCAGCCGGCTACGGGGCGGGCAGCCGTGCGGGCTGGCGCTTCCAGGAGTGTTACGGCGCCACGGGCACGTCGTCGCGCCGCGCGTGCCCGGTGCCGGCGCCCGGCACGAAGGCGGCGCCGGGCGGCCTCGGCGACATGCTGGTCCACGTCGGCGTGCCGCTGTGGCTGAAGAAGCGCAACGATCCCGCCGTGCCCAACGGCAGCCCGGTCGTCAACGCCGGCGACACCGTCGCATTCGTCATCGACGCCGCGACGTTCCCGAGCCCGTCGTCGCCGCCCTTGCCGACATACCCCAAGGAGGCGTTCGCGCCCGGCGTCGTGCTGACGGACACGCTCCCGCTCGGGCTGTTCTACGAGCTCGACTCGGCGACGATCGCCAGTGAGGACATCGACTGCGACGGCGTGCTCGGCGGCGGCGAGGACCGGAACGGCAATGGGCGGATCGACCGGGACGTGCCGTTCGAGCCGTCCATCGTCCCGGGCCCGGGCAGCGGCGAGACGACGTTGAGCTGGGTGCTCGGTGATCTGCCCTACGAACGGCGCGTGCCCTCCATCCGCTACGTCGCACGCGCGTCGCGCCTCGTGCCCGGCGGCACGGCGCTGGCGAACATGGCCGGCATCTCCGCCCGCAACGACCGCGCCCCTGACTGCCGCCCCGGCTTCCGCGATCTGGAGGGCGGCCGATGCGCCTGGGCGCAGGTGATCATCGCCAACATCGCCGCGGCACAGATCGAGAAGGTCCCGAGCCGGCTGCTCGTCCTGCCGGGCGAGCCGATGGTCTACCGTCTCTCGCTGGCCAACATGACCGACCGGCCGGTCGAGTGGTTCGACGCGGTCGACATCCTGCCGCGCGCCGGCGAGCCGCGGACGCCCGGGACGCGGATCACCGGCGGCATCGCCAACGTGCGCGTGACCGTGCCCGCCGGCGGCGCGCCGATCGAGGTCTGGGCCTCGTCCGGCGATCCCGAGGCGCTCGACGTCGCGGGCGGCGGGGAGCGCGACGGCCTCGTCGACCCGGTCGCCGCGTGGGGGGCACCGGGTGCCGGCCTGAACGGACCGGACTGGCCGTGCCGCCTGGCGGACGTCGGCAACCGCACCCGCTGCGCGGCGATTCCGAACGGCGCCGACGTGACCGCCGTCCGGCTGTGGGGCCCCGACCCCCGCCCGAGCGCAAGCACGACCCTCCTGGACAGCTTCCTGCCTGCCGGCGGCCCGCCCCGCCACGTCGAGCTCACGCTCCTCGTCCCGGGCTCGCAGGTCGGGGACGTGGCGAACAACGCCTGGGGCGGCCGTTTCGAGAGCCTGCCGCTACCGGTGTTCGACGACGCCCTCATCCGCGTCCGCCCGCCCGACACCGCCACGCCGACGATCACCCCGACCCCGTCCGAGACGCCCGTGCCCACGGAGACGCCGCCGCCGTCGTCCACGCCGACGGTCACGCCGACGCCGTTGCCGACGGACACGCCGACGGTCACCCCGACCGCGACGCCGACACCGGTCTACCGGATCTACCTGCCGCTCTCGCTGCGGACGAAATGCCAGGCGCACACCGTCGACGTCGTCCTCGTGATCGATGTCTCGAGCAGCATGCGCCGCGCGGCGGGCGACGGGGGCACGAAGCTGGACGCCGTCCTGCGCGCGTCGCGAGCGTTCCTGGACCGCTTCGCGCCGGCGCCCGGCCGGGGCAGGGTGGCCATCGTCGCGTTCCACAACCGCGCATGGACCGTCCAGCCGCTTACGGACGATCGGGCCAGGCTCGATGCGGCCGTGAACGCCCTCGCGCACGTCGTCGAGGAAGGCACGCGCCTCGACCTGGCGCTCACCGCCGGCGCCGCCGCGCTGGCCGACGTCGATGCGTCCCGGCTGCGGGCGATGGTCTTCCTGACGGACGGCCTCCCGAACCGCGTCCCGACGCCCCCGGCCGGCGGCAGCATGGAGGACACCGTTCTCGCTGCCGCCGCGGCCGCCCGCGCGCAGTCCATCACGATCCACACCGTCGGCTACGGCCGCGAGGACGCCGAGGACATCGCCGATCGCATCCTCCCGTCGCTCCTCATCGACATCGCCGGATCACCCGCCGGCTACCACCAGACGGACAACGCGGCGGGGCTGGCGGAGGTGTTCCGGCGGATCGCGGCGGAGTTGGGGTGTGTGGGAGGGGGGTGGCCGTAACGTTGCCGCGCCCAACGCCGCCAATCCCAACGTTGCCGCGCCCAACGCCGCCAACCCCAACGTTGCCGCGCCCAACGCCGCCAATCCCAACGTCCTGTAGGGGCGGGTCCCCGTGCCCGCCCCGTAGGCCACCAAACGGACTGATTCGCGTGCGGCCCGCCCCGTAGGCCGTCGATCCACCGGGGCCAATGGCTTACACCAATGGCCTACATGCCAATGGCTACATGCCAATGGCCTACATAAGGTGGCCCATGTCCGGGTGGTGGGCCGATCACTTCACGGGGACTGTGGCCTACGGGGCGGGCACGGGGACCCGCCCCTACAGGTCCACGTCGTGGGGGCCGCTCTCGCGTTGGCCGGCGGGGCTGATCCGCACGAACTCGGCCGTCGCCTGCAGCTCTTCGATCGTCCAGGCGCCGGCATACGATAGGCCGCTGCGCAGGCCCCCGACGAGCTGGTAGAGGATGCTGTCGACCGGGCCGCGGTACGGGACGCGCGCCTCGACGCCCTCGGGGACCACGCGCTCATATTCCTTCTTGGGGATCTGGGCTGCCGGCAGCTGGCGCTCGGTGGCCTGCAGGGCGATGTTCGCCTCGAGCGAGGCCATGCCGCGCGTCACCTTGTAGCGCCGTCCGCCGCGCACGACGACCATCCCGGGGCTCTCGCGCGTCCCGGCCAGCAGGCTGCCGATCATCACGCACTGCGCCCCGGCCGCCAGCGCCTTCACGACGTCGCCGGCCGCCTTGATCCCGCCGTCCGCCACCATCGGCACGCCGGCGGCGGCCGTCACCGGGGCGCACTCGGCGATCGCGGACAGCTGCGGTACGCCGAAGCCGGTCACGATCCGCGTCACGCAGATCGACCCCGGTCCGATGCCGACCTTGATCCCGTCCGCGCCGACATCGATGAGCCGCGCCGTGCCCGCCGCCGTCGCGACGTTGCCGATGACCATGTCCCAGTTGTCGCCGAATGTCCGCCGCAGCTCGCGCGCCGCGTCGACGGCCATCACGGAGTCGCCGTGGGCGATGTCGATGACCAGCGCGTCCGCGCCGGCGTGCAGGAGCTGCTCGGCGCGCTCCAGGAAGCCCGGCCGTACACCGACCGCCGCCGCCACGCGCAGGCTGCCCGTCGGATCGATCGTCGCGTCCGGAAACATCGCCCGGTGCTCGAGGTCCTTGGCGGTGATCAGGCCGGCCAGTCGTCCGTCGGCATCGAGCAGCGGCAGCTTCTCGATCCGGTGCGCATCCAACAGCCGCCGCGCGTCGGCGATCGGCGTGCCCTCCGGCGCCGTGATCAGGCGGTCGCGCGGCGTCATGACGGCGTCGATGGTCGCACCGTCGTCGTCGAAAAACATGATGTCGCGGCGCGTCACGATCCCGATCGGGCGCCGTTCGCCGTCGATGACGATCAGGCCGCCGACCCCGTCCTCGCCCATCATCGCCCGCGCGTCGCCGACGGTCGCGTCGCCCTTCAGCGTGAACGGCGTCTTGACGACGGTCGCCTGGCTGCGCTTGACGCGCCGAACCTCGTCGGCCTGGCGATGAATCGTCAGGAAGCGATGGATGACGCCGATCCCGCCGGCGCGCGCGAGGGCGATGGCCATCTCGCTCTCGGTGACGGTGTCCATGTTGCTCGAGACGATCGGGATCGCCAGCTCGATCCGGCGGCTGAAGCGCGTCCGCGTCGTCGCCTGCGATCGCGACCGGACCTCGCTGTAGCGTGGGACGAGGAGGACGTCGTCGAAGGTCAGCGCGGCATCCGGGCGGAGGCGGAGCGTTGGGGCGATCGAGGCGCCGTTCAGGGCGGCGCTTCCAGCGGCGGGACGGTCGAGGATATCCATGGCCGGTCTCCCGACGGTGTCACTTCGGCGCAGGCGGACGCGGCTTTGTTCGCCTCCGGGCCATCGTAGCATAACGCCTAGGGTGGCGGCTGCGATCCGGCCGTCGGTGCCGACGCGCCGGGCGCAGCCGCGGTCGATGTCGCCGAAGCCGCGTGCCGTACCGCATCCCCGACAGCATCCCCGTCGGGCTCCCACGCGCCGCAGACGAGCACCCCATCCCCATCGCGCACCACGCCGAGGAACGGCGCCGGGTCGTACGTGTTCGCCGGCGCGGTCTCGTTCGCGTAGCCGCCGCCTGCGTCGACGCCCTCGACGATCGAGAAGTGCAGATGCAACCCCACCGGCTTGGCCGGATCGCCGGACCACGTGCCCTGGTGGCCGAGCATCTCGCCGGCGCGCACCGGACGGTCGTACGTGCCGGGCGGAAACGCGGGGGCGATGAACGACGTCGCCCCGTCGGCGGAGGCCATATGGGCGTAGTACGTCCAGATCACACCGCCGGCCGGCGGGCGCCGGGCCAGCGGCGCGAAGTCGGCCGGGAACGCGGGGTGGCGGATGATGACGGCGCTGCGCCAGTCCGCCTCGCGCGTCAGCAGGCCGTCGAACGCGGCGAAGACGGGCGTGACGTTCTCCTGGCCGTCCGGGCTGAAGATGTCGAACCCGGAGTGGTGGCGGCCGGGATGGATCTCGTCGTTCCAGCCGTAGCCGATGAAGCCGTCCGACGGGATCCGCATCGGCGCGCCGGTGCAGCGGTTGCCGCCGTACACGCGCCACGCGCCGTGGCCGCCTGGTCCGTTGCGGACCCAGTCGATCACGCGCGCGTGCTGCGGCGCGCCCGTCCGCGCCCACGGCACGAGGCGCAGCGCGAGCACGACGGCCGGAACCCCGATGAGGACGGCGAGCCCGATGATCGCGCGCCGATATCGCGGCGCGCGCGAACCGTGGTCGGATGCCATGGACGGATCCTCGTCGATCCCGTGTCGACCCGGCGGCGATGCTGCGTCCACGCGCCTTGGCTCACCCAGTGCCTTGGCTCACCCAGTGCCCTGGCGCACCGATGCCGGACGCGTCGCTCGACCGGATGACCCTTGGCGCGCCGGCCACTTAACACAGGCGACGGCAGGTGGGGGTCACCTGCCGTCAGCCTTATGGATGCGCCGGTCCGTGGTTACCGCTGCCGGCTGAGCGGTGGTCTGGCGTGCGACGCTCGAGCCTTGGCTCATGACGTCCCGCCTGCGCTGCCGTTTTCGATGTCCTGGGTGCGATGTCCTGGGTGCGATCAGCGCGTCGGTCGGTTGTGACCAGAAAGATACACGGCCCCGGCGACCGGTGCTTGACCGCCCCGTTCCGGCGTGATGACCGCAGGCTGACGCGATGCTGACGGCCGCCGCACGCATTCCGGCTTGCTCCCCGACCCGCCCCCCCGCTATCCTCATCCGTCAAACCCAGGCCGCGCCCGACGCGCCGCCGTGGGCGGCCCATGGCGAGGCCGCTGCGCCGGCGCACCCGCCCCCCGGAGGCGATGCCAACGGTGCCCAATGCCGCCGCCGCGAAACCTGCGGATGACCACAGCCCGTCCGACGGCGATGCCGGGGCGGCGGAGCTGGACCGACGGTTGGCGGCTCTGCTCGGCGACGTCGAGCGGCGCTTCGGTCGCGGAGATGCGGAGCGCGTCGGGCAGGCATACGAGGCGGCGGCGGCGGCGCACGCCTCGCAGCGGCGCAAGAGCGGCGAGGCGTACATCGTCCATCCGCTTGCGGTCGCCCAGATCGTGGCGGACTTCGGCCTCGACCCGGACGCGATCGCCGCCGCGCTCCTGCACGATGTCGTCGAGGACACCGCCGTCGGCGACGAGGAGTTGCGCCGGTCGTTCGGCGACGCGGTGGCGGATCTGGTGCGCGGCGTGACGAAGATCAGCGAGATCGAGGCGCGCGACATAACGGCGCATCAGCCGCGCGAGGGCAAGGACAAGGAACGCGACCGCGAGCTGGCGCACGAGGCCGAGAACCTGCGCCGGCTGCTGCTCGCTTCGGTGGACGACCTGCGGGTCATCCTGATCAAGATGGCCGACCGGCTGCACAACATGCAGACGCTGGACGCGCTGAAGCCTGACCGCCAGGCGCGCATGGCTCGCGAGACGCTGGAGATCTACGCGCCGCTGGCGAACCGCCTCGGCATCTGGCAGTTCAAGTCGCACTTCGAGGACCTCTCGCTCAAGGTGCTCGAGCCGGAGACCTATCACCTGATCGACACCGTCCTCTCCGGCCGGTGGGCCGAGCACGAGGCGTACTTGGAGACGGCGATCCGCACGCTCCAGGAGCGGCTCGAAGCCGCCGGCATCGACGCCGTGATCAAGGCACGGGCGAAGCACATCACGTCCGTCTACGCCAAGATGAAGCGCAAGGACATGGACGCCGACCAGATCCTCGACGTTCTGGCGATGCGCGTCCTCGTCGACTCGAACGAGCGGTGCTACAGCGCGCTCGGCGTCATCCATCAACTGTGGGATCCGATGGAGGGCGAGTTCGACGACTACATCGCCAAGAAGAAGCCGAACCTCTACCGCTCGCTCCACACCACGGTCAAGGGGCCGGACAATCGCCCGCTCGAGATCCAGATCCGCACGCACGACATGGACGAGTTGGCCGAGTACGGCATCGCAGCGCACTGGATCTACAAGGAGAACGCGAACCTTTCGGCCGAAGTGCAACGCCAGATCGCCGAACTCAGGCGCACGCTGGAATCCCGCGATGCCGATGCGCCCGACGCGCTCACGTTCGTCGAGGGGCTGAAGGCCGATGTCTTCCGCGACCAGGTGTACGTCTTCACGCCCAAGGGCCGCGTCCTCGAGCTCCCGACCGGCGCGACGCCGATCGATTTCGCCTACCGGATCCACTCGGAGGTCGGCAACCGCTGCCGCGGCGCGCTCGTGAACGGCAAGATGGTCGCGCTGAACACGCCGTTGAACACGGGCGACACCGTCAAGATCGTCACCACCAAGGGCGACGACGCCGGTCCGAGCCGCGATTGGGCGAACCCGGCGCTCGGCTACGTGGCCAGCGCCCACGCGCGCGAGAAGATCAAGCAGTTCTTCCGCCGCCAGATCCGGTCGGACTCCGTCCGCCAGGGCCGCGACGTCGTCGAGCGCGTGCTGCGGAAGCTGGGCATGACGCGCACCAAGCTCGAAGCCGTCGCCCGCCTGTTCGGCGACGACGGCGTGGACGACTTCCTGGCCGCCGTCGGCCGACAGGAGATCGCCGCGCAGACGCTGTCGCAGCGACTGCTGGAGCACGAAGCGACGACGCTGCCGGCGCCCAAGGCCAAGCCGATCGAGCCGCACGGCGTCCCGAAGACCACCGCGCCGGTGACGCTCTTCGGCGCCGACCAGGTGCAGACGCGCATCGCCCGGTGCTGCAACCCGCTGCCGGGCGAGCCCGTCGTGGGCTACCTCACGCGCGGGCGCGGTGTTACGCTGCATCGGACGGACTGCCGCAACATCGCCGCCCAGCGCGCCCGCGAGCCAGAGCGCTTCATCCAGGTGGCGTGGGCGCCGCGCAAGAGCCAGACCGTGCCGGTGGAATTGAACGTCTATGCGATCGACCGCAGCGGCCTCGCTCGCGACATCGCGGACGTGATCAGCAAGAGCGGGATCAACATGCAGGGCATCAGCGCCATCGCGCGCGACCGCGATGCGCTGGCTGTCGTTGCCGTTGTTGTCGAGTTAGAATCGACGGATCAGTTGGCCGACCTGCTCGACAAGCTGCAGAACGTGACGAACGTCATCGAGGTCCGCCGCACCGCCGGCTGACCGCGACGCCAGCCGCCGACACCGACCCACGCGCCCGGGGAACCCAGCCAATGCCCGCCGACCCGCCCACCGATCCGTTCGACGCGTCCGCCGGGCCCCTCGCCGAGCCCATCGCCGATCCGGCCCGCGATCCCGGCGCCGAGCTTGCCGCCGATCCCGCCGCAGAACCTGCCACCGATCCCGCCGTCGATCCCGGGCGACCCGATCCGCCACCGGCCTCGCCGTCCTTCTGGCCGCTCCCGGGCGATTCGGCTGCGCTGAACCCGCTGGCGCCGCACGATCTTGCGCCCGCTCCTGCCGACGACGATCGACCGCCGACGGCAGCCATCCCCACGGCCGATCCAGCCGATCCATTTGATGCCCACTCATACGAAGCCGGCGGTGACGACGACGTTTTCGGCACCGGCGCGGCCGGCGCGTTGCCCGAGTGGCCGGCGCCCGCGCCGGCGCCCGGTGCGCCGGTCGATGTCCGGCCGTTCGACGCCGCCGCGGCGTACGCATCCGCCGCCCCGTTCGACCAAGGCGATGACCTGAGCGCCGCGGCGCGCTCGACGCCGTCCGTGCCGTGGGACCGCCACCAGGACCCGTCGCCGGCCTCTGCGCCACCGTCGACGCCGAGGGGGCGATTCGTCGAGGCGGCTGGCGCAAGTGCGCTCTACTGGGCCGGTGCCGGCGTGATCACCCTCGTCGCCCTGACCGCGCTCTTCTTCGGCGTCCTCGTTCGCTCGTCCGATCCGGAGGCGGGCGATACGTCCGCCGCCGCGGCGGCGATCGACGATGCACGCGGCGTTGGTGCCGACGCGGACGACGGTGCCGCGGCTTCGTCGGCCGTCACACGGACGGACGGGGCTTCGAGCGAAGCGACGAACGGGTCGGGCGGATCGGACGGATCGAACGCGTCGGACGGATCGGACGGGACGAACGGGATACGGGCGACGAAGCGGATCGAGGCGAGCGAGGTGCCCCCGTCGATCGTTCCGAGCACAGAGCGCGCGTCGGCCGGCGCGGACACTGCAGACGGCGCGGACGTCGAGGGTGCGTTCGTCGTGCCGGCCGGCTACCGCCGCTACGACGATCCGCAGCACGGCTTCAGCCTGCGCGTGCCGGCCGATTGGCGCGAGGCGCGTCGCTCCGCCGGGCCTGGCGACGGGTCCGAGATGCCGGACTACGACGTCGTGTTCGAAGCGCAGGAGGGCGCGCAGCGGCTGGCGGTAAGCATTTGGAGCGCGGGCGAGCGCCCGCCGTTCGAGACGTGGCTGCGGACGGCCGTCGCCGGCCTTCGCCCGTTGGACGACGGAACGGCCGGCGGTACGGTCGACGAGGGCGCCGTGCCGTACAACGCCTTCCTCGCCGGCGAGCCGTCCCTGGTCCTCGGCGCCGGCGAGACGCCCGTCAGCCACCTCTCCTATGCCGCGTTCCTCCAGCATGCCGACCGCTACGTGCGCATCGCCTGGGCCGATATGACCGGCCTGACCCGCCCCGACGATGTCCTCGGCGCCCTCGCCAGCTTCGGCTGGGTCGGCGACGACCTCGTGACCGGCACCGCGCCCCAGGCGAATCAGGTGCCGTGGCTGCGGCTGCCGCAGGGGGTTTACTGGCCGAGCGACGTGTTGTTCGGGGAGGGGGACGAGTAGCCCGTCACATCTCGCTTTGCGGACGACGAACCACCGGCAGCTAAAGCTGGCCGGCTGGTGGCCTTCGGCCATTGCGCCCGCCTTCGCGGGCGCTTCGGACTTCTGGGTGCCCGCGAAGGCGGGCACCATGGCGGCCCGCCAG
>JADYYS010000065.1 GCA_020853525.1 Ardenticatenales bacterium | reverse complement strand
GGCACGATTACAATGGTGTCCGACCGCACAGCGCTCTGGGCAACCTCGCGCCGGCGGTCTTCGCGCTGACACTCGATCCGACGGCCATCCCCTCTTAGCCGCTGGACCAACTCTTGGGGGCAGGTCAACACCACCACCGCCGACCGCCCCGCTTGCCCTTTCCCGCCCCCCGGACTACATGTTGCGCCGCCGCGCCTTCGCGGCATCCGCCTTCGCCGGCGCGCGTCCCGTCCGGACGGCCGGCGACGCGGCATCCGCTTCCACGATTCCGGAGAAATCGCCCCATGAACGTCTCCCATTCCCGCTTGTCGCTGGCCGCTGTCGGTTTGACGCTGGCCGCGCTCGTCTCCGCGTGTGAACCGGAGAGCGCGGACTTCGTCGCGGGCAGCGTGCCCGAGCTCGTGATCCGCGCCACGGACAACGACTATCCCGAGACCGCCGAGACCGTCGCCGGCTTGACGGAGGTCACGATCGACAACCAGGGCACGGAGCTGCACCAAGTGGCCCTGCTACAGCTGACGGACGGCAAGTCGTTCGACGACTTCACCGCATATGCGGCCACGGCCAAGGAGACCGACCCGCTCCCGAGCTGGGCGGTGCCGGCCGGCGGGCCCGCGGTGGCGGCGCCCGGGCAGAAGGCCAGCACCTTCGTTCCCCTCGAAGCGGGCACGTATGCGATGGTCTGCAACATCCCCGACGCCAAGGGCGTGCCCCGTGTCCAGAAGGGGATGATCAAGCCGTTGGCGGTGACGGATTCCGAGGCGGCCTCGGCTGCTGCTCCGAGTGCGGATGTCGCGATCAAGCAGCTGGACTTCGCCTTCCAGGTGCCGGCCAAGGTCTCGGCGGGCGAGCACGTGATCGCGGTCTCCAACACGGGCAAGCAGCCGCATGAGGCCGTCCTCCTGAAGCTCGACGAGGGCGCGACGGCCGCGGATGTCGCGGCCGCGTTCGCGCCCGGCGCCAGCGGTCCGCCGCCGGCCCTGCCGCTCGGCGGCGTCGTCGCCATTCCCGCCGGCGCCAGCCAGTCCTTCCCGGCCGACCTCACGGCCGGTCGCTACGCGCTGCTGTGCTTCCTGCCGGATCCGGCCAGTGCCCAGCCGCACGTGGCGCTCGGGATGATGACCGAGTTCGACGTGGAATAGGCCGGCGGCGTTTGCGCAGGCGGGCAGAACCAAGCGGGCAGAACCGAAGAGCAAGGCGCATGCATTCCGCTACGGCTATGCGCCTTGCTCTTCGGTCGACACGTAGTCGGACAGATACAGGTACGCCGGCTCCACGACCCGCATCGCGCACAGCTGGTCGTTGCCGATCACGGCACCGCAACCCGCGGCCGACGCGGTGCCGACAAGAAGCGCATCGGGCGTGCTGAGGCCGAAGTCGGCACGCAGGCGGGCGGCGGCTTGTGCGGCGGCACGGTCCAACGGCGCAACGGTCACGCCGGGGAAGTGATCGAGGAGAAGCCCAAGCCGCGCCTGCGCGTGGGGATCATCGGCGCGGATCAGCCCGACGAGCAGCTCGGTCTCTGCCAGAGTGGGCACCACGATCTCGATGGCGCCGTCCTCCGCCAATCCGAATACGCCGGCCACCAGCGGGAAGTACGGTTCCGTGCGGTCCAGAAAGTAGATCAGCGCGTTCGTGTCCAGCACCACACGACGCGCTGCCGCAACGCGGGCCAACCATGCGCTCACGCGTCGCCCCAGCTGGCACGCTCCTCGCGGATGTAGGTCTCGACGTCGCCGTACGCACCTTCGAGCACGCCGGCGAGAGCATCTGTGAGGCGCCCGGAGCCGATCGGCAGGAGCACGATGCGATCGTCCTCGAGGCGGACGATCAGCCGCGAGCCGGGCCCGAGTTGAAGTGCGCGGGCCATATGCGCCGGCAGCGTGAGCTGTCGCTTGGACGAGAGAACGGCTGTCGTCTCGATCATACGTGCTCCTTACCTGTGGGCACAAAGTAAAGCGCATTCGACGATGGTCAAGCAAGCGGCGTCGGGCGAGCGATTCGAAGGCGCCCGACGGACCCTGTTGCGCCCCAAGCCTGTTCCTGATACACTCCCCCCGCCCAGCACCCCACACAACCGCTCGCTCCACCACCCGCCGGCCACAAGCCTCGCCACGGCGCCGGGGGAAGTGCGTTGCACAGGCGCCGCGGCGCAGGTACCAGGAGGTCCTGCGATGCGTTGCCCTGTCCCGGCCACACGCCTTGCCCTGCTCGCCCTCGCGCTGTCGCCGCTGTTCTTGCTGGTCTTGTTGTCGGGGTCGCGCGCGGCCCCGACGGCCGCAGCGCCGGCCCGTCAAGCGCACCATTCGCCACCCCGCCCGGCCGCCGTCGCCGACGCGCTGCGCGCCCAGGGCAACGGCCCGACGGCCCGCGCGCTGGCCGTCGAGACGGAGTACGACGCGCTGCGCGTGCCGGACGCACCGGCGCTCAGCCCGGCGCAGGCCGTGTCCATCGAGCTTTGGCTCAAGCGCAAGCGGGCCACGGGCTGCAGCGCCCTGGTGAGCAAGGGGCGATCGACCGGGTACTGGCTCGGCGTCTGCGACGGACGGCTGCGCTTCAGCGTCGGCGGCCAGGCCGTCGACGGCGCGACGGTGCTCGCCGAGTCCCGCTGGCTGCACGTGGCCGCCACGTACGACGGCGCGACGGTCTCGCTGTACATCGACGGCACCCTCGACCGCGCCGCCGCGCTCCGCCGGCCGCTCGACCGTGTCGCCACGCCGCTCGTCCTGGGCGCCGACGCCGCGCCGGGCGCCGTGTTCAGCGGCGGCATCGACCACGTCCGGCTGTGGGGCCTCGCCCGCACGGCCACCGACATCCGTGCCGACCGGTACGCCACGCTCTCCGCACGCAGCGGCCTGATCGGCCAGTGGCCGCTGGATGGCGACGGACGCGACCTGGCCGGCGGCCACGACGGCGACGACGCCACGGGCGCATTCGGCTTCGACGGGGCCCTGCCGCGCGACCTCGTCGCACCGCTCGCCACCGGCACGGTCGCGGCGGACGGCGTCTGCGGCGGCGCGGAGTACGGCACGGCCGAGCGCGTGGCGCTCGACGGTCCGGACGTCGTGACGGCGTTCGTCCAGGTCACATCCGACGCGCTCTGGGTCTGCCTGACCGATCTGCCCCGCCCGACCGGTGCCAACGCCTTCGTCGGCGTCCTGCTCGACCGCAACCGGTCCGGCGATGCCCGCACCCAGCTGGGCGACTACCGCATCCTGGCCCGCTACGCCGGCGTGCACACCGTGGAGGAGGGCGACGGCAACGGCGGCTGGAAGGTGCTCACGCTGCCGAACGACAGCTGGACCGTCGGGCGCACGTCCACCGGCACGCTCGGCAGCGAGCGCTGGACGGCCGAGATCCGCATCGCCCGCAGCCTCCTCGAACCGCCGCGCGACCCGGACGAGCCCGTCGGCGTCGGCCTGGCAGTGGCCTACAGCGGCCTGCGCGCCGCCGGCGACGACCGCCTGTGGCCGTCCGGCGCAACGCTCGGCGCACCGCAGGGCTGGGCTGCGGCCACGCTGGCCGAGGAGACCGGCCTCGTGCCGCGCTATGCGTTCAGCGGCACCGTCGTCCAGCCGACCGAGGACGATCCGGCCAAGGGCGTCGCCGGCGCCGTCGTGCAGCTGCTGGCGACGGACGACCTGGAGGGCGGCGCACTGCGCCTGATCGACACGGACGTGACGGACGGCGGCGGCGCATACC
The DNA here is from genome assembly GCA_020853525.1 of Ardenticatenales bacterium. Lineage (GTDB taxonomy): Bacteria > Chloroflexota > Anaerolineae > Epilineales > Epilineaceae > Avedoeria. The sequence continues at coordinate 117,919 of JADYYS010000065.1, read as the reverse complement.
GTCTGGCCTACCGCGGCTACCCGCCGGCCGGGTTCGTCGTCCGCCAGACGAATGCCCGCGGCACGCGCTCCGTGGCCGCCGACCCGGGCCCACGCGGCCGCGCGGCCGGCGCCGACCTCGTGTGGTACGCCATCGACGCCGACGATCCGACGGCCGAGCGGACGTTCGGCGGCGGCCGGTTCGTCGACGCCGCCGCGCCGGCGCCGGCGCCGGCGCTCGATCGACACTACCTCATCGTCTACGCCCCACCCGTGACGGAGGCCGACCTCGAGCCGCTCGTGCGGCTGCGGTCGAACCAGGGCTTCCAGGTGATGCTGCGGAGCACGGACGAGCTGTTGCGGGTCGGCGAGGGCCGCGACCTCGCCGAGCGGATCCAACGCTGGCTGGCCGCCACGTGGCGCGCCGTCGAGCCGGCGCCCGTCTATGCGCTCCTCGTCGGCCGCGGAAACACGATCCCGGTGCGGGACATCGGCTGGCACGACAACGACCACCGTGATCCGCTGCGCGGCGGCTACTACCCGGCCTGGCCGACGGACTGGTACTACGCCGACGTCGACTCGGAGTGGGATGCCGACGGCGACGGCTACTACGGCGAGTTCATGCGCTGCCGCCCGGGCGACACCTACCCCGAAAGCGACATGGACGACGATCGTGACGAGGACGCCGACGACGAGCGCGACTGCCCCGAGGCGGGTAGCCTGTCACGCGAAGGCCCGTTCGGCGAGCTGCGCGGGACGGCGGACGACTTCCGCGCCGAGATCGCCGTGGGCCGCCTGCCGCTGGGCGAGCCGGCCGAGGTGCGCCGTGCCGTCGCCGGGATCATCGCCGCCGAAACGGGCGGTGTGGAGCGACGGCGGGCGCTGCTGGCCGGCTCGTTCTGGAGCTGGGAAGGCGAGAGCTGGTCGGCCGAGCGGCCCGGCAGCGTGCCGGGCGGCGACGTGCTGGCCAGCCCGTGGATCAGGGCCAAGTGGGACGGCCAGCAGCCCTTCGGCCACGACGCCGCGGAGGCGCTCGAGGGCAGCGTGCGGCCCGCGCTGACCGGGCTCCTGCCGGAGATCCGCCGGCTCTACGCCTCGACGTCGCCCGACTTCGACCCGACGCTCGTCCCGACACGCCACAGCCCGGACGTCGCGCTCTCGGCCGCGGCGTTCGCGCAGGAGTGGCAGCGCGGCGTCGGACTGGCCGTCGTGGCCGGCCGCGGCGCGGCGGACGGCGTGTACGGCGGCAGCTGGACGCGCGACGCGGACGGCGACCGCCGCATCGACCAGCCGGCCCCGCCGAGCGCCTGCCCGCAGGGCGTGGACGAGACGGGCGGCTGCCAGGATCTGACGATCGAACGCTTCGTCGACGGCAACCTGCCCGCGCCGGCTTCCCCGCCGATCGTGATCGCCAACGCCGGCGGGACCGGCGGTGTCGCTTGGACGTGGGACGGCGTGGACGCCGGCGGCGGCGCCGTCGGCCTGCGCCTCGGGCCGTCGGCCGTGCCGTCCACGCTGCTCGGCCGCGGCCGGGCGGCGGCCTGGGTCGGCAGCTTCGGGCCGATCGAACCGGGCGACCTCGACGCGTTCCAGGCCGCGCTCGCCGACGACCTCGTCGCCGACGGCCTGCGCCTCGGCGTGGCGCACGGCAATGCCGCGGGCGTGCTGGCCCGCGGCGGTCCATACGATCCGCGCCGCTACGGCACGGCCGTCCTCGGCGACCCCGCCCAGCTCTACTGGGGCGGCGCGGCCGACACGCTCGGCCCGTGGCCCGGCGACGGCGGCGGCTGGCGGGCCGACGGCGCTTCGCCCTTTGCCGGACCGACGGTGCCGGAGGTGGCCTGGACATCGCGCGACCAAGGACCGGGCACGCCGGTCGTCATCGGCCGCACGGGCGAGCCGATCGCGGTCGGGAGCGGCGGTGCGGTGCAGTTGACGCCGGGCGGCGCGGTCGCCCGGCAGGCCGTCATGGGCGCCGCGGCCGCCGCCGCGCGCTACGCCCCGGCGATCGGCGTCGGCGGCGCGTACGTGGCGGCCGGCAGCTCGCTCCTTGCGCTGAACGCGGACCTGACGCTGCGCAGCACGATCTTGCTGCCGTCCGGCGGTCAGGCCACCGGCGCGCCGCGCCTCGACCCGGACGGCGTCGTCTGGCAGGCCACGACCGTCGGGTTGGCGCGGATCGATCCGGCCGGCCGGGCGACGATCCTGTACGGCGATCCGGCGGTCGGCGCCGCGGCGATCCTGCCGTCGGGCGAGATCGTCTGGTCGACGAGCGACGGGCGGGTCCTGGCGTGGCAGCCCGGCAGCAACCTCCCGGCGCGCCCGCTGGGCGCGGGCCCGCTCGGCGAGATCACCGGGCCGGCGGTCAGCCCCGAGGGAACGGTCTACGTCGGGACGGCCGGCGGGCGGGTGAACGCCTATCCGGACGAGCGCGCCGGCTGGCAGGTCGATGCCGGCGGCGCGGTGCGCGCCCGGCCGTCCGTGGCCGCCGACGGCACGCTCGTCGTCGGAACGGCTCGCGGCGACGTGATCGCCTTCGCCGCCGAGCGGACCGAGCGCCTCTGGACGACGCGCCTGGCCGGCGGGATCGACGCCGGCGTGACGCTCGACGGCCGGCAGGCCTACGCCGTCGCCGGCGCCTCGCTGCACGCTCTCGACCTGGCCACCGGCGCCGTCCTGTGGACCGTCGACCTCGGCGGCGCGACGGACGCACGAAGCACGCCCGTCCTCAGCGCCGACCGCACGCTGTACGTGACGCGCGCCGACCGGGCGATCGTGGCGGTCCGCGAGGCGGGCTGGCTGGCGCCGCCGTCCAACGTCCGCCTGGCCGCGGCCAACGGTGCGCTCGTCGTCGCATGGCGGGACAACAGCACCACCGAGTCCGGCTTCCACGTCGAGCTGTGCGACACGGACGGCATGTGCACGGACGCGGGCACCGCGCCGGCCGGTGCGACGCAGCTCGAGATCCGCCGCCCGTCGTTCGCCGCCGGCCACGTCGTCACGGCGCGGGTCGGGGCGATGGGGCCGGAGGCGGGGGGCGGGGCCCGCCTCGCCGAAGCCACCCTCGACTCCGAGCTGTCCGTCTCCGAGCCGGCCGCCGTTCCGCCCGGCCGCCCGGTGTCGCCGGCCGCGCTGACCGCTGAGTCGACGGCGCCGGGCGAGGTGACGCTCCGCTGGCGCTACGACGCGGACGCGGGCCTGCTCCGCGGGTTCACGATCGCGCGCATGACCGAGGACGACGGAAACTGGCAGCCCGTCGCGCTCGTCGGCGCCGACGTCCGATCGTTCGTCGACACCGGCGTCGCCGCCGACACGGCCTACCGCTTCCGCATCACCGCCGAGTCCGACGACGGCACCGCGGACTCGGCGACGGCCGACGCCACGACGTGGCGGATCTCGGACTCGGCGCCGCGCGACGTGCGGGCCGCTCAGACCGGCGATCAGCTGATCCTCACGTGGCGCAACCACACGACCAGCCACACCGGCGTGCTCGTGGAGCGCCTCGACCCCGGCATGGCCACGTTCCACGTCGTCGGCCGCCTGGCGCCGAGCGCGCAACGCTTCGTGGATGGCGTCGAGCTCCTGTCGGGCGTCTACACCTACCGCATCCGCACGACGCGGGAGGGCGAAGCGACGAAGGCGACATGGTTCACGGTGCGCGTCGGGGAGGCGAACGCCGGAAAGGTGTACCTGCCGTTGGCGACGACGTATCGGCGGCGGTAGGGGTATCGCGGGCGGGCGGGGCGACGGCCCCACCCGCCCGCCGTCCCGCCTCATCGCGCGCTACGTCATCCGCGAGGCGGTCGGCCTCGTCGTCATGGCCGTCGCCCTCTTCGCGTCCGCCGGGCGGCTCGACTGGTGGCCGGGCTGGGCCGCGCTGGCGGTGACGGCGGCGTGGATCGGGGCGACGGCCTTCGTCGTCATCCGCATCCACCCGGATCTGCTGCCCGAACGGCTCGGCCCGCGGCGGGGCGCCAAGGCGTGGGACGTGGCCATCATGAGCGGCCTCGGCCTGGCGCAGCTGGCGCGCTACGTCGTGGCCGGCCTGGACGCGCGCTACGGCTGGACGGGCGGCATGCCGCTGGCGGCGCAGCTGGCGGCGCTCGTTCTGTGCGCGGCCGGCTACGCCGTCGTCGTGTGGGCCACGGCCGCGAACGCCTACTTCTCGCAGATCGTCCGGCTCCAACCGGATCGCGGCCAGACCGTCGTGTCCGGCGGCCCGTACCGCTACGTGCGACATCCGGCGTACGCCGGCGCCATCGTGTTCGAGTGCGCCCTGCCGATCCTGCTCTCGTCGTGGTGGGCCGCCGGGATCAGCGTCGTGACCGTGCTTCTGCTCGTCGTCCGGACGGTGCTGGAGGATCGGCTGTTGCGGGCGGAGCTGGCGGGGTATGCGGGGTATGCGGGGCGGGTGCGGGATCGGTTGTGGGTGGGGGTGTGGTAAGCGGAACGCCTCGGTCGGCGTCGGAGCGGATGTCTCGACCACCCACTCACGTCGCCCATCATCCCGGTCCGATCACCGCACCCCATACCCCCTGAACCCATCAAACCGCCCCTCCAACCCAACCTCCCCATTCGACGCATACACCCCCACCCGCCCCGCCGGCACCTGCAGGTCCGTCACCAGGCTGATCATCTGCCCGTTCGCGTACAGCGTCGTCAGACCGGAGTCGCGCACCAGCATCAAGTGGTTCGTCCCGTCGGCGACGACGAGCTGATCGGAGGACGTCGGCGAGACGAGCGTTTGCCACTCCCCGGCCGTCCGGCGGTAGAGCGAGTACTGGCCGGCGCGGTCGATCTCGAAGATGTGGAAGTCCGTGCCGCCGGCGTTCAGGCCGAAGACGAGCGCCGCCCAGCCCTGGGCCGTGCCCGGCAGGCGCACGTCGGCCTCGACGACGAGATCGGTGAGGCTTGGGCCGTTGGGCAGCGTCGACCAGCGCCAGACGTTGGGCCGGGTGTGGAGGATGCGGTACTCGCCGTCGACGTAGCCGACCGAACCGCTGGCGTCCTGCCCCGCCGGCCAGCCGCTGGATGGGTCGCCGAAGTCGTCCGCAATCCGCAGCGTCTTGGCGATGAAGATCTGCGATTCGGCCGACGTCGTGGCTCCGCCGAACGTCACCGCGCCCGTGAACGTGTGCGCCCCCACCGGCGCCGCGGCCGGGATCGTCCGTTCGAGCTTGAACCAGGGCGATCCGGGCGGGACATCGATCGGACCGCTCCACGCCAGCCCCGCGACGACTGCGCCGACGTCGTCGCGCACGGCGAAGTCGAAGGCGGCGCTCACGGTCGCGCTGCCGCCGTTGGACACCTGCACCCACAGCGTGATCGCCTCGCCCGGCGCGAAGGCCATCCGCATGCGCGCCGGGTCGGCGCCCGTCGTGAGCGCGCGGAGGGCCGCAGCGCTGCCGGCGCCGGGCGACGGCGTCGTGGCCGCGGGCGTCACCGTCACCGTCGCGCTCCCTCCGACGCCCGGCGTCGGCGCGAGGGCGGTGAGCGTGGCGGCGACGGCCGTGCCGACGACATCGGGTGTGGCGCTGGCCGTGGGCGGCACGTCGCGCGTCGCGGTCGGCGCGAGGGCCGTCAGCGTGGCGGCGACGCGCGTTCCGACGGTGTCGGGCGTTGCGCTGGCGGGTGCGCTCCGCGTCGGCGTCGCCGTCGGACGGTTCGTGGGCGGCGGGCCGTTTGTCGGGGACGGGCGCGGCGTGGCGGTGCGGGCGGCGAGGTTGCCGCTGCGGACGCTCCACGGCAGGAAGACCGTCTTGCCGCGGGTCGTGAAGCTCCAGGCGTGGAAGGTGGTCTTGCCCAACCTGGACCCGTCGGGGAGCACCTGGGTGCCGTAGAGCGTTCCCCAATAGATGGCCGCCTCGTTCAGAGCCGACGTCGGGGTGAAGACCACGGTGCTGTCGACGGGCTCATGGCCGGAAACGCCGGGCACCACCGCTCCGGCAGCGTCGAACAGCGTGAGCACGACGTCGTCCAGGGACGAAGGGTGGATCGGATCGCGAAGATGCGCTTCGAGCCGCGTGCGCACCGAAACACCTTTTGATCCGTCCGCCGGAACCTCCGCCAGCACCTTGATCGGGTTGTCGAGGCCGAACGCGAGCGTGGCGGTCGTCGAGTCGAACCCGTCGCCGGCGACGAGGCGCAGCCGTGCCTCGGGGCCGTTCGGGACTTCCGCGGATCGCAGCGTGAAGCGCGTCAGCCCGCTGTCCATCAATAACGGCTCCCAGCGCTGCCCGCCGTCGCCGCTGAACAACAGCGTGTACGTCAGCGCGTCCCCGTCCGCGTCTTCGCCCGTCCAGGCGACGTCGACGTCGCCGCGGCGGGTCGCGCCGGCGGCAGGCTGCGTGAAGCGCACCGTCGGCGCGTGGGCGCTCCTCGTGCGCCGGGCGACGACGGCCTCGCCGTGCAGGACGGACACCGTCGTCGCCGTCGGATCGGCCGGCACGCTGACGAGGAAGCCGGCCAGCGCGCCGCTGCCGACCGGCCCGAAGGCCGGGGCGAACGGGTAGCGCGCGATCCGCGTGCCGGCGGCGTCGTGCAGTTCGACGGCGTAGTCGCCGGCGCCGGACGCGAGCAGCGACGGGACGCCGTCCGTGCGCAGGATCGGATCGATCGTGCCGGACTCGGCGCCGTCCGCGCGGCGGCGGATCGTGCCGGAGAGGACGAGGACGGGCACCGGGTCGGCGGCCGCACGCGTCAGCGCGGCGACATCGTCGGTGCCGGCGGTCGCGGCGCTGTCGTCTTCGCCGGCCTTCGCCCCTTCGCCCGCATCGCCATGCGCGGCCGCCGCAATGAAGCGGGGCGGGCACGGCGGCGCGCCGAGGCATGAGCGTTCCGTCCAAATGTCGACGAACGCCTCGTAGTCGCGCGTCGCCTGCCACGTGTTGCTCCGGCCGACGAGGACGTTCATCACCGCGCGGCTCGCGCCGATCTGGTGGTCGTCGTCGGCATAGATCGCGCGGTCGTTCAGCATGTCGTAGCCGCTCAGCCGGTCGACACCGGCGGTGGAGTCCGGCAGACCCTCGATGTCGCCCAGGACATGGACGAGCGCCTCGGGCGAGACGCCGGCCTCGATGAGCGGGATCGGGAAGGCCGATGTCGCGTTGCCGCCACTCGAAATGCTGGCCCTCTGCGCCCATATGCCGGACTGCATCGCCTCGTGGTACACCGCCGGATGGGCGATCACGTCGGGATGGCCGATGAACTGCGCGAAATAGCCGGGCGGGACAAGGACGGCGATATAGCGCCAGCCTAAGATCCTCGTCATGAAGCCGGTGCGGCCGACGTGCTGGGCCATGTAGAGGAACTTCGTCCACGGCGCGCTGTCGTGGCACTTCTCCGGGTCGTCGCACGGCACGTCGGCCAGGTAGCCGAGGCGCAGGTCAAGGCGCGTGAGCGGCAGGAGGTTGACGGCCGGCTGGCCGAGCCCGTGCAGCCAGGCCTCCTGCTGGCCGCGCGACATCGTCCAGCTGAAGCCCGGGATCTCGGCGTTCACGATCGGCACGGCCAGCAGGCCGATCTTGCGCGCCGCGCCGACGTCCGACCAGCTGTTCACGTTGAACGCGGCCTGCGGGACGGTGACCACCTTCTCCGGATCGGCATGCGCCGGCCGCAGCTCCGCCTGGACGGTATAGCCGCCGCGCCCGATCGGCGCCGGGATGTGGAAGTTGGCCGTGTTCCCCTTTTGGGCCGCCGCGTCCGGCACCTTGGGCGGCCACCGGCCGGGGTAGAACGTGTGCGGCTTCGTCTCGTCCATGCTCCGGCGCGGGACGATCAGGCGCACGTTCACGACCTCATCGTCCAGCTCGCTGTCCTCGGAAATCCCGGCGTCCACCCGCAGCATGAACGACTTCACGGCCAGCGTGATGAAGCCGTACAGCGGGTCGCGCGGGTCGTCCACGACCTGCGAGACGATGATCCGGGGGTCGAACTTCGGCATCGTCCGGAAGCGGAACGCGTGGTCGCCGGCCAGGACGCTCCCGTCGCGGCCCTTCACGCCGTCCTGGCCGCCCTTGACGACGACGCGGACCATCAGGCCGACGTCCGGCACCGGGTCGGCCGTCACGCGCAGCTTCGCGCCGCTACCGAAGGACTCGGTCCACGTCCCGAGGTCGCCGTGCCAGAGCGTGTCGAGCCGGAGCGTGTCCTCGGTCACCGACGCCGGGTCGATCGACCGGTCGAACTCGATGTCCACCGTGTCGTCCGGCTCGAGGACGATGTCCCGCGCATCGGCCTTGGGCCATGTCCGGATGACCTTCAGGCCGATGAACCGCACGCCCGCCGCCCCCTCGCCGCCGTGCGTGAAGTTCACGACGCGGACCGTCGCCTGCTCGCGGCCCTTCAGCTCGGACGGCGGCGGCGGCTCGTAGAACGCCTCGACGCGCCCGGCACCGTCCGTTTTCGCCTCGTTGTTGTTCATCGTGGCGCCGACGAACGTACCCATGTCCGGCGGGTCGACGCTGAACCGCAGGACGTCGCCGGCCACCGGTCGCCCGTCGAAGTCCAGCACGTCGGCCGTGACCTTGATCGCCCGCCAGACGGGCTCGATCGGAACCTCCGCCGGGTCGACCTTCACCGTCAGGCGGTAGCGCTCGATCTGCAGGCCGAGGCGCCGCTCGAGCCCGCGCGCGGCATTGCGCACGACGACGGCGACGCCGTCCCGCCCGCGCAGCGCGTCGACCGTCGGCGCGCGGTAGCGCACGCGCACTTCGCCCGCCGCATCCGTCTCGCCCGACGACGTCGTCAGGCTGCCCATGTCCGGCGGGTCGAGGGCGAACGCGAGCGCCTCGCCCGCGACGGCCTTGCCGCCGCCATCGACGATCGACGCCGTGACGACGGCCTCCGACGGCGCGGCACCGCTGGGCGGCAGGCGCGTCGCATCCGCATCGACCTCGAGGCGGTAGCTCGGAATGGGCGTCGGGACGACCTCCGGCCGCTTGTAGTACGCGTAGACGTAGACCCGCCACACCGGATCGCCCGGCGTCGTCGTCCCGATCGTGCCGCGGAACATGACCACATGCAGCGGCGGCCAGGCCTGCGGGTCCGCCCGCAGCGTCGCGCTCTGCGCGGCGAGCGGCGCGGCCAGGTCGACGGTCTTGCCCTCGATGTTGTCCAGGTACTGGCTCTTCAGCGCGCCCGAACAGACGGCCCGGACGTAACACTCGTTGTAGGCGACGATCGTCGCGGCCGTCTGCCCGGTGCGCCCGGGCGTGCCCACCTGCCCCGTCGCCCCGCCGCCGATCTGGAACGGCGTGCCCGGCGTGATCTTGTCGGGCAGCTCCACGGCCAGCGTGGCGGTGGCGATCAGCTTGCCGGTCGGGTACGTGCCCGTGTAGACCTTCGTGCCGCCGAACGGGAACGCGTCGATGTTGCCGCCCGGCGTCGTGTAGCGCCGCGTCTCGACCTCGTCATGTACGTCGACCGTGTGGCGTACCTCGAAGTGGTCGAGTAGCCAGGCCGTTGCGGGCTGGGCGTTGGCGGGGGCCGGGGCAGATGCGTGGGGCGCGACGGCCAGGAGCGTCGGCAGCACGACGAGAAGGGCGAGGCGCACGCGCCTCCGGACGATGACTGCAGGGCCGCGCGGTCGTCCACGCGCGCCAACGCGGCGGCTGCCGGCCGGTGCTTCGACTTGTGGTGCGGCCATGGCGGGAGCCGTTCTCTGGGCGCAGCGGCGCATGTGCCGCGCGAAGCGTACGTCGCGCCTGTTGGGGCGTCAACCCGTCCGCGGCTGCGACGTAACACTCCTCCGCCCACAATAGACGCAACCGCGACCATCCCACCTCCATCCCACTCCCGTTCCACTCCCATTCCACCCCCAACCAGGAGCCTTTCGATGGAACCAGCTACCGCGTCGACGACGGACCCATCCGCCACGCCCACACCGACCACCGAGGTCGCGATCCTCGCCGGCGGCTGCTTCTGGGGCATGGAGGACCTCCTGCGCGCCATCCCCGGCGTCCTCGACACGGACGTCGGCTACAGCGGCGGGACGACGGCCGATCCGACGTACCCCGTCGTCAAGTCCGGCGCCACCGGCCACGCCGAGTCCGTCCGTATCGTCTTCGACCCGGCCGTGCTGTCGTACGCCGACCTGCTGGAGAACTGGTTCTTCAAGATGCACGATCCGACGACGACGAACCGCCAGGGCAACGACATCGGCACACAGTACCGCTCGGCGATCTTCTACACGACGGACGATCAGCGCCGGACGGCCGAAGCCGTGAAGGCGCAGGTCGACGCCGGCGGCAAGTGGCCGCGGCCCGTCGTGACGCAGATCGTCGCAGCGGGGCCGTTCACGCCCGCCGAGGAATATCACCAGGACTATCTGGTGAAGAATCCGGGGGGGTATAGCTGTCACTTCATGCGGGGGTGACCCCTACGCCTGGACAGCTGAGTTCGAGAGACAAGGTATGCTGACGGGGCTGTGGATAACCGGGGCGGCCGTGGCTGCGGTTGTGGAAGCCGGGTGCCCGCGACCAGGTGCAATCCGTGGCCTGGCGGCGAAGCCTCCGATGGCCCGAGCCTGGCCGCAATAGGCTATCGACCGCGGCGCAGCGCCGGCAGGAGCACCGACGGTGTGGTCGCCGCGGGCGGAGCGGATGGCGTCACTGCGCGCGTGTGCGCCGGCGTCGCCGTGGGCGTCCCGAAGGCAGCGCTATCGGGCAGGCGGTCCAGCAGAATGACGCCCTCACCGGGTGCCAGTCTGAGGGATGACACGGACGAGTAGTGGACCGCGCCGTCAGCCAGGGTAACCGGGGCGCCGGGCAGCTCGCCCAACGCCGGGTCCCAGCCCCCGGTGGTGGCAAGGCGATACATGGCGCCCCCGAGATCGACTGCGCATGGCGCGGCGCAGCCGAGGTTGGCCACAACGATGCCGTTCTCGTAGGTCCGCCGGTACACGCCGGCCGGGTAGGGGCCGGTCAAGTCACGCATGGCTGCAGGCTGGGGCACGAGCGCCGCACCAAGGGGCACCTTCCACTCGGGGAACAGGTGCAACCACATATATGGACCACCCACCTCGACGTCGGTCCAGTACTCCATGTGGGGGTTGGCGACCAGCAGATACAGCGCGAACGAGCTCACCCGATCCGCGCCGTTCCCGATGGTGCGTCGCACACGCTCCCACACATCGGCGGCGGTCTCGTCCGACGGCAGGCCCACGCCCAGCAGTATCTCATGACCGGCCGCGGTGCGGGTCAGGGCGGCGGCCAGATCGCGACTCACCTGGCTGAGGGACTTGCGCCCGTCGGGCGCACTGTAGAAGAACTCGTGGTACGCCAGGTCCGCCACCGCCAGCTTGGCGTCGGTGCTGGCGGCGCTGCGGTCCACGGTGACGCCGTTGAACGCGATGTGGAAATCCGGCTTCGCGTCGCGGATCGCCGCCAGCAGGTCCACGCCGCTCCGGGCGTACCGCGCCGGGTCGTAGCCCACCGGAAGGGCGCTGGTACGGAACCAGCTCCGGTCCAGGTAGTCCCACAGGAAGTCCACGAACACCCCGTCGTAGCCCTGCGCCGCGCAGGTATCCAGCCGTCGGCGGATGCTGGCGAGCCACGGTTCGGAAGACCGGTCCACCAGCAACCCGCCCCACACCGACGCCTCGATGCGATTGTTGACGCCCATGAACGGGCTGCCCGAGAAGTTGGCGATATCGAAGCTCGCCTCCACCACTCGCGGCCCGTCCGGCCCGTGGATGGTGGCCCAGGGCGCCAGCGTGCGGTGGGTGTTAAGGTCCACGACGCGATAGCTGGAGATAAGGTCCCAGTGGTGGTTCGGGGCCACATCCAGCGTGACGGCATAGCGGTAGCCACCCGCCACGGCCTCGCGCGTGGTGAAGGCCAGGGCCTCGCAGTAGCCGCCGGTGAGGGCGCCATTGGCGTCCTGCACGCAACGCCGGCCCGGTTCGAACACGGCATCGCGGTTGAAGTCCACCACCACGCCCACGCCCGTATTGTCCGGGCAGTCGCCGACGGCGCCGCCGGTGGCGCAGGTGGCGCTGAAGGTCACCCGCGACGTGGTGGTACGGTAGACGACCGCCGCGTAGAAGCTCGATCCGCCCAGGTTGCCGCCCTCCGCCCAGTAGCGCACCGGCCACGAGTAGGGCACCTCCCGCCCGTCGGCGTAGCGCGACGACACCCGATACCAGGCCGTCTCCTCCACCGCCGGCGCAGGCTGGACAACGGGCTGGTAGATCGCCACCGGACTTGACGTTTCCCGGACCGGCAGCGTGGCCACGACCGTGTCGAACGGCCCGTCCGGCGCCTCGGCCCGGCGCACGACGTAGCCGGTGATGGGTTTAGCCAGGCGCGCGTTGATCTTCGCCCGCATGTCCGGAACTTCGAAGTGGTGCGGCAGCAGGCGGACATCCTGACGGAACGCCAGCACCACCGCGCCGGCGTCGTCCCGGAACATGGCCGCTGAAGCCGGGTCGGCCGAGTGCAGGAAGGCCTCCTCGTGGTCGTCGAGCTCCCAATGCCACGGCCCGCGTGGCAGCTCCTCCAGCGAGCCGGTGAGGAAGCAGGCGGTCGGCGTCGTCAGGCCGCCCGCGCGCAACCCCGGCAGGGGCGAGGTGGCGATGCTGAAGCCATGCCCGTCGAAGCCCATGAGCCGCGCGTAGTGGCCGCCGTCCGCCAGCACCGCCAACTCGCCCCCGGTGAACGGGGACGACACGCCATCGCCGCTCCGGTTCACGAAGCCGACGATCCGCGCAGGCGAGTCAACGCACTCGCCGCCCACGCGCTGGGCGTGCCCGGGGCAGGGACGAACGTCATCTGGCCCAGCAGTGGCGGGGTCAGCGTACATGGTAGCGCCCACGATAACGGCAACAGCCAGGATGCCCGGCCAAGCGAGGCGACGGACCATTGCGAACTTCATGATGCCGTAATGTCCTGGGCGAGCGGACAAGCGCGACCACGCGTCTCCCCGCCGATCGTAGCACAGCAGTAGCACGGCCACTCCCTTGGTCGCGGGCGAGCGGATGCGATGCGGCAAGCCGCACGTCGGGGCGGCGCCGGCTCGGCCGGGACGCTTCCACCGCGTGGCGGACAACCTCGAGGTCCGGGAGATCGTCCTCGGCGATGGCGCCGCGCCTTCCACAAGCGCCGGCACGCCCACGCCGTGGCGCGCGAGGCCGACTCCGCTCGTGGAAGGCGGGTCATCATCGAGCCTAGGTTGCCGGCCTCGCTCGATCTTGATGCGTCGACCAGCGCTGTGTTACCGCCTTCAGGTTGGGCCCGCGGCGGCCGTCGGCCCGGATCCGTTCAGCGCACAGCCCGTCGCGCCGCCGCCGGATCCCCTGATCGCCAAGCCCGCTCTCAAGGAAACCACCCGCGTCCCGGCGCCGGCACAGTCGGCCATTCAAGCCAGCAGCGGCGCCCAGCCCGGTCTCTACGGCGGCACCCAGAACAATGCGGCCTGTGACAAGGCGCAGATGATCGCCTTCCTGTCCGCCAACCCCGACAAGGCCGCCGCCTGGGTCGCTGCCCAGAACGCCGATCCCAACTTGCGCTGGCCCGGTCCGACGACCCGCGCGCTTACCGCAGCGGACATCCCCGCCTACGTCGGCGCGCTCACGCCGCTGGTGCTGACCGCCGACACCCGCGTCACCAACCACAGCTTCGTCGCCGGAAAGGCCCCGCCTCGCCAGGCCGTCCTGCAGAAGGGCTCGGCGATCCTCGTCGACGCCTTCGGGGTTCCCCGGGCGCGCTGCTACTGCGGCAACCCGCTCCTCCCGCCGGTGCCCTCCAAGGTGCCGGTGGTGTACGTCGGGACCTCGTGGCCCGACTTCAACCCCAGCAGCGTCAGCGTCGTGAGCGCCGCCCCGCAGCCGGTCACGAAGTTCGAGGTCAGGATGCCCGACGGCACGCTGACGACGATCACGGTTGGCGGGCCTCCCGCCGCGGCCTCACCCGCGGCCGCCGCGACGAACACCGGCGCCGCCCCGGCCGCAACCGGCCAGGCGACCGCAACCGGGCAGCCGACGACCGCCGGGACTGCGATCGCCACGGCCTCGACGCTGGCCACCGCTACCGCTCCGGCCACCGCCGTTCCGGCCACGGCGGTTCCCGCTACGGCCGTGCCGCCGGCCGCCGTGCCGCCGACCGCCGTGCCGCTACAGCCGGTCACGGTCACTTTCGTGAGCACCTGCGTTGATCCAGACGTCGAAATCTTCTGGGTCGATGACGCTGGTAACGAGGTGCACGTAGATACTCTTCAGCCCGGCGACTCGCATGACGAGGATACTTTCGTGGGTCATGTATTCCGCTTCCGAAACGCGTCGGCTACGTGGGATTGGACGGTGCCCGCTGGAGGCGGGACGCATAACATCTGCGGGTAAGGGCTCGATCGGTGCCGACTGAGGTACCGGTGCCCCACAGTGCGGGTAGCGTTCGACAACACACTTGACGCGCCGCGGCGCAAGGGAGGATAGGAATATGGTGTCGAGCGGGACTCCGGGCCAAGGGGGACAGGGTCCAGGGCCGGATCAGCCGCCGCCCCAGTGGGGCCAGGGCCAGCCGCCGGGCTCGTGGGGACCGGCGCCGCCGCAGCGGAGCGTGTGGCCGGTCGTGGTTGTGGCTGGCTTGGTTTTGGCGGCCATCGGCGGCGGTGGCGTGTGGTTCATGATACGGGGGCAGGGCGGCAGCGCCGTCGCGGACCCGACGCCGGCGGCGGCCGCGCCGACCCTGCCCGCCGCCCCGGTGGATGCGACGGCGGCGGGTTATCAGGGACAGCTGGTCACGGACCCGCTCAAGCGGATTGCCTCGGCCGCACCGCCCGAAGGCTGGGAGTTCGAGAGCGATCATGGGGCCAGCGCTGATGTCGGTGGGTTCGAGCTCTTGCGCTTGGCCCCGAATCTTGCGGTAGGCAAGCAACCCGGCACCGCTGGTGAGGCCTATTTCGTGGTCGGTCAGTACTGGCCGGGCACACCCGGAGGGACGCTGGACTTGCCGGCGATATGGGAGAATCTCAAGCCCACGGACTGCACGACCATCGGAAGCCCCGAGCCGCACAGCCATCCGCGCCACGGCTCGGGCCAGGTCCGCCGCAGCTCCGGTTGCGGGCCGGCGGGCATCGAGCGGTGGGAGTACGTCTTCCCGCAGGCAGGGGGTTCGGCCGTCTACCACATTGCTGAAGTCACCAACGACGCGGATCGCGCGCTCTCGGCCACGCTGCTGGACACGCTCGACGTCAAGCCTCCCCCGCCGTTCCCCGCCGCGGTGACGGATTGCTCGCCGGACACCGGCACGAACGCGCTCCCGTTCGTTCTGGTCAATCAGACGAGCGCGGCGGTGGCGGTGTACTGGGTCGGCCATGACTGCTCGCTCGAACTCTACGGCATCATCGAGGCCGGCGAGACGCTCGACGACTGGAAGGCGTTCGTGCAGCACCGCTGGCTGGCCGCCACGTTCGATGGGACGGTCGTCGCCACGTACTCGGTTCCCGCCGGGGGCGGCACCTGGACCATCGGGCCCTGAGGGACAGCGGCGGACGACCGCCGGCGTGACGTTCCGCCGGCGGTCGATCCGCGCGCCCAGGTGGTTGGAGTGCAGTGACGTCACCTCGGCCCCGCTCGTCGCGCCCAGCGTCGCCCGCGCCGCGTCGATCTCCTCCAGCCTCACCCGGCCGTAGGTCGCTGGCTCGCGCACGCCGCGTGCACGTCGTGCGGCTCACCACGAACGTGGATCGGATCGTCCTGAATGCAGCCTCCTTGAAGCCGCAATCCCCTTGACATCGTACAACCCTTGACCTATGCTCGGGTCATGATTACGACGATCACGGGCAAGAACCAGGTGACGTTGCCGGCTGAACTCGTCCGTTCGTTGGACTTGACGCCCGGCACCCAGCTGGACTGGGCGATCGGGCCGAACGGGACACTGATTGCCACGCCGCGCCCGACAAGGGCGCGCTTGGCGGCGGCGTTGATGGGCGCAGGGCGCAGTTATCTCCGCCGCGGTGCCGACCCGGTCGCTGATCTGATCGCCGAGCGCGTCCAAGACGAGGACGACCAGGCAGCCGAGACATGAAGGTTCTTCTGGACTCCTCCGCCGTGCTGGCCTACTTCTTCGGCGAGCCGGGGGCCGAACGCGTCCGCGGTGTGCTGTCCGATGAACGTACGCCCGTGGGCATGAGCGTGCTGACGGCGGCCGAATTCTGGGGCCGGTTGCACGCCGAGGGCGCGGAAGAACACTTCGACGAGGATTGGCACAGGCTGACCGAGATCGCGACGGAGGTGATCCCGGTATCGCTCCCCGTCGTGCTCAAAGCCATCGAGCTTAGGCGCGCGGCAACGGCGCGATTGCCATACGTCGACGCGCTGATCGCCGCCACCGCCGCCGAGTACGGCGCCGTGCTCATCCATCGCGATCCGCACTTCACGGCCATCCCCGCGCTCCTGTTGGCACAGGAGACGTTGCCTTCGAGGTGAAACGTGCCATCCCTGCCACCCGACGATAAGGCCGCAAGCGGACGCCGCTCCGCCGCCGCGCCAGCGTCGCCGTATCTGAGCACTCATCATCTATTCCGCATCCGCACGATCTGCGCCGCCCTCCCCGAGACCACCGAGCGCCCCTCCCACGGCGCGCCGACGTTCTTCGTCGGCAAGCGCGTCTACGTCATGTTCGCGGACCACCACCACGACGACCCGCGTGTCGCCGTCTGGCTGCCCGTGCCGCCCGGCGCGCAGGCGGCGCTCATCGAGGCCGAGCCGGCCGTGTACTTCCGCCCGCCCTACGTCGGCGTGCGGGGCTGGGTCGGCATCAACCTGGACGCGATCGGCGACGACGAGCTGCGGGAGCACGTCGAGGTGGCGTGGGGGCTGGTGGCGCCGCGACGGTTGACGGGCGGGGGTTGAGTGGGCGTGGATTCGCACGTGGTCGTCGCAAAGCAACGAGGTCGAGGCGGTCGTCGTCAGCCCTTGAACGGCAGCGCTTCCTGCCGCACCTGATCTTGGATCGCTGCGTACTCCGGATCCTTGTGCACCAGCGTGCCCGAGTTCGCCAGCGTGACGGCCGCGATGATGGCGTCGGCCAACGACAAACGATGGCTGGCCTTGAGCCGTCCGGCGGTCAACAGGCGGGGCTCATCCAGCACGTCGTCGAAGGTGACCGGCAGCCGTTTCATCAGGGCATAGCGCAGGTCGGCCTCATCCTGTCCTCGCTCCTGGAAGGACACGTAGTAGGCCTCCAGGAGCACGATCCACGGGATCACTGCCGTACCGCGCTCGATGATCACTTGAACGCGCTCCGCGCCCGGCTCATCCTCGAGGAGGGTGAGAATCGCTGAAGTGTCGAGCACCATCCGCGCTTCAGCCATCCCCGCGGTCCTCGGCCCGGCTGGCGAGCAGCTCCGCCAACAGGGACTCACCGCGCGCTCTGCCGCGCAGGGCCGCCATCGCATTGGCCGGTACCGGGACGACCCGAATGCTCGTGCCATCGTCCAGCCACACCAGCCGGTCGCCTTCTTCGATCCCGTGCCGCTTGCGGATGAGAGCAGGGATGACCGTCTGACCGCGTCTAGACACCATCGTTTCCATTTCGTCCTCCATCAGCCCATACTCTACCGTCAGGGTCGCGTGATCGCAAGACAAATGAGCGATCCGACTTGCGCAGCGTCGAGCGCCGTGTCCCTCGAAGGAGTGGACGAACGTGCGTAGTCGAGCCAATCCGGTCCTCCGCACCCTCGCCCTCACGGCCGTCGCGGTCTCCCTGGTCGCGCTGCACGCCCGCGCCACAACGGCAGAGACAACCACCGTCACCCTCCCCCCCACCCGCCGCATCGACTGGTCCCTCGCCGGCATCCCCGGCGGCATCCCCGTCCGCACGACGGTCTGCACCACCCTCGACGCCGCCCGCTTCGGCGACGGCCGGACGGACGCGACGGCGGCGATCCAAGGCGCGCTCGATGCGTGTCCCGCCGGGCAAGTCGTAATCCTGCCGGCTGGGACGTACGCCACGTCCGCGACGATCAACCTGCGGACCGACAAGACGCTCCGCGGCGCCGGGCAAGGGCGAACGATGATCCGCTACCAGGGCTCGGGCACGCGATCCGTGCTCGACATGCGCGGCAGCATCTACAACGATGTCTTCAACCGCAAGCGCACCTACGACGTCGTCGTCGGTGCGGCCAAGGACGCGACGACGATCACGCTCAGCGCGACGACGGACATCACCGTCGGCGACGTGCTGCTCGTGGACCAGCGCAACGACGGCGTGCTCGTCGACCACGTCGGCAGCGAGGGGCCATGCACGTACTGCAGCCGCGAGAACGGCATGCGGGCGCGCGGGCAGCTCGTCGAGATCGTCGGCATCGGCCCCGCCGACGGGCTGGCGATGAACACCGTCGCCTTGAGCCTGCCGCTGTTCTTCGACCTCGACCCCGCCCTCGCCCCGCAGGCCGTCCTCGTCAGCGCGCGCAGCATGGTCCGCCGCGCCGGCGTCGAGTCCCTCACGCTGACCCAGCAACAGCCCGTGAACGACTTCATCGTCGAGATGGATGGCGCGCAGCAGTGCTGGATCAAGGACGTCGAGATCACCGGGATGAAGCGCCGCGGGCTGTGGCACATCGAAAGCCTGCAGAACGAGCTGCGCGACAACACGATCCACGGCGCCGCCGCCGGCTACGGCCGCGACCGCGGCTACGGCCTGCAGCTCGACCTGCAGTCCACGGCCAACCTCGTCGAGAACAACGTCGTCCACGACGTGGACGGCGGCGGGATCATGACGTCGGGCGGGGCAGTGGGCAACGTCATCGGCTACAACCACCTGCCGGACATCCGCTTCGACGACCCGTGGTGGCTCATCGGCGGCCCGTCCCTCAACCACTCGGCGCACCCATCGATGAACCTCTGGGAGGGGAACATCGGCCCGCAGATCTCGGGCGACTTCATCCATGGCTCGGCGAGCCATCAGACGTTCTTCCGCTGCCGCTCGACGGGCTGGAAGGAAGAGGTCGCGACCTCGAACAACAACGCGGTGGACCTCCAACACAAGAACACGTACATGACCGTCATGGGCTGCATCCTCGGCACGCCCGGCAAGTCTGACACGTACGAGGTCGCGTATCCCGCAAGCGGCCCGTCCGCCCTCAAACCGATCTGGCGCCTCGGCTACGGCGCGCCCGGCGGCGGCGGCGACCCGAACGTGCGCGCGACGCTGCTGCGGCACGGCAACTGGGACAGCGTGACGGATGGGACGGTGTGGGATCCGGGCATCGCGGACCGTGCGCTGCCGGCGTCGCTGTACCTCAGCGCCAAGCCGGCGTGGTGGGGCGATGCGCTGCCTTGGCCGGCGATCGGGCCGGACCTGGCGCCGATGGTGGGGAAGATCCCGGCGCAGGTGCGGTACGAGGAGGGGATGAACCCGGTGACGCCGCAGGCGACGGCGACCGCGCCGGCGACGAGAACTGCGACGGCCGCGGCGACATCGACGGACCGTCCGACCGCAGCGGCCTCAGTCGATCCGACGGACGTGCCGACGAACCTTGCCGCGGAGCACGACGTCGTGCGGCTCCCCGTGGCGTGGGTCGGTCGCTAGAGAGTCGGTCAAGTAGTCGTTCTTCAACCTATGGGCACATCCGCGGTCCCTCACCCGGCGCGCTGGGGCGCGCCTGCCCTCTCCCACCCCCGCGGGCGAAAGGTGGCAGCGCTGCAGGCGGAGATGGACGGCTGGGAAGGGCACGGAGACTGCGGCCGATCCGTTCCGGCGACAAGTCACAAAGCGAAGGCCGGTTCCTTTGGATGGAACCGGCCTTCGCGAAGCGATCCAACGAAGCGGGCGGCGCCCGCCTTCGTGCCGGCGACTACGGTTCGAAGCCCTCCGGCACGCCCGGACAACTCGGCCGCAGCTCACAGAACGGCTTGCCGACCGGGATGCCCTCGTAGCCCTTCGACTCGTCGCCCGGCACGTCCGCCCCGCCCTGCGTCCCGCCGACGCGCTCGATGACCACCGCGCCGAGCCCGACGAGGTTCCGCTGGAACGTGCCCGTCGCGTCGAACACGTCGTGCTCCCAGAACACGGCGCTCACGACCGCACTGCCCAGGAAGTTCCCGCTCAGGAAGCCCTGCGTGTTCAGGTCGATGTACTCCACCTGCTTCTCGTTCAGCTTCTGGCAGTAGTAGTCGATCAGCCCGTTCTGGTCGTAGAAGTAGATCGCGAAGTCCGTGAAGCCCGGCTTCGGCACCAGGTTCGTGATCCCGATCTCGCTCGTGATCCCGCGGTTGCCCTTGGCCACAAGCGGGATTGCGATCACCGCGCTGCCGCTCGTCGTCCCACCGTTCAGGATCCCGAGCTGCCAGTCATACGCCACCTGCTCCGTCAGCAGGTTGTACGCGATCGCCTCCCGCCGGCTCGTCCGCGCCGGGTCGCTCCAGCGCTCGAGCATCATCACCGACTGCACCCGCGGCGGATCGTTCTGCGGCCCGCCCGGCGTCACCCACTCCTGGCTTTCCACCCGCGCGCTGCCCACCCAGTTCCCCGGCAGCCCGCCGATCACCGGCAGGAAGAAGCTCTGGCTTCCCCGCGGACACACCCAGTCCACCAACGTCGTGATGATGTCCCCGCCTCGGTCGAGGAAGTACACCTTCACCTTGGCCGCGTACACCGCCGACAGGTTCTGTACCGTGATCGCGCTGTCCCAGCCCTGGTATTCCGAGTACGTCAGCGGCGCGTAGTTCACCTGGCTGCCGAGGCTGAAGCCGAGGCTGTAGATGTCCCCCGGCACGCCGTTGTAGATCGTCAGGTGGTTGGGCCCCTGCGTCGCCACCGCCACGGCCAGCGGCTGCGTCGCCCGGATCCACGCGCTCCCCATCCAGTCCGGCCCCGCCACCGTGTTCGGGTCGAAGCTGATCCGCTCGCCCGGGGCGAGGGCCAGAACGTCCCCGATGATCGGCCGCAGGCAGTTGTCCGGGTCCTTCAGGTAGATCTCCAGGCTCGAGCACTCGATCCCGAGATTCTGGATGGCGATCAAGCTGTTCAGCCCGCCCTTGGTCGCGAACACGAGCGGTGTGTAGTACGTGTACCCGCCGAACTGCGGGTCGTACGTCCCCGTGCCCGCCGTCGGGATGCCGGCGTAGCCGCCGTTGTTCGTCGTGTTCGGATCCACCCCGTCCGGGCAGCTCTGGTTCACGACCACCCCAAGCGGCTGACCCTGGTGCTTCCCGAAGTCCAGCTCCAGCGGCGCCAGGTTCTCATTGTCGAAGATCCACCGGAACGTGCCGAACGTTCGGTAGGCGTGGTCGAACTCGCTCCATGCCAGGTAGTCCCCCACGATCGACTGGAACAGGAACCCGCACGCCGCGTCCGCGAACGGCAGGTCGTTGCCGCGCGGCGTCTTGATCAGGTCCTCCGCGTTCATCGAGTACACGATCGCGCTCTTCGCCCCGCCCGGCAGCTGGCTGCTGTCCCCCAGCATCGACCACGCGCTCCCCGGCCGCAGCAGGCCGGTGCACTCGATCTTCAGCGGCCCCGCGGACTGCGGCGGGCACGCCCCGGCGTCGCCCCAGAACACGACGAGGGCCTTCGTCTTCACGCAGCCGAGATTCTGCACCTGGATCCACGTCTGGCACGCCGCGTCCCCGGGCCCGTTGATGATCGGCAACCCGATCCGCGTGTCTGCGCCCGTCGCCCCGTCCGTGCACGGCACCATGATCGGGTGCGAGTCCTTGCCCGTGATCGGGCGCAGGCACACGTCGCCGAGCCCGGCGCGGAGGAACGCGGTCACCTCGACGTTGTTCGTCGCGTTGCCGCACTCCGCGGCGGTGAACCGGTCCACCACCTTGAGGCTGACCTTCTGGCCCGGCCCGATCGCCCCGTCCACCTTGTGCGTGAAGACGATGCGGTCGCCGAGCTTCGTGCGCACCGTGTCCGTCACGAGCGCGCCCGGCTCGATCTGCAGGCTGGTGCGGTTCGTCAGCTCGATGCAGTACGTGATGGGCTGGCCGGGGCCGATCATGACCGGGACGTCGACGCCCGGGCACTGGCCGTTCAGGCTGACCGTCTTGTTGACCAGCAGCACGGGCGACGCCAGCACGCGGTGCTTGAACGACACGGCGTTGTTCGATAGGTCCGGGTCCCTCGTCGGCGTCCTGGTGCCCGGCGCCAGCGGGTCGTCCGCGAGCAGCGCGTCGATTGTGTCCCTCGCCGCGGCGAGGGGCGCCTCGGCGGCCGCCATCAGACCCGGCCACGTCACGCTGTCCCTGATCGTCGCCACCGAGGCCGTGTCCGTCGCCTCGAAGTCGAAGTCGGACGGCTTCCACGTGCCGCGGATCGTGACGACCGCCGCCGTTCCGGCGTTGATCCGGCCGACCTGGCCGTCGCCGTTGCCGGCCATGACCGTGACCTCGCGCGTGACGGTGTTGATGCTGACCAGCATCCCACCGCCGGCGTCGACGGTGACCGTCGCCATGTCGATCTGCTGGGGCAGCACGTCCGTGACGACGACCTTGGCCGCATCGGACGGTCCGAGGTTGGACACCGTGATCACATAGGCCACCGGATCGCCGCCCAGGACGACGTCACAGCTGTCCAACGTCTTGTCGATCCGGAGATCCGCCAAGCCGTTGATCCGGGTGCAGACGTCGTCGAAGTTGTTCTTCACGAGGCCGCTGTCCTGGGCCGAGGTGATCGTGACCCGGTTGTGGGCGAAGGCGGTGTAGCCGCCGGTCGCCTGGCCGTAGGCCGCGCACATCTCGCCCGGGTCACCGTCGCCGCGCAGGTCGAGCACGTAGCCCGGATCGACGCGCGCGACGATGTCGAACGTGTAGCTGTCGCCGGCCTTGAGCTCGCCGAGGTCGGTGAACATCGCCATGTTCTTGATGTTCAGCGACTGGAGTCGGACGGTCTGTCGGACGTTCAGCCCGTCGCCGCTGATCACCGCACACGACACCGCGTCGTTCGGATCGATCGACTCGCAGCGCTGGAACACGACGCCCAGCGGCAGGAGATCCTCGACCCGGACGCTCGTCGCGGTCGACGGGCCGTTGTTGCCGAACATCACCCGCCAGCGGATCAGGTCGCCGGCGATCGCCGGGTCGTTGACCGCCGCCTTCATGACGAAGACGTCCGCGACGCGCGTGACCGTCACGTTGGCCGTGGCGCTGTTGTTCGCCGCGCACGGGTCGGCGGTCTTGCTCGTCACCGTTGCCGTGTTCGTCAGGACGCCCGGCGGCGTCATGCCGTCCACCCGGGCGACCAGGAAGATCGTCGCCATCCCGCCGGCCGGCAGGTCACCGACCTGGCAGGTGATCTGGAGCAGGTTCGCCGGGTTCTGGCGGCAGGCCGCGCCCGACGCGCTGACGAACGTGATGCCGGCCGGCAGCGTGTCCACCACGCTGACCGCCTGCGCCAGGCTCGGGCCGTTGTTCGTCACCATGATCGTGTACTGCAGCACCGTCTGGCCCGCGATCACGACCGGCGGCTCGGCCGTCTTCGTGATCGCCAGGTCGGCCGCCGTGGACACGGTGGTCAGGTTGTGGGCGTAGTTGTTCGCGTTGTTCGCGTCCAGCAGCGCCGAGGTGACGTTCGCGTCGTTCACCAACAGCAGGCCGCCTGAGAGGTTCGGGTCCGTCCGCCCGACGATTGTGATCGTCTTGGACTGACCGGATGTCATGCCGTCGAGGCCGCACGTCACGACGTCCAGCGCCGAGCCCGGCGTGCCCGCGTTGCACGTCCCGCCGCCGCCGACGGTGATGCTCGTGACCGCGAAGCCGGCCGGCAGCCGGTCGCGGACGACGACGTTCTCCGTGGCGTTCGGGCCGTTGTTCGTGACGGTGAGGACATACGTCAGGTTCCGGCCGGCCGTCACCGCGTTCGGGGTGAGCGTCGTGAGCAGCCCGCAGTTCGCCGGACCCGGGTTCACGACCTCGCCCGTCGCCGACTTCGTGATCGACATGTCGGCCAACTGCGTGATGTCGTGCTCGACGTAGCCCGTGTTATTCGATGTGTTCGGGTCCTCGGCGTCCGTCGAGCGCGCGGTGGCGACGTTGTTGATGCTCTTGGATGTAAGGCTCCGGACCACGATCGTCACCTGCGCCGTCGTGCCGGCCGGGATGCTCCCAATCGTGCAGGCGAGCGTCAGGGACTGGTTCGCCGTCTGGATCGGCGCCGGCACGCACGTCGCGCCCGTCACGGAGCGGAACTCGAACTGGCCGTCCGCCTTGAGGATGTCCTGGACGACGACGTTGGCGGTGTTGGACGGACCGAAGTTGTCCACGAGGATCGTGTAGATCAAGTCCTCGCCGGTGCGCACCTGGCCGTCCGGCTTGCCGAACTTGCGGACCGACAGGTCGGCCACGCGGCGCGTCACGACCTCGGCAACCGACGTGTTGTTGCCCGCCACCGGGTCCGGCGTGCTGGACGTCACCCGCGCGTTGTTCAGCAGCTGCACGCCGTCGAGGACCGAGGCCGCAACCGCAACCTCGATGTCGAACTGCACCGTCTGGCCGGCGAGCAGCGTCCCGAGGTTGCACGTCACGTTCTGACCGGCGGCCGTGCAGTTGTCCTGGTCCGCCACGAACGTGACTCCGGCCGGCAGCGTGTCCAGCACCTGGACGTTCAACGCGTCCGACGGGCCGTTGTTGCGGACCGTGATCGTGTAGCGGAAGTTGCGGCCGGGCGTCACGACGAGCCGGTCGGCCAGCTTGACAATCGAGAGATCGGCCGTGGCGTTGACCGGCGTCACCGTCGTGGCCGTGTTGTTCGCCAGCGACGGGTCGAACGTGTCCGACCGCACGACGGCCGTGTTCGTCAGGCTGCCGGAGAAGCCCGGGTTGACGATCGTGTGGATGTAGACCGTCACGAGCTGGCTCGGCTGGACGTCGCCGAGCTGGCACGTCACGCTGCCGGCGGGCACGTTGGCGCACGTCGCGCCCGGCTGCCCGATCACCACGGCACCTACGAACGTCACCCCGGCCGGCAGCGTGTCCACGACGACGACGTTCTGGGCCGTCGACGGTCCGCCGTTGCCGATCGTGAGCGTGTACAGCAGCGGCTGGCCGGCTGTGGCCGGGCTCGGCGCCGCGCTCTTGGCGATGGACAGGTTGGCCGCCGCGCTGATCGGCGTGAGCGTTGTGGCGCGGTTGTTCGCGTTGAAGGCGTCCAGCACGTCGGACGACACCATGACGTCGTTCTCGAGGATGTGGCCGTTGGGGAGGCTCGCATCGACGACGGCCGTGACGGTCACGGTGGCGCTCTCGCCGTTCAGGAGCGTGCCGAGGTTGCACTTCAGCTGGTCGATCGCGCTGCCGGCCGCGCCGGTCGTGCACCCGCCCACGGCGCCAAGCGGCAGGGCGGCGTTGAAGCCGGTGACGACGATGCCGCCCGGCAGCCGGTCCATCAACACGACGTTCTCGGCGATGCCCGGGCCGTTGTTCGTGACCTGCATCGTCCAGACGACGGTCCCGCCCGCCACCGCCGGGCTGGGCGCCGCGGTCTTCGTGACCTGCAGGTCGGCCAGCTCGGTGATGTCGTGCTCGACGGTCGCGCTGTCGTTCGAGCGGTCCGGATCCGTGTTGCGCGAGCCGACCGCGGCGAAGTTGTTGATGCTGCGCGCCTCGATCGGGCGGATGACCATCCGGATGGACGCCTGGGCGAACGCCGCCAGCGGGCCCGGCAGCGTGCAGTCCATCGTCACGTTGCCGAGGTAGATCCCGGGACCCGGCACGCACGTCGCGCCGGTGATGCTGACGACCTCGTAGTTGCCGTCCGAGGCGATCGTGTCGCGCACGACGACGTTCGAGGCATCGCTCGGGCCGAGGTTCTCGACGAGGATCGTGTACGTGAGCAGCCCGCTCTGGCGGACCTCGGCGTCCGGCTTGCCGAACTTCGTGATCCGCAGGTCGGAGATGCCGCGGATCGGCACGCGCGTCGCGCTCGTGTTGTTCGCCGGGTTCGGGTCGGTCTGGGCGGCCGAGGCCGTCGCGGCGTTCGTCGCGTCCTGGAACGCGCTGTTCGGGGCGACGTTGAACGTCACCTGGTAGGTGCGCGAACCGCCGGCCGGGATCGTGCCGAGGCTGCACGTGATCTGGTTCGGGCCGCTCGGGCTGCAGCTGTCCGTGTCCCAGCTGTAGGACTGGTTGGCCGAGAACGTGTCGACGACCTGGACGGCCGTCGCGGCCGACGGGCCGAGGTTGGACACGACGATCTCGTAGACGATCGGCTGCCCGGCCACCGGGACGCCGAGGATCCGCTTGGTGATCGCCAGATCGGCGGCCTGGGCGATCGTCGTGTTGAAGGTGCTGTTGTTGTTCGCCAGGACCGGATCGGCCGTGTCGGAGGCGATGAAGGCGGTGTTCGTCACGACGCCGGCCGGCGCATCCGTGCGCACGCGCGCCGTCACGACGATCCGGCCGCCCTGACCGGCCGGAACGTTGCCGAGCTCGCAGACGATCGAGCCCACCAGCACCGGATCGCCGGTGCGGATGTGGCACGTCGCCGAGTCGAAGGCGTTCAGGCCGTCGACGACGAACACGCTGATCGGATCGAGGTACTGCGGCAGCACGTCCGTCAGGATCACGTCGCGCGCGGCCGACGGCCCGGCGTTCTGGTAGACGATGTCGTAGCTCGTGATCTCGCCGGCACGCACCGGACCGGGGAAGCCGAACTTCTGCACGGACAGGTCGGCGCTCGTGCCGACGACGTCCAGCGTCGTGTCGCGGTTGTCCGTCGGGTCGCGGTCGATGTTGTCCGACCAGACCAGGACGTCGTTCTCGAGGATCGTGCCGTCCGGCAGGTTCACGTTCACGTCGGCCGTGAAGACGATCTCCGCCGACGCGCCGGACGCCAGCGTCCCGACGTTGCACGTGAACTGGTCGATCGCGGAGCCGGGCATGCCCGTCGTGCAGCCGAAGCTCGACTCGCCGTCCGGGCCGGTCGTGCTGAAGCCCGTGACGACGATGCCGTTCGGCAGCCGGTCGAGCACCTGCACGAGAGTGGCCGTCGACGGGCCGTCGTTCGTGACCACGATCGTGTACTCGATGTCGCCACCAGCCACGACGCCCGGGCCCGGGATGCCGCGGCTCGTCTTCTCGACGCGCAGGTCGGCCGCCTGCCGGATGTCGTGGATCGTCTCGTCGTCCTTGTTGTTGGACAGGTTGGGATCCTCGGCGTCGCTGCGGACGGCCGCGACGTTCGTGATCACCGTGCTGTCCGTCGTCGTGACGACGAACTCCACCAGCCGCTGGGTGAAGGCCGCCATGTCGCCCAGCTGGCAGGTGTGGACGCTGTTGCCGGTGAATGCCCCGAGGCCCGGCGTGCACGTGGCGCCGTTGATGTCGACGATCCGGTAGGCGCCGTCGGCGATGAACGTGTCGACGACGACAACGTTGCGGGCCAGGCCCGGGCCGAGGTTCTGCACGAGCAGCGTGAACGTGATCGGCTCGCCCGTCGTGGCCGCCTCCGGCACGCCGTACTTCATGATCTGCATGTCGGCCGTCGGCCGCGCCGTCACGTCGGCGATGTCCGTGTTGTTCGTGAGATCCGGATCGGGCGTCGTCGAGACGACCCGCACGCCGTTCTCGAGCACGCCGATGGCATTCTGGTTCACGCTCACGGCCACGTGGAACGTCACCGATTCGCCTGCAGCGATGTTGCCGAGGCTGCACGGGCTGCCGCCGGCGGCGCAGTTGTCGTCGTCCCAGACGTAGGTCACGCCGGCCGGGAGCATCTCGAGGACCTGGACGGCCTGGGCCTCGGATGGTCCGTGGTTCGTGACCGTGATCGTGTAGAGGATCTCGCTGCCCGGCACGCCGCTGCCGGCGGCCTTCTTGTCGATCGACAGGTCGGCCGTTGCGGCGACCGTCGTGTTCGCGTTGTCGACGTTGTTGCCGGGGTCCGGATCGGCGGTCGTCGAGGTCGCAGTGGCCGTGTTCCGGAGCACGGTGCCGTTCGGCACGTCGGCGTCGACGACGACGTTGACGACGATGAAGCGCGCGCCGCCCGCCGCCACGTCGCCCAGCTGGCACACGACGACGTGCGGACCGGCCGCGTAGGCGCACGTCCCGCCGGCGACGCTGGCATCGACGAACGTCGTCCCAGGCGGCAGCGGATCGCGCACCTCGACGTCGCGCGCCGTGCTCGGCCCGTCGTTCGTGACGGTCAGGCCGTAGCTCAGCTCCTCGCCGGCCGTCACCGGATCCGGCGCGTCGCGCTTGATGATGCCCACGTCCGCTGACGTCGTCACCTCATCCAGCGTCGAATCGAAGTTGTTGCCGATGTCCGGATCCGGGTTGTCCGACGCGGCCACGACATCGTTCTCGAGCACCGTCCCGTCCGGCAGGTCGCTGTCGACGGTGGCGGTGAACACGGCCGTCACCGAGTCGCCCACATCGAGCGGGCCGAAGCCGCAGCGCAGCGGATCGGACGCGGAGCCCGGCGTGCCCGTCGTGCACCCGACCGGACCGTCTTCGGCGTCGGTGGCGACGTAGTCCGTGACCGTGATGCCGGGCGGCAGGCGGTCGGCGATGACGACGTTGTCCGCGGTGCTCGGCCCGCCGTTCGTCACGACGACGGTGTACACGATCTGCCCACCGGCCACGAGCGGGTCGGGGATCGCCACGCTCGTCTTGTCGACGAACAGATCGGCGATCGCCGTCACGTCGCGCGTCAGCTCGTCGATGTTGTTCGTCACGTCCGGGTCCGGCGTGTCGGCGTCGATCGTGGCGACGTTGTTGATCGTCTGCGCCTCGGTGACGAGCAGCCGGACGGTGATCCGCCAGCGCCCGTCGCCGCCGACACCGACGGGCTCGAGGGCGCCCGTCAGCGTGCAGTTGATCGTCGTCGACGAGATGTTCGCGGCCGAGATCGGCGCGCAGACGGCGGGTCGGCTCGTCGTCACGGAGAGGAGGTCGAACCGCCCGTCTGAGGTGATCGCGTCGCGCATGACGGCGCCGACCGCGGCCGACGGGCCGAGGTTGTCGACATAGATCGTGTAGTCGATCGTGTCGCCGGCGTCCACCGGGCCGGACGGCACGGCGGTCTTCGTGATCCGCAGGTCGGCGCTCGTCAGGACGCTGACGTCGACGCTGTCGGTGTTGTCGGCGGGGTCGGGATCGCCGGTCGGGCTCGCGACCGTCGCGCTGTTCGTGTAGACGCCCGCCGCGGTGTCGACGTCGACAGACGCGTAGACGTCGAACGACGTGCTGGCGCCGGCGACGAGCGTGCCCAGCGTGCACGTCAGCGTGCCGGCGGGCGCCTCGGCGCAGGTGTCCGTATCGTGGAGGAACGTGAACCCGGCCGGCAGCGTGTCGACGACGGTCACCGCTTGTGCGTCCGACGGGCCGTCGTTCGTCACCTGAATCGTGTAGTGCACGGTGTCGCCGGCCAGGAGCGTCGCCGGGTCGACCGACTTGTCGAGGCGCAGGTCAGCCGAGGCGAGGACCGTCGTCGTTTCGCTGTCCTCGTTGTTGGCCTGGTTGGGGTCGAACGTGTCCGTCCTCGCCACCGCCCGGTTCACCAGGATCGTGCCATCGGGAATGCTGGCGTCGAGCACGACGTTGACCACGATGAAACGCTGCTCACCGGATGCCATGTCACCGAGCTGGCAGTTGACGATCCTCGGCCCGGTCTCATAGGCGCACGTACCGCCCGGCGCGATGGCGCTGACGTAGTTCGCTCCGTCCGGCAGCAAGTCGAAGACCTTGACATCCACCGCCACGCTGGGTCCACCGTTCGTGACGTCCAGATAGTACGACAGTGCTTCACCTGCCGTCGCCGGGTCGATCAGGTCGAACTTTGTGATCGACAGATCGGCCGAACCGACGATGGTCGTGGGCTCGCTGTCGACGTTGTTCGACGTGTTCGGGTCGTACGTGTCCGAGTTCACCGTGGCGCTGTTGATCAGCGTCGTGCCGGACGGGATGCTGGCGTTCACCGTCGCCGCGATCGAGACGACGCGGTTGGAAAGGGGCGCCATCGACCCCAGGTTGCATGTGATCTGGTCGCCGACCACCGCGCACGACCCGCCCGGCACCGTCGCCGACGTGACGGTCACGCCCGGCGGCGCCGTGTCGACGACGACGACGTTCGTCGCGATCGACGGGCCGGCGTTCGTGACGGTCAGCTCCCAGCTGAGCGGGCCGCCGGCGGTGGCCGGATCGGGGTCGTCCGTCTTGGCGATCGAAAGGTCGGCCACGTCGTCGATGTCGCGCGAGAGCTCGTCGACGTTGTTCGACAAGTCGGGATCGTCGCCGTTGTGGGCGACGGTGGCGATGTTGTTGATGGTCTGGGCGCCGTTCGCGCGCAGCCGGACCTCGACCCGCCAGCGGCCGGTCCCGGCCGGGCCGAAGGGCTCGAGGACGCCGGCGTTCAGGCTGCAGTTGATGTTCACGACCCCGACGCCGACGAGCGGCCCGAGCGGGGCGCACGTGGCGGTCGGCCGGTTGCCGTCGAAGTTCGGGTTCACGCCGACGAGATCGAACAGCCCGTTGGAGCTGATCGCGTCCACGAGCGTCACGCCCGTGGCGGCCGACGGGCCGAGGTTGTCGACGACGAGCAGGTACGTGATCAGCTGGCCGGCCGCCACGGGGCCGGACGGCGAAGCGATCTTGATGACCCGCAGGTCGGCGCGGCTCTTGACGGTCACGTCGGCGGTGTCGGTGTTGTTGGCCGGGTTCGGATCGGGCGTCGTGCTGTCGGCCGCGGCCGTGTTGGCGTACGTTCCGCTCGCGACCCCGACGCCGACCATCGTGTAGATGTCGAACGACGCGCTGCCGCCGGCGGGGATCGTGCCGAGGCTGCACGTCAGCGTCCCGACCGGGCCTTCCGCGCACCCGTCGCTGTCCGACAGGAACATGAAGCCGGCCGGCAGGACGTCGACGACCTGGACGTTCTGGGCATCCGACGGTCCGTCGTTGTGGACCGTGACCGTCCACTTCACGGTACCGCCGGCCACGGCCACGGCCGGATCGACCGTCTTGACGAGCCGCAGGTCGGCCGCCGCCTGCACGGTCGTCGGCTCGCTGTCGCTGTTGTTGGCGGGATTCAGATCGAGCGCCTCGCTCAGCACGGACGCCGTGTTGTTGATGAGCCCCGGCGGCGTGCCGGGGTTCACCCGCACCGTGATCGTGATCAGGCGGAACGTGACGGGCTGCAGCGTGCCGAGGTTGCACTGCACGCGGTTGAGGCCGGCGTCGTGGCTGCACGTGCCGTTGGCGGTGTTCGCGCTGACGAACGTCGTCTGGGGCGGCAGGTTGTCGATCACGTTCGTGTTCGGCGCGGCGCTCGGGCCCAGGTTCGTGACGATCAGCTGGTAGGTCAGCAGGTTGCCGGCGAGGACCGGGTCGGCAGTGTCCGTCTTGACGATCGCCAGGTTGGCGACGGCGGCGACGGCGAGATCCTGCCCGTCCAGGTTGTTGCCGATGTTCGGGTCCGGCGTGTCGCTGTTCACGACGGCC
Source organism: Ardenticatenales bacterium (assembly GCA_020853525.1). Classification (GTDB taxonomy): domain Bacteria; phylum Chloroflexota; class Anaerolineae; order Epilineales; family Epilineaceae; genus Avedoeria. Next base: position 86,560 of record JADYYS010000065.1, on the reverse strand, counting down.
GTGTTGTGGATCACGCTCCCGCCGGGCACGTTCGGGTCGACGGTCACGACGAGCGTGACCGTTCGGACCCCGCTGTTCGGGATCGAGCCCCAGGCGCACTCCACACGGTTCGTCGGCACGAGCGCGCACGCGCCGCCGCCGGTGGCGGCAGCGCTCACGAAGATCAGGCCGGCGGGCAGGTCGTCGCCCATGACGACGTTCGTCGCGGTCGACGGGCCGTTGTTCGTCACGACGATCGTGAACGTGGCGTTGTTGCCCGCGGCCACCGGCAGGAAGGGCCCGGTCTTCACGACGGCCAGGTCCGCCAGGTCGTTCACCGTCCGGCTGGCCATGTCCATGTTGTTCGCCAGGTTCGGATCCGGCGTCGTCGACTCCACCGTGGCGAGGTTGTTCAGCGTCTGCCCGCTGTTCGCCGTCACCGACACCGTGACCGTCCAGCGCCCCGTGCCCGCCGACTGCGGCTCGAGCGCGCCCGTCAGCACGCAGTTCACCGTCCGGCTGCCGGCCGGCGCCGTCGGCGTCGCCGGCGTGCACGTCGCCGGGCGGTCGCTGACGATGCTGTTGATCACGAAGTTCCCGTTGGACGTGATCGCGTCCGTCAGCTCCACCCCGCTCGCCGCCGACGGGCCGAGGTTGTCCACGTGGAACGTGTAGAGGATCGGCGTCCCCGCCGGCACCGGTCCGGCCGGCGACGCGAACTTGGTGATCTTGAGGTCGGCGCGCGCGACGATCGCCACCGACGCCGTGTCCGTGTTGTTGCCGGGCGTCGGATCCGCCGTCGGCGACGACGCCGTAGCGCTGTTGATGTACGTCCCCGGCGCGACCGCGGCCGCCACCACCGTGTGGACATCGAACGACGTCGTCGCCCCGGCCGAGAGCGTGCCGAGGCTGCACGTCAGCGTGCCCGGCGGGCCCTGGACGCACGCGTCCGTGTTCGCGACGTAGACGAAGCCCGCCGGCAGCGTGTCCACCACGCTCACCGCCTGGGCGTCCGACGGGCCGAGGTTGCTCACCTTGACCGTCCACTTCACGCTGTCACCGGCCACCGCCGTCACCGGGTCCACCGTCTTGTCGAGCCTGAGGTCGGCCGCGGCCTGGACGGTCGTCGGCTCGGTATCGCTGTTGTTCGCGGCGTCGGGGTCGATCGTGTCGCTCGCGACGTCGGCGGTGTTGTTGATGATCCCCGGCGGCGTGCCCGGCTTCACTTGGACCGTAACGGTGATCGTGCGAACCGCGCCTGGGGCGAGGTCGCCGAGGCTGCAGGACACGGTGTGCGTCCCGACGTTGTAGCCGCACGCGCCCAGGTTGCCCGCGACGGTCGCCGAAAGGAACATCACCTGCGCCGGGAGCGGGTCGCTGACGACGGTGTTGGCGGCGGTGCTTGGCCCGTCGTTCGTCACGGCAAGGTTGTAGACCAGCAGATTGCCGGCGACGACCGGGTCCGGTGCATCCGTCTTGGTGATCGCGACGTCCGCCCGCGCCCGGATTCGGATCGTCGCCGTGTCGACGTTGTCGCTGAAGTCGGGATCCGGGTCATCGCTCCGGACGACCGCCGTGTTCGCGATGTCGGTGCCCTGGGCGACGTCGGGGTCGATCGCCACGTTCAGCGTCACCGTCGCGCCGCCGAGGGCCGGGATGTTGCCGAGGTTGCACGTGACGACGCCGGCCGCGTGGCCGCACGAACCCTGCGACGCGACCGCGCTGATGAACGTCAGCCGCGGGTCGAGGCTGTCCGTGACGACGACGTTGTGCGCGGTGGACGGGCCGGCGTTCGTGACGGTCAGCAGGTACGACGTCGGTCGGCCGGCTACGTATGGCCCCGGCTCCGGCACCTTCGTGATCGCCAGATCCGCGACGTCCGTCACGCCGCGGCTGAGGGCGTCCTTGTTGTTCGCCAGGTTCGGGTCGGGCGTCGTGCTGGCCACCGTGGCCACGTTGTTGATCGTCTGGGCACCGTTGGCCGTCACGACGACGGTCACCGTCCAGCGGCCGCTGCCGACCGAAACGGGCTCGAGCGGGTTCGTCAGCGCGCAGTTGACGTTGATGTTGCTGCCCACGGCCGGCGTCGCCGGCACGCACGTGGCGGGGCGGTCGCTGAGGATGCTGTTGACGGTGAATGTGCCGCTCGACGTGATCGCGTCGAGCAGCGTGACGTTGCTCGCGTACGACGGCCCGAGGTTGTCGACCATCATCGTGTAGACGATCTGTTGGCCGGCGGGCACCGGGCCGTTCGGGACGGCCATCTTCATGACCCGGAGGTCGGCTCGCGCGCCGACCGTCATCTCGGCCGTGTCGGAGTTGTTGGCGAGCGCCGGATCGGACGCCAGGCTGAACGCGACGGCGCTGTTCACCGCCGGGCCGGGCGCCCGGCTCGGGTCGATCTGCGTGAAGACGTCGAACGAGGTGACCGCGCCGGCCGCCAGCGTGCCGAGGCTGCACGTCAGCGTGCCGATCGGGCCCTCGACGCACGCATCGCTGTCGGAGAGGAACAGGAAGCCGGTCGGCAGCGTGTCCACGACCTGGACGCCCGGCGCATCCGACGGGCCGAGGTTCCGTACCGTGATCGTCCACTTCACGACCTCGCCCGCCACCGCCGTGCTGGGCTGGACGGTCTTGTCGAGGGCGAGGTCGGCGGCCGTGTTGACCGTCGTGCTCTCGGACGGGTCGCTCGCGCCGTCGAGGGTGATCGGCGAGTCCGCGAACTGGCTGACGGTGTCGTTCAGGACCGTGAGGTTCGGCGTGTTGGCGTTCACGCGCCACCGGACGGTGGCCACGTACAGGACGCCGACCGGCAGGTCGCCGAGGCTGCAGCGCACGCCGCCGTCCACGAGGCTGAAGACGCAGCTGCCGGCCGGGCTGACCGTCGCGGAGTCGAACGTGAGGAACGCCAGGCTTGGGCCATGGTTGTCGACGAGCCGGTAGTTGCGCGCGACGGACGGGCCAAGGTTCCGGGCCGTGATGCGGTACTCGACGATGTTGCCGGCCAGGACGGGGTCGGGGTCGTCGGTCTTCGTGACGAGCACGTTGGACGCGGCCGCGACGACGACGTCGGCGCGCGAGATGTTGTTCGCGTTGTTGTTGTCCGGTGCGTCACTCGAGACCTGGGCCGGGTTCGAGAGCACGGTCCCCGCCGGGACACCGGCTCCGACGAGGACGGTGATCGTGATCGTCGCTGAGCCGCCGTCCGGCACCGTGTTCAGGTTGCACTGCACCCGGTTCGTCGGGACGAGCGCGCACGCGCCCTGCGTCGTCGTCGCGGTCACGAACGACGTGCCGGCGGGCAGATCGTCGACGACGACGGTGTTGATCGCATCGAGCGGCCCGCCGTTCGCGACGTTCAGGGTGTAGACCAAGTTCGTTCCGGCGACGACAACGGGCGCGCTGGCAATCTTGAGGATCGACAGGTCGCCGACCGGGATCGGCGTCGGGGTTACCGTGGGGGTATTCGTCGGCGTGCTGGTCGCCGTGCTCGTCGCCGTGTTCGTCGACGTGCTGGTGGACGTGCTCGTGGACGTGCTCGTCGAGGTGCTGGTGGACGTGCTCGTCGGCGTGCTTGTCGGCGTCTGGGTCGCCGTGCTCGTCGGCGTGATGGTCGGCGTCTCCGTCGGCGTCGGCGTGGTCGTGATCGTGCTCGTGGGCGTCGGCGTCGAAGCCACGATCACCTGGAACGTGTCCGAATCGGGCTTGTCACAGTTCGGTGCGGAGTCGAGGTTCGGATCCTGGTTGTCCGTCGACCACAGGACGCGCAGCGTGGCCGGGTTGCCGATGGAAGCCTTGCTGACGTACATGTCGAGGTTGTTGCCGTCGACGCGGAAGCCGATGTCCGGGTCGGTCGTGATGCCCTGCGGCCCGCCGCCGCCGGGGGTGCCGGTACCGAGCACGCGCACCCAATCGGCGCTGCCGATGCCGTTGTCGGTGTAGTCGGGCGGGCTGTTGGCAGCCCAGCGCGCCGTGAACCCGATGTTCGCCAGATCGTCCATGAGCGTCTGCTCGCCGAGCAGGTCCCGGCCCAGCGTGCAGTCGGGCGCGACGCAGAGGTCCTCGACGATGAGCTGCCATTCGGCACCGGTGACGCTGCCGCCGCTCAGCACCGCATCCATGCCCACCGTGTCGAGGAACCACTTGTAGCGCGCGTCACCGGCGGGATTGGCGCTCGGCCAGCCGGCGGGATCCACGTTCGTCAGCCGCAGGTAGATGTACTCGGTGTCGGCGGCGTAGAAGGACTCGAGGACGTTGCGGTGCGCATCGCAGCCGCCCTCGTCGCCGTCCGTGGCGATCGACGTCCACGTCGTCGGCCACGCCGAGAACGCGTCCGTCCGCGCCACGCCCGCCGGCGCGTACGGCTCCATCCGCTTGCCCGTGGTGGGCGCCGGCGCAAACCAGATCGCGGCCCCGGCCAGTAGCGATGTACCAACGACGATGGCGCGCCAGCGAGACGCACCTTGGGCGTGATGAAGCATGTTGTGCACCGGGAACACCTTCCTTGCACCGACGGAAACCTCCCGGCGCATACGCTGGGTGGCTGGTACTGCCCGATCCTCCCGGCAGAAAGTCGCCCCGACAGAAAGCGGGGAGGCGGTCGCCGAGCGGAACACGGGGCGGCAATACACGCAAACAGTCTCCGCGGGTAGCGGAGTTATGCCCATCTAAAACGACCCGCCGGGCGGCGGGATACGGGCATGCGCCGAACATGGGGGGATCAAAGGATGGCGGTGTCCGCCGATCCACGTACCACCCCGGCCGACAGCGCCGATCGGGTGGACGGCGACAGTTGCCGCGACCGCGCCGGCGCACGAGAATCAGCACGAGAGTCTGTTGCGGTGTTCGAAGCCGGCTCCGCTCAACACGGATGGAGAAACCATGGGCACGACCACGAGGACGGACGCGCAGTCGCCTGCGCCGCACATTGCCGACACGCACGACCGGATCCGCGTGCACGGCGCGCGCGAGAACAACCTCAAGGACGTCAGCCTCGAGATCCCGAAGCGCCGGCTGACGGTGTTCACCGGCGTCTCCGGCTCGGGCAAGAGCTCGCTGGTGTTCGACACGATCGCCGCGGAGTCGCAGCGGATGATCAACGAGACCTACAGCGCCTTCGTGCAGGGCTTCATGCCGACGCTGGCGCGGCCGGACGTCGACGTCCTCGACGGGCTGACGACGGCGATCATCGTCGACCAGGAGCGGATGGGCGCCAACACCCGCTCCACCGTCGGCACCGCCACCGACGCCAACGCGATGCTGCGGATCCTCTTCAGCCGGCTCGGGCAGCCGCACATCGGCTCGCCCCAGGCATTCTCGTTCAACGTCGCCTCGGCCCACGGCAGCGGGGCGATCACCGTCGAGCGCGGGAACAGCAAGGCGGAGAAACGGACCTTCTCCATCACCGGCGGCATGTGTCCGCGCTGCGAGGGCATGGGCAGCGTGACCGACTTCGACCTGTCCGCGCTGTACGACGACGGCAAGTCGCTGAACCAGGGGGCGCTCACGATCCCCGGCTACAGCATGGACGGGTGGTACGGCCGCATCTACCGCGGCTGCGGCTTCTTCGACCCGGACAAGCCGATCCGCGCATACACGAAGCGCGAGCTCCACGACCTCTTGTACAAGGAACCGACGAAGATCAAGGTCGAGGGCATCAACCTGACGTACGAGGGGCTGATCCCGAAGATCCAGAAGTCGTTCCTGTCCAAGGACGTCGACGCCCTGCAGTCGCACGTCCGCGCCTTCGTCGAGCGGGCGGTGACGTTCACGACGTGCCCCGACTGCGGCGGCACGCGGCTGAGCGAGGCGGCTCGATCGTCGAAGATCGACGGAGTCAACATCGCCGACGCCTGCGCCATGCAGATCAACGATCTGGCCGCGTGGGTGCGCGGTCTGGACGAGCCGTCGGTGGCGCCTCTGCTCGGGGCGCTGCGGCACAGCCTGGACTCGTTCGTCGAGATCGGGCTCGGCTACCTCTCACTCGACCGACCCTCGGGCACGCTCTCGGGCGGCGAGTCGCAGCGCGTCAAGATGATCCGCCACCTCGGCTCCTCGCTCACCGACGTCTCCTACGTCTTCGACGAGCCGACCATCGGGCTGCACCCGCACGACATCCAGCGGATGAACGAGCTGCTCCTACGGCTGCGCGACAAGGGCAACACCGTGCTCGTCGTGGAGCACAAGCCGGAGACGATCACGATCGCCGACCACGTCGTCGACCTCGGCCCGCGCGCCGGCACCGCGGGCGGCGAGATCGTGTTCGAGGGCACCGTTTCCGGACTGCGGAAGAGCGGCACGCTGACCGGGCGGCACCTGGACGACCGGGCCGCCCTGAAGCCGGCGGTGCGGACGCCGTCGGGCGCGCTGGAAGTGCGCGGCGCCAGCGCCCACAACCTGCAGGACGTCGATGTCGACATCCCCCTCGGCGTGCTCGTCGTCGTCACCGGTGTGGCCGGCTCGGGCAAGAGTTCGCTGATCCACGGCTCGGTGTCGATCCGGGAGGGCGTCGTGTCCGTCGACCAGACCCCCATCCGCGGCTCACGCCGGAGCAACCCGGCCACGTACACCGGCCTGCTCGACCCCATCCGCACCGCATTCGCGAAGGCCAACGGCGTGAAGCCGGCGCTGTTCAGCGCGAACTCCGAGGGCGCCTGCCCCACCTGCAACGGCGCCGGCGTGATCTACACCGACCTCGGGATGATGGCCGGCGTCGCCACGACGTGCGAGGAGTGCGAGGGGAAGCGCTTCCAGGCATCCGTGCTGGAGTACCACCTGGGCGGCCGCGACATCAGCGAGGTGCTCGCGATGTCGGTCACCGAGGCCGAAGCGTTCTTCGGTGGGGGCGAGGCGAAGACGCCGGCCGCGCACAAGATCCTGGGCCGCCTCGCCGACGTCGGCCTCGGCTACCTCAGCCTCGGCCAGCCGCTCACGACGCTGTCCGGCGGCGAGCGCCAGCGGCTCAAGCTGGCCATCCACATGGGCGAGAAGGGCGATGTCTTCGTCCTCGACGAGCCGACCACCGGCCTCCACCTCGCCGACGTCGAGAACCTGCTCGGCCTGCTCGACCGCCTCGTCGACGCCGGCAAGTCGGCCATCGTCATCGCGCACCACCAAGCCGTAATGGCGCACGCCGACTGGATCATCGACCTCGGGCCGGGGGCGGGGCATGATGGGGGGCGGATCGTGTTCGAGGGGACCCCCGCGGAACTCGTCGCCGCCCGCACCACCCTCACCGGCGAGCACCTCGCGGCCTACGTCGACGCCTGACCTCGGCCCTCGCGGACACCGTGAGCCGGCCCCTCCCCGTGATCCAGGAGTCATGACCATGCCCCCCGCCCTTGCCCTCGCGATCACCACCGCCGTCATGGCCGCCGTCGGCCTCGTCGGCTGGTCCGCCGGCCGCCGCGGCGTGGCCGACCGCGACGCCTATCTGAGCGCGCGCAACACCCAGGGCGCGTGGCCGCTCGCCCTGTCGTTCTTCTCGTCCGGGCTCGGCGCCTGGATCCTGTTCAGCCCGCCCGAAGTCGGTGCGACGATCGACATCGCGGCCGTCGTCGGCTACGGCGTGGCGGCCGGGCTGCCGTTCATCGCCCTGGCGTGGCTCGGACCGCGCGTCCGCGCCGCCGCACCGGAAGGCGTGACGCTCAGCGACTGGGTCCGTCTGCGCTTCGGCCGCCCGATGCAGGCGTACGTGGCCGTCGTGTCCGTCTTCTACATGTTCATCTTCCTGACCGCCGAGCTGACCGCCCTCGGCGGCGTCGTCGGCCTCCTCACCGGCGCCGCGCCCGGCAGCGCCCTCTGGCTCGCCCCGATCGCCCTCGTCGCCCTCGTCACGACGGCCTACACGGCGTACGGCGGCCTGCCGACGAGCCTGCGCACGGACCGATTCCAGGCCTGGCTCATCCTCGCCATCGTGCCGCTCGCCTTCGTCGGCATCGCCGGCGTCGTCGACGATCCGGCGGCAGCGCTGCGTGCCGCCGGCGGCCTGACGCCCACCACCGACGGCTGGCGCGCGTTCATCGTGCTCGGCATCGCCGTCGCGGCGGCCAACCTGTTCCACCAGGGGTACTGGCAGCGCAGCTGGTCCGCCCTCGACCGCCGCACGCTCGTGCGCGGCGCGGTCGGCGGGGCGCTGCTGACGCTGCCGGTGCTCGTGCTCGTCGGCCTGACCGGCATGCTGGCCCGTGGCGCCGGGACGATCCCGGACAGCGCGTCGAACTCGATCGCGTTCTTCACGCTGCTCGTCGCAGCCCCGACGTGGCTCGCCGCCCTCGTCGTCGCACTGGCCGTCGCCCTCGTCGGCTCGGGCGTCGACACGCTCGAGAACTCACTCGTGGCGACGTTCGCCGCCGGGGTCGCCGGCGGCCGGATGACGCTCCGGCAGGCCCGCTGGCTGACCGTCGCCCTCACGCTGCCGGCCGTCGGCCTGGCGCTGGCGAACCTGAGCGTCCTCCAGCTCTTCCTCGCCGCCGACCTCCTGGCCGCCGCGACTGTCGTGCCGGTCTTCCTCGGCCTCTCCCCGCGCATCGACCGCCGCGCCGCGCTGGCCGGCGCCGTCGCCGGGCTCGTCGGCGTCGTCGCCCTCGGCGTGGTGCGCGATGGGAGCGTGGCGGAGGGGCTGCGGCTGCTTGTCGTGCAGACCGGACCGGCGGGGTTGGATTTGGGGGCGTTCGTGACGGCGCCGGTTGTGGCGGGGGTCGTGACGGTGGTGGGGTCGTGGTGGGCGGGGTGGCGGTAGTCGCGACGAGTCGGCCGAAACGGCAAGAACTCGCCACCGAAACACTTGTTCTAGGCAATTGAAGTCGATATACTGGCAGCCATGACCCCGACGACGCGCGCCGTGCTGTCCCGCGACACCGCTCCCTGGGCGGAAGCGATGCTGGTCGCTCATTGGCGCCGACTCTCGCCCGCGGCCCGATTCGACCAGTTGGTTCTCGACGTTCGTGCCGGGCGATTCCTCATGCGAGCCGGCGCCCGCATGCGCCTTCCCGATGCGTCGGACCTGGCGTTGAATCGCGCAGTGGCCCAGGCGTGGTTGGGCCATGGGTGCACGTGGACCCTGGTATCGATCGCAAAGGACTTCGAGGCCATTCAAATGACCGACCCGGATCCATACGCCATCGCCGCCCGCGTGTCCGAAACGCTCGATGGACTGGGCGTACCCCATGTGGTCGTGGGGTCACTGGCCAGCATTGCCTTTGGCGAGCCCCGAATGACGCGCGACGGCGACCTCGTCGCCGACCTGAAGTCCGATCAGGTGGCCGCATTCGTCAGCGACCTCGCATCCGATTTCTTTGTCGACGACATGGCGATCCGTGAAGCGGTCCGCGCACAGAGTCACTTCAACATCCTGCATCGGGCAACGATGTTCAAGATCGACGTTTTTCTGAGCGCGCGAAGCCCGTTCGGTCGGGCGGGGATTCAACGAGCGGTGCGCATCGAGCGCGGCGGACACAGCCTCCCGGTGGCCACCGCCGAGGACAGCCTGCTGGCCAAGCTGCGCTGGTACCGCCAAGGCAACGAAGTCTCCGACCAGCAGTGGCGGGACATCCTCGGCATCCTGTTGGTGCAAGGTGACGCGCTGGACAGCACCTATCTTGACCGCTGGGCGGTGGAACTGGGCGTGGCGGATCTCCTGCAACGCGCACGCGACACCGTTGCCGGATCGTGAGGATCACAACACCGTCACCGTAACCACCCCCGACCAATCGCTCCCGTTCCCCCACAGATCGCGCGACTGCGCCCGCACGCGCATCACGCCCGCACGCGCGTACGTGTGGGCGCGCTGGACGATCTGGCCGGCGGGCACGGGCGGCGTCGTCTCGATCGTCCCGTCGCCCCAATCGATGAGATGCGTCAGCGGCACGTCGGGCGGGATCGCGTCCTTGGGGTCGCGGTCGATGACGGCGGCCACGAAGAACGCGCTCCACGGCTGGTTCCGCTTGGCCACGGTCTCCGACGCCGGTGTGATCCGCGGCGGGACCAGGAACAGCGCCTGTTGGGCGGCGTACTGCCACCACCGGTCCTGCGCCGGCAACGACAGCACGCGGTCGGCACGTCGGAGGTCGACGTCGGCGCCGATGCACGGCCACGGCTTGCGGTCGACGGGCCAGAAGGACGGCGCGCGCGTCAGGTAGAGGGACGGGTTGAACACGCCGAACGACGCGCCGGGCACGACCTCGCCGGGCACGAAGTTGTGGCGGTCCTCCAGGCTGCCCACCGTCCCGAAGCGCACGATCTTGCCGCCGCTGCCGCTGCCGACGGGCAGATTCAGGAACAGGTTCTTCTCGATCCAGGTGTCGGAGCAGTCGATCACGTTCACCCGGCCGTCGATCAGCGTGTTGCCGATCGCCACCTGCCCGTCGCTGCGCTTCTCGATCTCGAGGTTCGCCACGCTGTGGTCGGCGTAGGAGTCGATCTCGATGCCGAGGCGTGCCTCGTAGTCCGCATAGTGGGCCATGAGCCGGTTGCGGAAGAACGTGTTGTCCGGGCCCGAGCGCCCCCAGGCGTTGTCGACGTATGCCTGCGAGGCGACGTTGCCTTCGAAGAGGTTGGCGTATGGGAACCAGCCGTGCAGGCTGAGGTCGCTCATCGCCGGCTCGCGCGAGTAGTTGTAGCTGAAGACGTTGCCGTTCGCGCCGAACTGGACCATCAACGAGTGCCGAAGCGCGCGCAGCGTGTTGTCGGTGACCAGGCAATCGCTGGAATGGGCGTTCACGTTGATGCCGTAGCCCTTGCCGCCGCCGTAGTTGCGGGCGCGGTGGATGAAGCAGCCCTGCACCGTCAGCCAGCGGCTGTTCCACGCCCAGACCGCCACGTCTGGCGCCAGCTCGATCTCGACGCCCTTCAGCCAGCAGTTCGCGGCATACCAGAACGCCACCGCCCAGGCGCTGTGGCTGCCGGGATCGTGGTACAGCTTGAGGTCCTCGAGCCCGGCACCGGAGATCGCACCGAGCAGCGTCGCCTCCGGCTTGCGGGCCATCGGGTAGGCCAGCCGGATGGGCGTGTCGATGCCGAGCTTGTCCGTCTTGACGGCCGCGATCTGGACGATCTGGCCGCGCACCCGCCGCTCCCATGCATGCGTGTTCCAGCCGTCGGTCGGATCGTTGTCCTGCGTGAGGAGCAGCTGCGCGCCGATGAGTTCCGCCACGTTGAACAGCGCCGGGTCGGGGGTCACCTCGGTCGCGGCCAGCGCGACGGCCTTGACGAGCGGCACGGTTCGGACCGCCTTGCCCTCGAACGCCACCGCCGCCCGCACGCCCGACCCTCCGACGTCCGCTGCATCCCCGCGGATGTCCACGTGCAGCTCGGTCTGCGCCATCCCGTCGCCCCGCACCACGACGCCCGAGCGCATCCGGATCGGCTCCGTCAGGACGTACGGCGTCGGCCGGCCCGGGATCCGCACGGCGCCGGGCGCCTGGACGGCCTGGATCGCCGCGTTCAGCGCCGCGGCGAACGTCGGGTGGGCCGCGATCCGCTCGGGCGTCAGGACGATCTTGTCGGCCACGGCCGGAATCCCGCCGCGCACGCCCGGGTCGAAGCGCGGGATGCGCCGCCGGGCGGCATCGCCGACGGTGGGGTCGGTCTGGTAGAGGGCGTCGGGTTGGGCGGTGGGCATGTGGGCCTCCTGGCGAACGATGGTCAGACGATCCGCCCGACGCGCGCGAACAGCGGCCAGCGCGCCCGCCGCACCGGCAGGTCGCCCCACGCCGCCGCGATCTCGTCGGCCACGAGCATGACCGGGTCGGTGCCGTTCTCGTCGTGGTACGTCTGCGACGCGGACCAGCTGCGCAGGTAGTCGAGGAAGTCGGGCAGCGACCACCGGGCCGTCGCCTCCAGCTCCGGCCACGGCAGCGGCGTGAACGGAAAGGGCAGGGCGTCGTAGCCGCCGGCGGCCACGCGGTTGCCGTTGCGCCAGTAGGGTTCCAGGATCTGCGTGTGCAGCCGCCGTACCGCATCCGTGTCGAGCGGCGGCTCGAGCGTGTTGCCGTAGTAGCTCCAGATCGCCACGACGCCGCCGGGACGCCCGACCCGCCGCACCTCGGCGTAGAACGCATCGAGATCGAGCCAGTGTGCGGCCGTGGCCACGGTCACGACGTCTGCACAGCTGTCCGGCAAGCCGCTGGCCTCGGCCGGGGCCACGCGGTAGCGCACGCGCGGGTGCGGCACGGCATGGGCGATCTGCTCCACCGAGAGATCGGTGGCATGCACGAGGTCGAAGTGCTCCGCCAGCCCGACCGCCGCCTGCCCGTTGCCCGTCGCGCAGTCCCAGGCGCAACCGGTGGCGGGCGCCAGAGCGGCCAGATGGGCGAAGAGCGCAGCCGGGTAGCGCGGCCGGACGCGGGCGTAGCTGAAGGCCTGGCGCGAGAAGTGGTCTTCGGGCACGCGTGCTCCCGTGGTCGACCCGTTGGGCGGGCGCGGCGCCCGTCACGGCGGCGGCGCCTTGCGCGCCGCCCGGCAGAGTGCCAGCATAACGGCGAGCGGTGTGCGGGGCAACTTGGGGGGGGGTGGCGGCACACGGGTCAACCGCTTCCGCCCTTGATCCTCCGGCTGCACCGTCCACCCGCGGCGCTGGGCTTCCATCACCGCGCTGCCACCGCGCTGCCACCGCGCTGCGCTCGCTCGCACGATCGACACCCGGTGCACCACCGCCCGCAACCCACGATCGCCATCCGACGTAGGACCCGCCGGCCCGCCCGCGCACAAGGAGCCCCGTATGACCGCATCGGCACCGCAGAACGTCGACCGCCCGCTCGGGGCGAACCCCGACCACGCGTCGTGGTGGGGACCGCTGCTCATCGCCCTCGGTGTGTTCTTCCTCGTGAGCCAGTGGGTCCCGTTCAACCTCTCCAACCTCGTGATCGGCGGCCTGATGTGCGTCGGCGGCGCCTTCTTCTTCGTCGCCTACCGCCGCGATCCGGCCACGTGGCCCCTGCTGCTCCCCGCGATCGCGTTGCTGGCGCTCGGCATCGGCCGCATCGTCTCGTCCGTGGCGCCGCGGCTGGGCAACGCCCTCGGCGGCGGGCTGATCATGGCCGCCCTCGGCCTCGCCTTCTTATTCGCCTACCGTTCCGATCACGTCGGACGCTGGTGGGCCGTGATCCCTGCGGGCGCGCTGCTCGGCATCGCGGCGGGGGACTTCGTCCGCGGCGTCGGCGGCAGCGACAGCGGATGGCTGTTCATCGGGCTCGGCATCGCCTTCCTCTACCTGGCGATGCGCGCCGGCCGCCCATGGGCCGTCTGGCCGGGCGGCATCCTGCTGTTCATCGGCCTGCGCGACATGTCCGGCTTCCTCGGCTTCGGCATGCCCGGCCTCGGACCGGCGCGGCTCGCCGTCTGGCCGCTCGCCTTGATCGCCCTCGGTGTCTGGCTGCTCGTCGGCCGCCGATCCAACTAGCCGATCCAACTAGGAGAACGCTTCATGGCGACACACCCGACCCCCAGCCACCGCCCGCCCCAGCGCGGCGTCCTCTTCCCTGTCCTGCTCATCGCCGCCGGCGCGCTCGTCCTGGCGATGAACTTCGGCCTCGTACGTGCCGACGTCTGGCTCGACCTCGTGACCCTCTGGCCCGTGCTCCTCATCGGCGCCGGGCTGTCGATCATGCTCGGCGGCTCGCGTGTCGGCGCGCTGCTGGCCGCCGGCGTGACGCTGGCGCTCCTGGCCGGCGGTGCGATCTGGCTGCAAACGAGCCGGACCGCGTCGTCGCCGGCGCAGTCGGAGGCGATCAGCGAGAGCGCGGACGGCCTCCGCTCGGCCCACGTGACGCTGGCGCCCGGCGCGGCGGCCGTGCACGTCAAGGCCCTTGCCGCCGACAGCACCGATCTCATCGCCGGTACGGCCAGCGCCGGCCGCGGCGGAACGCTGGTGCCGAGCTTCGATCGCGACGGCGCGACGGCCCGCTTCGAGCTGCGCGAGGAGGGTCCCGTGCTCCTTGGCTTCGGCAACGTGCGCGGCCGCACCTGGGACCTTGGTTTGGCGCGCGACGTCCCGCTCGCGCTCGAGATCGATGCCGGCGTCGGCCAGGTGATCGTCGACCTGACGGACATCGCGCTCACGTCGCTCGACCTGAACCTGGGCGTCGGCGAGGTGATCGCCACGCTGCCTGACGCCGGGAGGATGGACGTCGACGTCGACGGCGGCGTGGGCTCGTTCACGCTGCGTCTGCCCGCCGGTTTGGCGGCGCGCATCAAGGCGGACGCCGGCATCGGCGCCGTCGACCTGGCGGACGGCTTCGACAAGGTCGACGACGACACCTGGGAAACGGATGGTTACGACGACGCCGACGATCGGGCCACGATCTCGATCGACGGTGGGATCGGGGCGATCGAGGTGGAGTGGGTCGGGGGTGCGGCCGGCGGGCGGTGATGTCGTGAGGCACGCGATCGGCGCGGGCGGCGACCGCTATACTTGCGCCCGATGCACATCGCCGTCTTCGGTGCCACCGGCGGCACCGGCCGCAACTTCACCGCCCAGGCCCTCGATGCGGGCCACACCCTCACCGCCCTCGTCCGCCATCCGGCGCGCCTCCGCCACCCGGACGGCCGGCCGTTCGCCGGCGGCGGGCAGGACCGACTGCGCGGCATCGAGGGCAACGTCCTCGACCCGGCGGCCGTCGCCGAAACCGTCGCCGGCGCCGACGCCGTGTTCGTCACGCTCGGCATGACGCGCGGCAACCCGCCCGACGTCGTCTCGAGCGGCACGGCCGTCGTCGTCGACGCGATGAAGGGGGCCGGCGTGCGGCGGCTCGTCGTCGTCTCGTCGCTTGGCGTCGCGGACAGCCGCGATCAGGTGCCGTGGTGGTTCAAGCTCCTGATGACCACGGCCCTCAGGCCACGATTCGTCGACAAGGCGGACCAGGAGCAGACGGTCCGCGAGAGCGGCCTCGACTGGACGATCCTGCGCCCGGGCGGCCTGACGAACGGCCCGGCCACCGGCCGCACGGACGTCGGCACGCAGGCGCACGTAATGGCGCGAACGATCAGCCGCGCCGACGTGGCGGCGGTGGCGCTGCGCGTGATGGGGACGGCGGGGACGGTGCGGCGGGTGATGGCGGTGACGTGATCGACGCGCTTGCGGACGCCGAACGCGCCGGCAGCTAAAGCTTGCCGGCTGGAGGCGTCCCTGACGGGCCGCCATGGCGCCCGCCTTCGCGGGCGCCCGAAGTCTGGTGCCCGCGAAGGCGGGCACCATGGCCGAAGGCCTCCAGCCGGCCGGCTTCAGCCGCCGGAATTCGGTTGGCAGGCACGGCCTACCCCCACACCAACGGAAACGCCGCCGGATCCACCTCGTGCATCATCGCGTTCACGCGCGCGATCACGTGCTCGACCTGCGGCTTGCTGAAGTAGTCGCCGTCGTTGCCGTAGGCCGGACGGTGGGGCTTGGCGGCCAGCGTCTCGGCCGGGCTGTCGAGCTCGAACCAGGCGCCCTGGCGCTCCAGGACCTCCTGGAGCATGTAGGCCGTCGTGCCGCCGGGCATATCCTCGTCGACGAACAGGACGCGGCCGGTCTTGCGGACGGACGCGCCGATCGTGCCGGGGCGGTCGAAGGGCAGGAGCGTCTGGACGTCGATGACCTCGACGTCGATCCCGAGGTCCGCCAGCACCTCCGCCGCCTCCATCACGATCCGGCAGCACGCGCCGTACGTCACGACGGTCACGTCGGCGCCGGCGCGCAGGATCTCGGGCTCGCCGAGCGGCACCTTGAAGTCGGCAATGTTGTCCGGCAGGCGCTCCTTCAGTCGGTAGCCGTTCAGCACCTCGACGACGAGGCCGGGCTCATCGGACGCCAGGAGGGTGTTGTAGAAGCCGGCGGCGCGGGTCATGTCGCGCGGGACGCAGACGTGGATGCCGCGGCAGAGGTGGATGATGCCGGCCATCGGCGAGCCGGAGTGCCAGATGCCGACCAGGCGGTGGCCGCGGGTGCGGATGATGACGGGCGCGGCCTGGCCGCCGTTCGTGCGCCAGCGCAGGCACGCCAGGTCGTCGCTGAGGAGCTGGAGGGCATAGTGGATGTAGTCCAGATACTGGATCTCACAGATCGGCCTGAGCCCCCGCATCGCCAGCCCGATCGCCTGTCCGAGGATCGTCGCCTCGCGGATGCCGGTGTCGCAGACGCGGGCGATGCCGTGCTTGTCCTGCAAGCCCTTGAACGCCTGGTTCACGTCGCCGATGAACCCGAGGTCCTCGCCGAACGCCAGCACGCGCGGGTCGCGTTCCAGCGCCGCGTCGAAGCACGCGTTGAGCACGTCGAACGCGTTCAGCGTCGGCGACCCGTCGGAGTAGGCGGGTGGGACGGCGGCGACGCGAGTGGCGGCGTGCGGTGAGTCGCTGTAGAGGTGCGATCCGAAGCGCACGGCGTTCTCGGCCTCCTGCGCCGAGCGCCACCCGAGCATCGCCCGCCGCGCCGGCCCGTCGTGGGCGCGCACGGCGATGGCGGCCTTGCGCAGCGCGATGTGGACGTCCTCGCGCTTGGGCAGGTCGATGGCGGCCAACGCGGCGCGAACGGCGTTCACCTCGGCGGCGACGTGGGCGGCATCGACGTCGTCGGACTTCGCGCCGTCGGCGTTTGCGACAGCCGTGCCACCGCCCGCCCCCTCGACCTCGCCCGCCAGCGCGTCCAGCAGCGCCACCGCCTCGTCCCGCTCGGCGCGGATCGGTGCCAGGAACGCATCGTGCGCCTCGGTCCGGACGGCCTCGACCCAGTCGCGGTCCTCTTCCTCCCAGGCGTCCAGCGTCGCCTCGTCGGTGATCCCGCTGGCCAGGATCCAGCGGCGCAGGCGGGGCAGGCAGTCGTGCTCGGACTCCCAGGCCAGCCGCTCGGCGGACTTGTAGCGCTCGTGGCTGCCGGAGGTCGAGTGGCCCTGCGGCTGGGTCATCTCGATCACGTGGATGATGGCGGGCACGTGCTCCGTGCGGGCGTTCGCCGCAGCCTCGAGGTAGGCGTCGATGAGGGCCAGGTAGTCCCAGCCGCGCACCGTATAGATGTCGTAGCCGTTCGTCGATCCCGGCACGCGCTGGAAGCCCTTGAGGACCTCGCTCAGGTTGTCCTTGGTGACGGCGTAGCGGCCCGGCACCGAGATGCCGTAGCCGTCGTCCCAGATGCTGATCACCGCCGGCACCCCGAGGACGCCGATCGCGTTCACGGACTCCCAGAACATCCCCTCGGCGCACGTCGCGTTGCCGATCGTGCCCCACGCGATCTCGTCGCCGCCGCGCGAGAACTGCGTCCGGTCGGCCAGGACCTCGACCTCGCGATAGACCTTCGACGCCTGCGCCAGCCCGACGAGCCGCGGCATCTGCGAGCCCGTCGGCGAGACGT
Organism: Ardenticatenales bacterium; assembly: GCA_020853525.1. Lineage (GTDB taxonomy): Bacteria > Chloroflexota > Anaerolineae > Epilineales > Epilineaceae > Avedoeria. Next base: position 69,261 of record JADYYS010000065.1, on the reverse strand, counting down.
CGGCGCTCGAGTTCACCTGGGCCAGCTGATCGCCCCATGTCCCGTCGACGTCGACGAAGCGCGTGGCGAAGTGCGCGTTCATCTGCCGCCCGGCCGACATGGGCTCGCGCACCGGATCCGTGTCGGCATACAGCTGCGCGAAGAACTCCGGGAACGTGTGGCTGCCGACGCCGAACATGAACGTCTGGTCGCGATAGTACCCCGAGCGCCAGTCCCCCGGCCGCGCCGCCCGTGCCATCGCCAGCTGCGCAACCTCCTTGCCGTCGCCGAAGATCCCGAAGTTCGCTCGCCCCCCCAGCACCTCGCGCCGGCCGATCAGGCTGGCCTGGCGGCTCTTGTAGGCCAGGCGGTAGTCGGACAGGATGTCGGCGGCGGTGAGGACGGCGTGGTTCAGCTCGACGGTGCGATCGGCAACCGGGGCGACCGTGTCGGCGGACATCGACGGGCTCCTGCAGGCGGGCGACGGGTTCGACGGGCTTGGGCGTCGGCGGGCAATCTTACCACCCGACGACGACGCGACAAGCACCCTGGGGCGTGTCTGCAAACCCAGGTCCGGCAGCTAAAGCTGGCCGGCTAGAGGCGCCCCTATCGGGTCGCCATGGTGCCCGCCGTCGCGGGCACCCCGAAGTTTGAAGCGCCCGCGAAGGCGGGCGCAATGGCCGAAGGCCATCAGCCGGCCGGCTTCAGCCGCCGGTCTTTTCCGTGGCCACCCTTTGCAGACACACCCCAGTACTCTGTCCCTGGACACGCTGCGAATGTCCGACAGGGGTAGTTATCCGCAGACTCTGTAGCGACAGAGTACCGGGCCGCCCCCAAAGAGGGAGCTTGCCGCCAGTTCGGCACCGCGTTACGATCGTTGCGGCGGCAACAGCCGCATTCGTGGGTGTGCCAACCCGACCAGAGGAGACGGAACCGAATGGACCTGCTGAAGCTCAAGTTCCTGCGGGTGCTCTCGCCGTACGTGACGCTGCTCCTGCGCGTCGCCTTCGGGCTCATCGTGATGAACCACGGGTGGGCCAAGTTCAGCGGTGGTGCGGCCGGCGTGTCCGGCTTCTTCGGCGGCCTCGGCATTCCGGTACCGACGGCTGCCGCATGGCTCGTCATCGTCGTCGAGCTCATCGGCGGCCTGTGCATCGTGCTCGGCGTGCTGCCGCGCCTGTGGTCGCTGCTGTTCGCCATCATCATGCTGGTGGCCATCGTCCTCGCCAAGCTCCCCGGCGGCGAGGGCTTCAAGAGCTTCGAGCTCGAGTTCCTCCTCCTCTTCGTCGCGCTCTTCGTCGCGGTGAAGGGGGGCGGCAGCCCGGCCGTCGGCCCCATGCTCGGCCTGTCCGACGACAACGACGACTGACGCAGCCAACGGTCGCGCCGGTTCGACAGACGCCCCCGGCCACGTGGCCGGGGGCGTCTTCGTGTCCACCCGCGACAGCCCGTCAGCCCAGGCGAATCCCGCCGACAACGCAAGGGCACGTTACCGCGTCACGCATCCACCCGGAAGTTCCGCATCATCCCTTGATCCTCGTGCTCCAGCATATGGCAGTGGTAGAGGTACAGTCCGGTGAAGTCGCCGAACGTCATCCGCACCTTCACCGTCTCGCCCGGCATGACGAGCACCGTGTCCTTCCACCCCTCGTCCACGAACCCGGCGGCCACCGTCGCATACGCCTCGGCGTGCCGCCCGTCCGTCGTGCGCTCGACGACGCGGAAGCGCACGAGGTGGACGTGCATGGCGTGCGCGCCGGCCATCATCCCCATCCCCGGCCCCATCCCCGCCCCATCGTTCACGAACGCCCAGACCTCCTCCGCCCCGAGCTTCACGATCTCGTCGTCGGCGACGGCGTCGTGCTCGAAGGTGCGGCCGTTCAAGGTGAACCGGCCGCGTTCGAGGCGGAGGACGATCGTGCGGGTGGCGGGGATGGGGTCGGCATCGCGACGGAGCGGTTCGATCCGGCACACGGGTGCGGCGAGCGCCGGCGCCGGGGCAAAGTCGGCCGCTTCGGCATGCCGGCCGTTGAACGCGATCGGCAGAAATACGCGCCCCGCCCCATCGGGCGGCCCACCACCCACCACGAACGTCGCCACCTCCGCCTTCCCCCCCTGCGGCCAGAGCGCCCCCATGGCCATGCTGTCGTCGCGGAACGCCAGGCTGTCGAGCGCGCGAACTTCGGAGGGTGCTGCGTCGCGGAAGTCGGCCAGGATCTCGACGCGCTCGGCGGGGGCCATCATGACGAACGGCTTGTCGACCGGCGCGTCGAGCAGTCCGCCATCCGTGCCGATGACCCGCACCGGCGCACCATCGCGCCAGCCGAGCTTGAGGATCCGATGGTTGGAGCCGTTCAGCAGCCGCAGCCGGTACGGGCGCCGCTCAACGGCCGCCGTGAAGCGCTCGCGGCCGTTCACCCAGACGTCGTCGCCCAGGAAGCCCATCACGCTCTGCGGGTAGACGAGGGCATTCACATCGTCCAACGTCCGGTCCTGGACGATGAGCGGAAGCTCGACGAGGTCGGCGGGCAGCGCGGTCAGCCGCGGATCGTCCGGCGGCTCGTCGACGATGAGGAGGCCGGCGAGCCCGCGGTACACCTGCGTGCCCGTCCGGCCGTGCGGGTGCGGGTGGAACCAGTACATCCCGGGCGGGTTGCGGACCTCGAACGCATAGGTGTACGTCGCGCCCGGCGCCACGAGCGACATCGGGTGCCCGTCCATCAGCCACGGCACGTTGAGGCCGTGCCAGTGAACCGTCGTGTCCTCGCGCAGCCGGTTCGTGAACGTCGCCTGGAACCGCATCCCTTGGTGCAGGCGCACGATCGGCCCCGGGAACGGCCCGTCGAGCGCCTGCACACGCGCCGGATCGCCGGCCGTCACCGCCGCACGGTAGCGCCACAACGTCGTCGGCGCGCCCGGCCGCAGCTGGACCGGGTCGATGACGGCCGACAGCGCGATCTCGAGGACCTCGTCCTGCGCCGCGGTGCGGGCGGCGGTGCGGGCGACGGTGCGGGCGACGGTGCGGGCGGCGGCGCGCGCATCGACGACGCGCTGCGCGCGGTCGGCGCCCATCCGCGGCCCGACGACGGCGGCGCCGGCCCCGAGGCCGGCAAGACGGAGGAAGCGGCGTCGCGATGGGTTGTTCGTCGTCATGGCGGCGATCCTATGGGCGCTCTGGGCAAGGGGTCAAGGGCGGGGCGTGGCGGTCGCAGCCCGCTCGGCACGCGCTGCGGCACCGCCACGTCCGGCACGGTGCCCGTCAGCGCCTCGAGGAACGCCACGACGTCGGCCACTTCGCCGTCCGTCAGGCCGAGCGCTCGCATGCGTCCATCGAGCCGTGCCGCCGGCAGTCCGGCATCGTTGCCGCCGCGGTTGAAGAACGCGACGGCGTCGGTGAGCGTGACGGCCGTGCCGGCGTGGAAGTAGGGTGCCGTGAGCGCCACGTTGCGCAGAGGCGGGGTGCGGAACGCGTAGCGGTCGGCCGGGTCGCGCGTGAACGCCGCGCGGCCGACGTCGTCGCCGCGGTCCTCGGGCAGCCCGGGACCGGCCTGCGGCGCGCCGACGGCGTGGAAGCCGAAGTCGGACAGCATCGGTCCGCCGTGGCACGCCGCGCAGCCGGCCCCGCCGAAGAACAGCGCCTTGCCGCGCGTCGCCGCCGCATCGAGCGCGTCGTCGTCACCCGCCAGCCAGCGGTCGAACGGGGCGTCGGGCGTCGTGAGCGTGCGCTCGAAGGCAGCGATCGCGCGGGCCAGGCTGGACGATGTGATCGCGGTCGCCTCGTCCGCCAGCTCGGGGAAGGCGGCGCGGAACAGCCGGTCGTATTCCGGGATCGCCCGGAGCCGCTCGATCACCGTCCAGTGGGCGTCGCGGAACGGGTAGGCATCGCCCGCCATCTCGTCGCGCGCGCCGAGCGGGTGCAGCGCCTGGCCCTCGAGGCCCTTCTCGCTCCGCCCGTCCCAGAACAGGACGGACAGGAACTCGGCGTGGGCGGCCGTCGAGCCCGACGCGCCCGGCGAGCCCGTCGCGTGGCCGTAGGCAACACCGCCGGCCGCGCCCATGAAGCCCACGTTCAGGATCGTCGGCGCGTTCCTGGCCGACTCGGCGAACGGCTTGCCGGTCAGCTGCGACGTACCGACGCGCCGCGCCGGCCCGAGTTCGGCCCCACCGCCCGCCCCGGCGCTCCGCGCCCGCCCGTCCGTGAACGCCCGGTCCGGCTGGTGGCACACCGCGCAGCTGACGTCGCGCTCGCCCGACAGAACGGGATCGAAGAACAGCAGCCGTCCGAGCGCCGCCCGCTCCGCCGACGGCCCGTTGTTCGGCGGATACGGCATCGCCAGCCGTGCGATCGGAGCCACGCCGAAGGCGGCCGCGAGCGCGTTCCGGTCGGCCGGATCGACCGAGGTCGCGCCGATCGCCGCCTCCGACGCACGAGGCCGGTCCGTCCCGCCGACCACCACCGCCCCTGCCCCCAACGCCGCCGCCGTCCCCGCCGCGTCCGCGCCGTAGCCGTCGGCGACGCCGTCGCGCCCGCCGCACCCACCGATCGCCGCAGCCAGCACCGCCCACAGCAACCATCGGATCACCGGATCATCCCCCTGCCCCCTCCCGGTCGAACGCGTACCCCACCCCCCGCACCGTCACCAGCCAGCGCGGCGCGGCGGCAACGGGCTCGAGCTTCTGGCGCAGGTGCCGCATGTGGACGTCCACCGTTCGGTCGCTCGTGACGGAGCTGTCGTAACCCCAGACCGCCTCGAGGAGCTGGTCGCGCGAAAACGGGCGGCCGGGGTGGAGGACGAGGTGGCGCAGCAGCCGGAACTCCGTCGGCGTCAGGTCGACCGGGGTGCCGCCGCGCCGGACGCGCAGGCGCGTCAGGTCGACCTCGACATCGCCGAACACCACCTCCGCCTCGGCCGCGCCGCCCGCGCTCGCAGCCAACTCGCCGTACGCCCGCCGCAGCTGGGCGCGGATCCGGCTGAGCAGCTCGCGCAGCGCGTACGGCTTGACGATGTAGTCGTCGGCGCCGAGCTCGAGGCCGATGACCTTGTCGACCTCCTCGTCGCGCGCCGTGAGCATGAGGATCGGCAGCCGCCGGCCCTCGCCGCGCAGCGTGCGGCAGATGTCGAGGCCGCTGCCGTCGGGCAAGCGCACGTCGAGCAGCGCCAGGTGCGGATCCGCGCTGCGGGCCAGCTCGAGCGCCCGAGCCGCCGTCGGCGCGCTGAGAACCGCGTAGCCGTCCGCCTGCAGGGCGTACTCGAGGCCGCGCGCCACGGCCCGATCGTCCTCGACCACCAGGATCCGCTCACCGGCCATCGCCGCCTCCCCATCCCTTTGCTGCCGAAGATAAGTCGACGATTGCCGACGGTTGCCGACGGTTGCCGACGACGATGGCTGAACCTGCACGGACGCTCGTCCGTCACCATAATAGCGACGTCGCCGCCCCCGGCCCCGCTGCCGCACCTCGACCGCCGACGAGCACGTACCGCCGATGCCCAACCGACTCGACGCCAGCCACATCATCTCGACGATCGAGCGCCTGGCCCTGCGCATCGACGAGCGCTTCCCGAACGCCGGCCTCGGCCGGGTGGCCACCGACCTTGCGGCGCTCGCCCGCGAGGCGGCGGCGGCCGGCGCGCGGCTGCAGCGGCCGTACTGGGTGATCCGCATCGGCGTCGGGTGCATCGTCGTCCTCGGCACGGCGCTCCTCGTGCTGGCGCTGCGCGGCCTGCGCGTGCCGCGCGGCATCGACAGCGTCGCGGACATGCTGCAGACGATCGAGTCGGGCATCAACGACGCCGTCTTCCTCGGGTTGGCCATCTACTTCCTGATCTCGCTCGAACAGCGCATCAAGCGCCGCCAGGCGCTGGCCCTCATCCACCGCCTGCGCGGCATCGCCCACATCGTCGACATGCACCAGCTCACGAAGGACCCCGACCGGGTGCGCGCCGACCGCTCCGCCACCGCTTCGTCGCCGCGCCCCGAGATGTCGATCGAAGCGCTCGGCCGCTACCTGGACTACTGCAGCGAGCTCCTCAGCCTGACGAGCAAGGTTGCCGCCCTGTTCAGCGAGCGGCGGTCCGATCCGGTCGTGCTGGCGGCCGTCAACGAGGTCGAGCAGCTGGCCACGGGGCTCTCGACGAAGATCTGGCAGAAGATCACCGTCCTGAACAACGCCCGGACCGTGTCGGCGGCGGACGCGGCGCCGCAGCCGCCCGCGCTCACGCGGCGCTCATCCGCACCGCGCTAGAATGCCGGCATGTCGACGGACCAACGCGCTGCGAGCATCGTCCTCGGGGCCGCGCTCGCCCTGGCCCTGGCCGGGTGCGGCGGCGACGGGGCGGATATCGGACCCCTCGACATCCCGCTTCCGGCGCCCGAGCCCGTGCGCGACGCGGCCGCCCCGCCTCTCGCCCTCACGGACGCCGCCGCCCGCGTGCCCGACGCCCCCCCCGACGCCGCCGCCGACGCGCCGTGCGGCTACGTCGACACGCTGGACGCGCCGCTCGGCCCGCCCGACGGGCAGGGTTTTCAGGCCCGCTATCCGTTCGGCCGGGTCAGCAACCGCTACGGCGGCAAGCTGCACGCCGGCGAGGACTGGCTGGCGCTGGCCGGCACCAGCTTCGGGCAGAGCGTGCATGCGGTCGGGCACGGCCAGGTGGTCTACGCGCAGCCGTGGGGCTGGGGCACGGACCAGGGCGTGATCATCGTCCGCCACCGTTTCCCGCCGGGCCGCATCGACGACGACGGCCGGCCGCTCGCGAGCATCCTGTCGTTCTACGGCCACGTCGACCCTGGAAGCGTCGCGGTCGCCGCGGGGCAGTGCGTCGTGCGCGGCGAGCGGATCGCCGCCGTCGGCAAGCCCCGCGGCCGCGCGCACCTCCACTTCGAGATCCGGTCGCACATGCCGGACACGCCGGGGCCCGGCTACTGGCCGACCGACCCGACGCGCGTCGGCTGGCACGATCCCAGCGCCTTCCTGCTGACCTACCGCCTCCGCGCCACCCCCGGCGTCCGGTGGCTGGCCCCGTTCACGCCGACGCTCACGACCGCCCTCGGCCGCGCCGCCGACGGGCGGCTCGTCGTCCACACCGCGGATCGCGTCCTCGTCGGCCTCGACCTCGCCGACGGACAGCCCGCCTGGCGGATCGTCCTCGACGCGCCGATCCGGACCGCCGCGCTCGATGCGTCCGGCACGGTCGTTTATGTCGCGCACCCGCAGGCCGTCGCGGCGTACGCCCTCGACGGCCCGGCGGGCGTTCCCGCGGCGGGGTCGGCGGCGCCGGCACCGGGCACATCGACGTTCGCGGATTCGACCGCGCCGCTCTGGCGCCACCCCACCGCCGGCCGCCCCGTGCTCCTCGCCCTCCCCGACGGCGGGGCAGCCGTGGCCGCGGACGGCACGCTGCGCGCGATCGGACCCGACGGCGCCGAGCGCTGGCGCGTGGACGGCGTCGGCGACGTGACGGCGCTGGCCGGCTCGGCGCGCTGGCTCGTCCTTGCCGGCGCCGGGCACGCCGGTGCCTGGCCGTCGCCCGCCGGTGATCGCACCGTCGTCCGCCCCGGGCTGGCCGGCGAGCCGGTGCTCGGGGGCGACGGCGTCTTCTTCCACACGCCGGGCGGCGTGACGTGGCTCAGCCTCGTCGCCCCCGAGCCGCCGCGCGTACATGCGTTGGCCGAAGGCCGCCTCGAGACCGGCCAGATCGTCGGCCTGCCGGACGGCGGCGCGCTCGTCACCCATCGCGGGCCGGATGTCCGGCGGCTGCTGCGATTCGGCCCCGACGGCGCGCTCGTCTGGGAGCGCGACGCGGCCACGCTCGGCCGCCGGCTGCCGCGGCTCGTCGCCACACCCAACGGCCCCTTCGCCATCGGCGCCGGCGGCGACATCGTCGGCCTGAACGCCGCCGACGGCACCGCCACCCGCCTTTTCGCCGGCCTCCCCGCCGACAGCCCCGCCGACAGCCCCTTCGCCGCCGCCGTCGACGGCGCGCTGGTCAGCCGCGTGCCGCTGGGGGACGGGCGGCTCGTGGCGTTCGAGGTGGGGCGGGGGGTGGCGGGGTGGTAGGGGGGCGGAACCTCGCGTCGCGTTGGTCTCGATGACCACGCGGTCCGATCATCACTCGTCGATCGGCTTGACGCCCTGCTGCTCGAGTCGCGCCAAGCCGTCCTTCATCGCTTGGAGCACCTCGGGGGCGTGCCCCTGCCAATCCGTGACCTCGCCCAGGACGCGCAGTGGGTCCCGCCCGCGGAAGGACTTCGTCGGATTCCCCCGAAACCGCTGATCCGTCAGGTTGGGGTCCTCTTCGATCGGACCTGTGGGCTCCACGATGTAGATGCGGCCCGGTCCGTCGCCGGCGGCCAGCTCCGCACCCCACGTGGCCGCATCCAACGTGCGGGTCAGGTAAACGTAGGTGGTCGTCCGATCCGGCGCACCGAAGTTCGGCGTGTAGCCGGGTTGGATGAAGTCGCCCGGCTTGAGGTCCGCCCTCGTGCCATGGTAGAGACGCCACTCCGTGACCTCGCCCGTGACCCGCACCGGCTCCCGGGTCCGGCAGGCCATCATCGGATGGCCCGACGGCGGTTGGCCTGGCCGCTCGGGGTCATCCTCCGTCCGGCCGGTCGGCTCCACGACGTAGACCCGTCCGGGACCGTCGCCCGGCGCCAGCTCCGCCCCCCAGATCGCCGCATCCAGATGCGGGGTCAGGTAGACATAGGCCGTCGCCCCGTCCCGCGCACCGACTTCGGCCGGCAGGCCGGGCTCGATCACGTCGCCTGGCTTCAGGTTCGCCCGCGTGCCGTGGTAGAGGTCGGCAGACCTCACGGCGTCGCTTGTCGTCACTGGCTTGCTCCTGTCGTGGGTCAATCGTGGGCGCAAATGGCCCGGGTGCAACGGTACAGGATAGCGCACGATCGTCGCGGGGCGCGTTCTGCCGATCCCGCCCCCGGCGGACGACGCGATCCCGACCGGCGCCCACCGCTCCCCTGCGCGGTGATTGTGGTCCGGCGATCCGAACCGGGGCACGCCATCCGCCAAACGGTGATATCCTGCCCCCACCCACGCCGCTCACCCACCCCACCCCAAGAGGTGCCGCAGTGACGCCGCTCGGCCTCGCCCTCAGCCTCGGCCTCGCGTTCCTGTTCGGCCTCGCCTTCGAGGACTTCTACGCCGCGGAGCCCAACCGGCCCGGCGGCGTGCGGACGTTCCCGCTCCTCGCGCTCCTCGGCCTCGCGCTCTACGTGCTCGACCCGGTGCGGCTCATCGGCTTCGCCACCGGGCTGGCGGTGCTCGGCGGCTGGATGTGGACGTGGTACCGCGCCCGGCTGATCGGCGACTCTGGCGCCGAGACGCACACGCACTCGCGCGCGCCGAGCGGGCAGGTCGACGCGGCGGGCGCAGGGCGCGCGATCGTCGCCGCCGAGGCCCCGCGCCCCCGCCGACACCGCCATCACCTGCGGCGGGCCGAGATCATGATCCCGGCCTGCGCCCTCGTCGCCTACTGCCTCGGACCGCTGCCGCTCGTCGCGCCGCCGTGGGCGGTCATCGGCCTCACGGTGGCCGTCGTCGGGCTGCTGAGCGGCCAGGAGCGGCTGTACGCTTTCGTCCGACGCTTCCCGCGCGCCGAAATCTTCACGCTGGCCCGGTTCCTCGTCCTCGCCGGCGTCATCCTGCCGCTCCTGCCGCGCAGCCCGGTCACCAGCCTGACGAGCCTCTCGCCGTACGAGGTCTGGCTCGCCGTCGTCGCGATCAGCACGCTCTCGTACGGCAGCTACCTCCTGCAGCGGTACCTCTCGCCCGGCCACGGCGTGATCGCCGGCGCCGCGCTCGGCGGTCTCTACTCCTCGACGGCGGCGACGGCCGTCGTCGCCCGACGGCTCGGCGCCAGCAGCGCGCCGGCCGCCGACCTGAACGCGGCGGCCCTCATCGCCACGGCCGTGATGTTCGTGCGGGTGAGCGTCGTGACGGCGATCTTCAACCCGGCCCTGGCGCTGACCCTCATCCCGTGGCTCGCGGCACCGTTCGTCGCCACGCTGCTCACCGCATGGTGGTTCAAGGCGCGCGGCGACGACGGCGCGGAAGGCACGGAGTTGCGGGAGCACGCCGGCAACCCGCTGGAGATCTGGGCGGCACTGGCATTCGCCGGCCTGTTCGTCGTGATCACGATCGCCACGGAATGGGCGCGCGCGCGGTACGGCCGAACGGGCCTCTACGGCCTCGCCGCGATCGTCGGCGTCGCCGACCTCGATCCGTTCGTGATCAGCCTGAGCCGGGCCGACGGTCCGGCGCTGGCGGAACGGGCAGCGGCGATCGTCATCGCGATCTCCGGCAACAACATCGTCAAGACCGGAATCCTTGTGGCCTTCGGCCGCCGGCGCGCCGTTTGGCCTGCGGTCGTGATGGCCATCGTGTCCGCGCTCGGGATCGTGATCGCGCTGCTGGCGATGGGGCGGTAGTCGCCGCCGCGCACCAAGGGCTACGACGCCGCCGCCACCTCGAGCTCCGGCGGCGCCGTCACCGCGAGGTTCGTCGCCAGGTGATCCCGCAGCCGAGCGTGGACGTGCCGGTCGGCCGGGCGGCGCAGGGCGCGGCGGATCGGGGCGATGCCGCCCGCGGGCATCGCGATGTGGCACACCGGCTCGCCGGGCAGCACGACGGGCAGCGTCGACATGCCGAGCACGACGCCCTCCTCGGGCGCGACGAGGACGCCGAGCTCGTGGCCGAGCAGATCGGCGTTCGTCGCGATCGGCTGGCCGGCTTCGACGAGGTCGCCCGGCGCCACGTGGAAGCGCAGGAAACCGCCGTGCGCGGCGCGGACCCAGACGGTGCGCGTGATCTCGGCCTGGAACGGCGGCGTGGCCGGCGGCCCGTCGATCATCCCGAGCCCCGCGAGGACGTTGGCGATGCCCTGCACGCCGTAGGCGACGACGCTCGGCTCGACCTTCCAGACCTCACCGGCCTCGAGGACGATCGTCGGCACGCCGGCGGCGACGGCCGCATGCCGCAGCGAGCCGCCCGGCCCGGTGCCCGTCACGATCAACGGGCTGCCGAAGGACTTCGCCAGCCGGGCGGTCCACGGATCGCTCATGTCGGCCCGGATGTTCGGGTAGTTCGTCCGGCCCACGGCGGCGCTGTGCAGATCGATGCCGGCGTCGCACTTGAGGACGATCTCGTGGAACAGGGTGTGGGCCATTCGGCCGGCCAGGCTGCCGTCGGGGCCGCCCGGGAAGCTGCGGTTGAGGTCACGGCGATCGGGGAGGTAGCGCGAGCGATCCTCGAAGCCGAGGATGTTCCCGACCGGCACGAGCACGAGCGATCCGCGCCGGAGCGTGAACGGTGCGTCGAGCATCACGCTCCGCACGATCCCGGTCCCGTTCAGCTCGTCGCCATGCACCGCGCCGACGACGAAGACCGTCGGGCCGGGCGCCGGCCCGCGGCAGACGCGGAACGGGAGACTGATCGACCGCCCGCTGGCGTTGCGGGCGATCTCGAGCGACAGGTCGCGGGTCTCGCCCAGCCCGACGCGCCGCCCGGCGATCTCCAAACCGATGCGGGCCCGGCCGAGGCGTTCGCCAGGGCCATCACCTTCGTTGGACATGAGACGGTGTTCCTCGCGCGCTGCCCGTGCCTGACGACCCAGAACCGGAGGCGGCAGCGCTTGATTCACCATAACACAGCGTTGCGGTCGGGTACAAAACTTCTCAGGGACGTGACGAGACTTTCAGGCACGCGACGAGGCACGTGACCTGGCACTCGACCAGGCACTTGACCAGGCACTTGACCGGCCAAGCGCATGGTCCTAGACTGGCCGCATCTACTGAGAATGATTCTCATTGCTGGATGCGAGGTGACCGATGCCGTCTGCGCTGCACCGCCGCGGCGACGCCGCCCCCGACGGCGATCGCCTCCGGTCGTGCGCCATCGCCGGAAGGTCGTTCGGCAGGGCGATCGCCCTGCCGGGCCTCCTCCTACTCGTCGCGACCACCGCCTGCCGCACCCCCACCGCCGCCCCGATCGCCCCGGTCGCCCCGACCCGGATGGCGTCCCACCCCGCCGTCCCGCCGCTCGCCCCGGCGCCCGCCCCCACCGCCGTCGTCTCGCCGACCCTCGACGTCATCGCGACGACGTCCCTGGTCGGCGACGTCGTGAAGGCCGTCGGCGGCGAGCGGGTGGCGGTGCACGTCCTCATCGGCCCGGACAGCGACCCACACGACTACAAGCCAAGCCCCGGCGACTTGGCGGCGATCGAGGCGGCGACGATCGTCTTCGAGAACGGCCTGCACCTCGAGGTCTCGCTCGAACCTCTGCTCGCGTCCTTTCACCCTGCCGGTGACCGCGGTGCGCAGCGCATCGCGGTGTCGGACGGCATCGCGACGATGCGCGGTGCGCCACCGGCGGACCCCGCCGACAACCCGCACGTCTGGTGGGACCCGGTGCGCGTCAAGGTCTGGGTGCGCAACATCGCCGCCGCGTTGGCTGCCGCCGACCCGCCCGGTTCCGCCGTCTACCAGGCGAACGCCACCGCCTACACCGCCGAGCTCGACGCGCTCGACATCTGGATCCGCGCGCAAACGAGCGCGATCCCGCCCGACCGCCGCGTGCTCGTGACGGACCACGAAGTGCTCGGCTACTTCGCGGCCGCCTACGGCTTCACCGAGATCGGCGCCGTCGTCCCGAGCGTGAGCACGGAGGCCGAGCCGTCGGCCAAGGACCTCGCCGCGCTCGAGGCGGCCATCGCGGCGCACGGCGTGACGGCCATCTTCACCGGCGAGACCGTGCCGACGGCGCTCGGCGAGCGCGTCGCCGCGGATACCGGGACGCGGCTCGTGTCGATCTATGCGGAAGCGCTCTCGGCGCCGGACGGACCGGCGGGGACGTACGTGGCGTTCATGCACCACAACGTCACGACGATCGTCGAGGCGCTGCGGTAGGCCTTCGGGCACGGCATGCCGTGCCCCTACATGGCGGTGGATGCGCGAAACGGTCGAGGTTCGGCTGGTCCGGCGGCGCGCAGGCGGGCCGGAACCGACAAGATTGCGTCTGCCGCTCCGCACACTTCCCCGCCTCACCGACGCTCACTCTTAAACCTCCGGCACCGATCGTCCCGCATGTCGTAGGGTCCGGTTGTCACACACCACAACATACGGTACCATCGCCCGTCACGCGCCCGGGTCGCCGCGCTGCGGCCGGGTGCCGTCGTCGCCGCGCTCCCGCCCCCTTCCGGCCGTCGCCTCGGCCGACGAACCGATTGCCATTTGGAGGACGCCCCCCATGCTCGATCTCAAGGTCATCAAGCGCAATGGAGAGGTCGCGGAGTTCGATGCCGAGCGGATCGCCGGCGCCATCGGCAAGGCTGTGGCGGCCACCGGCGTGGCGATTCCGGAGATCCAGGTGCTTGGCGTGGCCGAGCGCGTGTGCGACGAGGTCGAGCAGCGGTTCACGGACTTCTATCCGAACGTCGAGAACGTCCAGGACATCGTCGAGAAGCACCTCATGCGCGAGGGGCTCTACGACGTCGCCAAGGCCTACATCCTCTACCGCGCCGACCGCCAGAACGTCCGCGAGCAGGCGCGCCAGCAGGCCGTCGAGAGCGCCAAGCTCGGCAAGCTGACCGTCGTCAAGCGCGATGGGCGCGTCGTCCTTTTTAACGTTAAGCCGATCGCGGAGACCGTCCGTCGCCTGTCGCACGACCTGGAGATCGGCGACGGCGATGTCGACGACGTCGTGCGCGAGGTCGTGCACAACGTATACGACGGGATCCCGACGGGCCGGATCGAGCAGGCGATGGTCATGGCGGCCGCGACGTACATCGAGCGCGAGCCGGACTTCAGCACGCTCGCCGCGCGGCTGCTCCTGCAAAAGCTGCGCAAGGAGGTCATCGGCCGCTCGCTCGCACCGGCCGATGTCGACGCGGCCTACCGCCAGACGTTCATCGACCAGATCCGCCTGGCGGTGCGCGACGGCCAGTTCGATGCCCGCCTCGGCGAGTTCGACCTCGATCGGCTCGCCGCCGCGCTCGATCCGTCGCGCGACACGCTGTTCCAGTACCTCGGCGCCCAGACGCTCTACGAGCGCTACTTCGCCCGCCGCGACGGCCGCCCGTTCGAGCTGCCGCAGGCGTTCTGGATGCGCGTGGCGATGGGCCTCTCCGTCGCGGAGGCGGACCGCGAGGGGACGGCGATCCGGTTCTACGACCTCATCTCGTCGCTCCGCTACGTGCCGAGCACGCCCACCCTTTTCCACGCCGGCACGTCGCACCCGCAGCTGTCCAGCTGCTACATCACGACCGTGGACGACGACCTCGGCCACATCTTCAAGAGCTACGCCGACAACGCGCAGCTCTCCAAGTGGTCCGGCGGCCTCGGCAACGACTGGACGAACGTCCGCGGAACCGGCGCGGCCATCCACTCCACGCACGTCGAGAGCCAGGGCGTGATCCCGTTCCTCAAGATCGCCAACGACGTGACGATGGCGATCAACCGCAGCGGCAAGCGCCGCGGCGCCACGTGCGCCTACCTGGAGACGTGGCACTACGACATCGAGGACTTCCTCGACCTGCGCCGCAACACCGGCGACGAGCGCCGCCGCGCGCACGACATGAACACGGCCAACTGGATCCCCGACCTCTTCATGCAGCGCGTGGCGGAGGACGGCGAGTGGACGCTGTTCTCTCCGGATGAGGTCCCCGACCTGCACGACACGTACGGCCGCGCGTTCGCCGAACGCTACGGCGTGTACGAGGCACGGGCCCGGCGCGGCGAGATCGCGCTCTACAAGACGATCCAGGCCCGCGCGCTGTGGCGCAAGATGCTGACGATGCTCTTCGAGACCGGCCACCCGTGGATCACGTTCAAAGACCCGTGCAACGTCCGCTCGCCGCAGGACCACGTGGGCGTCGTCCACAGCTCCAACCTGTGCACCGAGATCACGCTGAACACGTCGCGCGACGAGACCGCCGTCTGCAATCTGGGCTCGGTGAACCTCGGCCGCCACGTCGTGGACGGACGGCTCGACGCCGCGCTCGTCGCCGACACCGTGACGACCGCCATCCGGATGCTCGACAACGTGATCGACATCAACTACTACCCGACGCCGGAGGCCAAGGCGTCCAACATGCGCCACCGGCCGATCGGTCTCGGCGTGATGGGCTTCCAGGACATGCTCTACGGCTTGGGCTGCGGCTTCAGCGACCCGGCCGCGCTCGAATGGGCCGACTACAGCATGGAGCTCGTGAGCTATCACGTGATCCAGGCAAGCTCGCAGCTCGCCGCCGAGCGCGGCACATACCCGTCGTACGCCGGCTCCAAGTGGGACCGCGGCATCTTCCCGGTGGACACGCTCGACCTCCTCGCCGCCGAGCGCGGCTCGGACATCGAGGTCTCGCGCACGCGCCGTCTGGACTGGGGAGGCGTATACGCCCACGTCCGCGCGCACGGCATGCGCAACTCGAACACGATGGCCATCGCCCCCACCGCGACGATCTCGAACATCGCGGGCTGCTACCCGTCCATCGAGCCGATCTTCAAGAACCTGTACGTGAAGGCGAACATCTCCGGCGAGTTCGTCGTCGTGAACCACTACCTCGTGAACGACCTGAAAGCGCTCGGGCTGTGGGACCAGGACATGCTCGACGAGCTGAAGTTCCGCGACGGCAGCCTCGACCAGATCGAGCGGATCCCGGAAGCCCTGCGCCTGAAGCATCAGGAAGCGTTCGAGGTCGACCCGGCCTGGATGGTCCAGCTGGCCGCCGCGCGCGGCAAGTGGATCGACCAGAGCCAGTCGCTGAACATCTTCCTGCGCGGCACTTCGGGCAAGCAGTTGGCCGACGTCTACCTCCAGGCCTGGCGCGCCGGCCTGAAGACCACGTACTACCTGCGCACGATGGCCGTCAGCGGCGTCGAGAAGTCGACGCTGGACGCCGCCAAGTTCGGCTTCACGCAGATGCGCGAGCAGGAAGCCCCCGCGCCTGTGGCCGCGACGTCGGCCGCGACGGCGGCGGCGACATCACCCGCGCCGCCGACTGCCGCCCCCGCGCCCGACATCGCCGTGCCGCTGGCGCCGGCGCGCGTGAGCGACAACCGGGGCCTGCAACCGGCGGTGTACATCAACGGCAACGGGCATCGTCCCAGCAACGGCAACGGCACGGATACCGCACCCGACACCTACGACGGCCCCAAGCTCTGCCGCATCGACGATCCCGACTGCGAGGCCTGCCAATGACCACCCCCCAAGATGTCATGCCGCCGCACCCCCATCCATCCCCCGCGTAGGGGCGACGCATGCGTCGTCCACCCCCGCCACATCACCCCCTCGGCCCTCGCCCGGCCCCCGCGACGAAATGGACGCCCACCCATGCCCGTCATCAACAGCACCAAGACCGACCCCAACAAGATCCTCCCCCTCCACTACCCCTGGGCTCGCCGCCACTACAAGGCCGGCGTCGCCAACAACTGGGTGCCCGAGGAAGTCAGCATGCAAAAGGACGTCGAGCAGTGGAAGAGCGACCACGTCATCACGGCCGATGAGCGCCGGATGGTCCTGTGGAACCTCGGCTTCTTCTCGACCGCCGAGTCCCTGACGGCCAACAACATCGTCCTGGCGGTCTACCACCACATCACGGCGCCCGAGGCGCGCCAGTACCTGCTGCGCCAGGCGTACGAAGAGGCCGTCCACACGGACACGTTCATCTACTGCTGCGACACGCTCGGCCTGGATCCCGACGAGATCTACACGATGTACGAGACGATCCCGTCCATCAAGGACAAGGACGCGTTCGTCGTCAGCCTGACGCAATCCGTCTTCAGCCCGACGTTCTCGACGGAAGGGGACGACAACGTCCGCAAGTTCCTGCGTGACCTCGTGGGCTTCTACGTGATCATGGAGGGCATCTTCTTCTACGCGGGCTTCGCGATGATGCTGGCCATGCGCCGCCAGAACAAGATGGTCGGCATCGGCGAGCAGTTCGAGTTCATCATGCGCGACGAGAGCATCCACTTGGCCTTCGGCTGCGACCTCATCCAGACGATCCGCGCCGAGAACCCCGGCGTCTGGACCGCCGCCTTCGAGGCCGAGATCCTCTCCCTCATCGAGCGCGCCGTCGACCTCGAGCAGCGCTACGCCTGGGACGCCTGCCCGCGCGGCCTGCTCGGCATCAACGCCGAACAGTTCTGCCAGTACGTCGAGCACATCGCCGACCGCCGCCTGGAGCGCCTGGACATGCCCAAGCGCTACGGCACGCCCAACCCGTTCCCGTGGATGGCGCAATCGGTCGACCTGCAGAAGGAGAAGAACTTCTTCGAGACGCGGGTGACGGAGTATCAGACGGGGGGGGCGTTGGTTTGGGATTGAGGGGGGCATAACGCCCTGACGTGACGGAGCAGACCCTCCCCGGCCCAGCTATAATCGCACCCGGAAGCCGAGCCGCGGGAGAGACATGCCGTGCCGAACCGCGCCAACGACTGGTATAGCCAAGCCGAGCGGGATCTGGCGCTCGCTCGATCGGCCGCGGCTGACGGCTTCCATGAGTGGGCTTGCTTCGCCGCCCATCAGGCGGCGGAAAAAGCGGTGAAGGCCATCCACCTGCATCATGGGCAAGAGGCCTGGGGCCACAGCGTCGGTCGCCTGCTCTCGGAGTTGCCGGAGGTAGTGACGGTTCCATCGGAACTGGGAGACAGCGCACAGGTGTTGGACACCTACTATATTCCGCCGCGATATCCAGACAGCCATCCCGAAGGATCGCCGTGGGAGCACTACGGCCCATTACAGAGCCGAGAGGCGGTAGAGCATGCCGGTGCGATCGTTGAGTTCGCCCGTCCTCAAGTGGCCTGATGCCCAGACGGTCATCGGCGCCGCGCAGGCGTGGTCCGATGCGATCCTCGCCAACCACCCCTCCGTCCAACGCATCGGCATGTTCGGCTCCTACGCGCGCGGTGACTGGGGCGTCGGCAGCGACCTCGACCTCGTCGTGATCGTCGACGGCGATCCCGGGCCGTTCCTCATGCGCCCGCTCGCGTTCGACACCGTCTCTCTGCCGGTCGCATGTGACCTGATCGTCTACACCGTCGACGAATGGACGGAGCGGCAGCGTGTCGGCGACCGCTTTGCAGCTACGATGGCGAAGGAGTTGCGGTGGCTGGCCGAGCGGCCGGACGCCGCGCGGCGTTCAGGCTGAGCGGGCGTTATGCGGTGGATCGGCGCCCGGCAATACATAGGACATCGCCTGCGTTCCCAGTGGACTGGTCATCGGTAATACCTATTCCTGGCGCAACGCTCAACGGCGAACGCCGACCCATCAGCTGGTGGCTCGCCTGCGAGCACACAACCGTACCCCCTCTGCCGACGTATACACCCATGCGCCGGCAACGAACACTGAATCCCCACCGCACCCACTCCCCGACCGCAACCGCGGAGCGCCCCGTGCCCGACCTCATCGCCATCTCCTGCCAGCGGTGCCGGTCCCGGATCGACATCCCCCCGGAGGCCGCGCTCGCCACGTGCGGCCGCTGCGGCGCGCGCCTGGCCGTCCGGCGTTCGGACACCGCCGCCTGGACCGAGGTCATCGGCGACGGTGAGGGCGCCGGAGAGGGCGTCGGTGAGGCTGAAGTCGGTCCGTCGGCGAACGTCCCGCGCGAGGAATACGTCTCGCGTGAGGAATACGAAGCTCTCAAGCGACGCATCGACCTCGAAGCCCTCGAGCGCGACGCGCTGACACAGGCGGGGGTGGCGTTCGCCGGTCGGACCGGTCGGCTGATGGCCCCGATGGTCCCGGCCGCGCCCGACGCGCAAGGCGACGCGGCGGCACCGCGCTGGATCGACGCGTCGGTGATGCGGCGGAACGTGAACCTGCTCGGTCTGCTGATCCTCGTTCCGGTGGTCGGCTGTGCGCTGAACTATGCGGCGTCGCTCATCCTCAACGGCAGCTGGGTGATGGGTCTCCTGTGCCTCGGCGGCTCGGCCGTATTCCTGTCGCCGGCGATCATCGGCCTGGTGCTATCCCACCGACGCCTGAACGCGTACGAGGCGGAGCGCCGAGCATACGTGTTGCGGCGATCCGCGATCCTCGCCCCGGACGATCAATCGGCGGTCGATCCTGCGGCGGTCGATCCTGCGGCCGGTTCCAGATCCGACATCACATAGCCGATCGGCAGCCATACAACCCCATGCACGACGGCCGTTGCCGTCGGCCGTCGCGTCAGCGTCGGCCGTGGCGTGCGCGTCGGCGTCGGCGTCGGCGTCAGCCGTGACGTACGTGTGGGCGCGGGCGTGGGCGTGCGCGTGCGCGTCGGATCCCCCGTTCCGGTCGGCATGCGCGTCGGCGACGGGCCGGACGTGATCGTCGGTTCCGGCGTCGGGAGGCAGAACGTCGCGTCCGCACCGGGCGGGTGGATGCACGCGTTGCGCTGTACGGAGCGCTGCGCGACGACCTTCGAATCGCGTATGGCGAAGAACACAACGTTGAACGGGGCCGATCCGGTCGCAACGGACTCGAGGACGATGGCGAACTCCTCCCTTCCCGGACGGGATCGCGGCGACATGCGCCATTGGGCGAAGCCCTCGAACTCGCTGCTCGGCAGCGGGGACGCGGATCCGGGCACGGACTGCCAAAGGCCGGCAACCCAGCTGACGACGAGCAGTATTCCGTCGAACTTTCCGGCGAGCCCGTCGGCTGCGCGCTGCACGCCCTCGGCCACGACGGCTGGCTCGCGCAGTCCGCGCCCATCGAAGCCGGTGACGGCGAGCGATGCGATCTGTCCGACGAACGACGCCAGCCAACCGTCCGCCGAGAGGTCGATGAGCAGCGATCGACCGACGCCGTCGCGCACGGCGGCGGCCACCGACTGCAGCTCCGTTCTGGCCTGCACTTCGAACGCGGGCGGACGGAGCCCATCCAGGACGACGAGCACCGGACGCCGGTTCGGCGGCCGGGCTGCCAGCGCCGCGGAGGCCGCCCGCAGCCCAATCGCCCAGCGCTCGCCGCTCAGTCGCCGATCGAACGGCCCCGCGGCGAGCGCGTCGAGTGCCGCCCGGCGGGTTGCATGCGTGTTCGCCCACGCCACCGGCGATGCCGGCGCTGCGGCATCGATGACCGCCAGCGGCGTGTCCGGACTGTCGTCGATCACGCGCCCGAGGACGTCGATCGCCGCGGCGATCGCGGGCTGCGCGGCCGGCTCGGCGCCGCCGAGGAAGACGACGACGGCCGCGTCCTGCAGGTGGTTCGGGCACGCGACCTCCTCGGCGACGGCGACGGTGATCCGTGTACCGACGGTGACCGCGCTGTCGCGCGGCTCGACGAGCAACCGCACGTCACATTCGATCGGTGCGCCGATCACGCGCTGGACGACGCTCGGCGTCGGCGTCGCCGTCGGGGCCGGTTGGGCGGATGCCGGATCGAGCGGCCGGTGCGACCGAACCCCGAACGAGACGGCGAACGTGATCGCCGTCGCCGTCCACACGACGGCTGCGGACGGTCCGGATCGGCGACGATGCGATGGCACGATGGTCCTCCCGTTCGCCTTGGCGTGGCGCAGCAGATCGCACAGAACCCGGACTCTGCGACACGATGTCTGCAACCCGGCGTCCGCGACATCGTGTCCGCGACACGAGCGATCGTCGCCACCGCATGTAGGATAGCGACATCGTCCCCGGCGAAAAAGGGATTCCGCGCGCGCAACCACGGCGCCCCACCCAAAGGACAGAAGGCGAATGCAGCACGCCTCCCTCGGCCGATCCGGCCTCAAGGTCTCCCGGATCTGCCTCGGCATGATGTCCTATGGTGACCCATCCTGGCGCCCGTGGATCATGGACGAAGCCGCCGCCCGGCCGTTCGTCGCACGCGCGCTCGAGCTCGGGATCAACTTCTTCGACACGGCGGACATGTATTCCAGAGGCGCGAGCGAGGAGATCACCGGCCGGCTGCTCGGCGAGATGGCGGCGCGCGAGGACGTCGTCATCGCCACGAAGGTCTTCTTCCCGCACGCCGACGGCCCGAACCGCGGCGGCCTGTCGCGCAAGCACATCCTGGCCGCCGTCGACGCTTCGCTCAAGCGGCTCGGCACGGACTATATCGACCTCTACCAGATCCACCGCCTGGACCACGACACCCCCGCCGAGGAAATCCTGCGCGCCTTGGACGATCTCGTCCGCAGCGGCAAGGTCCGCTACCTCGGGGCCAGCAGCATGTTCGCCTGGGAGCTCGCGCGCCTCCTCTACACCGCCGACGCACACGGCTGGACGCGCTTCGTCAGCATGCAGGACCACTACAACCTGGCCTACCGCGAGGAGGAGCGCGAGATGCTCCCGCTCTGCCGCGCCGAGGGCGTCGGCGTCATCCCCTGGAGCCCGTTGGCGCGCGGCTTCCTGGCCGGCGCGCGGCGCAGGAACGACCCGCGAACGACGGTGCGGGCACAGAACGACCCCTTCGCCGATGAGATGTACTACACCGACGCCGACTTCGACATCGTCGACGCCCTCGTCCGCGTGGCCGATGCCCGCGGCGAACCGCCCGCCCGCATCGCGCTCGCGTGGCTCCTCCGGCAGCCCGGCGTCGTCGCGCCGATCGTCGGGGCGACGAAGTTGCCGCACCTCGAGGACGCCGTCGCGGCGCTGGACGTCGTGCTGGGCGCGGACGAGATCGCGGCGCTGGAGGCGGCGTACGTGCCGCATCGGGTGCTGGGGCACGGCTGAAGACCGGGGAGTCGAACCGTCGGAAGGTCGACGCCGCACCGGCTCCGGCCGCGTCGGGCTGATCCTCTCGCGCCGGCCCGATCGTCTATCGTAACCGTCGACCGACACCGCAGGAGGCCCCCATGACCGAGTCGATGACCGAGTCGATGCCCGATCCGATCACCGATCCGCAGCCGGATCCGATGCTCGATCCGATGCCCGATCCGACGCCCGCCCCCATCGACCCGCGCGTCGACATCGGCCACGTCCACCTCAAGGTCGCCGACCTCGAGCGCGCCCTGGACTTCTACTGTGGCGTCCTCGGCTTCGAACTCCAGCAGCGGATGGGCAATACGGCCGCGTTCATCAGCGCCGGCGGCTATCACCACCACATCGGCCTGAACACCTGGGAGAGCCGCGGCGGCCCCCCGCCCCCCCGCGGCACGACCGGCCTCTATCACGTCGCCATCCGCTACCCCGATCGCCCCTCCCTCGGCGACGCCCTCCGCCGCCTCGTCGCCGCCGGCATCCCGCTCGACGGCGCCTCCGACCACGGCGTGAGCGAGGCGCTGTACCTGCGCGATCCCGACCAGAACGGCATCGAGCTCTATCGCGACCGGCCGAAGGACGAGTGGCCGCGTCTGGCGGACGGCACGCTGGCGATGGTCCTCGAGCGGCTGGACGTCGGGGCGCTGTTGGCGGAGGCGGATGGGGGTTAAGGGGCTTGTTGGTTGAGGCGGATGTCGGTTGAGGGGGCGGACGGCCTGCGGGCAGGCACGGGGACCTGCCCCTACGGGGGCGTGGGAATGGCGGGTTACGATCCCGGTTCCACGTGGATCGTCACCCGTTCCAACTCCGGCGCCACCACCCTCAACCGCGCTTCCAGCGCCTCGGCCAACGCATGCGCGCTCGCCAGCGGGAGGGACGGCGCGGCATCGATGTGGATCGACAGGCGGACGCCGCTGGCGATGCGGACGACGTTCAGGTCGTGCGGGTGCGACAGCCCGGCGATCGTTGCCACGGCCGCGGCGACGAGGCCCTCCCAGTCGCGGTCGCGGTCGCTGTCGGCGGCGGCGGCGCGGTCGGCGGTGGTCGGGCGCGGCTCCAGGTGCGTCACGACGCGGACCGCCGCCGGCACCTCGGCCCGCACGGCGGACTCGACCGCGGTGGCGATGTCGTGGGCGTCGGCCAGGCAGAGGTCGGGGTCGAGTTCGAGGTGAAGGCCCACCTCCGTCCGGCCGGCGGCGTCCACATGGACGTGGACGTCGTGCGCCTCCACCGGGAAGCCGTCCAGCGCGCGGCGGACCGCGGCGACGACACCGTTGCCGGCCAGGTTCCAATCGGGCTCGACGTGGACGACGATGTCCGTCGTGCCCGGGAACCGATCGGCCAGCACGTCCTTCACGGCGTGGCCGATCGCGTGCGCCCGGCCGATGCCGAGGTGCGGATCCACCTGGACGTGCAGGTCGAGCGCCGTCGCGTCCGGCGTGCCGCGGCTGCGGATCGCGTGCGTGCCGACGACCCCCGGCACGCCGTGCGCCGCCTCGGACACGGCCTGCGGGTCGAGCACGGCCCGGTCCGACAGGATCGCGGCGGTGTCGCGCACGATCCGCCAGCCCGTCCAGGCCACGACGACGGCAATCCCGAGCGCCAGCACCGGGTCGACCCACAACAGCCCCGCCCGCACAGCCACCAACCCGCCGACGATCGCCAGCGACACCCAGGCGTCGGAGCGCGTGTGACCGGCGTCGGCCACCAGCAGCTCGCTGCCGAGCGTCACGCCGCGGCGCGCCTCGTAGCGGGCCGTTGCCCAGTTGATCGTGGCGGCTACGGCTGGCGCGACGAGCACAAGCCAGTGCACGTCGGCGGCGGCGATCAGCGACCGATCCGCGTTGCCCGGCGCCATGAGGCCGAGGTGCTGGAGCGCCTCGTTCGCCAGGCGCCAGCACGTCAGGAAGAGCAGCGCCGCGATCGCCACGCCGACGAACGTCTCGTACTTGCGGTGGCCGTACGGGTGGTCCGCATCTGCCGGCCGCGATGCGAACCGCGTCGCGGCCAGACCGGCCACGTTGGCGAGCCCGTCGAACGCCGCGTCCACGCCGCCGGCCAGCAGGGAGAGGCTGCCCGACCACGCGCCGGCGCTCAGCTTCACCGCCGCCGCCAGCACGTTCATGCCGAGCGTGATGAGCAGGACGCGCTGGATCTCCGCAGAGCGGGCGGCCGTGTCCATGGTGTTTCCGGGTCGTCGTGCCGCTCGGCCCTAGCCCCCGATGAACGGCAGCTCCCCCCGCCGCTCCCACACCACGTACAGGCAGCACACCAGCGCCACCGTCGCCATCACCGCCAGCTGGGCGTTGGCGCCGCTGAAGCCGAGCTTGGCCACGTGCGCGCCGAGCGCGCCGAGCATGAGGGCGGCACCGAGCGCGGCACCCCAGGCGTGCTTGCCGAGGTACGGTGCCGGGACGAGGAGCAGCACGACGGCGACGAGCTCCAGCACCCCCGTCCCGATCCGCCCCCACGGCTCGACGCCGAGCGTCGTGAAGAGGTCCACCGACTCCTGCGCACCCGTGAACTTGAAGAAGAGCGTCATCCCCATGATCACCGCCGGCACGATCTGCGCCAGCCAGAGCCCGTAGCGTCTCATCCCACCCTCCTCGCCAGGTAAATGTTTTCCGCGATCCCGCGGCCGCGATAGGATAATCCGCTTTGCCTGCAGACGCGCAGCCCGGGCGCATCCGTCCCGGCCGCCCCATCGGTCGAGGAGGCCGTCACGTCATGCTCCATCACCCGACGTCCAACCCCGGTGCCGGCGCGTCGGCCGCCCCCGACGCCGCCGACACGCTGATCGTCAGCGGCGCGCTCGTCCCGCCGGGCGCGCAGGACGGCCGCTGGACGGCGCCCGGCGCAACGCGCATCAGCGGGGCGGGCGAGCGTGTCGACATCATTGTCGCGGGCCGCCGCATCCGCGCGATCGAGCCGCACCGGCCGGATCGCCCGGCGGCCGCCGGGACGCAGGTTCTCGACGCGCGCGGCACGGCCGCGCTGCCGGGGCTGATCAACGCGCACACGCACAACGGCATGACGGTCATGCGCTCCTACGCCGACGACATGCCGCTCATGCCGTGGCTGCAGGAGAAGATCTGGCCGTTCGAGGCGCGGATGACGCCCGAGGACGTCTACTGGTCCAACCGCCTCGGCTGCATCGAGATGATCCGGACCGGCACGACGTGCTTCAGCGACATGTACTGGCACTTCGAACAGACCGCGACCGCGGTGCGGGACAGCGGGATGCGCGCCCAGCTGGCGGCGGCGCTGGCCGACTTCGGCGCGGCGGATCGCGCGGAGGAGCAGAAGGCGGTGGCACGCGATGTCGTCGCCGCCCGCGATCGCTTCGGCAGCCGGATCACGCTGGCCTTCGGGCCGCACGCCAACTACACCGTGAGCGGCGCGACGCTGGCCTGGCTGGCCGAGACCGCCGCCGCCGCCGACATCCCGCTGCACATCCACCTGTCGGAGACGGCGGGCGAGGTGGCGAACTGCGCGCGCGATACCGGCCTCCGTCCGCCGGCCTACCTCGACAGTCTCGGCGTCCTCGGGCCGCGCACGTTCGCCGCGCACTGCGTGCACCTGGACGACACCGAGATCGCGCTGCTGGCCGAGCGCGGGGTGCACGCGCTCCACAACCCGAAGAGCAACCTCAAGCTCGCCAGCGGCGGCCCGATGCGCTACCGCGACATGCGCGCGGCCGGCGTCAGCGTGCTCGTCGGCACGGACAGCGTGGCCTCCAACAACAGCCTGGACATGTTCGAGGAGCTCCAGTTCGCCGCGCTGCTGGCCAAACACGCCACCGGCGATCCGACCGTCCTCCCGGCCGGCGAGGCCCTCGGCCTCGCCACGTCCGCCGCCGCCGACGCGCTCCGGCTGCCGATCGGCCGCATCGCCCCCGGCCTGCTGGCCGACATCGTCCTCATCGACCTGACGCACCCGATGATGTTCCCGGGCCACGACTTGGCCGCCGACGTGATCTACAGCGCCAACGGCCGCGCCGTCCAGAGCACGGTCTGCGACGGGCAGGTGTTGATGGAGAGCGGTGTCGTGGCGGACGAGGCCGAGATCCGGGCCGAGGTGATGGGGCGGTTGGGGCGCCTGGTGGGGGGATAGGGGGGTCGTCCCGGCGGCGTCGCTGGCGCAAACGGCGAATGCGCGGCATCCTTCTTGCCGACGCGACGCCGTCCGCTCCAAGAGCGGCGCGCACAAGGAGACCGCTGATGTCCTGGCTCTTCTGGCTGATCGTGGGGTTCGCCATCGAATGGGCGATCGAGATGTGGTACTGGCGCGGCCAGCGTGCCAGCCGCTTCACCGCGCCGCTCGAGGCCCGCATCCGCGAGCTCGAAGAAGAAGTGCGCCGGGCATCGCTCGTCGGCGCAGCGGGTCGGGTACCGACGACGAGCAGCAGGGCGGGCGCCGCCGCGGCCGCGCCGGCCAAGTCGGCCGCCGGTGGTGCCGGAGCCGGTGCTGCCGCATCGAGTGCCGTCGCATCGGGCGGTGCCGCATCGCCCCCTGTCGACGCCCCGGCCCCCGCGGCCGATGTGCCCGTCGTGACCTCGCGCCGCTCGCCGCGCCGTGATGACCTCAAGGCCATCAAGGGCATCGGCGAGGTGTTCGAGGAGAAGCTGTTCGAGGCCGGCATCACCACGTACGGCGCGCTGGCCGGCACGTCGGCGGAGGAGATCGCGGCCATCATCCAACCCGCGGACTGGCAGAACTACGACTTCTACGATTGGATCCGGCAAGCGGCCGAGCTGGCCCAGAAGGTCTAGCCCGATGCCCGAGCTACCGCCCCCCTATTGGGAATCGCCCCTCGACCGACCCAAGCTCGCCGCCGTCGGCGTCGGCCTTGCCCTCGTCGTCCTGCTGTCCCTCCTCCGCAGCTGCGGCGGCGACAGCGGTCCGAAGCCGGTGCGCGCGCCCGAGATCTCGACGCCGCCCGCCGCCGTCATCGCCGCCGGCATGCCGGTGACGGTGTCCGGCAAGGCGGCGCCGGGCCTGACGGTCCGCCTGCTGGACAACGACGCCCGCGTCCCGAAGGCCGAGGTCACGGCCGACGCCGACGGCAACTGGTCCGTCGGCGCACCGACCGGCCTGAAGGACGGCGCGCACCGCCTCGTCGTCGCGGTCGAGGACGCGCTCGGCCAGACGGCCGCCTCGACGCCGTTCACGCTGACGATCGCCTCGGCCACCCCGACGCCGACGGCCATGCCGACCGTCCCGACGTTCAACCTCGCCGGCGCCGATGTGCCGTTCATCGACCTGACGGACCCGGCCTCGGTGGTCTGGCCCGTCCTCGACGGCGCGCTGTCCGCCGGCAACATGCCGACCCTCGTCGGCTCCGCCGCTCCGGGCGCGGACATCCGCTTCTGGGAAGGCCGAACGCCCGTCGGCGCCACGCAGTCCGACGCGAACGGCCGCTGGTCCTTCCCGCTGCCCGACCTCAGCGCCGGCACGCACCGCTTGAAGGTCGAGGTGACCGGCGGACCGCAGAACAAGGCCGAGTCGGCCGAGTGGGTCGTGACGGTCGAGGGTGGTACGGCGGCGGCGACGGCGTCCGGAACGCCCGCGGCGTCCGGAACGCCCGGAGCGACGGGAACGCCGGGGGCGCCGGCAGGGACGGCGCGGGCGACGGCGACGCGGTAACGGGCGGGGGTTGGGGACCTTACGCCGTGGCACACCCTGGCCGACGTCGCCCCACCCCAGCCGCGCTGTTCTTCCCCCCCGCCCACACCGCCTCCGCCGACGGCATCGTCGCCGTCGGCGGCGACCTCTCGCCCGAACGGCTGGTGGCGGCGTACGGCCAGGGCATCTTCCCATGGCCGCACCCGGGCTGGCCGCTGCTGTGGTTCTCGCCCGACCCGCGCTACGTGCTGTCGGCGGACGCGCTGCACGTCCCGCGGCGACTGGAGCGGACCATCCGGAGCCGCCGGTTCACGGTGACGTTCGACACGGCGTTCGACGACGTCGTCGACGCCTGTGCGTCGGTGCCGCGGGTCGGTGAGGACGGCGCCGACGACGGGACGTGGATCACGCCGGCGATGGCGCGGGCGTACAAGCGGCTGCACGCGCTGGGCATGGCGCACTCGGCGGAGGCGTGGCGGGACGGACGTCTGGTCGGCGGCCTGTACGGCGTGAGCCTTGGCGGCATGTTCGCCGGCGAGTCCATGTTCACGCGTGCGTCGGACGCATCGAAGGTGGCGTTCGTCACGCTCGTCCGCCAGCTGGCCGCCTGGGGCATCCGGCTCGTCGATGTCCAGGTCGAGACGCCGCACGTCGTCCGGTTCGGCGCCGCCCCCTGGCCGCGCGACGTGTTCCTGGCCCGCCTGGCCGAGGCGATGCGGCAGCCGACCCGGCTCGGGCCGTGGCGGGTCGACGAGGTCGATGAGGTCGGCGATGGCGTCGATAGCGTCGATAGCGTCGATAGCGTCGATAGCGTCGATAGCGTCGATAGCGTCGATAGCGTCGATGAACCCGACGACGTACACGGACAAGGGTGAGCCCTATGGATATCGACTCGATCGGTTCCTTCCGCGCCCTCGTCGTCGATCGCGACGCCGACGGCCGCCAGCTCCCTGCCGCGCTGCGGACGGTGACGCTCGACGACCTGCCGACCTGGCCGGACGACGGCGATGTCGTCGTCGATGTGGCGTACTCGAGCCTGAACTACAAGGACGGGTTGGCCGTCCTGGGCAAGGGCACCGTTCTCCGTCGCTTCCCGATCGTGCCCGGGATCGACCTGGCCGGGACGGTCCGGGCGGTGGCGGATGGAACGGATGGCGACGTGCGTGTCGGCGACGCCGTCCTCGTCACGGGCTGGGGCATCGGCGAAACGTGGAGCGGCGGGTACGGGGCTGTGGCGCGCGTGCGGTCGGGCTGGATCGTTCCACTGCCCGAGGGGCTGGACGCACGGACGGCGATGGCGTTCGGCACGGCGGGCTTCACGGCGGCGCTGGCGGTCACGGCGCTCGAGGACCATGGCGTCCGGCCGGGGGACGGCGACATCGTCGTGACCGGGGCGGCGGGCGGGGTCGGGAGCATCGCGGTGGCGCTGCTGGCGGCGGCCGGATACCGGGTGCTGGCCTCGACGGGCCGGCCGCAGGAGGGGGACTACCTGCGCGCGCTCGGTGCGGCCGACGTCATCGACCGCGCCGTGCTCGGCGGCGGGCCCGCCCAGCCGCTGGACAAGGCGCGCTACGCCGGCGCCGTCGACAGCGTCGGCGGCGCGACGCTGGCCGCGCTGCTGGCGCAGACCGGCGTGCACGGCGCCGTCGCGTCGTGCGGCCTGGCGGGCGGCAGCGAGCTGCATACGACGGTGTTCCCGTTCATCCTTCGCGGCGTGAGCGTGCTCGGGATCGACAGCAACACGTGCCCGATGGACAAGCGCCGCGCGGCGTGGGCGCGGCTGGCGCGGGACGTGCCGCGGGATCGACTGGACGACGTGACGGCAGTGCGGCCGCTCGGGGACATCGTGGCGCTGGCCGAGGCGATCCTGGCGGGGGGGGTGCGGGGGCGGGTGGTGGTCGATGTGAACGCCTAGTACGCCGTCATGAGACGATCTATGGATAACGGCGAGTCGCAATCCTCCGGCAGCTAAAGCTCGCCGGCTGCAGGCGTCCCTGACGGGCCGCCATGGTGCCCGCCTGCGCGGGCACCCAGAAGTCCGAAGCGCCCGCGGAGGCGGGCGCCATGGCCGAAGGCCCTCAGCCGGCCGGCTTCAGCCGCCGGCGCTTCGTCATCCGCAATGCGAATCGTGACGGTGTACCAGCCGGTCAAGGAGTAGCCGGCGGACTCGCACTCCCCCAACAGACCGCTGGCACCGATCGCCCATCTGCCCTATCCTCAGGCCCAACGGTCCATACGTCGGCATCCGCCCCGGTTCGCCGCACGACGCGAGGAGACGTGAGATGGGGTTTCTTGGCAAGCTCTTCGGCGGCAAGGACAAGACGCCGCCGCCCCCCGCCCGCCGCGTGCCGCCCGAGGAGCGCTCGTTCGCGCCCGATCCGAGGCACGTCGAGACGCCGCCGGTGGAGGAGATGAGCGTCAAGGAACTGACCCGCCAGCTCGGCACGGGCAACTCGACGATCCGCGAGGCCGTCGAAGTCCGGCTGGGCCAGCTGGGCGATCGGACGGCGATGCGGCCGTTGATCAACGCCTACCTCATGCACGGCGACGCCGCGGCGCTCGAGGCGCTGCGCCAGTACGGGGGCGATCTGACGGGCGCCGCGCGCACGCTGGCGGACGACGTGAGCAACGAGGGCGAGCGGCGGGCACGGATCATGGACGTGATGGGCGTCTCGGGCGACGACGACGTCCTGAACGTCGTGCGGACGAACCTGGACTACCCCGATCCGCTCGTCCGGTCGCGTGCCGCGGCGGCGCTGGCGCGGCTGGGCGACATGAACGGGATCAGCCGCCTGGACTACGACCTGCAGACCAACGATCCGATCGCGCGCCGGCTGGCGCTCCACACGCTGCACGAGTTCGAGCACCTGCCCGCAGCGGCCGAGAGCATCCAGGACCACTTGGACCGCTTCCTCGGCGACGCCAGCGCGGTACCGGCGCGGGTGTCGGTGACGGCGCCGCGGATCGCGGAGCCCACCCTCTCGCTGTCGAAGTACGTCGCCAATGAGATCAAGGAGAGCGCCCACACGCTCACGATCGTCGTCGGCGCCGAACCGACGAACTGGGCGACGGCGCGCCGCGGTGTGTTCGAGGAGGCGCTGCCGGACGTCGAGATGCACTTCGCGACGCCGCGCATGCTGCCCGAGGAGCAGATCGCTGCGCTCGAGGCGGCCCGCAACGCGGCGGCGGCGGGTCGCCGGGCGGCGCTCATCGGGATGCTGCCCCTGCCGTCCGACGAGCCGCCGCTGCCGAACCTGCTGGTGCCGGTGGAGGGCGGCAAGCCGTACACCGTCCGGCTGTTCATCGTCGACCCGCACGAGTTCAGCCAGTGCCAGACGTGGTGGTTCTACATCCAGGACCGCGTCGACCTACCGACGGACATCGAGGTCATCCTCGCCGTCTCCAAGCCCGGCTCGAGCGTGATCTCGGAGGAAGAGTTCGAGCTCTACCACCTGCTGAAGGATCCGGCGAAGAAGGCGCAGTTCACGCGGGCGTTGCTGGCGCGGATCTGAGCGGAACCGGCCGGCCTACGGCCCTCACCCCCCGACCCCCTCCCCCAAGTCTGGGGGAGGGGGAGGATCACGGGTTGGAGGGTCGGTCGAAGACGGATTCTGTTCGACCATGCTTGTGCGTTGATCGGCGAACGTACTCAATCAAGTTCCGCCGCGATCTTCCACGCCACCGTCTCGGGATCGGCGTCCGCATTGTTGCACAACACCGCCACCATGAGATCGCGCTCTGGGAACCGGGCCACGTAGGCGCTGTACCCCAGCCACAGGCCGTCGTGCGAGATCACCGGCTCGCCGTCGTCCTGCTGCCAGACCTCCCAGCCGAGGGCGTAGTCCGTCGATGTGCCGTCCGCCAGCGTGGCGGGCGACGTCCACTCGGCCGCTGAGGCCGCGGACAGCAGCGTACCGGCGCGCAGTCCCTGCTCGTAACGGTAGAGGTCGGCGACGGTCGTGTAGATCGAGCCGGAGCCGTTCAGCGCGTCCAGCGGGTCGTGGTCGACGACCTTCCAACCGCCTGCCGATGTCGGCGCGTAGCCGCGCGCCCGGTGTGCGGTGGCCAGCCGCTCCGCGTCCCATGCGAAGGTGCCGGTCATGCCGAGCGGCACGAAGACGCGGGCTGCCAGGAAGTCACCGTACGCCTGCCCGCTTGCCCGCTCGATGGCGGCTCCGAGAAGATCGTAGCCCGTGTTGCTGTACGCGTACGCGGTCCCGGGCGCGAAGTCGAGATCGTCGGGACCGTCGATGGCCGTGGCGACCGCGGCCACCAGATCCGCGTTGCGCGGCGCGCCGGGCGCGGCGGCGTCCTCGGCCTCGGCGGCGGAAGCGACGTCATATAGCGCGTCGTAGACGTCCGGGATGCCGGCCGTGTGGCCGAGCAGGCGCCGGAGCGTCACGCCGCGGCCGAGCTTGCGCAGCTCAGGCAGGTGCGCGCCAATCGGGTCGTCGAGCGCCAGCAGGTCGTCATCGACGAGCATCAGGACGGCCAGCGCCGTGAACTGCTTGCCGACGGAACCGGCGTGAAAGGCGGTGTCGATGTCGATCGGCACGCGGGTGCGGCGGTCGGCGAGGCCGCGGGCGGCGGCGTAGAGGACGTGGCCGCGCTGGGTGACGAGGACGGCGGCGCCGGGGGTGTCCGCGTCGAACGCGCGGGTGAGGATGCGGTCTAGGGCGCGGGTTAGGGTGGGGGGGCGTTGGGGGTGGGGAGGGGGGCGGCCGGCGGGGAGGGATCTTGAGCGGAACCGGCGAACGCGGGGGTTGCGTCCGGCCCGGTGGTGGGCGTCGGCCTGTTGACGGTGGGCGGCAGTCCCGGGCAGCCGGCGCAGTGGTCCGTGCACCCGCAGAGGAGGGTGCTCACGGCGAGGAAGCCGAGCACCGTCCCAACGCGGGACACGGACCGTCGCTCGGACAGGGCGGGCGCGGTCACGATCGCTCCATTCGACGGGCGCGGCGGGTGGGGTCGTAGGCAGCGACGATCACGACGGCGATATCATCGAAGCGTTGATGGTCGTAATCGTTATGCATCGCGTCCAGCACCGATCCAGCCATCCACCATTGCATGTGACGGCGCGCGGTGGCCGCGCGCTTCTTGGCGGGCTCGTACGGCTGGTGCGGCCGGCTGATCGCGTGATAGCACCCGCGGCGTTCGGCTCGCCCGGCCGTCGGACTCCGCGATAGCGCGCCATTGCAGGTGGCGCACGTACGGCGTGCCTGACGCCCCCGCTCAGGCGCTCTGCTCATCGACACAGATGCGCGCCACCAGCGGGATACCGGCCCCGGAGAGCGCCACCTTCACGGTCTCGACCGGCACACCAGTGAGGTCCGCGTGTATCCCCGATACACCATGCACGATCGGGTGTCGCTCGACGCGCGTGTTCTTGCTTGCGCTGTGGCGCGCACTGCCAGCACGGCACCCAGCTTGGCCATGAGCGACGCCAACTCGGCAACGTCGCCGCCGTATGGGACGCGGACAGGAGCGAGGGCGGAGGCGGGGATGAGAGGCATGGCGGCGGTGCGGGAGGGCAAAGGTTGTCGTGGCACGTTCATCGTGCGGACTCCGTGTACTTCTGGACCATCGGCCTGTAGGCATCAAGCCAGTATTCAGTCCTCGAAGATCCCGAAGCCGTTGGCTTTTCGGGCTCCGACTCCGACCAGTGAGAGCGCGTCGACCAGTTCATCCATGGCCTGACGCACGTGGCTTGCCCGATCAAGGAGCTTCTTAGAAGCGCCTACACGAAATCGAAACATCGTCCCCGCTTCAATCACCAGCAGAAACACCGGAACAGGACTCTCCTTCGGTACGGCGCCCGGGTTGGCGCGACCCTGGTAGTACGCCGGTAGGTGATTGTTGATGATCTCGGTCGTCAGTCGCGGCCACGTCAACGGCAACGCGTCCAGGAAGTAGAGCTGGCCGGCGTAGAGCCGTTTCCGGTCCTCCGACTCCCACCCGTACAGCTCGCGCGTCGACCGGTCGTGCGCCTCGCCCTCGAGGACGATGTTGCGCCAGCCCCGGACAAGGCCCTTCATCGTCGTGCCGGGGATCATCGGCACACCGACGGTGTGATGGAGGGTCAGGCCGTTCTCGAACGGGTGGTCGTTGCCGAGGCCGATCGCCAGTCGCGTCACTAACCGCACATCGCGCCACGCATGGTCCCAGTCGTCCGTGGCGCTCAGGCGGTCAACCGGCACGCCGTTGGAACGGTCGAGGCGACCGTGCAGGGCCTTGAGCAACGGCTCCGCATGCGTGCGTTGGGAAGCGAACACGCTTACCAAGGCGTCACAGGCATCTTTGAGCGGTGACCCGCGACTGCTGTCGCCAGAGCCGCTGTCCGTTCGACGCCCGGCGAAGCGCTGATGGAGGAGGGAGAGGCTGAGAGGCCCGGTGAGCTGGTCGGGGGTGAGTTGCCGGGTGCTCCCGCCTGATACCAGCGTGGTGCCGACCGGCGCGTGCACGTACAGCGTCATGCGGCCGCCTCCTCGAACGCGCGGGCGTACTGCTTCAGGGAGACGACCCACATGAGGGCCTCGGCTTCTGCAGCCACCGCTGCATCTTGGTTCGCCCGGTCGACGATCCAGTCGACGAACGCTCCGAGCCCTTGCGGGATGGTCAACGTGGGTATCGCCTGAACGCGGTCATGAATGATGCGCACAAGCGGGTGGTGGTCCTTTTCCTTCGAACGCGCCAGCCAGCCGAGCGTACGAACAAGGCCGTCCGTGGTCAGCGCATAGGGGAGGTTGTGCAGCGTCTGAACGAGACCGGCGTGGTCCGCCGCGATTCCGCGCGCAACATCGACCGCCTGTCCGGCACGATTCGCCCATGGAAGAGCCGTCGTCGGACGCGGACCGTCCTGAACGTCGATGAGT
The DNA here is from genome assembly GCA_020853525.1 of Ardenticatenales bacterium. Lineage (GTDB taxonomy): Bacteria > Chloroflexota > Anaerolineae > Epilineales > Epilineaceae > Avedoeria. Next base: position 35,088 of record JADYYS010000065.1, on the reverse strand, counting down.
TCGCGCATGAGCCGGACATCAACGGCCCACGCCACCACGGCGCCCTCCACGCTCCGGATCACGGCCGGGTCCGTCACGGAGCACCACTCGCTCAAGAACGGGCCCGGACCCGTTGCGCGGAACGCGTGGACACGGCCCGCCCAACGCAGCAACGGGTCGGTGATCCCTGCCTTGTCCTGCTGGAGCAGCATCGACGCCACCTGGCCGAGGCCCAGCGTCCGGAGTTGCATCGGTAGTGCCTTGAGCGGACCCGACTCCTGCACCCGCTTGGCGGCGGCCAGCGCATGTGCCAGCCGGTCTCGGTCGCCGGTCATGCTCGGGCTCCGACCACTGGCCACCACCAGATGCGCCCGTGGCCAGTGGTCATTCCCCCGCCAATCTGTGTGTGGCGCAGGGACGGCATGAGCAAGGTTTGGAAGTCGTGCACCGCCTTGCCATTCTGCCGTTCGTCGCGCTCGCTGATCAGCGACCAGAACAGGCAGTCGGTGGGTAGCATCTCTTCGTACCAGAGGTTGCCGCTGGTCCCAGAGGTGGTTCCCGTCTCGGGGTCCAATCGAATCCGCGCCCGGACGGGCGCCGCGCTTCCGACGAGCGCGGTGAAGTCGGCGTCGGGCACGACCACGAGGTCGGCCTTCACCCGCCCGCCTGTCTCGCCCTCGTCCGCCGGCATCCAGCCGCGCAACACGTCGCCGAGTGCGTCCACGGCCGCGTCCGGGCGGAGCGAACCGAACGGGCAGGACTCCAACAGCAGCGCCTTCGGCGCAAACGCCGTTCCAACGCGCACCGCGGCGTCATCCGCCAACAAGCCTTGCCACGCCTTCGCATTGGACAGGGTGATGCCGAACGCGCGCGCCAGGCGATCCAGGCGTGACAGCAAGAGCGAGCATGTAGCGTACACGTATGGCCGCTGGAGGCTCCGGAGCGGGTACGCGAGCAAATGACCCTGCGTGAATACCAGGCTCCCGGCGTGCAACTCGGTCCCCTCGCCCGTCGGCCCGAACAGCCGATTGACGAGATCCTCGTTCTTTACCCGATCACCAGCATCGCGCGCGACTCCCTTTAGCGCCGTGTCAGGCAGAAACGGCAAGCCGGTGGTGGCCTCGCGGACGATCGGCAGGTCGACAGCCCCGACCGCGCCGGCGCCGCCCACATGCGTCTCGGTGAGCGTGTACTGGAGGGTAAGCAGGCTGGTCATGACGTCTCCATGTGGGGGCGAGCGATCCACGTCCGGCCGAAGCCGAATGGGCGATCCTCCGCGGGTCCGAGAGTGCACCGGTGGTGCAGCGCGCGCAGAGCCGTGCGCCGCTCGTCCGGACCGCCGCCGGTGATCCGCACGCCCCACGCCGTTCCCGGCATGAGAAACGCCCGGTTCGGCTTGGAACGGCGCGTGGCGAGGTCCAGGCCGCCGATCACGACGGGCGGCAGGTGAACGGCCGCGACGACGTCAGCCCGGCAGCCGCTGAAGTCCGGCAGGCGCGGCCGGGCGGGCGTGCCGGTGGCCCGTTCATCGGGCAAGCTCACGGGGCTCGCCAACACCAACCAGAACAGCGCACCGTCTGCCGGCTCGATCTCATCCAAATGGGCACCCGATACGACGTCCTGCCATGCCGCCGCGATGGGCGGCGCCGGCTGTAGCGCCAGCGGGCGATGGCGGCGGCCCATGTTCAGCCAGCCCGTCGTGAGCGCTGTCGTTGGCGCCGAGTCGCCATCCGGGACTTCCAGACTACCCAACAGCCCCCCGGCACCCGTAGAGCGGCCGAGCCGAACGGTCCGACGGAAGTAGAGGTTGGCCCGCTGGGCGCCGCGCGTAGCGTCGTCGATCTGCAGGCCGACGCGCGTCTCGTCGGCGAACGGCGGCTTGGCACCGACGTCCAGCGGCGTTGCGCCGCCTGCGAGGAGCGTGAACAGCGCACGTGCGTCGATCCAATGTGGATGGCGGCGGTCGCTCAACGCGGCCACGATCGCCGCGTCCGGGAGTTCCGGCGGTGCCGCGCCGTCCAGCAGGATGTCACCCCGGGGGCGGGTCCCGCACACGCTCCAGAGCCCGCCGCGTGACCCGGCACACGCCGGCAGCGGGACCCACGGCACGACCGTGCCGTCCTGCACTTCAGCCACCCATGGCCCGGCGAGCTGCCAACCGCTCGGCATGGCAGACGAAGTGCCGACGCATCGCTGGATCGCGGCCTTGTCGTCCAATGACACGCCGCTGGCCATTAGGATGCGCGTCCGAACGGCGCCCTGGAATGTGCTCGGCGGCGGCGGGAAGATCGTCTCGGCATGATGGGCCTCGCCCTTGACCTGTGAGCGCGGGGGTCCGATGAACAGCGCCTCGTCGGGCACAGCCAGAAACGTTGTCGTGGTCCACATCGTCAGGCATCCTCTTCGGGGCTGGCAAGCGCGCGGCACAAGAGGAGATTGCCCAGCGCCACGTCGGCGTCGTCGAAGGCCCGAATGCCTTCGGACCAAAGTCGCGCAAGGCTGTCGGCCAGGATAGTGTCTCCGTCCTGTGCGATCCGGACCATGCCGCGGACGAGGTGGTCACGCATCTCGTCATCCACAGCTTTAGTCGCGGCCGCATGGCCACGCAGTTTGTAGGGCATTCGCGCCGAGAGCGTGCCGTCTCGAAACGCCTTTCGAATGGCGACTACTGCGTCGACGCCCGGTTCCGACCACTGAAACACGGACCGCAGCTTGGGGCCACCGCGCGTGAACAATCGCTCGGCGCACGCGCTGCGACCTGCGCCCTGCTTGGCGTCCTCCTTCAGGGCCTGGCGCGCGGCATCGATGACGAGTCCGAGCGGTGTCTTGAAGTGGGCGTAAGCGATCCCGGCGGACAGACTGTGGTGGGGGCCGAGCATCGGGACGATCTCGCCGACTTTCGGCAAGCCGACGAGCCGGTGGCCATCGTGGTGGGCTTCGAACCGCAGCATGTCGTCATCCGGAACCCATGGCGCTCCGGCCCCCCAGGCTTGCGCTTCCGGGCGCGTGTCGTGCACCCAGGGCGCCGACCACAGCTCCTGAAGACGATGGGCGATGCCCAGCGCATCGTCGGCCGGAGCCAAGGCTAGCACGTCGTCGCCGCCGGCGTAGATGAGGCGGCCACCGAACTCGCGCTCGACGACCCACGGCACGATTCGGTTGGCGAACGCGGTCAGCGCCCGGTTGATGAAGGCGTGCAGGGACGGACCCACGAGGCGCGGCTGGTCCAGGAACGGGAGCCACGCGACGGCCCACGGTTCAGGCACCGCCTTGGTAGCTTCCTGCTCGATCCGCGCCACCGCCTTGGGATGGAGCACCATGCGCCACGTCGCCTTGATGCTGCGGCCGAGCAGGAGATCACCTAGCCTGTCACCGTCGACGGCGATCACCGCGAAGCGGCTGGGTGGGCGTCCGTGCTTGCGCAGGATCGGCTGAAGCGCTTGCCGGATGACCGTGTCAGTCTCTTGCGCGCGCGCCGAGTCTCGTGCCGCCAGCTCGGCAAGGCGGGGACCGGGGAAGTACATGGACGGCTCATACCAAGTAAACTCGTCCTTCGCCTCGACGCTGCCGCCGACGACCTGGAGTGCGCGCGGGAAGTGCGTCTTGGGCCAGCGGTTGCCGATGGCAGCCAGGGCTGCTTCACGCGCCTGAGCGAGGTCATCGTCCGTCAGCATCTTGCACAGCCAGTGCCCGGCGGCGATGGCGGCCGTCGACGGCATGGGTAGTTGGAGCCCCTTGGTACCTTCGTCTACCTTGGCGCGCGCCCAGACGTGGTGGAATCTCGCCAGGACGTCCGTTGCGTTGTCGGGCGGCAGCGCGGCATTCCAGGGCGGCACGATGAACCGCCGCGTGGCGCACACGCCGCACAGCCGCTCCTTCTCGCCGTCGTCCCAGTTGAATCGCTTGGCCACATCTCCCCAGAACGCGCCGGCCGTGCGCCGCTGGCGGTCGGCATCCGCATAGCCTGCAGCCAGAGCGGTCCGATGGCCGCAGACCGTGCAGGCGTCACCGGGCGGCACAGCGTCAGCGGCGAAGGTGCGCGCCGTGGCGCGAGCGGCGAGGGCGGCACGGGCGATGTGCTGCCAGGCCGCATAGTCACTGCCCTCCCGCTTGCGAGTCAGGTGCTTCCGCCAAGCTGTGACCGTGGCATCGTGTAGCTGTAGGGCACCCTCCTGAACCCATGGCAGCAGCGCACGACGGGTGTCCCGCCAGGCCCGATCCATGTCGGCATCCCGCTGCTGTGCCGGCAAGGTGGACGGACGTCCGACCTGAGGCGGCGGATCCGGCGCCGGATGCCACGGCACGGCAGCGAAGTGCACGAAGAGCTCGCCCTCCCTCATGCACTGCGCGCGCCACATGCGAGCGACAGCGTCACGATCTTCCTCGATCACCCCATCCGGCATGGCGTGATCGAGGAAGCCGGACAGCACCTGCTCGCTCAGGTCGCGCCACGCATCCTGTGCCGCCTCTTGGCATCGTCGGCCGAGGTCGGCGAGGTCGCTCCCGCCCGGCCGCTCGGGGACGATGGCGAGCCAACGGTTGGGGATGAGGGCGGCGCGGGTCCGTACGTCCATTTCCTCGTCGGTGAGCAGGACACGGGCATCCGGGCGCCGCGCGAGGTCGCGGTCGTAACGCAGATTGCGCGCCAGGTCCGGGTAAACGATCGCGTCCGGACCGCAGACATCGATCACCGGGCGCATGGCGGCCAGCGAGAGCTCGGACAGGAGCATCGACCCCAGCCATGTGTCGCGCGTCGTGCGCGCCTCGCGCAGCCAGCGGCTGACCGGGCCGACGTCCGCATGGAACAGATAGGGCTTGTGCTCCGGAAAGTCTGGCCACGATAGAGCGGACGCCATCCGCACGTGGTCCCAGAGGCTGACATCCGGGCAGCGGGTGTCGGCCGGGTGGAGGTCAAGGTACCGGGACCAAGTAGCTTCCGCGATGTCCGCTGGCCTTGCCCGATGCAGGGCACCCCGTTGGGCGCGCCACAACCAGTGCCAGGCGGTCGCGGCAGACTCCATCTCCAGCGTGGTGGGAAGCGTGGGCCGCTTCAGTTCGCCCAGGATGACGGCGATAAGCTGATCGACGAGCTTGGAGGGGGCAAACGGCGCGCGATCTTCCGGCAGGAGATGCAGTGACGATTCACATAGGGGGTGCGTGACACGGCCTTCGCTGCGCCAGGACACGAAGACACGCTTGCGCCAGAACAACTCAGGGCGATCACCGGCGGAGGACCAGAGGTCAGCCGGCTTGGCCAACTTCTCGATGTCCAGATCGGTCGCATCCTCACTTGTTTCGCCGCCCGTGATGAGCGCCTGCCCGAGCAGGCGCGCCGCGGCGCCGTGCCCTCTCCGCCTCTTGCCCTTCTTGCCCTTCTTTTCTTCCTCGCCTTCCTTGTCGTCCTTGTCTTCGTACGAGTAGTAGACCGCATCGTGCTTGATCACGCCGTCGTGCAGCAGCGCCGCGATCTTGAGGCGCCAGTTTACGGTGCTCATTGCGGTCGCGGCGCCTCGATGGCCGCCTTTGTCAAGCTATCCAGCCAGAAGTCGACGATGCCGCGGCCGATCGTTTCCAGCGCCGCATCACGGTCACTGGGCACGCGGCCCACCGAGCGGTTGCCCGACAGGACGTTGCCCTTGACGCTGGCCGTGACCGAGCCGCCCTCCTCTTTGGGGGGATCCGGCGAGCCGACCGGCGCTCCGTCCAGCTTGACGATCGCCCCGTGCCAGCCGTCGTCGAGGCGCACCACGCGCAGTGATGCGGGACCCGGGTAGCGCGTCAGGACCTTGCGGTCGCATTCCTCGGCCGGTTGGAACTCGATGGCGTCATGCCGGAGGCGCTCGATGCCCAGTTCCCGTATCCGCCGTGGGGTGAGGGCAAATCGGAACGTGAGTGGCAGGCCGAAGGCCGCGCGCACCGGTGCGTGAGACAGCGGCTGGCCGGCGCCGGGCCGGTCGAGGTTTAGGAGCTGCTGCGCCACGGCCTCACGGTCCCGGTGTTGATCGCGGCGGAACCGCTGCAGGTCAGCGCCCACGTGATCGAGCGCGCCGGCCCAATCCTTATGGCCGCGCTGCAGGACCAACACGCGCCGCCGCCGCCCCAGGTGCGGAGTCTGGGCACTGGCTCCGGCGCGCGTGCCCGGAAACCGCTCGGCGAGGACGGTGAGCACGCCGTGCACGTCGGCCAGCCAATCCGCGGCCCGCGTCGTGCGTGCCGCGCCAAGGGCCGCAAGGATCGGCTCGACAGCCGGTGGGAGGTGCGCCTGGCTGTTGGCGGCTGGCGTCACGGATCGCAGCTGGACGCTGCCCCACCCACGGCGTGCGCGGCTGCCGAGCGCGCCAAGGTGCCCGAGGAGCCAGTGGCTTCCTAGCAGTGCCCAGTAGAAGTCGGCCGGATCGTCAGCCCGGACAAGGTGGGGAAGAACCGTGAGTCGCACATCGAACGTGGCCACGGCCCTGGCGTCACTGGGGTAAAACCCGGTACGCGCGTTGAAGCGGTCCATGAGCGTGTAGCCGGTGTAGAGCACGCCGTTCGTTTTCATTGGCGGCACGCCGCTGTCGAAGCGACGATACTCACTCCGTTCGAGCTTGAAGCCCGGCTCAAGCGTCGAACCGACGACCCGTACCCGCCACGGGCCCGGTCGGCCGGCGCGCTCGTCAGCGCCATCCGCCGCCGCGCCGAACCAGTGCCCCTCGCGCTCCTTGAACCGCGGATCGATGGCCCGATACCACGACCGGACTGCGCCCCGCAGGCTGGCCGGACGCAGCTCCGGTACTTCAGCGTCCGATCCGCCCAGATAGAGCGGCGTGACGACCTCGTAGCGCAGGTCGATGGCGAACGGGCGGTGCAGCGTCATGGGTCCTCCTCGTCCGTATCGCTCCCACCGAGATGGCGGACGATCGTGTCGATCGCGGCAGCCGACGGCTCCGACTGCGCCTCCACTTCGTAGCTCGTCACCGGCGGCGCGCCATGACCAATTCGCGGGAGCTCGTGATACAGCATCTTGCAGCCGGCAGGCGGTGCCAACAACTGCAGGTAGCGATCCGCCAACTCGCGGTCATGCGTCATCACGATGAGCTGAATGCGCGGCTCGCTGCCGTAAGCGATCTGGCGCAGCGCGATGGCCTCGCGGCCAATGCTGTCGAGATCGGAGGCCGCCGCGGCATCGTCCAACACCAGGCAGGCATGACCTAGCCACGCCCGCGCCGCTTCATTGCTGTGAAGCAGCATCCGCTGCACGAGCATCCAGGCCAATGCAAACTGTTGGCGCTGACCGGACGAGAGGTCTTCGAGCTTGCGGTCGTCTGGAAAACTGAACTTCGTCGCCCTCGATGTCGGGTCGATGGTCACCTTCACGAAGCTTGCGCTGTCGCCTTTCACAGAATCGACGAGCGGACGGATCGCCTGAGATCGGCTAACGATGGAACTTGTCGACTCGGTCAGCGTTAAAGCGAATGCCACCCAATCGGTCTCCGGGATTGCGCTGCTGATCGTCCGAAGCTCGTCCGCCGCGGAATCGAGTCGGGTCCGGCGTTCGGCTCGGTCAGTGCGAGCCGCCACGCGGCGCGCTTGGGCGAGATCATCCTCCAGGAAGCGCAGCGTCTCGACATGGTCGCCCAGCCAGCGATCTAGCGCGAGTCGTGCTGTTGCCAGGCGGCTCGTTCGCTCTGGGTCAAGGGGCACGTCCGCTGGGGGCACGGCGCTAGCGCTCTCCATCTCCCGTGCTACCGCGACGAGTCGATTCAGTGCGTCGCGATCGATCGCATCAAGGGCGTCGCGAACGATGCGAGCGCTGGCCGAAGGCTGTGCGGCTACCACCGAGCCACGCGCCGCAACCAGCTCCTGCAAACTCGTCAGCGTCGTCACAAGCTGGGAGCGGCGCGCCAAGGCGCTGCGCCTCCCAGCGGGCTTGCGCGCATCGGCCTCAAGCCGGTTCCGAACATGAATCAAGACGGGGCGCGTGGCGGTTCCCGCAGCCAGCTGCTGCGTCACGGCAGCAGTGATCCCGTCCACTTCGTCGAGGTCGTCGTCGTTCAGCCTCTCGGTGATCACCTTGGCCCCACCTAGCAAAAGTTGGGCAAGGCGATGCTCGATCGCCGGAACTTGCGCCGCCTGCGTTTCCTCGTCGTCGATGGCCCGGAAATGGTCCTGGATCACACCATCCAACGCCTGTACTACGGCCCCAGTGATGGCTTCTCCCAGCGCATGCACCCCGACCATGGCCTGGCCGATCGGAAGCGACTCAGGTCGCCCCTCTAACACATCGTTCACGTGACGGTCCGACAACACGGAGAGCCGGTAGCGTAGTTCAGGCGTGAAGGGATCTCTAGGATCGGCCGATCCAATTAGTGGTCGCGTTTCGGAGTCCGGCGACCACTCATGAACCGTGGCGCAGCCGCCTTCGATACCAACGAAGTCGGCACGCGCGATGCTTACTGCTCCGTCTTGCCGTTGCCGGCGCGGTGTAGCCTGTGGTGGGCCTTCCGCATTGAGCAGGTAGGACAGGGCCTTGGTGACAGTCGTCTTGCCGCTGCCATTGGGGCCGTAGATCAAGACGACATCAGCGTCCAGATCAAGCGTCAAGTCCTGAAAGGCGCCAAGGTTGGCGAGAGAGAGTTGCTTCAGCCGCCATGGTGGTTTGAGCGCCGTGGGTTCGCCGAGCGCACCTTCGACCCGCGCTACAGACGCAGGTGGCGGCGGCCTCTCCTCGCGCAGGGACAACAGACGCGCGTACAGGCGGTCTTCTACTAACCGACGGAGGGCGCTGGCGCGTTCGTACGCTGTTTGTCCCAAAGCATCAATGTCCGCAGAGACGAGGGTCAAGAGCTCGCCCAACCAGGGCCGCATCAACGGGCAGTGTCCTAATAGGCCCGTGATCGCCTCGCGCACATCGAGGAGGGTCGTCGGCCGGAACGGAACCTCTGGTAGCGCCTCGCTCGTCAACGCCGACAAGGTGGCATCTGCCTGGCCAGGACCGACGACCCAAGTGCCGGCCGCCAATGCCGGGAGGGCACTCACTTGAACATCGACGCCTAACGGGCCTTCGACCACCAGCACGACCGGGCGGACAAGTTTGTGATCAGCCAGCGCCTCACTCAACCTGAAGTGCGCGTTCTGCACCGCGCTGCGGGCATCTTCGTCAGCGTCGCCGGACAGGCGCGCCCGAACACCAACGGCGACCGGTGAGATCGTCGGACGGCCCACAAGCCTCAGGCGCGCGTGGCTACCAAGCCTCGTGGCAGCGGGCATCAGCCCACCGCCGCGGGCTGGATAGGCCTCAACATCAGACCGCGACGACACATGCGCTCGGCAATGCCTAGCGGCGGCGCGTCTTCGCCCACAACCTCCTGGATGCCGAGCGCGACAGCGAGGTCCAGGCACGGCACCTCGAAAACTCGTATCGTCGCCCCGCGAATGAGCCGCACCCGGAGAGGCCGAGACCCCTTACGCCTCGGGAATGCGATGGCATGCGTTGGAAGTCCAGGCGCCTCCGGTGCGGCGACAATAGTGCGCTCGCGGTGCTCGGTCCCCTCCTCCCATAGGAGGATGGCTTGCCTGTCTGGAGGGGCCGTGTCATCGCCGTCGCCAGAAGCGTGCAGCGGCATCCGTCCTTCCCTGAGCACGTCGGGCTTTGGATCATACGCAGGATGCGCCACCAGCAACGCCAGCGCACTTGCGGCTTGTGCCTGTTCGTAGTGCGGAACGTACACCTCCCAAGGATAGGGCGCCTGCACATGTCTCGGTCGCGAGGGTGGAGTTCCCATGCGGGCGATCCACAAGGCGCGCTGCCAGGGGAGAGTACGCTCGTTGTCTGGTGGATCGTCAACCGGCTCAAACCACAGGGCAGGGAAGAGTGCATCTTCAGCACTTGGACGCAGTGACGCTGGACGTTTGGGCTCGGGCAACGCCGACAACGTCCGCAGGACTACGTCTTTACCGGTGTGCCCAGCACCAACATCGCGAAGCCAATCCCGGATCCCAGTATTTACTTCTCTGATATCTTTCACAATACAATGTGACAGGGCCGCAACGTAGAGCATTCGCCAGATTTCATCTGCCGGAAGATTGACCATCCCAGTCTCGCCGGTCAGATGTTCGATATCTTTGCCGCACAGATGGCGATTGCGTGCATTTTCGTCCGCGCCGAGGATTTGTTTGTGGTACTTGCTAAGCTCCGGACTGAAGCACAGCACGAAGTGGTCTGTGCCCGCCTCGTCTGTCCTTGCCGCCTCACTCGACTCGCGAACAACTTCTTCAACGATCTGGCGGACCTGAGCTTCCTCTCCACCGAAGCCGACAAACACCACGGCATATGCGCGTAGTCGTTCCTTCAACAATTCGTATTTCCACACACTGGATCGACTGGATCTGTCGCCGATGAGTTGTTTGTCGGTGACAAGAATAGACACAGCGTCATGCGCAGATCGTTCCGCACATCCATTAATCTTGTGCACTGTCAATCGCACTGCACCGTCACGTCGGCATGTGCGGGTGTTGTGTGCAACGTGCATACCAGATCGCGCTCGAGCCCGGCCAGGATCGGCACGCCATGCAGCCTCTATGCAAGTGTCCCAATTGGTAGTGACGACGTCACGTATCCATCCTTCATGAGATAGGCGCGCCAGATAGCGATGAAAAGGTGCCGACATGAGGCGCGCGAAGGAATTGATGCGCATGGATGCGAAGACGCTTTCATAGCCGTCCGTGCGTGCCGCCGTTTCTGCCGTAAAACTCAGCGTGTCCAGAACTCCCGTATGGAACGTCTCACGCACCTGCTTCTCAAGCCAGCCGACCGTTGGCTCGAAGGACGCATCATGTGGATCGCGACACTCAAGAGACACACCCGCACCGACGAATGGGACGAATCGCCGCTCCAGCAGGTCCTTCACCAAGTAACCCCAGCGCTCGTCAGCCGTTGCCATCACGTTCCTGCCGATGTTGGACTCTACTCACGCTACTATCTTGTGCCCTGTTCCTCGATCACTGGGCGGCTTTTCAAGAATGGGTCCCTTCGCGCATGGCGCAATAGCCCGCATCGCCCAACGCGATTATGCCCGCTTTCAAAGAATGGTCAAACAGCCCCTGGTAGACCATTCACGCCGTCTGAGCTGCAGGTAGCCAGGAAAGCGCGGCCAGCCCGACGGAGTGGGCGACAATCCGAGCAGCCAGGTAGTCGAAGAGGTTGCGGTTCTGAAGGGCAGGGGTTGCAGCGGTACGGCGAGCGACAACACCGCTGCCCTACCGGGCGGCGCTACATAGGGACGCAGACCCAATATACACACCGCCATACACACCGCCGGCGCACCATTTTCGCCGCTCATCATGCTCCGCCCGCCGCCCGCCGTGCCGGTGCTTTCGGACGCGTTCCCACCGTTGCCAGCCCGGACCACACGATCTGCTCAACAACCTCAGGCGACATCCCGACCACACACGCCAGATCGGCGACGCTCCCAAACCCGCCTGCCCTCCCCGCGCGATGCGCCACGACGCTCGCCGCCCGCACCGCCCCAATCCCCGGCAGCATCTGCAACTCCGCCACATCCGCCTCATTAAGGTTCACCCGCCACCTCGCCGCCTCTGCCGCGCCCTCGACGATCGCGTGATCGCTGAGCCGCAGCGCCTGCCGCAGCCAATACAACGCCGACCCCTCCACCCCCGCCACCGCCTCGATCTCCCCCACCCCATCCCCCGCAAACGCGTCAAAGTAATGCGTATGCGGCACCACCGGCCACCACCGCCCCCACGGCCCTGCGGTCACCGGCCGGTCCTCGATTCCCGGGCCGAAGTACGGCGCCAGCGGGCCGCCGAACCAGTCGCCGAACACCTTTAAAACGTAGCCCTTGGACGGGAACCAAATGTTCGTCCAGCGGGTGGGGGCGAAGGCGGCGGCGTGCGGCAGTAGGCGGCGCGGCGGAACGGCGGGGTCGCCGCGGCCGCCGCTGTAGAGGTAGGAGGCGGAGTACCGTTCGCTCTCCTCCGTCTCACCGACGGGTTCACCGCCCTTCCACACCGGCTCTGACTCCGGCGGACAACTGGGCACGTCGCGGTCCATGCGCCGGGCGCGGAGTTCGTCGAGGTTCTCGGCCATGAACACCGCGGCATGGGTCAGCGGGCTGCCGAGGGTGACGAAGTCGGAGATGCGCCACGGGCAGCCGCCTTGGATGATCTCGATCCAGAGGGCTGACTGCGCTTCGCGAAAGCGTTCCCGCGCCATCGCTATCGCCGCCTCGTTCGGGGGGGCCAGCTTGACGGCGGACCTGAGCGCGCCGGCACGCCTCTCCAGGCGCGCGAGCGCCGCCGGCCGGCTCATCTTGAGGTTGTGCCGCTGCTTGTGGACGTTCGACCAGAGGTAATAGATCGCATCCATCCCGATGATGCTGCCCAGGCTGTGCCCGACGACGATGATGCGATCGTACTTCCCCTGCCGGTGCAGCCGGTCCAGCAGCTCGACGGCGCCGGCGCGGATCTTCTGGCGCACCTCGATGTTCACGGGCGCCGGATTCAGGTAGCGCGCCACGTCGACGAACGTATTGCGCACCGCCGACCCGCCGACGCGGCGCACGAGCCAGAGCACGATCAGGCCGACGGTTGACACGACGGGAAGGCTCGCGAGCAGCGCAACGATCCCGGCCGCGATGCGTACGGGCCACGACGATGAGCTGCGAATCTGTGCCAGCCAAGCGAAGGCCGGTGCGCCGAACGCGACGACGGTGCCCACCACCAACGCCAAGAGCGCGATGAGCCACAGGAGTACGTAGAACGCGCGGAGTGATGGCGGTACGCGCGACGGCCTGCGCAGCATGAACGTGCGCAGCAGCGGCAAGACGTGCCCGAGCGAGTTGCCGGACATGTGGTGCGCCCAGTAGTACTCGAAGAGGTCGGTCTCGGGTAGGCCGCCTTTGCGCTTCGGCACTTTGAGCCGGCGCAGCTCGAATGAGTCCAGCAGCTGATCCGGCTTGCTGAAGTACGGCGCAAAGCCCTCCCCCGGCGGCGGCAGCGCAGCCGCGGCGAACCGGCGCAGCGTATCCATCGGCTGCTGCTCGCCCATTCCGTGAATGACGACGACTGCTTGGCGTGGCATGGGCGCGAAGAATGGCACGTGCACTTACGGGTGTCAAGGGCGCCCTTACGGCTCCGGCACCTGTACGCGTGCGCTGGCTTGGCGCAGTGGGGTCGGGTTGATCTGAACGCGGGCCCGTGCCGGCGAGTCAGACCCCGGTCCCGTCGTTTCAATCCCTCTACAGTGAACACGCCCTTATCGACGTGCTGCCGCCGACGCCCTGGCTGCCGCCGCTACTGTTTCAATCCCTCTACAGGGAACACGCCCTTATCGACTGGCTCCCAATCGCGGGAAACCAGAACGGCTTGTTGCGAGTTTCAATCCCTCTACAGGGAACACGCCCTTATCGACAAGGCTGTCCATCTACGCCTTCATTGTCTGGATCATCGTGTTTCAATCCCTCTACAGGGAACACGCCCTTATCGACGATGAAGTTGCTCCGGGCACTTCAACCCCGAACCATCGTTTCAATCCCTCTACAGGGAACACGCCCTTATCGACGAATTCGGCAACCCGTTCGTTCAGAACTTGAACGGTAGTTTCAATCCCTCTACAGGGAACACGCCCTTATCGACTTGCGGGCAGGGTACATCGCAGGATGGGCAACGCTCGTTTCAATCCCTCTACAGGGAACACGCCCTTATCGACTGGTGGACCAGGTCGTCCAGGGCTTCCGTGACTTGTTTCAATCCCTCTACAGGGAACACGCCCTTATCGACCCTGGTCGAAAGGAACTACTTCAACACGACCATCATCGTACTGTTTCAATCCCTCTACAGGGAACACGCCCTTATCGACGCTGCTGGGGGTACTTTGACAGTCCCCAGCAGCTACGAGGTTTCAATCCCTCTACAGGGAACACGCCCTTATCGACTCGAAAAAGCACACCCATACGAGGCAGGTAGCCTTCTTGTTTCAATCCCTCTACAGGGAACACGCCCTTATCGACTCAACTATGACGAGCGTGAGAGCATCGTGCTCTCAGGCTGTTTCAATCCCTCTACAGGGAACACGCCCTTATCGACCCTCGTGTTCAAGTACGTCCTGACGTACCGCTAACGGTTTCAATCCCTCTACAGGGAACACGCCCTTATCGACTCTTGCTGATCCCGAAGGTCCAGGGCGGCAGCCGCTAGTTTCAATCCCTCTACAGGGAACACGCCCTTATCGACCCGGAACGGGCTCCCGGGCAACCGAGCCCGTAACGCGGGTTTCAATCCCTCTACAGGGAACACGCCCTTATCGACGGCCCGTATTCATAACCGGGTAGGCATTCTGCCACCGGGTTTCAATCCCTCTACAGGGAACACGCCCTTATCGACATACTCACTCGACTGGACTATTTTTGAGGACGGAAGGTTTCAATCCCTCTACAGGGAACACGCCCTTATCGACAGTTGCGCTCGCAGGTGAACTCGCGAAGGTATGACAGTTTCAATCCCTCTACAGGGAACACGCCCTTATCGACCTGTTACTCTACCTGAACTGGAGACTGTTGCCTCGCGTGTTTCAATCCCTCTACAGGGAACACGCCCTTATCGACAAGGAGGCTGAGCAAGCCGCAAGGCGAGCCCAGCACGAGTTTCAATCCCTCTACAGGGAACACGCCCTTATCGACCTCAAAATTCATCGGCTCGTTCATTCCGTTCGCTTCTCGTTTCAATCCCTCTACAGGGAACACGCCCTTATCGACGACGTACGTCGCGATCTTCGCCCTGTCGTTGTGAACGTTTCAATCCCTCTACAGGGAACACGCCCTTATCGACCGTGGGTCCCGCCCTGGATTTGCAATCCGGGAGAGACCGTTTCAATCCCTCTACAGGGAACACGCCCTTATCGACGCAAGACCTGCCCGTTCCCAACCTGCCTTCCTGACTAAAAGTTTCAATCCCTCTACAGGGAACACGCCCTTATCGACTCGCCGACCACAACATGTACACCGGAACGGTCCAGACGGTTTCAATCCCTCTACAGGGAACACGCCCTTATCGACCATGTTGGCGACCATTCGGAAGACGTACCCCGACATCGTTTCAATCCCTCTACAGGGAACACGCCCTTATCGACCGCGCACAGGCCGAGGAGCACGATGGGTCCGACGATGTTTCAATCCCTCTACAGGGAACACGCCCTTATCGACACATCGCAACAGCTGCTCGCGCGAGAACACCACTACCGTTTCAATCCCTCTACAGGGAACACGCCCTTATCGACTGGCCCTCAACGAGCCGGTCGGCTCGGAGAGACAGCGTTTCAATCCCTCTACAGGGAACACGCCCTTATCGACGGCGGCTGCTGAACGCATCCGACTGGCGCTTCGTCGGTTTCAATCCCTCTACAGGGAACACGCCCTTATCGACGTGACCGTAGCGGTACCCGTAATGGGGGGCGTCGCGTTTCAATCCCTCTACAGGGAACACGCCCTTATCGACACGACCAGATCGATATGCGAGCCGGCTGCGGTAGCGGGTTTCAATCCCTCTACAGGGAACACGCCCTTATCGACAAGATGCGCCGACAACGACTTTGTCCGAACTGTTGGTTTCAATCCCTCTACAGGGAACACGCCCTTATCGACCCGATGCACTTGCAATCTACAGACTGGGGGTCGATCGTTTCAATCCCTCTACAGGGAACACGCCCTTATCGACGTGCCTACTTTCCGGTCCCGAAGGACCCCTGCGACTCTGTTTCAATCCCTCTACAGGGAACACGCCCTTATCGACGATCAGTGGTCGACGGTGACGGATTTCATGGCCTACACGTTTCAATCCCTCTACAGGGAACACGCCCTTATCGACAGCGTATCATGTTCGGTTTGATCAAGTGCTGGGTTTGGTTTCAATCCCTCTACAGGGAACACGCCCTTATCGACTCAGCCTGCGGCGCTCCGGCATTGCCGGAGCAAACGGTTTCAATCCCTCTACAGGGAACACGCCCTTATCGACCATTGCCGGAGCAAACGAGCCGGGCGGGGGAACATCCGTTTCAATCCCTCTACAGGGAACACGCCCTTATCGACTCGCCATATGTCGCGTGGAGGAGCTCTTCACCTACAGTTTCAATCCCTCTACAGGGAACACGCCCTTATCGACCGGATCGTCCAAGACCGGCGGCAAGTCGACCATCGAGTTTCAATCCCTCTACAGGGAACACGCCCTTATCGACTCACAGCTAGCAGACGGCCTAAGCCGGATCGGTGTCCTGTTTCAATCCCTCTACAGGGAACACGCCCTTATCGACAGTCGCATTCTTCAGGCATGATCTCGCAGATGACCGTTTCAATCCCTCTACAGGGAACACGCCCTTATCGACACGACTGTTGGGCCGCGTCCGCGTTCGCGCGGGCGGGTTTCAATCCCTCTACAGGGAACACGCCCTTATCGACAGAAGGCGTGCGTTGGGGGGCGTGCCCTCCAGCAAGCGTTTCAATCCCTCTACAGGGAACACGCCCTTATCGACACCTTCGCGTCGGTCGCGCGCGCCCTCGGACTGCAGGTGGTTTCAATCCCTCTACAGGGAACACGCCCTTATCGACAAGGACTTCGTCACCTCGGACGTCATTCGGTACGCGTCCGTTTCAATCCCTCTACAGGGAACACGCCCTTATCGACACAGCACTTGGCGCACTCGTGACTGCCGTCCTCACCAGGTTTCAATCCCTCTACAGGGAACACGCCCTTATCGACGGGTGGTGATTGCCATCGTTGTGGTCTGGGGGATCAGGTTTCAATCCCTCTACAGGGAACACGCCCTTATCGACATTTGCCCGATGTTTGGCGAAATGCCAACCACGCGTTTCAATCCCTCTACAGGGAACACGCCCTTATCGACCTGGCCTCGCTACCGGCCCCCGCGTTGGGGGTATCGCTGTTTCAATCCCTCTACAGGGAACACGCCCTTATCGACCTGGCAGCAGTGCCGGCGAGGTGGGGATACTTCTCCGCTTGTTTCAATCCCTCTACAGGGAACACGCCCTTATCGACCGGACATGCGCGAAAGCGCGAGGAGACCATCATGTTCGAGTTTCAATCCCTCTACAGGGAACACGCCCTTATCGACTCGACGTTTCGTGCCTCCGCTACAAGGGGGACGGGTGTTTCAATCCCTCTACAGGGAACACGCCCTTATCGACAGTTGACGGCGTTCGTCACCGCGCACCCGTCGATCACGACGTTTCAATCCCTCTACAGGGAACACGCCCTTATCGACTGTCGGACTCATGGACGAGGATGATGGAGACCTAGTGGTTTCAATCCCTCTACAGGGAACACGCCCTTATCGACGGGGCACAAGCTCGAATGGTACGGTTCGTGGTTCGTGTTTCACTCCCTCTACAGGGAACACGCCCTTATCGACGTCGGAGACGTCTCTCGCCTGCTCACCGAGACGGAGTTTCAATCCCTCTACAGGGAACACGCCCTTATCGACTCAGGAGGCATGCCATGAAGCGCGCGCGTTTGTTTCTCGTTTCAATCCCTCTACAGGGAACACGCCCTTATCGACGAGTGGAGCGATCCGGACCTGGTCACCAAGGACAAGCAGTTTCAATCCCTCTACAGGGAACACGCCCTTATCGACTGCTGGGTTCATTTTCCTGAAGCCGGCGGGAGATCGTTTCAATCCCTCTACAGGGAACACGCCCTTATCGACGTGACTCAGACTGACCAGGAGACGTACCATGTTTGCGTTTCAATCCCTCTACAGGGAACACGCCCTTATCGACATCACCTGCGTCAAGGGTGGAGGATGGTCGGACTCCTGTTTCAATCCCTCTACAGGGAACACGCCCTTATCGACTCCTACCGACGATCAGCAGCAACGGGGTGTACTACATGTTTCAATCCCTCTACAGGGAACACGCCCTTATCGACGGTTGGTTCGACCAACCGCAGTGGCGACGTTGTCGTGTTTCAATCCCTCTACAGGGAACACGCCCTTATCGACCGGGGTAGCATAGTGGTAATGCAACGGACTGCAAATGTTTCAATCCCTCTACAGGGAACACGCCCTTATCGACTCGCAACCTTCGAACAATCCCTTGACCGGGAGCACCTGTTTCAATCCCTCTACAGGGAACACGCCCTTATCGACCCGCCGGAACCGACGCCGTTCTACTTGCCAGGTGGTTCGTTTCAATCCCTCTACAGGGAACACGCCCTTATCGACGTATGGCGACCTTTACATCGTGGAGAGGCGCATGGCAAGGTTTCAATCCCTCTACAGGGAACACGCCCTTATCGACTTGCGGCGAAGGATCTACACGAGGAGCAACTCAAGATGTTTCAATCCCTCTACAGGGAACACGCCCTTATCGACTGGACTTTGTGGACAAGGTCCTCCTGGCAGTTCTGGTTTCAATCCCTCTACAGGGAACACGCCCTTATCGACTCGCAGTGCGATGCGCCTGGTGTGGTCTCTGGATCACGTTTCAATCCCTCTACAGGGAACACGCCCTTATCGACTTGGTAACATGTGGCGGCTTGACCGCGACTGGAAGTTTCAATCCCTCTACAGGGAACACGCCCTTATCGACGACTACGTATTGTCCTTGACGTATGGTAAGATCGTGTTTCAATCCCTCTACAGGGAACACGCCCTTATCGACATGCCGCCGAAAAAAACGTGCGGTTGCGCTTCTGGTTTCAATCCCTCTACAGGGAACACGCCCTTATCGACTCACGGGCCGTCTCGTCACGTTGGCGAGCCGTGGTGAGTTTCAATCCCTCTACAGGGAACACGCCCTTATCGACTTCAGCTCCGGCGAAGCCTTCGTTACCGACGATCTCTGGTTTCAATCCCTCTACAGGGAACACGCCCTTATCGACGTGGCAAGAAGGATTCTGAGCTCTGCTGGTGCAACCGTTTCAATCCCTCTACAGGGAACACGCCCTTATCGACACGAAGACGCCGACCCCGACGGAGACGACGGGACCGAGTGTTTCAATCCCTCTACAGGGAACACGCCCTTATCGACGCAGGTTTATTTTGCATTTGATCATTCGTTCTTTTCAGAGTTTCAATCCCTCTACAGGGAACACGCCCTTATCGACTCCCTCGACTTCGCTCGGGATGACAGAGGATCAATGTTTCAATCCCTCTACAGGGAACACGCCCTTATCGACGACGTTGGCCACCTGGCCCAACGGATCGCCCGTCACGGGTTTCAATCCCTCTACAGGGAACACGCCCTTATCGACACCGCCACCCCTTCCGACGCCGAAACCCGATCGGCCGTTTCAATCCCTCTACAGGGAACACGCCCTTATCGACTGCCCAGAAGCCAAGGGTTCCATTCGCGAGTGCGAGTTTCAATCCCTCTACAGGGAACACGCCCTTATCGACAAGATCATGTGGAATCCATTTCGCGCTCGAAGGACCACCGTTTCAATCCCTCTACAGGGAACACGCCCTTATCGACCGATGCTTACCGCGCACAGTTCATCTCGATGACCGGTTTCAATCCCTCTACAGGGAACACGCCCTTATCGACGCCGTAACGGCACCACCGTCCTTCGGGATGAGATGGTGTTTCAATCCCTCTACAGGGAACACGCCCTTATCGACGATGGCTACCTGGATGGCCCTGAGGGGCTACACAGGTTTCAATCCCTCTACAGGGAACACGCCCTTATCGACCAAGCCCCGCAGGGACCCGAAGCGCCGGCTCAACGTTTCAATCCCTCTACAGGGAACACGCCCTTATCGACTCGGCAGCGGAACGAACACACTGCTGATGACGCTGTTCTGGTTTCAATCCCTCTACAGGGAACACGCCCTTATCGACCCAAAAAACAGATCCCCGATCTAGTCGGGGATGACAAGTTTCAATCCCTCTACAGGGAACACGCCCTTATCGACATGAGGACGTCATTGATCCGCCACCTGCCCAGGAGTAGCAGTTTCAATCCCTCTACAGGGAACACGCCCTTATCGACATCGGGCTCGACCAGGAAGGTCGACCCATCTAACCGAAGTTTCAATCCCTCTACAGGGAACACGCCCTTATCGACTTGCTGGCCTCCATCTTCACTGTCATCGGCGCCTTCAGGTTTCAATCCCTCTACAGGGAACACGCCCTTATCGACGCCCCGATCTCTGGATCGGCGACGGCATCAGCATCCCGTTTCAATCCCTCTACAGGGAACACGCCCTTATCGACGAAGACAACACGAGGTGAACCTTGTACGAGATCTTCGTTTCAATCCCTCTACAGGGAACACGCCCTTATCGACCGCAGTTTGTCGCCCCCGTCTCAATCGCCCTCATTCGCCCTCATTCGCCTCCGGACGCGTTCGCCTGCGCGGCTAGCGCGGGGTCCGGCGAAGGACGGTGAAATCGGCTATTTTCGCTCCTTCCGGGGCCGTCCGGCGAAACCGCCAGAGGCCGGAAACGTGTTCAGACGCCCTCAATCGCGATCATACGCGTTCAGCGCGGGCGCTGCAAGCTCGTTCGGCGTTTGCAGGCTAGGCTGGCGGCGCGCAGCCGCCGGGAGAAGACCCGTCGCTGGTGTGGAGTGGCGACGTGGCGCCAGCGTGTTCTGGCGCCGGACAAGGATACCCGCGCCGGCTACCAGTTACGATCCCAGCGGCGACAGGCAAGGAACCCGGATACGACAGGCAAGGAGCCCGGTGACGACAAGCAAGGAACCTTGCCGCTACAGGCAAGGAACTCCGCCGCTGCGGATGCTGAACTCCCCGCGCGCAGAACCCGGGTTGGACGAGGAAAGCGACGGTGCGTGGGAAGCGCACATGCGCATGCCCGCCGAGCACGCCACCGGCGGCAAGCCAACGCGACACGGGGGTGGTCCGCAGACCACCCCCGTGTCGCACTAGCCATTCAGTTGTGTCGCATCCGCTCGTGCTGTCCGGTTGCTACCGGCGATGAGGCCGATCAGCCCTCGCCGTCGCTCACCTCATCGCCCGCCACGGCCACACCGCCCCCGGACCGCCCACGCCCAGCACCGCCACGGACCGGCTCAGACTCGATCGACTTCGATTCCGCCTCTGACTGCGCGACGGACGTTGCAGGCGCCGACGCCTCCACCACCGTCACCGGCTGCGAGCCCGCCCGCCCCCCCCGCCCCACCGGCAACACCACCGGATCATCCGGATGCTCCGCGTCCCACCGTGCCTTGATGGCCACCACATCCACCCCGATCGCCTCACGGCCCTCGACCTCGCCGACGAAGTCGTTCACGTGGGCCAGGTTGCGGCGCAGCTTGGGGTCCATGCGGATCACCGTGTGCATCTCGCCGTCGATCCGCAGCTCGGGGCGGAAGACGCCGATGCCCGGCAGGCGGACGCTGGCGCCGGTGCGCAGAAAGTACATCAGCTCGTCGGCCAGATCGGACAGCACCATGCGGGCGATGCTGGGCGTGACGAGCGAGCCACGCGCCAGGCGCGCAGCCAGCTCGTCGAGGTCCACCACGCGATTCGTCGTCACGCGGGGACGGTAGGCGGAGACGGCTTGAATCAGAGTAGCCACAGTCGCAGATCTCCTTCTTGGATCTCTCCCGGTCCGGCCCGACGCCGATGCGGCGGGACGGCCACAGCGTACAAGCTCCCAGCCCCTCTTGAACGCCGCCAAACCGCCGCGCCGCCGCCGTTTACCCGACGCTCGGACCGCGAAACCGTCGCACTGCCGTCGCCGTCGCTGCGCCCCTCCCTTCACGACCCGCGACGACTTAACATATGGTCGCGGCCCAAACGCACCCCACTCACCGGAGCCCCCGCTATGCCCCCGCCCCCCGACCCGCACCGCGAAGAAGTCCTCATCGCCACCCTCGGCCTCCAACCCCAGGTCGTCACCACCGCCCTCGACCTCCTCCTGGCCGCCGGCCGGATCATCGCCGAGGTCGTCGTCATCCACACCACACCGCCCCACAACACCGTCTCCCGGCCGCTGCCCAACGCCGAGGCGCTGGAGCGCGCCGTGGCCGCCGTCGACGCCGCGTTCGCCGGCGGCACGTACCGCCACGCCGGCCGCAACTGGCCGTTGCGCTACCGCCGCGTCGCCCTCGTCGGGAGCCGCAACCGACCCATCTTCGACATCCGCTCGGCCGACGACGCCGCCAGCGTCTTCCGCACGATCCACGCCGAAGTGCGCGACCGCAAGCGGCTCGGCCAGCTGGTCCATCTGTCCATCGCCGGCGGCCGCAAGTCCATCTCCGTCTACGGCATGGCCGTCGCCCAGCTCCTCTTCGACCACCAGGACCACCTCTGGCACCTCATCAGCACCGAGCGCTTCCTCGCATCGGGCGCCATGCACCCCACCGCCCCGGCCGATGCCGCGCTCGTGCCCGTCCCGGTCCTGTCCATGGGCATGGTCTATCTCGGCCCACTGGCCGACCTCCTCACCACCCACCACCCGGACACCGTCCTCCTGGCCCATCGCGCCGCGCTTGCCTCCGACCAGCGCCGCCGCTGCCAGCGCTTCCTGGACGACGTCCTCACCCCCGAGGAACGCCGCCTCGCCGCCCACCTCCTCCACCAGGTATTGACGCGCCACCGCAGCCCCACCCACAAGGACATCGCCGCCGACCTCATCCTGGCCGAGCGCACGATCCGCAACCGCTTCGCCGACATCCTCCTCAAGCTCCGCACCACCTTCGACCTCGGCGACGCACGCCTCACGTCGGATGTCCTGATCGGGCTGTTCGCGCCGCATTACTTCGATCTGGAGATGTCGGCGTAGGCGTAGGTGCGACGGCTTCAGCCGTTGACGACGGATAGCCATATCGCCCACCGCACCCGCCGCAACCTCCCCCCAAAACCCAGGACGAACCACCCAACCCAAGCCCCCGCCCGCCCCGCATACTGCACCTCATCCACCGCCCATCCCGGCAAGAGAGGTGCTCATGCGGTACTGGCCCGTGCGTCTGCGCACGGCGGCTCGAGGGGCAACGGGGTGCTGCCTGGCCGTCGCCATCATCGGGTTCGTGCTGGCCCTCGGCTCGTGCGTCGGCCTCGGCTGGGGCATGGCCAAGCTGAGCGCCGCGCCGGCCGTGTCCACTCCGGCCCCGCTGGCCGACATCGGCGGCTTCGACGGCACGGACGTCGTCATCGTCCTCGACCAGAGTGGCTCGCTCTTCGGATCGAACGGTCGGGCCTCCGATCCCGCGTTGTTGCGGATGTCCGGCGCGCGCCTGCTGGTGGACTACCTCGGCGCCGAGGCCGCGCCCGGTGTCTGGCGGATCGGCATCGTCCACTTCGGGACGCGCGCCCGGCTGGCCGTTCCGCTCACCGATCCGTCCACCCCCGACGGCCGCGACGCGCTCCTGGCCGGTCTCGCAAGCCCCGCCCCCGAAGGCTGGACGGCCATCGGCGCCGCGCTCGACGCTGCCATTGCGGAGGCATTCGACAGCCCGCGCACCCAGTCCGGCCGCCGCGTCGCCATCGTCCTCTTCACGGACGGCCTGCCCCAGACGGCCGATGCGCCCAGCGCCGCGCCGAGCGACAACGCCGGCCGCGCGCTCGATCGCGACCTCGCGCGGCTCGTCGACCACGGCGCCGCCTGGATCACGGTGCTGCTCGCCCCCGCCGACGCCACGACGCCGGCCGCGGAGCGCGCGGCATGGACCGCCATCTGGACGGATGTCGCCGCCCGCCGTGACGGCCGCCTCCTCGTGGCCACCGCACCCGCCGACCTGCTCGGCGTCTACCACACCATCGCCCGCGATCTGGTCGGCCACGCATCCGTTCCGCTGCCCACCGCCGCCCCGGCCGACATCGCCGCCGGCGGCCGGCCGATCGCCGTCGCTCCCGGCACGCGCCGCATGAAGGTCGTCGCCGCCGGGCCGGACGGAGCGGTCGACGTCGACCTCGTGCGCCCATCCCTCACCGCGGTCGCCGCCGCGGACGACGACGTCCTCGCGGTTCACCGCAGCCCGGACGGCCGTTCGTCCATCTGGTCGCTCGACCAGCCGGCAGCGGGCACGTGGCGGCTGCGGTCCGACGACGGGGCGGCATACCAGGCATGGGCGGACATGGCGACGGTGACGTCCACCGCGCGCACGTCGTCCCCCGTGAACACGACGCCCACCGCGACCGCGCCGTTGGTGGCGACCGCAACGTCCGCACGGACCGCGCCGTCCATCGTCACTCCGACGGCGGCTGCGGCGGCAAGGTTCGCCGGCGCTGCCGGGCAACCCGGAAGCCGCGGCCGGCTCGGCTTCGCGCTCATCGCCACCCTGCTCCTCGTCGGCGTCATTGGTGCGACCGCCGCCGTCGTCGTCCGCCAGCCCGGTCTGCTCGGCAGGCCCAGCCGGCTATGGCCCGGCGGCCGCATGTCCCGCGCGTCGCTCGAAGGTTCGCTCCGCCCCCTCGTCGCGCAGTCCGGCCACGGCGCCGTCGCCCAACCCATCCGACTCGATGGGCGCAGCCGACTCCTGATCGGGACGGCGCCCGGCGCGGACATCGTGGTCGACAGCCCGGATGCAGCGCCGATCCGCGCCGCGCTCGTGGCGCCGCACGGCGGGGCCGGGGCCGGGGCTGGGGCCGATCTGATCATCGAGGACGGGCTCGGCATCGGCCTCGTAACGGTGAACGGCGAACCCATTCGCGCGCGGCGGGGCCTGGTGCACGGCGACGACATCGCCGTCGGAAGCTGGCGCGGCCGCTACGAGAACGTGATGCAGCCGGGCACGCGGGCGCGCACCGGCGGCACGTGGGACGGCGCGGCACGCCGATGACGCTACAGACGATCACACCTCGGACAGTGCCCGATCGGAGGACCACATGACCGTGCGCGATGGCGCTCGTCCCGCTCGCCCCACCTTCGGTGGACCGCTGCCGCACGCGCTGGCCATGGCCCAGATGGCCCACGGCCACGCGGATGACCCCCGATCCGCGGCGGAGCCCGGGTTCGTCGCCCAGCCGGCGCTGATCGTCGGCGCGGGCGGCGTGGGGCACCGCGTGCTCCTGTCGCTCAAGGCGCAGCTCGTGGCCATCTACGGTGCCGTGCCGGCCGGCATCCGGCTGCTGCTGTTCGACATCGACAACGAGAGCCTTTCCGTCGCGCTCGGCGACCGGATCATCACATTGGAAGAGGGAGCGGAACGCTTCTCGCTCGGGCCGATCCCGGTGGCGCGCATCCGCAAGCACCTGGCCAACCACCCGACGATCGGCGAGCGGCTGCCGGCGCTGGCCGAGCTGCCGCCGATCAGCACCGCCCACGCCGCCAAGGCACTCCGGCCGGTCGGCGCGCTGGCGTTCCAGTGGCAGTTCCCGGCCATCCAGGACCAGGTCCGCCGCGCGCTGTGGGTGCTGGCCGGCCGGGACAACCACGGCGACGAGCGGCTGCACGTGGACGCCGGTCGAGGGGTCAAGGTGGTGCAGGTCGGATCGCTGTGCGGCGGCACGAATTCCGGCATGTTCCTCGACCTCGGCTACCTGCTGCGCGCCGAGATGGAGGCGCTCGGGACGCTCGGCGACGCCTGCGTCAGCATCGGGATGGGGATGCTGCCCGGCGCGTTCCGGGGCACGAACAGCCCGAGCCTGGCGCCCAACACCGTGGCCGCGCTGCGCGAGCTGGAGTCCGTCATGATCGACGGCGCGCCGCCGCTGCGCTACCGCAACGGCACCGTGCTCGAGCCCTCACGCCCGCCGTTCGACATGTACCTGCTCGTCGATGCCGTCGACGAGGGCGGCCGCACCTGGGTCAGCCGCGACGACCTCTGCCGGATGATCGCCCAGTCCCTGCTGGTGGTCTGCGCCACACGACTGGGCGAGCAGGGCGACGTCCAGATGGACAACCTGGACGAGGTCCTCACCGAGCGCACGGCCGACGGGCGGGCGACGTTCTTCGGCAGCATCGGCCTCGCCCGGTTGGAGTTCCCGTCCGGCAGGATCGCCGACGGCTTGGCGGCGCGGCTGGTGGCGGACACCCTGGCCGAGGACGTGCTCGCTCCGGCGGACGCGGACATCGTGACCGCCGCCGTGGCCGAGTGGTGCGACGCCGCCGGGATCCGCAGCAGCCAGCTGCGCGATCGCCTCATGCGCGACGCGGCCGGCACGCCGCTCGGCGTGGCCCTCGAGCTGCCGCCGCGGATCCGCGATGCCGCGGCCGAGGCGCTGCCCGGCCAGGCGGAACAGTGGGTGCGCGAGTGGGAGCGCGTCCAGGTGGCCGGCGACTTCACGGTCTGGATCGAGCAGAACGGGACGGCGACGGCGCTGGCGTGGCGGAACCGGCTGGCCGCGTGGCTTGGCCACGGATCGCTGGCCGGCATCGGCGGCGTCAGCGGGTCGGTGGCACGCCTCGAAGCGCTGCAGCACCAGCTGGCGTTGTTGAACGCGGAGCTCGGCATCGGCTTGGAGAAAGCGAAGGCGGACGAGAAGGCGGCCCGCACCGCGCTGGCGGCGCGATCGGCGGACATGGTGGCCGCCGCCGCGGTCGCCTGGCCCTTCCGCCGCGCGCGGCTGCTGGCCGCGGCGGACGACTACGTCCGGTTCGCCGAGCGTGTCGGCCTCGCCGTGCTGGACCGCGCGGCCCACCAGCAGGCGCTGGCGGCCGTGGGCGATCTGAACGACGCCGCCGCGGAGCGCCTGGGCCGCCTCGGCCTGCTGGCGGCCCGCCTCGGCCGCGCGCTGGAGGACGCCCGGCAGCGCAGCGCCGAGATGGTGACGGCGGTGGCCAAACGCTCGGGCGACCCGGCGCTGCGGCTCGTGGATGACGCCCTGCTGGACACGCTGTACGCGCGCCACCGCTCACCGGCGGCCGTCGTCGAGGCGCGCTGGCTGGCGGCGGCGGGCGGGCACCTGGCGGCCCTGGCCGAAGAGCCCGAGGATGCGGCGGTCCACCTGGATGCGGTGTGCCGCGTGCCGTTCGAGCCCATCCGCGCGTTCACCGTGGAGCAGGCGATGGCCGAGCGGCCGGACGTCTCGCCGCGCTCGCGGCTGGCGGCGCTGCGCGCCGCGGCGATGCCGGCGGTGAACATCGACCTCACCCGCCTGCCGGGCGGGGACGCCGCGCTGCGCCGGATCGAGGTCGTCGGTGTTCCGAACGCCGGCGCCACGCTGCTGGCCGGCGAGGCGACGAGCCTGGTCTCGACGCACGACCCGTACGCCGTGACCGTGCTCACGCTCAGCGTCGGGCTGCCGTACAGTGCGCTGCAGGCCTGGCCGGAGTACGTGCGCGCCTATGAGCGCGAGGAAGGCCGCCGCCCGCTCCACACGCTGCCGGGCTTCCAGACGCGGCCGCAGGAGCACCGCCTGGCGCTCGCGCTCGGGCTGGCCTTCGGGCTCATCCACAACCGCGGCGCCTGGTTCTACTACCAGCCCGCCGACACGCTGGCACGCGAGATCCGGCTGGGCCAGGGCGGCGAGCGCACGCTGCGCAGCCTGTCCGAGCTCGCCGACCTGGTGCGGGAGATCGTGCTGCGCGTCGACGACCACGTCGAGGCGGTGGGCACGGCGCACGCCGTCGAGACTCTGGATGCGTGGTCGACGGCCGATCCGGCGGACGATGAACTCGAGCGCGCCCTCAAGCGGCTGGCCCGCGACTACGCCACGCTCATCGGGCGCAACGCCCGGCTGCGCGCACGGGACGGCGGCGCTTGACACCGGCGCCGGCCGCGAACCACCCGCCCATGCCCCTCGCCCGGCGCACGGTCTGGATCGGCGTCGGCCCGCTGGGCATGCGCGTGGTGACCGAGGCGCGCCGCCGGGCGCGGGAGCGCTGGCGGCTGCCGGCGGGCGCGGCGTTCGTTCGGCTGGAAGGGCCCGTGGACGGGGCGCTCGACCCGGCGCTCGAACGGCTGGCGCGGCCGCCCCGGCTGGATGGCGCGGCGGTGGGTCGCGCCGTCCGCTGGACGACGTCGGGCGACGGGATGCCGCCCGACGTGGCGACGATCGTCGTCGCGTCGCTGCCGACCGACGGGCAGGCGGCGCACCTGGCCGACGTCGTCACGGCGGTGCGGGGCGCGATTGCAGCCCGCCTCGCGGCATCGACGTCCGTGACGGCGGTCCTGCTCGCGCCGGCAGCCGGGCGGCCGGGTGCGGTCGCTTCGTCGCCCGTCGGGCAGCAGGCGGACGACGCCGACGGTCCGCCGGCGCGGGACGAAGACGCCGTTTTCGACGGCGGCCGGATCGTGCTGGCCTCCGTCACGGCCGCCGGCTGGCGCTTCCCGCGCCGCGCCGATCGGATCGCCGGCGCGGCGGAGCTCGTGCTCCACCTGGCGCTCCTCGGCCCGGACCGCTGGCCGGACCTCGTACCCGACCCCGCGGCCGACGTCCGCACGGCCGGCCTGGCACTGGGGGTCGTGGACCGGAACGCGGCGGTGGAGCACGCGGCCCGCGGCGTGGCGCTGGATCACATCGCGCGCCTGCTCGGCGATGTCGACGACGATCGCGGATCGGCCGTGCCGCCATCGTTCGACGGCGTCGCCGGCCTGCCGACCGCCGCCGGTCTGATCGACGGGCTCGCGGGACCGCTCGACGTCCGCGCCGGCCCGTCGGGCGATCCGCACGCCGCTGATCCGCGCACCTCCGATCCGCACGCGGCCGTGCAGGCGGCGCTGGCACGGCTGGCGTGGGCCGCAGCGCAGGCGGAGCCGCTGAACGACGGTGCCGCGGCGCTGCTGCGGCACTGGGAGGAATCGTTCGACACAGCCCTCGACGGCGCCGTGGCTGGGCTGGCGGCGCACGGCCTCGGCGCCGTTGCCCGCAGCCTGGACGCGCTGCGCACGGCGTGCGATGCGACACGCGCGGCCGCCGTGTCGGCCGCCGCCGCGGTGCAGCACGACATCGCCGCGATCGATGCGGCACTGGAAGAGGAGGCGGCAGCGCTGAGCCGGCTCGCGCCGGACAGGACGGTCCGGCCTCCGTCCGGCTGTCGCTTCCGGATGCGCGCGTTCCTGCGTCGCTGCGCCGCCGCCCGCGCCCGCGCGCAGTTCGTCGGCGCGGCGGCCGCGGTCACGGCGCTGCTCGACGCCAAGCGGGAAGCCGTATTAATGGCGTGTGCGCAATGCTCTGCCGCCCAAGCCGCCGGCGCCGCAGCGGAGCGGGTCGGCGAGGCGCATGCGCGGGCGTACGGGCTGACGGCGGCGTTGCTCCGCGCGCAGGCCATCGTCGCCGATGCCGCCGGCCCGGCCGATGGCGGGTCCGTCGGCACGGCGCCGTGCTTCGAGCTGTCGCTGCCGGTCGACGGCATCGCCGCCGTCGTCCAAGCGGCGCTCGACGCGCGCCCCGGCGACGGCGGTGGAACAGCGTTGGTCGACGCGGCGGCGTGGTGGCACGACGCGCCGCCGGCGGCGGAGCTGGCCTCGACCGTCCTCGACGCGGCCCGGCGGGTCGTCGGACAGTCGCTGGACGACGCGCTGGCCCGCGCCGGAACGTCACCGGCTCCGGACATCGCGGAGGCCATCGCGGCGACGGCTCTGCTGCGTCAGGCCGCGGTGCCGTGGCTCACGTGGGACGGCACGGCCTTGTCCCCGGTCGAGGGCGCACCGTTGGAGACAAGGTGGGTGCTGGCGGTGGCGGGCGGCGCCCGGTCGGCGCTGTGGCAGGCGGTGCGGCAGGAGGACTGGCACGCCGTGATCGATAACCGCGATCCGCTGCGCATCGGCGTCGTCGTCGAGGTGCGGGGGCTGGGGACGGGAGAGGCGCGGACAGGGGACGGACCATCGGCCTCGCCATCGGCATCGGCGTCGGCTTGGGCATCGGCTTGGACATGGACGGGAGCGGGATGATGCGCGAGCCTGAATTCGACGACAGCGGCTCGTGGGCCGCGCTGCCGCGGGCCGTATCCGGCGCCGGCGGCTGGGCGTTGGACTGGCACCGGATGCGCGGCGACGTGCGACAGGAAAGCCTGTGCCGAACGGTCTTCGTCGGGCGCCGCGGCGCCGGCAAGTCCACGCTGTGCAACCGGCTGTGCGGCTGGGAACTGTCGCAGTGCGGCAGCGGCGGCAGCGACGTCATCGGCATTCACGGCGACGACACCGGCTTCCACGGCTGCGACATCGAGGACTTCGGCTCGTTCGTCATCGTCGATCTGCCACTGGACGACGACGCGGACGGCGAGCTGCGGCGAACGGATCTGTTGGGCGAGGTCGTCGATGCGCACTTGGTGGTCTTCGTCACCGACCTCAGCCATGACCTCGATCCGGCCGAGTACCGCTGGTTCAGCCGGATGCGGGCGCTCGGCCGGCCGTACGTGGTGGCCGGCAACAAGAAGGACGCGCTGGGCGGGGCCGTTGGTGACATCGAGGCCGAGCGCGCGCATCGCCTGGCATGCTCCGTGGTCCCGGTGTCCGCGCTGAGCGGCGCGTCCGTCGCCGAGCAGCTCGTGCCGCGGATGATCGATGCCTGCCCGGCCGTGGCCGTCACGCTGGGCCGCGACTTCACGTCCGTGCGCCGCGTGGCAGCCCAGCGCGCGGCGCGGCAGGCCGCGCTGTTGTCGCTCGCCGTCGGCCTGGAACCGGTGCCGTTGCTGGACATCCCGATCCTGATCGCCGCCCAGTCCCGCCTCGTCGCCCGCCTGGCCACGCTCTACGGCCGCGACGCCGACGGCGACGGCACGCGCGAGTTGGCATTGTCGACCGCCAGCGCCTTGGCGGTCCGGCTGGCGGTGCAGCAGGTGGTCAAGCTGGTGCCCGGCATCGGCTGGGTGGCGAGCGGTGCGCTGAGCGGGGTGTTCACACTGGTGCTGGGGCAGGCGCTCATCCGGCATCACGAGCGGGGAGGTCGGACGCCGGGGGGACGGGCCGCGGGACTGCGGCGATTTGTTGGACGGGTGGGCTTCGGGAAGCACTACCGCGATGGATTCGTCGCGCGACTCCGCGCGCGGACGCACGGCAGACGTTTCCTTCGATCGCAGCATCCGTCGTCGGACGACGACGCTCCATGCACCGGCTGAACGGTCCCCGCCGCTGGTTCGCCGATCGTCTCGCGAACCGGCTGGCCGGTCCGTTGGCCGACTGGCTGGCGGAGCGGCGGGCACAGCCCTCCAGCCGGCCTGCGACGGCGTCGTCGAGGTCGACGTCGACCCCAACGAATGGCGCACGGCCGGACGGCGACGAACGGCGTCGCGTTTCCGCCCGCCTGCCGCGCCCGCGTTCCCGCCACGGAGCGTTCTCGGTGGCCGCCATGCAACGCGCCTGGCGCAAGGTCGAGGCGAACGGCGGTGGGGCGGGAGTGGACGGTGTGGATATCGCGTCGTTTGCCGAGCGGCTGGACGAGGAGCTGGACGTATTGGCGCGCGAGCTCGGGTCGGGGACGTACCGGCCGCGGCCGGTGCGGCGGATCTTCGTGCCCAAGTCCGGCGTGGGTCTTCGGCCACTGGCGATGTGGACGCTGCGGGATCGCGTGGCACAGCGCGCCGTCTACGACCTGCTCGAGCCGCTGTTCGATCCGCAGTTCCTGCCGTGCAGCCACGGCTTTCGGCCGGGCCGATCGGTGGAGACGGCCGTCAGGGCGGTGATCAAGGCGCGCGACGCGGGCAATGGCTGGGTGGTGGACGCCGACATCAAGGACTGTTTCGACAGCCTGGACAGCGCCATCGTGCTCAAGCTGGTGCGGCAGCGGGTGAAGGACCGGCGGCTGATCGAGCTCATCCGACGATGGCTGGACGTGCGGGTGCTGGACGCGCACGGGCGGATGGTGGCCGCGGGCGCGGCGCAGGGCGGGCCGCTGTCGCCCCTGCTGTGCAACGTCTACCTGCACGCCTTCGACGAGGCGATGGCCCGCCGGCGGATCCCGCTGGTGCGCTATGCGGATGACTTCGTCTGCTTCGCGCCGCGCCGGGCCGACGCGGAGGCGGCATTGCAGGCGGCGGCCGCGGAGCTGGCCACTCTCAAGCTGGAGCTGAACCCGTTCAAGACGCGGTTGGTGCACTTCGACGAGGGGTTCAAGTTCCTGGGGTACTTCTTTGTGCGGCGGGAGCATTACCCGTTGTAGGGGGGGAGCGACATGACGACGATCTATGTGCGGGAGCAAGGGGCCACGGTCCGCCGCAAGGGCGAGCGGCTGGTGGTCACGAAGGACAGGACGGAGTTGCTGGACGTGCCGCTGCTGCATGTGGAGCAGCTGGCGGTGGTGGGCAATGTCCAGGTGAGCACGCAGGCGATGGCGGCGCTGTTGGAGCGCGACATCGACGTGGTGTTCTACTCCGGCGCGTTCCGGTACCGCGGTCGGCTGACGGGCTCGGGGTCCAAGCTGGCGGCGCTCCGCCAGGCGCAGCTGCGGGCGATGAGCGATGAGGGCAGATCACGGGCGCTGGCGGCGCGCATCGTGGCGGGGAAGATCGCCAACCAGCGGACGCTGCTGCAGCGGCGGCTGCGCACGACGACGGAACCGGCGCTGGCGGAGGGATTTGAGCGAGCGGTGGACGGCATCGCCCGGATGCAGGCGGCGATGGGCGCCGCCAAGGACATCGACAGCCTGCGCGGCTACGAGGGCAAGGCCGGGGCGTACTACTTCGGAGGCCTGAAGCTGTTGGTGGGTCCCGAGTGGCGGTTCGCCGGTCGGGCGTACCACCCGCCGCCCGATCCGTTCAACGCGGCGCTGAGCTTCGGCTACGCGCTCCTCCTGAAGGACGTGCTAGCGGCGGTCGAGCTGGTGGGGATGGACCCCTACCTGGGCTTCTTCCACGCGATCCACTACGGCCGCCCCTCCTTGGCGCTCGATGTGATGGAGGAGTTTCGCCCGCTGGTCGTCGACGGCCCGCTGCTGGGGATGGTGGCCACCGGCCAGCTGACGCCCGAGGACTTCGTGCAGACGGGGCGAACGGATCGCCCGGTGGAGCTGGGTGCAAGCGCGCTGGAGCGGGTGCTGCGGACGTACGAGGAGCGGATGGCGGCGCGGATCATGCACCCGCTGGAAGGCCGGCGGAACACGTACCGGCGCTGCATCGAGCTCCAGGTACGGCAGATCGCGGCGGCGTGTACGTCGGCCGACGCGGCGTACGTGCCGGTGACGGCGCGGTGAGTCACGGTACTGCCGGTGCGGACGAGGTATGGGCGGCGGGCGGCGTGGTGTCGGTGGGCTTTGGCGCTGCAGTGGCGGCGGGTCGGATCGTGGCGGTCGGCAACCTGCGCTCCGCGCCGGTGCAGCGGGTCATGGCGGAGGCCGAACGGCACGGGCGGCTGATCGACCTGACGTTCGGCCGGCGGGCGCGGGCGGCGCTGTTCCTGGACAGCGGGCACGTGGCGCTGGTGGGACTGGCGCCGGAGACGGCCGTTCAGCGCTGGCGCGGTGCGCTGCAGGCGGGTCGCGGAGGCGAATCCTGACGAGCGCGGCAGAAGGGAGCATGTCCAGTTCTATGTTCTACGTGATCTGCTACGACATCGCCGACGACCGCCGCCGCACGAAGGTGATGAAGGCGATGGAGGATTACGGCGCCCGCGTCCAGTACAGCGTCTTCGAGTGCGATCTGGACGACAAGGCGCTGCGCCGCCTCAAGGCGCGCCTGAAGGGCGAGATCGACGCGCGGGCGGACAGCGTGCGGTTTTACGCGCTGTGCGAGGCGGATTTCAGGCGGATCGGAGTGATGGGGCGGGGTGGGGTGGTGCGGGTGGAGGCGTTTCGGATCGTGTGAGGGTTGCGGCGTCACATTGGGTCGTCACATGGCCTGTGACGGCGAGTCCTCTGGCGAAGCGCCCGTCGTGTCTATCGCCAATCCGGCTGCGAGCGACAGTGCGCGCTCCGCCCATGCCAAAGCCTCAGCAGCATCGTCTCTCCGGAAGAGTTGCCACGGCGTCAATCCGCCAATCTCGTCGCCGTAGTCGGAACGACTATGAACATCGGGGCCGAGCATTTCCGCGCACTCCGCCAGAGCGGCAATATCTGCACGCTGCGAGTCGGGGAAGTCGTTCCCATCAAGTCCGGCACGCAAGAGCGGCGCCGGGCTATGCGTGCGGCTGAGTGGTCCGAGCAAGGCCAATACGGCCTTGGCAGCGTTTTCCGTCGCCAACTGACTGTTGTCGACACAGGAGCGCCAGCGTTCCAGGTCGAAGTCCTGGCGCGCCTCCTGGAGGAATCCCTCGGCCAGACGGATTCGAAACGCCGACTCCTTCGTCTCCTTCGTCAAGGCTGAGACTCAGCGGGTCGATACTTGGGTTACGGAACTTGGGTTACGGAGCCTAATCGGCGCCACTGCTTGCCAAAGGCCGTATCCACACGGCACAGTCCCTCCGCATCGATCGCCGCCCGTACCCGCGAGATCCAGGTTGCGGCCAACCTGGACGGGTCATACGCCACCTCGGCATCAAGGGCGATGTCCAAATGCAGCGCCGGAGGCGGCCAAGCCGTGCTGAGTTCTTCCGGCGTAAGGGCGTATATGGCCACCATCCCGCGCACCGACGACGGCAACATCCGCTTCAATAACACGTGCCGCGCAAGAACGCGGGCGGGCAGCCCGCGGGCGATCACAAGCACGTCCCAGTCGCTATCCACTCGCGCTGTTCCGCGGCTGCGTGATCCGTAGACCACAACGCTCAAAAGGTCGTCGCCAAGGCCGCTCGCCAGGCCAGCGACTGCAAGATCCACTACTGGACGCCCATCAATCATGTCTGAGATGGTAGCACGTCCTGTCCGGCGACGCGCCAGGGCGAACTCATGCGGGAGCTGGCTACGGACGAGGCGCGGGGGTGCGTCGAGCAGGAGAACTGACGGCCGCGACGGCTGACCCGCATGCGCATCTGCAGGCAACCCGCGGCTGTCCAGGGAGGCAGCGGAGGATGTCTCGCTCGACCCGGCTGCCGCCTGTCCATTCCGACATCTGATCCGGCTTCATGTGCCCATAGCCATGGTTGCGGTCAGAAAACACGCCCTTGGCAAGCGTTACGATGGCCAGACGACTTCCGCGACCTCAGCAAGGTTCAATCCCTCTACAGGGAACACGCCCTTAGCAACATCCCTCAGCCCTAGGCTGAAGAAGGAGTTGCTTATCAACTAAACGTTTCAATCCCTCTACAGGGAACACGCCATTAGAGCTCCTAACAATACCTACCACAGCAGGAAGTTCCAGCAGATGAGAGAGCAGCCGAGCACAAGGAAGGCCTGATGGATGTCGTCGCTGCGCTCGTAGCGGATCCTCAGGCGGCGGAACTTGTT
>JADYYS010000064.1 GCA_020853525.1 Ardenticatenales bacterium | reverse complement strand
AGTCCGGGCGGGGGGGAGCCGGGCCGGGGCGCCCATGCGCCCTGGCCCGGATCGCCATCGTCCGGAGACCGTTCTCCCTCCGACCCTACGTCACCTTCCGGTTACACATCTTTCCCGACGCCCTCAAGGCCTCCAGCCGGCCGGCTCCAGCCGCCGGTTCTTTCCTCACCACGGCACCTCACGGCCGGGTAGTGGGTCAGATTGCATCTGAGGCTCTGACTCCAGCCCACTCGAAAGCCTGCCGTTCGTCAAAGAACGTGTAAAACTGAATGGCCTTGCCGTCGCGGAAGGTGTAGACATCCGCGGTACGCCCCTCGCGCCACTCCGTCTCATGTTTCAGTCTCACGCGCACGTGAGCGAGCACGATGACCCGATCGCCGGCGACGATGAACCGTTCCGGCTCGCAACTGCCTTCGGCCCATGTCCCGCGCCCCTTCTCGACGTGTGCCGTCACGGCTGCGAGCCCGTGATAGGTTCCGTCTTGCGGAGGGTCGGCCGGTTCGATCCGCTCGATCTGCGGGTCGAATACCTGGACGAATCCCGGAATGTCGTTCCGGTTGAGTGCGGCGTATGCCGCCCTCAGTGCTTCGATTTCAGCCGCTAGCGACGGTGTCGGTTTGTCCATGTTTCTCTCCCACGGCCCATCGGTACAGCCGCACTCACATTGCGCGTGATTCTGCCCAATACAAGTCGATCCACTACCGTCGTCATGTGCTTGGGCGCGGCATGGCGACGACGATCTTGCCCTTCGCGCGCCCTTGTTCCACGTAGGCCATCGCAGGAAGCGTCTCGTCGAACGGAAACGTCCGGTCGAGTACGGGACGCAGCGCGCCCGCGTCATAGAGAGCGGCCAACGTCTTCAGTTGCGCGCCGTCGGCCCGCATGAAGAGAAATGCGTAGCGCACGCCCAGCTTCCTGGCCTGCGCGCGGACCTTGCGGCTCAGCAGCGCCATCACGGGCTTCAGCAATGGCCGGCCGATCTGCGCGGCGAACGAAGCGTCCGGCGGGCCGACAACGCTGATCGCCAGGCCGCCGGGTCTGAGCACGGTCAGCGACTTCGCGAGATTGTCGCCACCCAGGGTGTCGAGCACGACGTCGTAGCCGGAGAGCAACTCGGCGAAGTCTGCCTTTGTGTAGTCGACGACTTCGTCCGCGCCGAGGTCGCGCACCTTCGCCTCGTCCTTGCCGTGCGCGGTTGTGGCAACGTATGCGCCAAGGTGCTTGGCGAGTTGGATGACGGTCGAGCCCAGCCCGCCGGCACCGGCGTGAACGAGGACCTTCTGCCCCGGCTTGACCCGCGCAACGTCGACAAGCGCCTGCCACCCGGCAAGCGCCACGAGCGGGACGGCGGCAGCCTCTTCCATCGTGAGTGTGTTCGGCTTGAGGGCGATGTCCGCATGGTCGATGGCGATGTACTCCGCGAAGGCCCCGATACGCAGGTCGCGGGGTCGGGCGTAGACCTCGTCGCCGACCTTGTAGTCCCGCACGTCGGCCCCGACCTGCGTCACGACGCCCGCGACGTCGTGCCCGAGCACGAACGGCGTCTTGTACTTCAGGAGCCGCTTGAACGCGCCGTTGCGCACCATCTTGTCCAGCGGGTTGATGCTGGCAGCACACACGCGGACCAGGACGTCACGGGGCCCGACGGTGGGATCCGGCATTTGGGCGGCGCGCAGGCCGCTCTTGCCATATTTCTCGACCACGAATGCCTTCATGTGCACCCCGGACTCAGACCGGCTGGAGCCGGTGACAGGCATGATAGGCCGGTGGCCATCGTGCCGCCAGCGCCCGTGGCGGCGGCGCGCCGGCCCCTGCATGCGGCCCGCCGTGCTCGCAGTGCATCGCAGACGTCACGCGTCGCTGACATCGCGGACCGCGTAGCGCAAGACGACCACGCCGCTATCGAACCCGCGCTGCTCGACGAGCGCCAAGTCCATCCGCACGCCCTCCGGGAAGAACCGCTTGCCGCCGCCCACGACCGCGGGGTAGACGATCATCTGGACCTCGTCGACGAGGCCGCTGCGGATCGCGTGCGCGGCGAGCTCGGGACCGTTCACCGTGATGTCGTGCGGGCTGTCCGCTTTGAGGCGCCGGACCGCATCGGGATCGAACGCCCGCTCGATCCGCGTCCGCGCACTGCGCGGCTCGGCGAGGGTCTGCGAGTAGACGATCTTCTCGGCCGCCTGCCACTGCCGCGCCCAGTCCTGGATGACCTGCGGCTCGTCGGGGACCTCGAGCGCGGTCTCCCAGTAGACCATCGTCTCGTACATCCGCCGCCCGTAGAGGTACGTGCCGACGGACGACGCGAGGTCGTTGATGTAGGCGTGCACGCCCTCGTCCGGCGCGCCCCAGCCGAAGTCGCCGTCCGCGTCCTCGACGTAGCCGTCCAGGGACGTGATCATGCCGTAGATGAGCTTGGCCATGTGGGTCTCCCGCCGTTGCGTATACGGTCGACTAGCAATGGAAGACCGACCAGCAGATCTCGTTGCGCAACCTCTGATCGTCGAGAACGAGATCGCGAATCGCCTCCGGCAGCTGCGCACGCTGCCACGCACACTCCTGCCGCCCCGCACGATCGCCCGCGCCCGTCGGCGCGGCGGCGCGCGCAGCCTTGATCGCATAGGCGGCGGCTCCGAGTTCATGCGCTGCCACATGCGCCACCGCCGCTGCCTGACCGGCGGCGTACGCCGCGTACCTCGCGGCGCCGGTCAGCTCTCGGGCCGCAGCGTTGGCATGGCCGGCCTTCGCGCGCGCCTGCATCATCGGAATCTCGCCGCGCCCCCATGCCCGAGCGTGTTCCACCGCCTCGCGGGGTCGCGTGTCCAAGGGCTGCACGGCTTCGAAGAGGGGCAACACGTGCGCTGCGCAGTCCGCTGCCCATTCTGCGAGAAGGCGGTGATGGGCGTCTTCCAGTGTGCCGCCGCGGCGGATGGCAATGAGTCTGGGGTCCCGATGCTTGGGGAGGATCATCGTCGCGCCCACCTCATGCCAGCTGCATCTGCCCAACGGTGGAGTTAGGCCGCCGCGAGGCGAAGCCAACGTGGCGTATAACGCTCAGGTTCAGCGGCCGCGCGCATCGCCGCCGACTTGGTCTGCTATGCGTCATCGTACGCTTTTTCCAGTGCCGCCACGTCGAGCTTGACCATATTCATCATAGCTTCCATCACAGCCTCTACCTTCTTCGGGTTCCTGTCGCTGATGAGCTCCATAAAACGCCTCGGGACGATCTGCCAAGTGATGCCGAACTGATCAGTGATCCAGCCACACTGCGATGGGGTTGCGCCGGCGCCGATGAGTTTGTTCCAGTACTCATCAACTTCTTCCTGGTCTTTGCAGTCGATAAAGAGCGAGAAACCTTCGGAGAATTTGAAGTGCGGGCCGCCGTTGTAGCCCATGAAGAACTGACCACCGATGACAAATTCGGCGGTAGTAATTGGGCCGTCCTTGCCAGTGCGAGCGACGTTCTTGATCTCAGAGTCCGGGAATGTGTTGGTGTAGAACGCTATGGCAGCTTCGAGCTGGTCGTTGAACATCAGGAAAGGTGTCACCTTGGGCATCTGTGTGTCTCCAGTGTTTTCGGTCTCCGCCTAACTACTCACGATCCCACGACCACCCCGCCCATCGACAGCTCGGCGCACGTTCGCACGCTCTGCGCGTCGGCCCGATTGCTGCCTGCCGCGTTCACCGACGGATCCGCCGATTCCCATGCCGGCACCCCGGATCAGACCGGCCGGGGCCAGCGCCGCGCATGATAATGTTGGTCCGCATCATCCCGCAACGCCCCCGGCCGCGAACCACAGTGCTTCGCCCGTGGATTCACTGTGCTCCCCCACCCGATTCACTGTGCTCCGCCCCCCCATTCACCGTGCTCCGCAGCCCAAGCCATCGTGCTCCGCGCGATCCAACGCACCGCCCCCGTCCGCCGCAACGCAAAACGGGGGGCCGTCATCAGACAGCCCCCCGTTGCTCCCCTCCCGCTGCGACATCGCCCGCGTCGACCGCGTCGCCCGCGTCGTCAGCCGCGCACTCGGCGCCGCACCGCGTCGCACGATGCGGCCGCCGTCACCTCACCCCCCCACCGCCCCCACCCGCCCCTTCGCCGGCAGCTCCAGCGGATCGTCCGGATACTCCGCATCCCACCGCACCTTCAGCGCCGCCAGGTCGAGCCCGACGGACTCGCGGTTCTCGACGGCGCCGAGGAACGCGTCGACCGTCGAGAGGCTGCGCTTGAGGACCTCGTCGAAGCGGATCGCCGGGTGCATGCGGCCGCCCAGCCGCACGCGCGGCGAGAGCGTGCCGA
Source organism: Ardenticatenales bacterium (assembly GCA_020853525.1). Classification (GTDB taxonomy): domain Bacteria; phylum Chloroflexota; class Anaerolineae; order Epilineales; family Epilineaceae; genus Avedoeria. The sequence goes on along the minus strand of JADYYS010000064.1, from coordinate 15,658 downwards.
TCCCCGGCAGGCGCACCTTGTGGCCCGTGCGCAGCAGCCCGGCAACCTCACGGCCGAGTTCCTCGAGCACCATCCGCGCGAGCGGGCGGGTGATCAACGTCCCGACCGAAAGGCGCTCGGCCAGGAAGTCGATGTCGATCGTGGGCGCGTTCGTGACGCGCGGGCGGTAGCGGTTGACGGCTTCGATCCAGTTCGCCATCGTCGGTCTCCTCCAGTGGATGGCATCGCCCGCGGAAAGGGTGCGAGCGCGCGATCAGCGTAGAGGTTGCCGGAGGGCATTGGAAGAGGTTTGCCCGCCGCGAAACCGCCGCGCGGCCGCTGATTGCCCGACGCTGGGTCGGATTTGATCGCGCTGGCCGGCGCCGTGGCCATTCCAGCCGATGTCCATCGCATCGACGCCCGATCCTATCTGGCGTTGGGGCGGACCCTCTTAACGTCAACGATGGTCACCGCGACCCATCGGCGGGTCCAGCTCCGGTGGGTGGTCAAGGTCGACCTGCTCGACGTCGGTCCAGGGCACGTACTCGGGGCGCTGACGGCCGTCGAGGAAGATCAGCAGGCCGGCATTCCCCTCGCCAAGGTCGCCGGCACGCTCGAGCTGAAGCACCTCACCGCTGTTGAGCGTCACCCTGGCTCGCTGGACGCCGCGCTCTTCGAGGCCGGTGGGCACGATCGAGGCGACGAGGCCGAAGGGGATCAGGTAGTCGACGCCTTGCGATGGGGCATCGAGTGTCTCGGTGGTCTCGCTCTCGTCGAGGTCGTAGACCAAGCGGCCGGCGAGGCGGCGGCCGGACCGGGTGAGGACGCTGCCCGTGAGCGGGCGGCCCGGCGGGAAATCGCCATAGGCGGGGCCGGCGCCGCCATCGCTGAAGTCGACGCGCTCGAAGGCGTCCCAGGAGATCAGCACACGTCCGTAGCGCGGGTCGTCGACGTAGATCCCGCCGTTGCCGCTGCCGACCTCGCGGGTGCCGGAAAGCACGATCTCGCGGCCCTGGAGCAGCGTCACCAGGGCGCTGTCGCGCGAGCGGCGCGCGATGGAGCGGATGGTGTCGAAACGCAGGCTGAGGTCACCGTCGGCGGTGTGGCCGTCGAGCGCGTCGGAGCCGACGCACGCTTCCTGGTCCCACTGGACGAAGCCGGTGAAATCGCCTTGCCGCGTGCGCACCGTGCCGTGCAGCGGGTAGGGGCCGCCGCCCAATCGGGAGGTGGGAAGAAACTCGATGGTGCGGATCTGCCGCTCCCCGAGGTCCACAACGCCGTGCGTGCCGTCCCATACGCGCAGGCCGTCGGCCAAGTCGTCGGCGGAGAAGCGGTCGAGGACGAACACGGCACCGCTCTTGAGAGTCAGGCGAATAGCGCGGCCGCGCGGCTCGATGCGCGCGATGTCGCCGAAGCGCGCCATGAACGGCCGGCCGAGGTCCCTCTGGCGCTCCCAGCCAGCGATCTCGATCCCCAAGACCTCGATCGAGCGCCGCTCGGGCGGTGCGTGGGCGATCCACGGATTCTCGTCCCTGAACCCGTTGAAGTGGTTGCCCCACAACGCCTCCTCGTCGCCACCCCAGCGCAGCCGCCCCTCGTACATGGCGCCGTCATCGGTGGTGACTCGGCCGTAGAGAAGGCCCGCGTGAGGCCCCGCGATCTCGGGCGTCGTTGTGGTCTCGGGCGTCGTTGTGGGCGAGCTCACCACGGCAGGGGGGCCGACGCGGTGCTCGAGAGCCCGGTAGCCGGCGGCGAGGGCGAAGGCGAGAAGGACGAGCACCACGCCGGCGATCTTGGCTCTCGTCATGACCGGATCTCCATCGAGGACGCGCGTGTCATGCCACGTTGCGGCCTGGCTGTCCCGGTTGAAGAATGGGCCCATCCGTAGCCGGCTTCAGCCTGCGTCGTTATTGTAGCCCGGCCGTTCACGGCCGGGTGATCGGTGGAGGGCGCGTTTACCTGCAAGCAATCCTTGGCCTTGACCTGTCGCCCACAGGGCACGGCATGCCGTGCCCCTACACGGGCCTTGGAACGGACCGGCGGGCCGGTTGGATGGGTGGGCGTCTGCTCACAACCACACCTCGATCCCCGACTCCCCCCCCTGCAACCCCGGCGACTTCAGCACCTGCGCCCGCGTGCACCACCCCCGAAACACGCCGCCCGGCCTGAGGAACCCGACCTTCGTCAAGCTCACCCGCAGCGCCGCCGCGTGGGCGAGCGCCGGGGTGTAGCGGTCGGGCGCGGAGAGGACGAGCACGGCCGTGGCCGTGCGCGCCAGGCGCGGGACGACGACGCGGACGAACTGCGCCAGCGCGCGCTCCGTCGGGCCGCCGGGCGGGAGGTCGGCCAGGGCGTCGAGGACGACGAGGTCGAAGCCGCCCGAGGCGGCGACGCGGTCCGCGACGGCGAAGGCGTCCGTGGGGGTGGGCGGGCGGAGGACGAACAGGCGGCCGAGATCGACGCCGCCCTCCGCCAGGCAGGCGACGTCCAGGCTGCCCGTCAGGTCGACCCACGCCACGAGCCCGTCGCACGCCGCCGCCGAGCGCGCCGCCACGGTCTCGCGACCGGACGTCGGCCGCCCGATGAGCTCCGTGAGCCGGCCGCGCGGCAGGCCGCCGAGCCCCGTGGCCGCATCCAGCGCCGGGAAGCCGGTGGATAGCGCGGACAGCGCGTGCGGTGCGGCGCCGACGCGGACGGCGCCGGTGCGCAGGGCGGTGTTGACGGCGTCGGCCAACGCCTGCGGTGTGGTGGTTGGGCTAGGTTGCGGCGACGGCTTCGGCGATGGCGGAGTCGGCAGCGGCGATATCGGCAGCGGCGATGGCGGCGGCTGCGGCGAGGGGATGGATCGAACGGCGGGGGTTGGCCTGGGTGACAAAACGGGCAAACGGTCGGTGGCGCTGTGCGTCATCGGGGGACCCTGTCCTTTGCGACGGGTCGGAGAAGCTCGCGCGTGGGGGGCTGAGCTGGGTGAGAAGCTCAGGATATAGAACGGATGTTCATCCGTCAAGCCGCCCCGCCGTGCGGGCCCGCCACCCGTGACAGCCCCCGGCCCTCGTGCACACCGTCCATGATGCCGGCACGCCGGGCCCCGCCACACCTCCCGCCTGCGGGCGACGCGAACGCGTCGCCCGCAGGCCCCCCACCCCACACCAACCCACGGGTTCACGACCACGGCGAACATGTGTGGGCCGGGGCATGGCGTGATCCAACGGCCTGCGGGCGACGCGTCCGCGTCGCCCCTACGCGGGTGTCGGTACAGCACCCATCGGCATGGCATCTGGGGCGGCCTGCTGGGGCATCGACCTAGCCCTCGGTTCGCAACGGCGTCCGCCCGATCGTCACGGCCGATCGGGGCTTCGAAGCGGTTGGGGATATGGCGCGGATCGATCCAACAGGTTCTGACCCGGGGTCGCGTCGATCCCGTCCATCCGCCGCCACTCGCGATTTGACTGCCACACCGCCCAACCCGTCCACCCCGCGAGCACCGCGAACGGCACCACCAGCGCCCACGCCAGCCGCGTCCGCACGATGCCGGCGGCGACGAGCACGAGGGCGAGGCCGACGGCCGGCCAGCCGACGACCGCGAGCACGAACCACGCGAACAGCGACCGCTCGTACGACACCATCGACTCCTCGGTGCAGCGTGCCACGCAACTGTGTCATACTACTGTGCAATACACGATAGTCGCCCGCAGCCCCGCACGCAACCACCCACCCACCCCCATCGAGGCCGCCGATGCCCCTCTCCCTCCCCGCCCTGGCCGGCACGATCGACCGCCGCATCCTCATCAACTACCGCGTCGACCCCACCGTCCTCGCGCCGCACGTCCCGCCGCCGTTCCGCCTGAAGACCGTCCACGGCCACGCGATCGCCGGCATCTGCCTGATCCGCCTCCGCCAACTCCGCCCCGCCGGCCTGCCCGCCTGGCTCGGCGTCGGAAGCGAGAACACCGCGCACCGGATCGCCGTCGAGTGGGACGCGGACGGCCGGACGCACACGGGCGTCTACGTCCCGCGCCGCGACACCGCCTCGCGCCTGAACGTCCTCGCCGGCGGCCGGCTGTTCGAGGGCTACCAGCACCACGCCCGCTTCGACGTGCACGAGACCGCCACGCACCTCGAGGTCGCGGTCCATAGCGACGACGGTGTGACGCGGCTGGCGGTGGTGGCCGATGTCGTCGCTATCGTCGATATCGCCGACGCCGCGGACATCACCGACGCCGCCGCCCGCCCGTTGCCCGGCTCGACGTTCGCCTCGCTCGCCGAAGCCTCCGCGTTCTTCGAGGCGGGCGCCGTCGGCTACTCGGACACGCCGACCGCAGGACGGTACCAGGGGCTCGAGCTGTGCTGCCGGGAATGGCGCGTCGAACCGCTCGTCGTGCAGACCGTGCAATCGAGCTTCTTCGACGACCCGGCGCGCTTCCCGCCCGGCAGCGTCGCGTTCGACAACGCGCTGCTCATGCGCGGCGTGGCGCACACGTGGCGGGGCCGCGTGGTGCCACAACCATGCCACAACCATGATCTGTGATGGCGGGTCATCACGCCGTGCGCCGTGCCCATCGGTCGACGCATCCCTCCGCCGGCCTATGATCTTGTGATCCTATGAGGTTGTGATGTGATGATGTTGGTACCACCAAGGAGACCCGCCATGCGCCGTCCCACCCGCCGAACGATCCTCGCCTCGTCCGCGACCGCCCTCCTTGGCACCACCCTCGCGCTCGCCGGCGCAGCGCCGCTCGGCCGGCCGGCGGCCGCCCAACAGCCGCAGCCCACGGCGACGGCGACGGCGCCGATCGGCCTTGCGCTTCGCGGGTCGGGCGGCGGATCCAGCCAGGGGGTGGCCGCCGTCGGCGACCGGGTGTACGTCGGCAGCGCGGACCGGATCGAGATCCTCCATCGTCCGACGGTCGATACGTTCGCGCGCCTCGGCAGGATCACGGTGGCAAGCGGTGTCAGCACGCTCGCCGCTGCCGACGCCGTGCTGTGGGCCGGTGACAACATCGGCCGGGTGCATGCCTTCGACCTGAGGGATCCGGACGCGCCCGCGCTGCTGGCCGTGCTGCCGCTCGGCGACGACGGCTCGTCGGCGGTGACGGACGTGGCGCTCGGCGACGGTCGCCTGTACGCGGCGCTCGGCGGCGGGGCCGTCGCGATCGTCGACCGCCGTGACGCCGCGCGGCCGCTCGTGCTCGGTCGGTTCACGCTCGCGCCTACCGGGCAAATCCAGGAGATCGCGGCCGTCGGGTCGACCCTGTACGTTGCGGCGCGCGGCGACGGGCTGCACGTCGTGGACACCGCCGACCCCGCCGCGCCGCGCATTGCTCAAACGCTGCGCTTTGGGGACGAACAGGCAACGGACATGTTCGATCACGTCGCCGTGCTCGGCGTCGCCACGGATCCCGCGACGCACCGCGTGTACGCCGCGCTGTGCCACGGCATCCCCGACTTCCGCCCGTGCGGCGCCACGGTCGCCGAACTCGATGCCTCGTCGCCGCTCGAACCGCGCGAGGTCGGGCGGGTGGCAGCCACGTTCACGAGCGTCTACGACATGGCGAGCGGACCCTCAGGGCTCCACGTGGCTACCGGGCACTACGGCCCCGGCGACTGGTTCGGGGGCTTGAGCGTCATTGCGCGAACCGCGGGCGGGACGCTGGCGCCGGCCGCTCAGGAGACAAGGTTGGACCACACCGTCCTTGCGGCGGTCGCGGCCCTCCCCGACGGCGACGTGGTCGGCGCGTTGCGCAGCGGTGGGGCGAGCGCCTTCGGCGGCGACGGCCTTGCCCCGCGAGCCCGCTGGGCGTACGTCGGCCTCCCGGACGCGATCGCATTCGCGGGCGGCCACGCGGTCGCGCTGGACGGGGAGACGCGTGCCGTCACGATCGTCGCCTCCGACGGCGCGATGGGTCCGCAGCCCGTCGGGACGTGGCAGGCGCCGCGCGACGCGGAGTGGCGGTGGCGCTTCGCGAACACCGAGGCATCCGTCACACTTACCGGCGGGCGCGTATTCGTCGCCGAGCGCGGCTGGGGACTCGTCGTCCTGGACCGGACCGATCCGCGCAACATCGGGCTGATCGTCCGGACCGACCTTCCCGGTGCCGCCGCGGTCGCAGCGCGGGACGCCGATGTGTTCGTCGGGACCACCGGCGACTATGGCGACGGTCCGCCTGCCGGCGTGCAGCACGTGGACCTCTCATCGCCGGCACTCCCGGTAGTCGGCCCGAACGCGGCGGCCGGCGGGCGCGTGGTCGGGCTGTCGTTGCAGGGCGATGCGTTGTGGGCGCTGCTCGGTGACGACATGGACCGCGTCTGGGGACTCACCGCATTCGACGTGCGAACCCCCCGCGCGCCGCGGCCGCTCGGGACGACGATGCGCTTCGGGATCGAGGGCCGCGCCGTGTTCGCCGACGGCCGAGCGGCGGTCGCCGATCGGGACGGCAGCGCGGTCGAGGTGTACGACCTGGCCGTGCCGGGAGCACCACGCCTCGAGGCGCGCCTGGACGCGCCCGGCCGCCTGCTCGGGCTGTGGGGCGATCTGCTCTACGCCGCCCATCCGGGCGTCGTCGACCTCTACGACCTGCACGCCGCGGTCGGCGGATCGCCCGCGCAGCGCATCGCAACGCTCGACGTGCCGGGGTACGAGGCAACGGCGTTTCAGCCGGGCTGGGTGGACGAGGCGGGGCGGGTGATCCTCAACCGGTGGGGGAGCGGGTGGGTGGTGCTCGAGACAGTCGGGGGAGTGGCGGCGGGTCGGCACCGCGTCGCCGTGCTGCCGTGGGCCAGCTCGAACGTGTCCATGGATCACCGATGAAGCGGTCGCCGTCGCCCGGCCCAGTGTTGAGGGCGCTCGGCTTGCTGCTGCCGATCGCGCTCGTCGCCTTCCGGACGCTCGCCGCGCCGAAGCAACTCGACTCGCCGGATCTGCGCATGGAGACGCTCGCCCACATCGGTGGCCCGTCGCTGGCCGTGGCGGCGATGGGCGAGCGGGTGCTGCTCGGCGAGGGCGAGCACGTCCTCGTGGTCGACGTATCGCGGACTTCGGCGCCGATGGTGATCGGCCGCTCGGAGTGGACATCGCGACACCGTCCGCGCCGCGCGTACGGGGCGTCGTCGACCGCATGGGGCCGATCAGCGCCGTGCGGGCGGATGGCATGCGGGTATACGTGTGCGGTTACGGCAACCCGATGAACGTCGTCGATGCTTCTGACCCCGACGCACCGCGGATGATGGACGTGCGGTTCGCCAGCTCGGACCGTTGGCCGCCCCAGGCCGCCGACATCGAAGTGGTGGACGACCTGGTGTACGTCGGCGCGTTGGAGGACGGCCTCAACATCCTTCGCCCGCTGCCGGCGGACGCACCGACGGCTACGACGACTCCCACGTGGCCGCCGCGTCCGTCATCCACACCTACGCGGTCGCCGACGGCAGCGCCGCCGCCCGCCAACACTGTGACGACGCCGAGTGGCCGGCGCGGAAGCGCCGTCTTTCCGTGGGTGATCACGAACGAGTCCTTGTCGATGCACTGGTGGCGCGATGCCCCGCCATCTCGGTCGCGGGCTATCTTGCCACCACAGCCTTGATGGGGCAGACTTTGCACAAGGTGACACATGGTTGAGTCCAAGACAAAACTCGGTGCGAATGGTCGCATCGTCCTCCCGGCCGCGTTTCGACGGGCGCTGGGCGTGGCGGAGGGCGACGAGCTGTTGCTCATCCTGGAGGACGATGGCCTGCGTATCCTGTCGATAGGCGCTGCCGTCCGGCGTGCCCAAGCCCTCGTACGACAGTACATCCCCGAGGCAACACGGCTGTCGGACGAACTGCTCGCGGATCGCCACGTCGAGGTGGCGAATGAGTGATCGTGCCGTCGTGCTGGACGCATCGGCGCTGCTGGCGCTCCTGCAGTCGGAACCCGGGGCGCACCTTGTGGCCGAGTTGCTGCCCGAGGCGGTGATCAGTGCGGTCAACCTGTCGGAGGTCGTGGCGAAGCTCGCGGAGCACGGGATGCCAGACGGCGCGATCCGATCCGCCTTCGAGGGTCTTATGCTGTCGGTCCGCGACTTCGATGCCGCGGCCGCGGTTGCCGCGGGCTTGCTCCGGCCCCGGACGAAAGCGTTCGGGCTGTCTCTCGGTGATCGGGCGTGCCTGACGTTGGCACGCGACCTGGGGCGGTCGGCCGTCACCACCGATCGGCGATGGTCCGATACGAACGTCGGTGTGGATGTCGAGGTGATTCGCTAGCGACGTCGGTGCACCGTAGCGACTTCCCGTACGCTTCGGCCTACCCCCGGCTCGCCTCGAACTGCAGCTCCCACAACCGCCGGTACAACCCGCCTGCCGCCAGCAGATCCGCGTGCCGCCCGACCTCCACGATCCGCCCCTTGTGCATCACGTGGATCCGGTCGACGTCCTGGACGGTGGACAGGCGGTGGGCGACGATGATCGTCGTCCGGCCGCGGGACACGACGTGCATCGCGTGCTGGAGGGCTTCCTCGGTCTCCGAGTCGATCGAGGCGGTCGCTTCGTCCAGGATGAGGATCTCGGGGTCGAAGGCCATCGCGCGGGCGAAGCTGATCAGCTGGCGCTGGCCGGCGGAGAGCGTCATGCCGCGCTCGACGACGGGCTCGTCGTAACCGCCCGGCAGGCGGCGGATGAAGGCGTCCGCGCCGACGATCTCGGCGGCGCGGACGACGGCGGCGCGATCGATATCCGGGTGGCCCAGCGAGATGTTCTCGGCCACGTCGCCGGCGAACAGGAAGACGTCCTGCATGACGCTGCCGACGTGGGCGCGCAGATCGGCTTGCGGCCACGCGCGGACGTCGGTACCGTGCACCCGGACCGCCCCCCCCTGGACGTCGTAGAACCGCGGCACGAGTCCCATGATCGTCGACTTGCCGGCGCCCGTGTGGCCGACGAACGCCACGCGCTCGCCCGGCTGCACTTCGAAGCTCACACCGCGCAGCACCGGCTCGCCTTCCTTGTAGTGGAAGTGGACGTCGTCGAACGCCACGGCCGGCACGCCGGGGCGGCCGGCGCGGGGGGCGACGTAGCGCGGCACGACGGACCCGTCCGCGGCGCCGCTCGCGCCGCCGTTCGGGTGCGCATCGGCGCGCATCGCGTGGCCGGTGGAGGCCGCGAGGAGCGCCGCGACGGCCGGGCTCGGGACGACCGGGTCGACGATCTCGACGGGCGTCGCCATCAGCTGGCTCAGGCGCTCGGCGGAGGCCAGGGCGCTCTGGAGGATGTTGTACTTCTCGGCCAGGCCGTTGATCGGGTCGAACAGGCGGCGGAGATAGGCCTGGAAGGCGTAGAAGACGCCGAACGTCATCGCGCCCTGGAGGACGAGGTTGCCGCCGATCAGGACGACGAGCGCGAGGGCCAGCGTCGTCATGAGGGCCAGCGTGGGGGTGAAGACGGCGAAGATGTTGATCAGGCGGCGCGCGGTGGCGTAGTAGTCCGAGTTGATCGCCCGGAACTCCGCCGCGCTCCGCTGCTCGCGGCCGAAGATCTGGATGATCCGCATCCCGGAGAACGTCTCGGCCAGCGTGGCGTTGATCCGGGCCAGCTTGGCGCGCATCGCCCGCCACGTGGCGCGGCTGTAGCGGCGGAAGATGTAGCTCGTGACGGCCACGACCGGCATGAAGCCGACGCCGACGAGCGCGGTGCGCCAGTCCAGGGCCAGCATGAAGCCGAGCGCCCCGACGATGATGAACAGGTCGCGGAAGAGGTCGACGAGCACCGAGGTGTACATCTCGTTCAGCGCCTCGACGTCGTTCGTCGCCCGCGTGACGAGCCGGCCCACCGGATTGCGGTCGTAGAACGACAGCGACAGCGTCTGAACGTGATCGAAGACGTCCTGGCGCAGCCGGGCGATGATCTTCTGCCCGGTCACCCGCAGCCAGAGCGCCTGGCCGTACGAGATCACGCTGTTGCCGAGGATCATCGCCATGTACAGCGTGACGAGCGGCGTGAGCTGCGCCGCGAACGCTGCCCGCGTCCCGAGCGGCGCCTTCAAGGCCGGCGCCATCACGCTGTCGATCGCGTGGGCGATGATCGCCGGCTGGGCCAGCTGCAGGCCGGTCAGCGCCAGGAGCAGGACGATGCAGCCGACGAGGCTCCGCCAGTACGGCCGCGCGTAGCCGAGCAGCCAGCGCATGAGCTCGTGGTCGTAGCGCACCAGGACGACGTCGTCGTCCCGCCACGGGTCGGGGCTAGCCATCGTCGGCCTCCGTCCCGTCGCCGGCGAAGAGATCGGTCAGCGTTTCGATCTGCGGCGTCTCGCCCGGCCCCCCGCGCCCGCCGGCCTGCGCTGCGACGTCCGCCGGCGAGTCGGGCGGCGGCTGGGGGCGATTGCCGGTCGGCGGCAGCGGCGGCGCGTCGCCCTGGAGGTCCTCCTCCATCTGCTGCTTGCGCCACAGCCGCGCGTACTCGCCGCCCGCGCTCATCAGGCTGTCGTGCGTCCCGCGCTCGACGATCCGGCCGCCGTCGAGGACGACGATCTCGTCCGCGTCCCGCAGCGCCGAGACGCGATGGCTGATGATGATCGCCGTCCGCTCGGCGATCGTCGGCCGGAGCGCGCCCAGGATGCGGGCCTCGGTGGCGGTGTCGACGGCCGACAGGCAGTCGTCGAGGACGAGGATCGGGCTCTCGCGGACGAGGGCGCGGGCCAGGCAGACGCGCTGGCGCTGGCCGCCGGAGAGCGTGATGCCGCGCTCGCCGAGCAGCGTGTCGTAGCCGTCGCTGAAGCCGAGGATGTCGTCGTGGACGTCGGCGATCCGGGCGGCGGCGAAAACGGCCTCGTCGCTCACGTCGTGCGGGTCGAAGGCGATGTTGTCGCGGATCGAGCGGCTGAACAGGAAGGCGTCCTGCGGGACGTACGCCACGGCACCGCGCACATCCGCCAGCCGGACGTCGCGCACGTCATGGCCGTCCAGCAGGACCGTGCCCGGGGGCGGGTCGAAGGCGCGGACGAGCACGTTGGCCAGCGTGCTCTTGCCGCTGCCGGTGCGCCCGAGGATGCCGAGCGTGCCGCCGTGGGCCACCGCGAGGTCGATCCCGTCGAGCGCGGCCGGCAGGCCGGGGGCATAGCGGAACGTCAGGTCGCGGACGACGACGTCGCCGCGCGCGCGGGGCAGCGGCAGGGCGTCGGGTGCGTCCTGGATGTCCGGCGGCACCGCCATCAGCGTGTCGATCCGCGCCAGGGAGGCCGTGGCGCGCTGGACGTGGTTCATGACCATGCCGAGCGCCATCATCGGCCAGGCGAGCATCCAGAGGTAGCTGTTGAACGCCATGTAGCCGCCCAGCGACAGCCGGCCGTCGATGACGAGCCGCCCGCCGTACACCAGGCCGAGCGCGGCGCTCATGCCGACGAGCACGCCGATCACGGGGTCGAACCCGACGTCGTAGCGCAGCATCTGCCCGAAGAGCGCCTGGTAGCGCCGGTTGACGACCGCAAACGCCTTCGACTGGTGCGCCTCGCGCCCGAAGCCCTTGACGACGCGGATCCCGGCGAAGTTCTCCTGGACGCGGTCGGACAGCGCGCCGAACTGGGCCTGCACCTTGGTGTACGAGGCGTGCATCCGCTTGCCGAGCCAGTACGTGGCCGGGTTCAACAGAAGGAGCGGCGCGAGCGCGATCAGGCTCAGCCGCGCGTCGATCGTGACGACCATCGCCACGGCCGAGCCGACGAGCAGGATCACGGCGTCCAGGAACTGCATCATCCCGCCGGCCGCCGCCTGCTGGACGGACGGGATATCGTTCGTGGCGTAGGCCATGAGGTCGCCCACCTTGCGGTCCAGGAAGAACCGCGGCGAGAGCGTCTGCAGGTGGTCGTACAGCGTCTGCCGCACGTCGCGCTCGATCATCCGCGAGCTGCCGAAGATCATCTGCCGCCAGCCGAACCGCGCGAAGAGCACCGCAACCCCCGTGCCCGCCACGATCCCGGCGTACATCCGCACGTCCGCCGCATCGGCGCGGCCCGCCTCGAGCGCGTCGATGAAGCGCTTGATCACGTCGATCGCCACGAGCTGCCCGAGGTCGGCCACGGCCAGCATGAGCGCGCCCGCGAGGTAGCGGCGCTTGTGGCGGCCGATGAGGCGCAGCAGGGGGCGGAGGTCGGTGGTCATTCGGGGAAGGATACCGCAAGGGGGGGCGAGGACCCAGCGTCGGGCGCGTGGGGCGCGACGGCCCCCAACCCCCGGCGCGCGATGCGCCGGAGCGACCACCCGCCGCCTCGATGTTATGATCCGCTGCCCCGCCGCCGCCCCGTCCAGGAGACCGCCTCGTGCCGCAGCGCCCCCCGCGCCAAGCCCCCCGCATCGCCCGCACCGCCGCTGCGGCGACGTTCCTCGCGCTGTCGGGCGCATGCGGTCGAGCGACGCCGGATCATGCGGCGGACAGGGCGAACGATGCGTCCCGCCCGGGGCCGACGAACGCGGCGACCGCCGCCCTGCAGGCCGCCCTTGCCGCACCCCGCCCCGCCGACGAGTGGCTGTCCATCGTGCCCGCCCTGGCCACGCGCGAGGCCGTCTGGCACGCCGCCCTCGCCGCCGACGCGCCGATCCTGCCGCTGACCGCCGACGTCGACGCCGCCGCGCTGCGCGCACAGGCGCTCGCGATCGCCGACGTGCGCATGACGGCCGCGGCGCACGACGCGGCGACAGGGGCGCCGCTGCGCAGCGAGGTCATGCAGATCCGTCCGGTCGTCCCGGCCGACCTCACCGCGTCCGCCGAGGCATGCCGCGGCATCGATTGCCACCGCGTCGAGGTGTACAACTACGCCGCCAACGTGACGTGGACGGCGTTCGTCGACGTCGCGGGCGAGCGCGTCGTCGACGTTCGTTCGTCGCCGGCCACGCAGCCGGAGATCCCGGCGCACCTCGCGGCGCTGGCGGTCGAGATCGCGCGGGCGGCGCCCGAGGTCGAGGCGCTGCTCGGCGGGCGGCCCGAAGCCGGCGACGCCGTGATGCAGGGCGTGAAGTCCGCCCTGAACGGCAGCCGCTGCGAGCGCTCGCAGCACCTGTGCGTGGCGCCGACGTTCGTCGTCGGCGACCAGGCACTCTGGGCGGTCGTCGACCTGACGGACGGGCGGCTCGTCGGGACGCGCTGGACCGACGTCGGGGCGGCGAACGCCGGAGCGGCGAACGGCGCGGCCGGGGGCGCGCCGGTGACGGAGCAGAGCCTGTCCGACGAGGTCGTGATGGCCGCGCACTGCCAGTCGCCGACCGCCGCGGCGCGCGACGGCTGGACGTTCGCGCACGTCCTCACCCCGTCCGACGGGCTCGAGCTGCGCGACGTGCGCTTTCAGGGGCGGCCGGTCATGCGCTCGGCCAAGCTCGTCGACTGGCACGTCAGCTACTCGGGCACGGACGGCTTCGGCTACAGCGACGCCATCGGCTGCCCCAAGTTCAGCACGGCGTCCGTCGTGGCGTTCAACGGCCCGTCGTTCGAGGACATCCGCGAAGGCGGGGACGTCGTGGGCTTCCGCGTGGCGCAGGACTTCCGCAGCGAGCTCTGGCCGGGCCCGTGCAACTACCGCTACGCGCAGTACTTCGACCTGTACCGCGACGGCCGGTTCCGCGTCGGCGGCGCCAACCTCGGCCGCGGGTGCGGGAACACCGGGACGTACCGGCCGGTCGTGCGGATCGACATCACGGCCGGCGGCGATGCGTCGGGCGGCGATGACCGGTTCGCGACGTGGGACGGTTCGGCGTGGCGCCCGTGGGAGGAGGAGGGCTGGCACCTCGAGGACGCATCGTCGCCGGTCACGGCGGAGGGCTACGCGTACCGCGTCACGGGTGGGGATGGGGACGGGGATGACGCCGTCGGGGCGGAGCGCGGCGGATACGACATCGCCCCCAACCGCGGCCAGCTCGGCGACGGCAGCCGCGGCGACAACGCGTTCACGTACGTGACGGTCCACCGGGCCGACGAAGGCGACGGCGACCTGCTGACGATCGGCCCGTGCTGCAACGCCGACGCGGCGCAGGGGCCCGAGAAGTTCATGGCGCCGCCCGAGCCGCTGGACGGCGACGACATCGTCGTCTGGATCGTCCCACAGCTCGTGAACAGCAACGCGCCGGGGGCGGAGTACTGCTGGGCTGAGCCGGCCGTGGAGGACGGCCGGTCGGTCGCGCGCGTGTTCCCGTGCGCGTTCGGCCCCATGTTCGTGCCGATCGGGGCGGGGGAGTGAGGACATCGGTGGGCGGGACACGGAAACGCGTCAGCGGCTGGACGCTCGCGACGATCGCCCTGCTCGGCGTCGCCGTCGCGGTCAAGGTCTGGGGCGGTGGCTCGGCGCCGAGCGGCGGCGCGGGCGGCGGTGCGGGCGCGATCGGCGGGGCGGCGGCGTGTCAGGCGCTGCCGCAGTTCGCCGCGACGCTCGGCGTCGGGCCGCGGGCGATGTTCGGGACGTCCGTCATGGGCGTGAAGGGGCTGGCCGTTGTCGATCCCGATGCGCAAGCGGCCGGACGGAACGCGGTCTACCAGCACGAGAGCTGGGACGACGGCGGCTATCTCGGGCCGTTCGTCTACGACCGGCGGGGCGACATCTACGCCGCGCCGGTGCCGCTCGTCAGCCTCGAAGAGAATCCGCCCGCGTTGCAGAACAAGGTGTACCGGATCGACTCCGTCAGCCAGGCGATGACCGAGTTCGTCGACCTGCCGGCTGCCGCGCCGCCGAGCGGCGCGAACCCGTTCGGCGTGATCGGCCTGGCATACGACTGCGACGGCGAGCGGCTGTACGCCGCGTCGGTGGCCGGATCGACGGCCGGTGAGGAGAGCGGACGGGTCTTCCGCATCGCGTTGTCCGACGGCGAGGCCGAAGTGGTTCTCGAAGGCTTCGATCCGTTCGGCGTCGGCGTGTTCAACGGGTCGGCCGGCAAGCGGCTCTACTACGGCCTCGCGCGCCAGCCGGAGCTCTTCTCGGTAGCGCTCGACGAGGCGGGCGACGCCGTCGGCGAACCGCGCCGCGAGCTCTCGCTGGCGTCCGTGCCGAACGGCACCGCCGACAAGATCCGCCGCATCCGCTTCACGGCCGGTCCGACGATGACGCTGCACGCGTACGACTTCGGCTATACGCTGCAGGTGGCCAGCCAGCGCCAGGAACGGCAGTTCGTGTTCGGGTACGACGCGGCGCGTGATCGCTGGACGTTCCGGCACGAGGCGCAGCTCGGGGGGCCGGCCGTCGAACCGACCGCGGCGGGCGAAGGATCGGTGGCGCCGTAAGGCAGCGCTTGACCGGGCGGCGACAATGCCGATACGCTCCGCCCCTTATCGTCCCCTCGGGCACCAAGGAGCTGAACATGTCCGTCGCCAAGGTCATCGAGCTGATCGCCGAGTCACCGACCAGCTGGGAGGACGCGGCCCAGAACGCGGTGAACGCCGCGAACAAGACGCTGCGGCACGTCCGGAGTGTCTACATCAAGGACATGCAGGCCGTCGTCGAGAACGGCAAGATCACGCAGTACCGACTGAACTGCAACGTGACGTTCGTCATCGACCCGGAGCTGTAGTAGCCCGTCACATCTCGATTTGCGGACGACGAACCACCGGCAGCTAAAGCTGGCCGGCTGGTGGCCTTCGGCCATTGCGCCCGCCTTCGCGGGCGCTTCGGACTTCTGGGTGCCCGCGCAGGCGGGCACCATGGCGGCCCGCCAGGGACGCCTGCAGCCGGCCAGCTTCAGCT
>JADYYS010000063.1 GCA_020853525.1 Ardenticatenales bacterium | reverse complement strand
AGTCCGGGCGGGGGGGAGCCGGGCCGGGGCGCCCATGCGCCCTGGCCCGGATCGCCATCGTCCGGAGACCGTTCTCCCTCCGACCCTACGTCACCTTCCGGTTACACATCTTTCCCGACGCCCTCACACCGCGTGTGCGATTGCCGCTCTTGGCACTTGCGGCCGGACTCCTGGCCGCCCACCTCGGACCTGGCGCGCTCCACGCCGCCCCGGCCGAACCGCCGTTCCTCTTGCCCGTGGAGTACGCCTTCTCGAACGCATGCGCGGGCGACGTCCTCGTCGTGGGCACGATCGAGTCCGGCACGGTGCGCGTCGGGGACGAGGTCGAGCTCGTGGGGATGCGCGACGGGACGCTGAAGTCCACGATCACGGGCATCGAGATGTTCCGCAAGAGCGCAGTGCCCGGGGCCGTCGAACCCCCGCCCGGCGCCGGGGACGGCGTGGGCTTGACGCTTCGCGGCGTCGACAAGAAGGACATCCCCCGCGGCATGGTCATCGCCAAGCCGGGCAGCATCAAGCCGCACGCGGAGTTCCGGGCGGTGCTGCACGCGGACAAGGACGAGGGCGGGCGGCACACACCGTTCCACAACAAGATGACGCTGTCTTTCGGCTTCCGCACGACGGACGTGACGGGCGAGATCGTGCTGGAGGACGGCCGCAGCGTCATCGCCCCCGGCTCGAGCGGCGTGGCGACGGTGCGGCTGATCGTCCCGGTGGCGATGGACAAGGGGCTGCGGTTCGCGATCCGCGAGGGCGGGCGGACGGTGGGGGCGGGGCAGGTGATCGAGATCATCAAGTAGCGGGATCGGCCGGCGTCCTCGACCAGGATGCGCGGTAGGGATGACGGACGATTCGATCGTCTGTTCTATCATATGCGCGGCATGTCGTTGCGCCGACCGCCATCCAGCCCAACCGCACCGAGGGTCCGCGCCCGTGTTCGAACAAGCCTTCAAGAACATCGACGACATCCTCCGCAAGGAAGCCGGCTGTACGACCGAGCTCGACTACACCGAGCAGACGTCGTGGCTGCTGTTCCTGAAATACCTCGACGGGCTGGAGCAGGATCTGGCGGCCGAGGCGGCGCTGTCGGGGAAGCCGTATTCGTACATCCTCGACGCATCGGCCCGCTGGGACAGTTGGGCGGCGCCGAAGGGTGCGGATGGCAGGATCGACCACAACAGGGCGCTGACGGGCGACGATCTGCGCGACTTCGTGAACCAGACGCTCTTCACGTACCTGAAGAGCTTCAAGGCGCGCGCGCGCGGGCCGAACACGATCGAGTACAAGATCGGTGAGATCTTCGGCGAGATCACGAACAAGATCTCCAGCGGCTACAACATGCGCGAGATCATCGACCTCATCGACGAGCTGCGCTTCCGGTCGCAGGCCGAGAAGCACGAGCTGTCGCACCTGTACGAGGCCAAGATCCGCAACATGGGCAACGCCGGCCGCAACGGCGGCGAGTACTACACGCCGCGCCCGCTGATCCGGGCGATCGTGGAGGTGGTGCGGCCGCGGATCGGCGAGCGGGTCTACGACGGGGCGGTGGGGTCGGCGGGTTTCCTGTGCGAGGCGTACGAGTACATGAAGCGGATGCACCCGCAGCGGACGACGGCGGAGGACAGGGTCCTCCAGGAGCGGACGTTCTACGGCAAGGAGAAGAAGTCGCTGGCGTACGTGATCGCGATCATGAACATGATCCTGCACGGCATCGAGGCGCCGAACATCCTGCACACGAACACGCTGACCGAGAACCTGGCCGACATCCAGGACCGGGACCGCTACGACGTGGTGCTGGCGAACCCGCCCTTCGGCGGCAAGGAGCGCAAGGAGGTCCAGCAGAACTTCCCGATCCGCACCGGCGAGACGGCGTTCCTGTTCCTCCAGCACTTCATCAAGATGCTCAAGGCCGGCGGCCGCGGCGGCGTGGTCATCAAGAACACGTTCCTCTCCAACACGGACAACGCCTCCGTCAGCCTCCGCCGCCTCCTGCTGGAGAGCTGCCAACTCCACACCGTCCTCGACTGTCCGAGCGGCACGTTCCAGGGCGCGGGCGTGAAGACGGTGGTCCTGTTCTTCGAAAAGGGCGCGCCAACCCGATCGGTCTGGTACTACCAGCTCGACCCGGGCAGGAGCCTCGGTAAGACGAACCCGCTGAACGACGCGGACCTGGCGGAGTTCGTGGAACTGCAGCGGACGCTTGCCGACTCGGCGAAGAGTTGGAGCGTGGATGTGGCGGGGGTTGATCAGGGGACGTGGGATCTGTCGGTGAAGAATCCGAATGGCGGGGGGGATGTGGTGCATCGGAGTCCTGGGGAGATTTTGGATGAGATTGAGGGGTTGGATGCGGAGAGTGCGAACGTGCTTGGGCGAATCAGGGCGCTTCTGTGAAGACTGATTGGTCAGCCCCAACTATTGGTGAACTGTGCGACGTCATTGCGGGCCAATCGCCTGAGGGAAGCTTTTACAACGCGGACGGTGTGGGGATGCCGTTCTATCAAGGCAAGAAGAGCTTCGGCGAGAAGTTCATCGAGGCGCCGACCACTTGGACCACACAGGTTACGAAGACTGCCCACAACGGCGACATCCTCATGTCTGTTCGTGCGCCTGTAGGACCTGTCAACTTCGCTACTGAAACTATCTGTATTGGGCGAGGATTGGCTGCCATTCATTGCGGGTCCAGAATCAGTCGCGAGTTCCTATTTCTTCAATTACTGCATCTCCAATCCGAGATCTCAGGAGTCGAAGGGGCGGTCTTTGCATCTATTAGTAAGTCGGCCATCGAATCCCTTCATATCTTAGTTCCTCCCCTCCCCGAACAACACCGCATCGTCCGCCTCCTCGACGAAGCGTTCGCGGGCATCGCCACCGCCAATGCCAACGCCGAGAGGAACCGGGAGAACGCGCGGGCGGTGTTTGAGAGTCACTTGCAGTCAGCCTTCACCCGCGACGGCGCCGGATGGGGTGAGATGCTTCTCAGCGATGTTGCTGAGAACGTGTCAACCGGCCCATTCGGCACCATGCTCCACAAGTCCGACTACGTGTCCGACGGCATTCCTCTGGTAAATCCGATGAACATCGTAGATTCCCGCATCGTTCCATCACCCCGGATGATGGTAAACGAAGAGACGAGACGGCGACTGAGCGGTTATGCGCTAAAGATCGGAGATATTGTCATTGGGCGGCGAGGTGACTTAGGCCGGTGCGCGTTGGTTACCAAGCGCGAAGAAGGCTGGTTATGTGGAACGGGCTCATTCTTCGTGCGACTGTCCTCCACGATGGATGGGGAGTTTTTTGTGGCCCTATTTGGATCGAATTCGTTCAAGGCGCGACTTGAGCGAAGCGCGGTCGGTACGACTATGAGTAGCCTCAATCACGACATTCTTAACAACCTTGTACTCCCGGTTCCGCCGCTTGATACGCAACGGGCAATCATGATGAAAGTCCATGAGCTACTTGGGGAGACCCAGCACCTCGCTGAGTTGTACGAGCGCAAGCTTGCCGCCCTCGACGCATTGAAGAAGTCGCTCCTGCATCACGCCTTCACCGGCCAGCTCTAGGACCACCCCATGCCCGCCCCCGACCCCCCTCTATCCAGCCTCATCCTCTACCAGACCGAAGACGGCCGCACCCGCATCCAGTGCCGTTTCGTCGACGGCACCATCTGGTTATCACAGTCGCACATCGCCGAGCTGTACCAGAAGGACGTTCGGACGATCAACGAGCACCTCGTGAACATCTTCGACGAAGGCGAACTGGAACGCGAGGCAACTATCCGGAATTTCCGGATCGTTCGTTCGGAAGGCTCCCGCGAGGTCACCCGCGACATCGACCACTACAGCCTCCCCGCCATCCTCGCCGTCGGCTACCGCGTCCGCAGCCAGCGCGGCACGCAGTTCCGCCAGTGGGCCACGTCGCGCCTCAGCGAGTACCTGGTGAAGGGCTTCACCATGGACGACGAGCGGCTGAAGAATCCGCCTGGCGACGGGCAGACGGACTACTTCGACGAACTGCTCGAGCGCATCCGCGACATCCGGGCCAGCGAGCGGCGCGTGTACCTGCGGGTGCGGGAGATCCTGGCCCTGGCTGCCGACTACATGCCCACCGAACCGGAAACGCAGCTCTTCTTCCAGACCATCCAAAACAAACTGCACTTCGCCGCCACCGGCAAGACCGCCCCCGAACTCATCGCCGAACGCGCCGACGCCGCCCAGCCCAACATGGGCCTGACCACATGGAAGGGCGGCACGGTCCGCAAGGGTGATGTCACCGTCGCCAAGAACTACCTCCGCGAGACCGAGATCACCGAGCTGAACCGCATCGTCGTCATGTTCCTCGACTTCGCCGAAGACCAAGCCCGCCGCCGCAAGCAAATCTTCATGCAAACCTGGAAGTCCCGCCTCGACGACTTCCTCCGGTTGAACGAGCGCGCTATCCTGCCGGACGCCGGCAAGGTCAGCCGCGACAGCGCAGATGCCATCGCCGAACAGGAATACGACCGCTTCGCTGCCCGTCGGCGTGCGCAGCTTGAAGACGCAGCGGAGTCCGACACCCTCAGGCAGCTCGAGGACGAGGTCGAGAGGCTGCCCAAACGGAAGAAACCAAAGCCCCCCACGCCATGAACGAAGCCGAGACCCGCGCCGAGCACATCGACCCCGCGCTCAAGGAGGCGGGCTGGGGCGTCGTGCCGGACAGCCGGATCCTGCGCGAGTTCCCGATCTCACCCGGTCGCATCGAAGGCCGTGGCCGACGCGCAAGCCCGATCACCGCCGACTACGTGCTCGTCCATCGAACGCACAGGCTGGCCGTCATCGAAGCCAAGGCGTGGCACAAGCACCTGACCGAGGGCGTGGGTCAGGCCAAGAACTATGCCGGCAAGATGGCCGTCCGCTTCACGTATGCCACGAACGGACAGGGGATCTACGGCATCGACATGCGGACCGGAAAGGAAGGTGAGCTGGCACGCTACCCGACGCCGGATGAACTTTGGTCGATGACCTTCGCCGAAGCGAGCGAGTGGCGCGACCGATTCGCCGCCGTGCCGTTCGAGGACAAGGGCGGGTCGCACCCCAGCCGCTACTACCAGGACATCGCCGTCGACCGCGTTCTGGAAGCCGTCGCCGCCAATCGACCGCGCATCCTGCTCACGCTGGCCACCGGCACCGGCAAGACGTTCATCGCCTTTCAGATCGCCTGGAAGCTCTTCCACAGCCGCTGGAACCTGAGCCGCGAGCCGTCACGCCGGCCCCGGATCCTGTTCCTGGCGGATCGGAACATCCTGGCGAACCAGGCCTACAACGCCTTCTCCGCCTTCCCCGAGGATTCGATGGTGCGGATCGCGTCTGAGGACATCCGCAAGCGGGGCAAGGTCCCCAAGAACGGCAGCCTCTTCTTCACGATCTTCCAGACCTTCATGAGCGGACCGGAAAAGGACGGCCACCCGTCGCCTTGGTTCGGCGACTACCCGCCCGACTTCTTCGACCTCATCGTCATCGACGAGTGCCACCGCGGCGGCGCGAACGACGAGAGCAACTGGCGGGGCATCCTGGAGTACTTTCGCCCGGCGGTGCAGCTCGGCCTTACCGCCACGCCCAAGCGCAGCGAGAATGTCGACACGTACGCCTACTTCGGCGAGCCTGTTTACACATATTCGCTGAAGGACGGCATCAACGACGGCTTCCTCACCCCGTTCAAGGTCGTGCAGATCGCCACGACGCTCGACGAGTACGTCTTCACGCCGGACGACCAGCTGGTCGAGGGCGAGATCGAGAGCGGTCGGCGGTACATCGAGGAGGACTTCAATCGGATCATCGAGATCGAGGCGCGCGAGGCGTATCGCGTGCGGCTCTTCATGGAGCAGATCGATCAACGCCATAAGACGCTGGTCTTCTGCGCCACCCAGGCCCACGCACTGGCCGTCCGCGACCTCGTCAACCAGATGAAGCAGAGTACCGACCCCAACTATTGCCACCGCGTCACCGCCAACGACGGCCCCCTCGGTGAGCAGCATCTGCGCGACTTCCAGGACAACGAGAAGGCAATCCCCACCGTCCTGACGACCTCGCAGAAACTGTCCACAGGCGTCGACGCCCGCAACATCCGCAACATCGTCCTCATGCGTCCCATCCGCTCGATGATCGAGTTCAAACAGATCATCGGCCGCGGTACCCGGCTCTTCGACGGCAAGGACTACTTCACGGTCTACGACTTCGTGAAGGCCCATCAACACTTCGGCGATCCGGAGTGGGACGGGGAGCCGATCGCGCCGTCGCCGCCGCGTGACGTCCGCATCGCGGACGAATCGGACGACAACTACCCCGTGCCGGACCCCGATCCAGATCCGGCGCCGCCGCGGCAGCGGATCAAGGTCACCCTCTCCGACGGCAAGGCGCGGACGATCCAGCACATGATGAGCACGTCGTTCTGGCACCCCGACGGCACGCCGATGTCGGCGCAGCAGTTCATGGAAACGCTGTTCGGCCGGCTGCCCGAGTTCTTCAAGGACGAGGCCGAGCTGCGCGCCCTCTGGAGCGCGCCGGAGACGCGCAAGAAGCTGCTGCAAGGGCTGGAGGAGCGCGGCTTCGGTGGCGCGCAGCTGGCCGAGATGCAGAAGATCATCGACGCCGAGAAGAGCGACCTGTTCGACGTTCTGGCCCATGTGGCCTACGCGCTCGCGCCGCTCACCCGCGACGAGCGGGCTGAGAGCGCCCGTATCGACATCAGCGCGCACTTCAACGCCAAACAGCAGGCGTTTCTGGAATTCGTCCTGTCGCACTACGTCAGCGTCGGCGTGGAAGAGCTCGACCAGGACAAGCTCACGCCGTTGCTGCGGCTGAAGTACCAGAACTCCATCGCCGATGCGCTGGCCGACCTTGGGGAGGCGGAGGAGATTGGGCGGGTCTTCGCTGGATTCCAGAAGTATTTGTATCAGCAACGGCCTGCGGCCTGAGCAAGAGTCGAGCCCGCTGAGATTTCGCAGCCGCGCAGCCATCCGCCGTCTCAGGCGACGTTCAGCGAGGCTCGCGTGGACACGCTCTACAGACATGCGCGATTCCACGTATGGTTTGGCGCGAATCCCCTGAGTGAACTTCGGGATTCACTCAGGGGACTGCGGAGATTCCTTCGAGGGACCTGCGCGATTCCTTCCATGGACGATGCCCCTTCCCACGGAGGCCGGCCCCTGGCTCAATCCACATGACCCCATGCATGCTACAATCCCCGGTCCTAGCGACGCAAGGTCAAGCCGCAGGCTTGGCCGACGTTTTCACAGCACCAAAGGACAACGAAACCATGAAGCGTATCGCCCTTGCCGCGGCCGTCATCGCCGCGGCCCTCGCCCTGTCCAACACGAATGCATTCGCCGACACATCGGCGCTCGACTTCGAGGGCTATGCCGTCGGCACGATCCACCTCCAGGACGGTTGGAGCAGCTCCGGCGCCGCCGGCTCCGGCTGTGCGGTGTATGACCACGCGGTCGTCGCCAATACCGTTGCGCCCGCCTCGTTCGGCACCAAGAGCCTGCGGATGTCCAACGCCGTGACCAGCGGTTGTTTCAGCGACCAGACGTTCTCGAAGTCGCTGGTCGACGAGGCCGGTGAGACGAGCGCCGTCAGCAACGGCCTGTCCGGCGGCGTTCGCCAGCCGACGTTCGAGGCGCAGTGGGACTTCGCCTCCACCGTGCCGGGCGCCGAGCAGCCCGGGCTGAGCGTCGTCGCCAGCCCGGACCGCGGCGACGGGGCGCGGATGAGCTGGGTCCAGATGACGGACACGCCGAGCGGCATCGACGTGAACTTCTACGACTACCAGGCCGCCCTCAACCCGGGCTGCGGCGCGGGCGACGCCTTCGTGTTCACCACCGTCGCGTCCGGCCTCGCGCGGTCCGTGCCGCACACCATCAAGGTGTACATGCAGTTCGTCGACGGCCCGGCGAACGACATCGTGAAGGTCTATGTCGACGGCGCGCTCGCGCACACCGGCACGAGCTGGGAGGACTACTTCCGCGATTGCGAAACGAACCCGTCGCGCCCGGTGGACTCGATCCTCTTCCGCACCGGCGGCGGGGCGGCCCCGGCCACCGCGGGCAACGGCTTCCTGATCGACAACCTGCGCCTGTCGTCCGGCCCGCTCATCGGGCCGCCGACGTCGACGGATGCGTGCAAGAACGGCGGGTGGGCGACGTTCAACAACCCCTGGTTCAAGAACCAGGGCGAGTGCGTCAGCTACGTGGCCAAGAACAAGAACCCGTAGCCCGGCACGGGTCCGCGGGTTCACCGCGACAAGCGAGGGCGTCCATGGCGACGCCCTCGCTCGCGTTAACCGCCGCCCTCAGCCTCGAGGTCGTCGTCGTCAAGAAGCCCCATCATCTATGGGACGCCTACAGGTCCGGCTGCGGCGTCACCCGAAGGTACGGCTTGATCTTCTTGTACCCCTTCGGGAACTTCACGTCCGCCTCCGCGTCCGTCACGGCGGGGATGATGATCACATCCTCCCCTCGTTCCCAGTCGACCGGCGTGGCCACCGAGTACTTGGCCGTGAGCTGCAGGGAGTCGATGACCCGCAGGATCTCGTCGAAGTTGCGGCCCGTGCTGGCCGGGTAGGTGATCGTCAGCTTGACCTTCTTGTCCGGCCCGACGACGAACACGGACCGCACCGTCAGGTTGTTCGCCGCGGCCGGCGGCACCATGTCGTACAGGTCGGCCACCACGCGGTGGTCGTCGGCGATCAGCGGGAAGTTCAGCGCCGTGCCCTGCGTCTCCAGGATGTCGGCGCTCCACTTCTCGTGATCCTCCAGCCCGTCGACGGACAGGCCGAGGACCTTCACGCCGCGCTTCTCGAACTCGGGCTTCAGCGCGGCCACCCGGCCGAGCTCGGTCGTGCAGACCGGCGTGAAGTCGGCCGGGTGCGAGAAGAGGATCCCCCAGCCGTCGCCGAGGTACTCGTGGAACTTGATCGTGCCCGCCGTGGACTCGGCGGTGAAGTCCGGGGCGGTGTCGCCCAAGTGGATCGCCATCTGGTGCCTGCTCCTTGTTTTCTTCAGTCGGCGCGCGCGCCTTCGTCGGATGCCGACCCGGAGTTCGAATACCCACCCGGTGCTCGGATGCCGACCCGGTGCTCGGATGCCGACCCGGTGCTCGGATGCCGACGTGAAATCGGATGCCGACGTGATATATAGTGCGCCCATGTCCGAAATGCCACCGCCGCGGGTCAGCGCGATGCAGCCGAACGGCCGCGGCCGTCCGTCCGTCCCGCCGCCGATCGCCGCGCCCGCGACAGCCAACGTCGCCGCGCCCGCCGCGGCCAACGTCGCCGCCCGCCACCCGGAGGCCGTCGACGACGATCCGACGCCCCGCCCGGCGACGGCCCGTGCCGACAACCCGGGCACGCCGCTTGACCTCGACTGGGCGCTGGATGTCCGCGTGAACCGCAGCGCCGTCGAGCGCCGTGCCGCGACGCTGACGACCCGCCGCAGCGTGAAGGCCGACGCCCAGACACAGTGGTTGCTCCGCGCCGTCACCCTCCTCGACCTCACCACGTTGTCCGGCGACGACACCCCCGGCCGCGTCCACCGCCTGTGCGCCAAGGCCCGCCGCCCCGTCCGCCGCGACCTGCTCGCCGCCCTCGGCCTCGACGATGCCGCGGCCGACGCGCTGACGACCGGCGCCGTCTGCGTCTACCACAACCTCGTCGCTCCGGCCGTCGAAGCCCTCTCCCGCACATCCTTCCCGACCACCATCCCAACCACCATCCCCGTCTGCGCGGTCTCCACCGGCTTCCCGGCCGGGCAGTCGCCCATGGCCACGCGCCTCGCCGAGATCCGGGCCTCGGTCGAAGCCGGGGCAAACGAGATCGACATCGTCATCGGCCGATCGCACGTCCTCCTGGGCGATTGGGCCGGCCTGTACGACGAGGTCCGCGCCTTCAAGGACGCCTGCGGCCCCGGCATCCTGATGAAGTCGATCCTCGCCACCGGCGACCTCGGCACGCTCACCGACGTCGCCGTCGCCAGCCGCGTCTGCCTGATGGCCGGCAGTGACTTCATCAAGACCTCCACCGGCAAGGAGGCCGTCAACGCCACTTTGCCCGTCGGCCTCGTGATGGCCCGCCAAATCCGCGCCTACGCCGAGCGCACCGGCACCGTCGCCGGCCTCAAGCCCGCCGGCGGCATCGCCACCGCCAAGGACATCCTGGCCTGGATGATCCTCGTCCGCGAAGAACTCGGCCCCGAACACCTCACCCCCGGCACCTTCCGCATCGGCGCCTCCAGCGCCCTCGCCGACATCGAACGCCAACTCTGGCACCGCGCCACCGGACGATACGCGGCGCGGCACCAGATGCCGCTCGGTTGACGTATGAGGCGGCATGAGGAGGATGTGCGATGAACGTGACCGATCGGACCGTGGCCCCGCTCGACTACGCCCCCGCTCCCGAATCGGATGCCGACGCCCGCGCCTGGATCGCCGCGCGCGGGCCGGACATGCGGTTGTTCGTGGGCGGGGAGTGGCGATTGCCGGCGTCGGGCGCGTGGTTCGATACGCATTACCCGGCCACCGGCGAGGTGCTCGGCCGGATCGCCCAGGCGGATGCGGCGGACGTCGACGCGGCCGTCGCGGCGGCGCGGGCGGCGCAGCCGGCGTGGGCGGCGCTCGGCGGTCACGGGCGGGCGCGGTACCTGTATGCGATCGCGCGGCATGTCCAGAAGCACCACCGGCTGCTGGCCGTGCTCGAGACGCTGGACAACGGCAAGCCGATCCGCGAGACGCGGGACATCGACGTGCCGCTCGTGGCGCGGCACTTCTATCACCATGCGGGGTGGGCGCAGCTGTTCGAGACCGAGTTCGCCTCGGCCGGCTACGGGCCGCACGGCGTGTGCGGGCAGATCATCCCGTGGAACTTCCCACTCCTCATGCTCAGCTGGAAGATCGCGCCGGCCCTGGCGGCGGGGAACACCGTCGTCCTCAAGCCGGCCGAGTTCACGTCGCTCACGGCCCTGCTGTTTGCCGAGATCTGCCAGGACGTCGGCCTCCCGCCGGGCGTCGTGAACATCATCACGGGCGACGGGCGGACGGGCGAGGCCATCGTTGGGCACCCGGACATCGACAAGCTGGCGTTCACCGGCTCGACGGACGTCGGGCGGATCATCCGGCGGGCGACGGCCGGAACGACGAAGGCGCTGACGCTCGAACTCGGCGGCAAGAGCCCGTTCGTCGTCTTCGCCGACACCGACCTGGACAGCAGCGTCGAGGGCGTCGTGGATGCGATCTGGTTCAACCAGGGCCAGGTCTGCTGCGCCGGGTCGCGCCTCCTCGTCCAGGAGCGCGTGGCCGACGAGGTGTACCGCAAGCTGCGCGAACGCATGGAGCGCCTGCGGGTCGGCTCGCCGCTGGACAAGGCGGTCGACATCGGCGCGATCATCGCCCCCGTACAGCTCGAACGAATCCGCAGCCTGTGCGCGCAAGGCGTGGCGGAAGGCGCCACGTGCTGGCAGCCGTCGTGGGCCGTCCCGGCCGACGGCTGGTACTATCCGCCGACGCTCTTCACGGACGTCGAGCCGGCCGGCACGATCGCCCAGGTCGAGATCTTCGGACCGGTGCTCGTCGCGATGACCTTCCGCACCCCCGACGAGGCCGTCGAGCTGGCGAACAACACGCCGTTCGGCCTGGCGGCGAGCGTCTGGACGGAGAACGTGAACGTCGCGCTGGACGTCGCGCAGCGGATCAAGGCCGGCACCGTCTGGATCAACGGCACGAACCAGTTCGACGCGGCGAGCGGGTTCGGGGGGTATCGGGAGAGCGGGTTCGGGCGCGAGGGGGGGAGGGAGGGGATGTGGGCGTATGTGCGGGCGACCGGCGTTCGGTCTGGGTCTCCCGCGGCCGGCTCTCTCCCCCAGACTTTGGGGAGGGGGTCGGGGGGAGAGGGCCTTAGGCCGTCGGGCATCGAGGCGCCCCCCGACCAACCCATGAGCAACGCCCTCCCCCCCCTGGACCGCACCCCCAAGCACTACATCGCCGCCCGCCAAACCCGCCCCGACGGCGGCAACAGCCGGCCCGTCCTCACCGCCGACGGCCGTCTGGCCGGCCACGTCGCCGACGGGAACCGCAAGGACATCCGGAACGCGGTCGAGGCGGCGCACAAGGGGCTGGGCGCGTGGCGGGCGCTCGGCGGGCCGGGCCGGGCGCAGGTGCTGTACTTCGTCGCCGAGAACATGGAGGCCCGGCGGGCCGAGTTCGCGGCCCGCATCGCCGACCTGACGGGCGCGGGCGAGGCAGCGGCATGCGCCGAGGTCGACGACGCCGTGCGCGGTTGGTGCACCTGGGCGGCGTGGGCCGACAAGCACGACGGCGCCGTCCACAGCGTGCCCCAGCGCGCGCTCGTCCTGGCCGTTCACGAGCCGTTCGGCGTCGCCGGCGTCATCGCGCCCGACGCGCGGCCGCTCGCGGCGCTGACGGCGCTCGTCGGCCCGCTGCTGGCCGCCGGCAACGCCGTCGTCGCCGTGCCGTCCGAGCGCTGGCCGCTGCCGGCGACCGATCTCTACCAGGTGTTCGACACGTCCGACGTCCCGGCCGGCGCCGTCAACCTCGTCACGGGCGCGCGCGCCGTCCTCGCGCCCGTCCTGGCGGACCACGACGATGTCGCGCTGCTGTGGTACGCGGTGAACGGCGGCCACGGCGATGCGGCCGACGCGGCGCTCGGCGCCGATATCGAGGCGCGAAGCGCCGGCAACGTGAAGCGGACGTGGCGCACGGGCGCCTGGGCCGGCGACGACATGTCGGATGCGCATGCGCTCATGCGGCAGGCATCGCAGG
This sequence comes from Ardenticatenales bacterium, assembly GCA_020853525.1. Taxonomy (GTDB): domain Bacteria; phylum Chloroflexota; class Anaerolineae; order Epilineales; family Epilineaceae; genus Avedoeria. Next base: position 38,545 of record JADYYS010000063.1, on the reverse strand, counting down.
TGAAGAACATCTGGGTGCCGTACGGAGCGTGACGAGGGGCGCGACGAGGTGCGCGACAAGGGGTCGCGTTCACGGCGCTCCCGGACACCCCATCGCCGCCGTCGTCCCGAGATACTTGGCCACTTCCTTCACCCCCTCGATCACCGCCGGACCGCACCACTGCGCGTGGATCTGCGCGACCTCGCGGTCCGTGAGCTGCCACGCCAGCGGCGGTTCGGCGTCGCTGCCGCCCGGCGGCGGTGGGCCGGCCAGGTCGAAGTCGACCATCCGGACGCCCACTTGGTAGCGCTCGAGGACCTCGCGTGACCAGCGCTCGTTCATCAGGCGCAGCGTCTGCGCGTTGTGCGAGCTCTGCGTTGCGCCACGGGCGCGAAGGAGCGCCTGGAACGGGCCGATCATCTGGAAGAGCGCGCCCTTGGCCGGCTTCAGTTCCTCGGAGGTCGCCGGCGCCCACTTGCCCCACCGGATCTGGATGATCAGGATCTCGCGGGCGGATGGTTGCGATCCGCCCGATCCGCCCGATCCGCCCGATCCGCCCGATCCGCCCGATGAGCCCGATGCGCCCGCCGAACGGCTCCGTTCGGCGAACGTGGGCAGCACCTGTTCGAGCCACGCCATCGCCCCGATCAGACCGTCGTTGTCGAAGTAGCCGCCGTCGCTCAGATGGTAGAGCGGCCCGCAGTCCTTGCAGTCCTGGGCGGACGGGCGGGCGACCGGGCTGACCCACGGGAACGAGGCGGAGAGGCGGGCCGCGGTCACGAGCGGCAGGTCGGCGGCGGGGTAGGTCTCGCGGTACGTGCAGAAGTGCCGATCGCGCAGCGGCTCCGGCGGGTCGGCGGCCCGGACGCCGGCGCTCGCGCCGGCCGGGCTGCGCTGCGCGACGTCGGCCACGGGTTTTTCGATCGCTCGCTCGCCGCAGCGCCGCGGGCTCGCGCCGCCGGGCAGGAGGTCCACCGGGGTGAGGATGAACTGCTGGCCATCCTCGACGGTCATCGTGTTGAAGATCGGCACCGGCAGGTCGGTCTCGGCGATCCGCTGCCGCAGGTCGAGCAGGTACGGCACGTCGGGGCTCGCCGTCCACGTCTCCTGCGCCTCCCCCTGCCGCCCGTAGCCCGCCGCGCCGTCCGGACCCGCGTTCGCGGCGTTCCCCGGCCGGCCTGCCGCGGCGCGGATGTTCTGCGTCCAGGCGCGCTCCCAGGCGGTCTCGGCGCTCCAGGCGCGGTCGAAGTAGCGGCCGTTGGGCACGAGGCCGACGAGGTACGGAGCGAACGCACGCCATATGTCTGGATATGCGATCCCCCACGCGATGGCGCGCATGCCCGGCGCTGCCGAAGCGTCGCGAATCCCCGCCAGGACAGGTGCCGGGCGCGGCCGGCGGTCGGTCATCGCTCCGAGGTAGTACATCGCCCCCACGCTGCCGCCGGACACGGTGCTGACGGCGCTCAGCGCGCCCGTGAACGGCTCGCCGACGGCAGCCTCGAGGCCGGTGAGGACGCGCGCCGTCCACGCGGCCGACGTGATCCCGCCGCCGCTCACGGCCACGACGATGAGCCGCTTCGGGCCGGGCCCGTCCTGCGCCGCCAGCGTGCGGCCGACGATCTCGGCCGGGCTCGGGAAGGCCGGCGACGGCACGACTTCGCTCGCAGCGTCGTCGGATGGGCCGCCCGGCGCGCGCGCGGCCACGCCGGGCAGGGTGGAGCGCGTCATGCGGTAGTAGTGGTCGGCCGGCACGAGCGTGGCGCTCAGGCCGAAGAACACGAACAGGACGAGCAGCGGCGGCACCCGCCAACGGTCGAACAGGAAGGACGTCGCCGAGAACGTCCAGGCGGCCACGCCGATCACGACGCACAGGTAGCCCAGCGTCGGCATGCACAGCCACGGCACGGCGTTCCAGCAGCCGTTCTGCGCCCAGCCGATGCCGCGCGCGTCGATGAGATTCGCCGGGCTGAACGCGGCGCCGATGATCACGTAGAGGACGAGACACAGCCCGAACTGAACGACCGCGGCCAGATGGCCGCTCGCCACGGCGCCGTTCTCGGCGTAGCCGTCGCCCAGCCACCGAAACCAGACGCGGTACATCCAGCGAGCGGCCCGCTCCACGACGCCCGTGACACGGCGCCGGATCCCGCCTGCTTCCTTGGCGGCCCGCCGCTGCATCGTGCGGTCGGTCGGGCTCGGGTCGATCCGCAGGAACTCGACGATCGAGCGCACCACGTACGAGCCGACCGCGCCCGCGAGCACCGCTCCCACGAGCACCGCCGCGCGGGCCGCCGTGCCGGTGCCGACGTTCGGCCAGACCGGCACGCCGAACGGCGCGTCGGCCAGGGACCGAACCGCCGTCACCAGGATGAGCGGCGTGGCGACCGCGGCGACGCCGTTCCGCCCAAGCCACGCGATGACGGCCGCGAGCCGGCTCCCGGCGGGCGTCGGCGGGAGCACGGGCCACGGCGGGACGTCGAATCGCGCCGGGCCGTAGTTCAGCGTCAGGGCGGCGGTGCGGACGATGATCCAGGCGACGACGACGGCCAGGAACGTGACGAACGCCAGCTCGACCGGCGTGACGACGAGCAGGTTGCCGATCTTGTCCCGCAGCGGCGTGTGCAATGCGATGGCGGGCATGCCGACGAGGAACAGGCCGAGGAGCAGCGGGTACCGCAGGAGGATGATGTGGCGCAGGTTGCCGAGCACGGCGCGCAGCCGCGCCAACATCCACCGCCAGAACCGCGCGAGCGGCCCGGGCGCGTCGTCGCGCGCGGCGGCGGGCTCGGGATTGGCAAGCACGATGACGGCAAGCACGAGGGCGATGGCCGCAATCGGTGCGCCGACGGCGACGATGTCGGCAAGGCGGGCCAGGAAGACGCTCATCGGATCCTCCGCCGGGGTGTGGTCATCCGCCCATCGCTGCACGCGATCGGATGCGCGGCCGGCGGCGTGAAAGGTACCCTTGTGCGGGGCGGCTGTCGAGGCGACACGCAGCCGCAATACGGCGGATTGGCTTCATCGAGGCGGTCGGTGAACCGGAGGCTGCGCCTGCCCGTTCGCAGGATGGGCAATCCGCGTCGGTGCACATCGAGGAGTGGGCAATGCAGGGGCGTCGGACATGGGCGGCCTGCGGGTCGGCGGTTGGGCTCGTCCTGTTGGCGGGCTGCGGCGTGGACGCGCCGGCTGCCCGTTCGGGGCCGTCCGCGGCCGTCGCGACGGCGACGACCGTGCCCGCCGCGACCGCAGCGGCGCTCGTCCCGGGTGAGGCGGCCTCGGCGACGGACGCGGCGGCCACCCCGGCGATCCCGGGTTTCACCGTGGCGGTGTTCCCGGGCGCCCGATCCGTCGCCGTTGCGGCGACGGACGCGGAGCGCATCCTCGTGGCGTACGGGCAGGACGAAGTCCTGTACGTCGCCCGCTCGGAGGACGGCGGACGGACGTTCGGCGACGCGGTGTCGGCCACCGGGGACCGACCTGTCCACGTGATGCCCATCGAGCGCCCGGCCATCGCGGTCGGGGGCGGCGATCGGGTGGGGGTGGCGTGGCTGGAGCTCCCGCCGGACGGCAACGGCGGAGCGGTGTGGTATGCCGACTCGGCGGACGGGGGGCGGAGCTTCACCTCGGGCAGGCCGGTGGCCTCCGATGCCGCCGGCGAGACGACGATGGTGTCGGCCGCGCTGGATGCGGCAGGCGATCCCGTCCTGACGTGGCTGAACGGCAGCGCGCTCCGGTTCGTCCGATCCGTCGACCAAGGCGGCACGTTCCAGGAGGCGCAGCGCATCGGGGACGGGGCGTGCGAGTGCTGTCAGCCGCACATCGTCGTCCGCGATGGGCGCGTCCTGATCGCGTATCGCAGCCTGGCATCCGATCGGGCCAAGGGCTACATCCGTGATCTGGCGCTGATCCGGTCCATGAACGGCGGCTCGTCCTTCGAACCGGTGACGCCGGTCAGCGACGACCACTGGTACCTCGAGGCCTGCCCGATCGCCGGCCCGTCGCTGGCCGTCCGCGCCGACGAGGTGTTCGTGGCGTGGATGGACGGCCGGGCCGAGCCGCCGGGCACGCTCAGCCGCGGCGACGTCTGGCTGGCGGCGTCCACGGACGGCGGGGCGACGTTCGGCCGGAACGTCCGGATGAACACCGACCTGACCCGGCACCACACCCTGCCGACGATCGGCATTGGCCCGGGCGGTCGAATCCACGCGGCGTGGCAAGCGGACGGCGAGGGCGGACGCGTCCTGTACCACACCGTGTCCGACGACAGGGGCCTGACCTTCGCGCCGCCCGTGACGATCGCCGGCAGCGCCGACACGACGCGCGGTCAGCCGAACATGCCGACGCTTACCGTGAGCCCGCAGGGCCGCGTCGCGCTGGCGTGGGTCGATCGGAAGGGGGCGAACGTGGCGACGTGGACGGACGCCGCCGGGTCGGGCGCGCGCTGACCATCCGCGGCGAGCGCCCGTCCCGTTCGGCGTCCGTCCGTCAGGGACAGCCGGTCAACCGCCCCGCGATCCCCCGGTAGATCCCCGCCAAGTCCTCCCCGTCCGGCGCCATGAAGAAGTCGCCCGGCCCCGACGCGGCGCCCGAGAGCAAGCTCTCGAACACGTCGCCCGTCTCGCCGAGGCCGACGGCGAACAGGCGCGTACCGGCGGCCTTCGCGGCGGACGCGGCGGCCAGCACCGTGTCCTCCTGGCGGCCGCCGCCCTCGGGCGTCGGGACGCGGTTGGGCAGGCCGTCGGTGAGCAGGATCAGCACGGGGTCGACGCCGGGCGCGCGCGGCGTGGCGTCCAGCACGGCCTGGCCCTGGGCGATCGCCAGGTCGAGGCGCGTGCCCTCCTTGATCCCGCGCGCCAGTCCGTCCAGCGCCACGTCGACGGTGGCGCGGTCGCTCGTGAGGTGCGTGCCGATCCAGGCGTCGTTGTTGAAGCCGACGACGCCGACGCGGTCGCGGCGGCCGTTCGTGTCGGGCGCGAAGCGCATCAGGCCGACGAACGTGTGCGCGGCATCGACGGCGGCCTCGTGCTTGGTGCGGTTGCCGCGTGTCGGGCGGTACATCGAAGTGCTCATGTCCAGGACGAGGACGACGTCCGTGCGGGTTTCGAACGGGACGCAGTGGAGGCGCTGGGCAAGCGGCAGGTAGATCTCGAAGTGCCCCGTCGTTGGGGACGGCGTGACGGTCGGGGGCGGGGTAAGGGTCACGGAGGGCGACGGGGACGGCGTGCGGGTGTAGACGTCCGTCGGCGTCGGCGTGTGGGTCGGGGTCGGCGCGACGTTCAGGCTCTCCATGTCGCCGAGGCCGGCCGCCTTGGCGAACGTCAGCACGAGGCCGGCGTGGATCGTCTCGCGGCGCAGCCACTGGCCCGTCGTGTTGTCGTACCACAGCACGCCGTTCGAATTCACCGTGATCGGGTCGACGGCCGTGCTCGCCACCTGGTCGAGCCACGGCATGGCGGCCAGCGATCCGAACGCGGTCTCCTGGTGCAGGATCGTGTCGTTGTAGAGCTCCGGTGCCGGCAGCGGGACGAAGCGATCACCGACCCGCGTCGTCAGGATGACGTCGCCGCTGCCCACGACCTGCACCTCGCTGTCGCCCGTCCGGTCGCGCAAGCCGATGACGAGGTCGCCGTCGTTGCGGAACTCGAGATCGACGAGCATCGCGCTCGGTTCACCCCGGCCGGCCGGGCCGTCGGCCCACATCGGCGCGCGCGGGTAGTCCAGCGGCAGGCGCGCCACCTCGGCCATGTCGCTGCCGTCGGCGTTCGAGCGGTAGACGTAGGCTGCCGGTGGATCGCCGGCCTCGTCGACGACGCCGTGGTACAAGCGGCCGTCGTGCCAGCCGAGGGCGAACGGGCGGGCGTCGCGCGCCCAGCGCTCCAGGACGGCGCCGTGCGGGAAGGCGCCGAGCAGCCGCCCGTCCGGCACGCGGTACCGATAGATCAGCCGATCGCTCAGGTTCACCGCGAAGAGCTCGTCCCGCTCCGGCGCGTACTCGAGGTCGCCGAGCCCGATCCGGCCGACCTGGTTCCGGCTGGCGACGTCGAAGTCCCGGCTGAAGTCGTGCGGATCGGCGCCGGCGTTCAAGACGGCGAACGGCGCGACGGCGCCCGAGGGCAGGTCGATGCGGTAGATGCCGCCCGGACCGAGCGGTCCGAGCTGCGTGACCCGCTTCACGAACGCCCCTACGTAGAGCTGCTCCCGCCCGATGTCCGATGCGATGCCGAAGACGGCGCCGAGCTCGTCGTGCCAGGCCAGGGTATGGTGCTCGAGGATGTCCTCGGGCTCGCTGTTGTTGAACGCGATGACGACGGGCTCCGCGGCCATCCAGGCATCGTTCTGCGCGTTGCCGGCCGCGTCGAGCACGGGGACGTGATTCGCCACGGCCAGGTACGGGTTGTCGCTGGCGTCCGAGGCGCGGATCGTCGCTCGGGCCTGGACGACCGCGTTCTGCCGCGCCGCCGACCGCGGCGCGAGCGCCGTGGCGTGCAGGCGCGTCGCCATCGCCGGCGCGGCCGTGGCCAGCTTGGCCGAAACCACGGTCGCCGTCCCGGCCACCGCCGTCTGCGCCGCCGGGCGCTGCGTCTCGAGCGCCCATGCCGTCGGCGCCATCGCGGTGGCCGTGGCGCGCGCATCCGTGGCCCGGGCGATCTCGGTTGGGGCGTGTGCGGTCTGCGTGGCGGCGAAGGCGGACGGGGCGGCCGTCGCGGTGAGGTTGCGCGCCTCGGCGGACGCCGTGCCGCGGGCGATCGCCGTCGCGGTGGCGATCGGCGCGCCGACGGCGGTGGCGGTGCCGGGCAGGTCGACGTCTGCGGGCGGCGTCGGGCCGCACAGGACGGCGACGTCACCCGCACCGACCTCGAGGGCGAGGTCGGGGTCGAGGGAGGGATCGAAAAGGGGCGTCCAATCGATCCGGCGCCCGCTGGCGGCGTCGAACCACGCCAGGCCGACGGTGGTCGAGCTCACGGCCGTCGTCGTCACCGTGCCGGTGGCGCGCAGCGGCAGCGTCGGCGCGACGACGACGTCCAGGCCGGGTACGACGGCCACGGCGCCGAACGCGGCGTGCCGGCCGTCAGGGCCGAGCGTGTCGAAGGTGATATCCGGCTGTGCGCGCCACGTGATGCCCTGAAAGCGGGTCGTGAAGAGCTCGCCGACGCTCCGATAGGCGGGGTCGGAGGCATCGAACACGCGGTTTGGCGCCATGTCCACCGTCCGGTCCCGCATCCCGAGGATGAGCGCCCCGCCCGGGCGGACGGCCACGTCGACGAGCCACGGCTGGTCGACGGCCGTCACCTTGTCGTCCCAGGCGCCCCAGGCGGGCGAGCGCGGCGCGTACGCCCACTCCGCGTACGCGGTGGTGCGTCGGTTGTTCCCATCGGGCAGTGCCGCGTATACCCAGGCGGCTTTCTGGCGCGGCGGGTAGTCGTCGTCGTAGCCGTCCGTCACGCTGAAGAGGACGTCGTCGCCGGACACGGCGAGTGCGAACGGGTGGAGCGAGCCGTCGAACTGGTCGCGGCGCTGCTTGTCGCGGAAGCGGGCGATGGCCGCGCCGTCGGCCAAGGCAAGCGTGTGGACGTGGCGGTCGCTGAGGTTGACCGCGTGCAGGGCGGTGCCGTCGTCGGACAGCTCGATGTCGCCCAGCCCGATCCGGCCGACCCAGCGCATCGCCGCGGTGTCGTCGGCCGCCGGGTGATCCGCCAGCTCGGGGGCGTGGACGTCTTCACCCGCGGCCAGGGCGTGCCACGGTGCGACGGCGCCCGATTCGAGGTCGATCCGGTAGATCATGCCCGGCCCGCCCGGTCCGAACGCCGCGCCGCGGCGCGTGTGAGTCGCGACGAAGAGCGCGCGGGCCGCCGGATCGTACGCCAGCCCGTACACCGCTCCGACCTGTCCGTTCGTCGCCAGCACCTCGGGCGCCGCCGGCGCGCCCGGCGTCGCGGCGTGGACGGCGACGACGGCCGGCGCGGCGGCGTGGGCGGCGGCGGAGAGGCCGCGCGTCTGGACGACGGCGGCGACGATCGGGTGCGTCGTGCGGCACGCCGCCTCGGCGCGGGCGGCGAGGGTGGCGGGTTGCGCGGCGGCGTTCCCGCGACGGTCGGCGTTCGCGCCGATCGCCGCCAGCAGGGTGATCGCCGCGCAGGCGGTGCAGACGGGTGCGGCGATCCTCATGGCTTGTTGGCGAACGGCATGAAGGACCGCCCGGCGACGGGGACCGTCGGCGGGGGCGGCGTCGTCGGCTCGCCCTCGACGAACGTCGGTGTGGGCGACGGCGAGCCGATGACGAACGTCGGCGTGCGGCTCGGGGTGGGCGTCGCCGTGCGCGGCGTCGCGTTCGTGCTCTGGCCGGTGGGCGTTCGGGTCGAGGTCGGGGTGGCTGTTCCGGGGATCTCGGCGCCGAACTCGAACGAGCCGACGTCGCAGCGCTTCACGCCGTCGCCGTCGCCGTCGACCGGGCGGGCGGCGCCGCGCTGATCGAGCGGGCTCTGGGCGCAGCGGCCCGGGTTGCCCATGTCGATCGCCGCGCTGTTCGGGCCGATGGACAGCGTGTGCGTCGGCCCGCCGTTGTCCGCCAGCGGCCCGAGCTCCAGCTGCGTCGAGACGGCGTCGTCACGGTTCGCGAAGGCGCACGAGCCGTCCGAATCGATGTTGTTGCCGAGCGAGGCGATCTTGTTGAAGCAGTTGGCGCCGTTCGCCTCGTTGGACAGGATCGTGCTGCCGACCCGGAGCGCGTTGTCCTGGTTCGTCATCAGCCCATCCCCGTCGCCCAGCGCATTGTTGTTCACGACCGTGCTGTCGCGGAACTCGAGCCGGCCGAAATCGAGCAGGGCCGCGCCGCCGTCGAGGGCCGTGTTGCCGTACAGCGTCGACCGATCGACGGTGACCTCGGCGCCGAGCGTGTCGTTCGGATCGTCGTTGGCGGCGTACAGCCCGCCGCCGCTGCCCTTGGCGGTGTTGCCCGTGATCGTGCAGCGGGACGCCGTCAGTCGGCCGAACTGCGTGCCGCCCAACCCCTTGATCGAAACCAAGCCGCCCCCGTTCGACATCGATGTGTTGTTGGCGATCGTGACGGCTTCGAGCGATGCCGTGCCGAAGCTCAGCAGGCCGCCGCCGCCGGACGCAAGCCCGTCGCTGCCGCCCGCCGACGAGCCCTCGGTCTCGCCGGAGGCCGTGTTGCCCTCGATCCGGCCGCCGACGATCGTGACCGTGGCGGTGTTGTAGATCCCGCCGCCCTGGTGTGATCGGTTGTTGCGCACGACGCAGTCCGTCAGCGTGAGCCGCCCCACGCCGGCGATGTTCGCCCCGCCGCCCGACGCGGCGGCCTGGTTGCCGCTGATCTCGACGCCCGTCAGCGTCGTGCGGTCTTCGACGTAGATCCCGCCGCCGCGGGCGTTCGTGTCCGTTTCGGGGTTGGATTCGTCCGCGTTCTTGACCACGTTGTCCGCGATCCGCCCGCCGTTCATCGTCAGCGTGGCATCGATGTTCACGACGACGCCGCCGCCCGAGTTCGTCGCCCGGTTGCCGACGACATGCACGTCGGTCACCGTGACGTCGCCGGCGTCGAGGTAGATCCCGCCGCCGTTGTACGTCACGCCGACGCCGCGCTCGACACCGTTGGCCGTGACGAGGACATCCTTGATCGTCGCCGACTTGCCCTTCACGTAGATCCCGCCGCCGTAGCGCCGCTGGTCGATGTTCACGCCGATCCCGCCCGAGACCGTAACGGACTCCAGCGTGCTTCGGCCGAGGAGATTCTGAAGGGCCACGGTCGCCGACTTGGCGTTCGAGATGATCGTCTCGGTGCGCCCGGCGCCGCGGATCGTGACCGGCCTCGTGACGACGAAGCCGCCGGCAAATGTACCGGCGCCGACCTCGATCACGTCACCGTCCGACGCCGCTTCGAGCGCCGGGGCGATGGCGGTGTAGCGGCAGCCGGATGCGCAGACCTGGATCGTCGCGCCGCGTGCCGCGTTCGATGGCAGGAGCAAGGACAGGACGACGAGACCGCCGGCGGCGATCGGCCCTGCGGCGCGACGGCTGGCGGCGGCGAGTGAGACGGACAAGCGCATCTGCGCGCTCCTGTGGCGGTGGGAGAACGGGCCGAGTATACGGCCCCTTCAACACCGGAGCAATGCGCTTTGGGCTCTGTGCCCGCCCGGGCATGCCGCTCAGTCGTGGATCTCGACCGGCGTGCCGATGTCCACCCAGTTGAACAGCGTTTCGGCGTTCGCCGTGTCCAGCACGACGCAGCCGTAGCTCACGGGCGAGCCGAGCAGGCCGCCCCACAGCGTCGTGCCGTTGAGGATCGGCAGCGCGTGTATCCCGTTCTCCGAGCCGCCGGCCCAGTAGATGCCGAGCCAATGCGGCATCCAGAGCTCCCATGCGCTCGACCACGCATTCGGCTCCTTGCTCTGGACGGCGAACGAGCCCGTGCGCGTCGGATGCGTCGCCAATCCGGTCGAGGCCGTCCAGTTGAACGCCAGGTTGTCGCCCTCCCAGACGAACATCCGCTGGTCGCTCACATCGACCTCGATCCGCTTGGCGCCGACGCCGACCAGCACGCCGCTGCCGGCGTGCGGAACTTGCAGTGACTGACCCTCATAGATGTTGTCGTCGACCAGGGCATTCAGGCGCATGAGCGCCGCCGCCGTCGTCCCGTGGCGCGCGGCGATGCTGCTGAGCGTCTCGCCGGACGCGACGGTGACGGTGTCCGTCGTCCGGACGGCGGCGCCGCTGCCGGCGCGTCCGCCTGCGTCGGCGTCCGCGGTCGGACGCGTCGGCCCGCCGTCGCCTTCCGTGTCGCTCGGGTTGCCGGAGGCCGTGGGCGGCGACGGGATCTGGAGCGTCTGCCCCTCGTAGATCGATCCGTCTGCCGGCAGGCCGTTGCGCCGCTTGATCGCCTCGATGTCGGCGTCGAAGCGGTCCGCGATCGCGTACAGCGTATCACCGAGGACGACCTCGTACGGTGTGGCCGACGCGGCGTCGCCGTCGCCGCCGGACGCGCCGCCGACGTCGGCCTGGAGCGTGCGCGCCGCCTCGCCGGAGCCGGCCGGTCCGGCCGGCGAGGCCGCCCGCGCGTTGGCCGCGCGCTCGACGGGCACGCGCACCGAGCGGCCGGGCAGGAGGAGCGCCGTCGGGCGGAGGCCGTTGAGCGCGGCAACGTCGGCCACCGTCATCCCGTAGCGCGCCGCGATCTGCCAGAACGTCTCACCCGGATGGACTGAGTGAAGCCCGAACGCCTCGGTCGACGCGCCGCCGGTCGCGGCGATGGTCGCCGCGCTCGGCGCCTGGGCTCGTGCCGGCGGTGTTGGAGCGAACCCGCCGCCCGTCGTGCCGACGACGGCCGCAGCGATCGCAATGAAGCAGCCCACGCAACGTCGCCGCACGACGCGCGCCACGAATCGTCGCGTAGGGGCACGGCATGCCGTGCCCATCCGTTGGGCACACGAGCACGGCGCGCCAGCCCGCGCGAACGCCGCGGCAAGGGCACGGCATGCCGTGCCCCTACCGGCGGCCTCGCGAAGGTCCTTCATCGGTGCGGGCCGATGGCGTTCGATGCGGGTTCCGATCAGTTCACCTTCACCCGGACGCTGCAGGGCGTCGGGAACTGGCCGGCGGTGTCGACGGCGGTCAGGCGCAGGACGTAATCGCCGGCGGGCATGTTGCCGAGGTACCAGACCCCGAGCATCCCGTCGCGCACGCGCTGCCGGATCGTCTCGCCGATCGAGTGGAACTCGGAGTTCAGCGGGGCGGTGCCGCGCGCGTACTCGAGCTTGTAGAACTGGAAGTTCGGGATATCGGCCGTGCCGATGACGTAGAGCGTGCCGGACACGTGCTCCAGGTTCAAGGGATCGACGATCTGGATGTTCCGGTTGCACGCCGCGGGCACGAGGCCGGTGGCCGTTGGGCGGGCCGTGGGGCGCGGGCCGGGCTTGTGCGGCTGGCCCGGGCGGCCGTCGGCGCACGGGACGTGCAGCTGCTGGCCGGGGTAGATGAGGTAGGGGTAGGCGATCCCGTTCGCCCGCGCAAGGGCGTTGATCGTCGTCCCGGTTCGCCAGGCGATCGCGGACAGCGAGTCACCGCCCTTGACCGTGGTGCGGTAACCGCACTGCGGCTGCGGCTTGCCGTGGTCGGGGCCTGGGCCGCCCGGGCCGGGCTGCATGCCTCCCGGCAGCGTCAGCGCCTGGCCGGCGTAGATCACGTTGGGGTTGCCGATGCCGTTGGCGGCCATGATCGCGCTGACGCTCGTGCCCGTGCGCCACGCGATGCTGTAGAGGGTGTCGCCCGGCTTGACGACGTAGCGGCCGCCCCACTGGTGCGCCTCGACCTCCCACGGTCCGCCCGGGCCGGGCATGGCCGCGCCGGGAATGGACAGGGACTGGCCGGCGCGGATGTAGTCGGGATTCATGATCCCGTTCGCGGCGGCGATCGCATCGGCGCTCACGCCGTAGCTGGCGGCGATGCTGTAGAGCGTCTCGCCGGCCTGGACGACGTGCATGCCGCCGTTGTTGGCGGCAGCGCTGCGGCTGTCGAGGAGGCCGAACGCGACAAGCGCGATGGCCAGCAGGGTGGTCCGGATGATCGTGCGCATGGTGATGGGGCTCCTCAGGGTAACGTGGAGGCGAACGGGTGGACGGACGGTTCGGGGTCGACGCGGCCTTCAGCCGACAGTCCGCTCGTGGCGCGCTCGGACAGGAAGTGATCCAGCGCCGTCCGGCTCACGCGGTAGCCGCCTTCGAGCTTGACCGCATCGAGCTTGCCGGATTGGATGTAGCGTCGGATCGTGAAGATGCTGACCCCGAGGCGGTCGGCGACGTCCTGGGTAGAATAAAACTCGGGCATAGGCCGTCCCTTGTTGAGCGCTCCGGCTCGCGTAGCTACGAGATGCTCGGTCATGCTAGGACTTGCTTTGTCTTGGGCCGAGCTGGTAGCGGTTGCTCGCCCGCCAGTGTACCTGTTGACCACCAGCTTGTCAATAGGCAATTTCGTTTCCTCGTGTAGTGACTGACAGATTGGAATTCTTAAGGCGGACCGAATTGGCGCCGACCGAACGGACGGAGTTGGCTCGATGGACCCGAAGACGCTGCGCGTTCTCGAATACGACAAGATCGTCGTGCGCCTCGCCGGCCACGCCGCGTTCGACGTCGGGCGCGAGCTGGCCCTGGCGCTCCGGCCGTCCGCCGACGTCTTCGAGGTGCGCGCCCGACAGGCGCTCACGCGCGAGGCGCGCGCCTTCCTCGACCGTCGCGACGGCGCAACGCTGGACGGCGCACAGGACGTGCGCGCCGCGGTGGCCGGGGCGGCGCGCGGCCGCGTTCTGCAGCCGGCGGAGCTGCTTGGGGTCCGCGCCACGCTCGCCGTCGCCCGGCGCCTGAAGCGCGCGATTGCGCATGACGACGCCCGTTGGCCCGGGCTGGCGCTGCTGGCGGGGCGCATCGACCCGTGCCCGGCCGTCCACGATGCGATCGGCGACGCGCTGGACGAGGCGGGCGAGGTGCTCGACAGCGCATCGCCTGAGCTGCGGCGCGTGCGGCGGCAGCTGAAGATCGTACACGACCGAATCGTCCGTCAGCTGCAGGCGCTCGTGAAGGGCGCGGCACGCGAGTACCTCCAGGACGCGCTCGTGACGCAACGCAACGGCCGCTGGGTCGTGCCGTTGAAGGCCGACTTCCGCTCCCGCGTGCCCGGCGTCGTCCACGACACGTCGGACAGCGGTGCGACGCTGTTCGTCGAGCCGCTGGCCGTGGTGGACCACGGCAACGCCCACCGCGAGCTGGCCGTGTCGGAGCAGCGCGAGATCGAGCGCGTGCTGCGCGCGCTCTCGGAGGCGGTCGCCGTCGAAGCGGATGGGATCGCCGGGACCGTTGCGGCGCTCGGCGCGTTCGATCTGGCGTTCGCCGCCGCTCAGTACGGCCGCGAGCTGCGTGCCGTCACGCCCGAGATCCTCGACGCCGCCGCGCCGATGCTCCGGTGCGAAGCCGCCCGCCACCCGCTGCTCGACGGGGCCACGGTCGTGCCGATCGGCGTGCGGATCGGCGACGACTTTCGGCTGATGGTCATCACCGGCCCGAACACGGGCGGCAAGACGGTGACGCTCAAGACGGTCGGCTTGCTGGCCCTCATGGCGCAGGCCGGTCTCCAGGTCCCGTGCGCCGACGGGGCGCAGCTGGCCGTCTTCGACGCCGTCTACGCCGATATCGGCGACGAGCAGTCGATCGAGCAAAGCCTTTCGACGTTCTCCGGTCACCTGACGAACATCGTCCGGATTCTCCACGACGCGACGCCGCGCTCGCTCGTCCTGCTCGACGAGCTCGGTGCCGGCACGGACCCGACCGAAGGTGCCGCGATCGCGGGCGCGATCCTCGAAGCGCTCCGGGCACGCGGCGTGGCGACGGTTGCTTCGTCCCACTTCACCGAGCTGAAGGCCTATGCCTACGGCACGCCCGGCGTCGCCAACGCCTCGGTCGAGTTCGATCTCGAGACGCTCCGCCCGACGTACGAGCTGACGATCGGTCTGCCCGGCCGCTCGAACGCACTGGCGATCGCCGAGCGCCTCGGGCTGCCCGCCGCGATCGTCGAGGCGGCGCGGGGTGGACTGGCGACGAGCGCGGTCGAGATGGAGGAGCTGTTGGCCGACATTCGCGCCGCGCGGCGATCCGCCTTGCAGGATCGTGCCGCCGCGACGGAACAGCGACAGGCGGCCGACCGTTGGGCGGCCGAGCTCGAAGAGGGGGTCGATCGTCTGGCCGCCGAACGTGCCGCGGTCCTCCAGACGACGCGGGCGCAGGCGCAGGACGAGCTCGAGGCGGCCAGGGAGGCGATCGCGCGGCTCCTAAAGCGCGCCGAGCGGGCGGCGGCGCTCGCGCGCGCCGGCACGGTCGTCGTCGAGGCGTCGGGTGCGGGCGCGGGGGCGGCGGGCGCGGTGTCGGCGGCGGAACTGGCTGCCGAGCGGGCGGAGATCCTCGGCGGCTTGGCGAAGATCGAGGACATCCTGGCCGCCGAGAGTGAACGGCAGGGCGTCGCCGCCGACGCGGACGACTGGTCACCGGGGGACAGCGTGCGCGTGCGTTCGTTCGGCCAGCCGGCGACGCTGCTCTCCGTGGACGGCGACACGGCGCAGGTGCAGCTCGGACGAATGCGGATGTCCGTCGCGCTCGACGACCTCGAGTTCGTGGCGACGGCGCCGAGCGAACCGCCCCCTGCCCCGGCATCGCGCGGCAAGCGCGGCTCGTCCATGCCGCTCGCCCCGGAGCCCGCGGCCGGCTCCGGGCCGGCCACCGAGGTCGACGTGCGCGGCCTGCGGGTCGAGGAAGCGCTCGACATCGTCGACACCCGGATCGATCGCGCGCTGTTGCAGGGGGCGCCGTGGTTGCGCATCATCCACGGCCACGGGACTGGTGCGCTGAAGACCGCGCTCCGCAAGCGACTGACCGCCAACCGATCCGTGAAGCGCCATCGACCCGGCGATCGAACGGAAGGGGGCGACGGCGCCACCGTCGTGTACTTCGACTGACGCGTATCCTTCGACGGACGCCGAGTCCACCGCCACGCCCACATACGCCCGGAGCCGCCAAATGCCCCGCCTGACCTACGAGCAAGCCCTCGCCGAGAGCCTGCGCGACCGCCGGACGCTCGGCGCCGCGACGATCGCACGCGCGCGCTGGCGCTGGGGACGGGTGGCCGTCCAGGAACAGCGCGGCGACATCTCGCGGCTGCGCCTGGCCGCGGCTGCGCTTGTGGTCCGGGACAGGCTCGGCCTCGCGCCGGAGGAGCGGCGGGTGGGCGTGATGCTGCCGCCGGGGCGGGGCGGCGCCGTCGTCAACCTCGCCCTCGCGCTGGGCGGGCGCACGAGCGTCAACCTGAACCACACCGCCGGCGAGGTTCAGATCCGCCGGATGGCAGAGATGGCGGATCTCCGGACGATCGTATCGTCGCGGCTCTATCTGGAGCGCCTCGGACAACCAGCGCTGCCGGGTCGGGTCGTGTTGGCGGAGGACGTGCTCGGCGGGCTGTCCAAACCGGCCGTCGTGTGGGCGATGCTGAAGGTCATCGCGCTGCCGAGCCGCTGGCTGGACCGCGCCCGACCGGATGACGTGGCGACGATCATCTTCTCGTCCGGCACGACGGGCGACCCGAAGGGCGTCCAGCTGACGCACCGACAGGTGCTGGCGAACTGCGGCGCGATGGTCGAGCACGTCGAGATCGCGCCGGACAGTGCGACGCTGCTCACGGCGCTGCCGCTGTTTCACAGCTTCGGGCTCGTGCCGGGGATGTGGATGTGCCTGTGCTACGGCGTCCGGATCGCCGCGCACCCCGACCCGCTGGATGCGACCGGCATCGGCGTCATGGCGGAGAAGAGCGGCGCGGGCTACATGATCAGCACGCCGACGTTCGTCCGGTCCTACATGCGCCGCGTGACGCCGGAGCAGTTCAAGTTGTTGCGATTCAGCGTCGTCGGCGCCGAGAAGTGCCCGAGCGAGCTGCACGCCGCGTTCCGCGCCCAGTACCCGAACTCGGTGCTCCTCGAGGGCTACGGCTGCACCGAGCTCGCGCCGGTCGTGGCCGGGAACCGGCCCGGCGCGATCCGCGAGGGGACGGTCGGCTGGCCGTTGCCGGGCATCGAGGTCTTCACCGTCGATCCCGACACCCTGGCCCGCCAGCCGGACGGCATGGAGGGACTGCTCGTCGCGCGCTCGCCCGCCCGCATGCAGGGCTACCTCGGCCGCGACGATCTCACGGCGGCCGCGTTCATCCACGGCGGCTACAACACGGGCGATGTCGCCACGATCGACCCGGAAGGGGTCATCACGATCACGGGCCGGCTGGCTCGCTTCGCCAAGGTGGGCGGCGAGATGGTCCCGTTGGACAATGTCGAAGGCGTGCTACGGTCCTGGCTCGCCGCCCACCACCCCGACGATGCCGTCGAGATCGCCGTGTGCGCCGTCCCCGACGCCAAGCGAGGCGAACGCCTCCTCGTCCTGCACGCCGGGGCGCTGCCGATCTCGGCGCACGAACTCCTCGCGTCGCTCGAGGGAATGCCGACGCTCTGGCGGCCGAGGCAGGTCGATTTCCACGCCGTCGAGGCGATTCCGGTGCTCGGGACGGGGAAGCGGGACCTGGGGGCGTTGAAGCGGATGGCGGTGCTGCTGGGGGACTGATCGCCGGGGCCGGACTTGCCGGTGGTTGCGCGCTACGGCATCGGCGTCGGCGGGGGCGTCTCCATCGCGCCGGCACAGGCGAATCCCCAAGGGGCGCCGCCGTAACACTTGTGGTCGATCAGCGTCCCCGCCGGATCGCGCAGCTCCGCCTTGTCGCCCGAGTTGTTCCAGATCCCCTGATCGCTCCCCCACTTGAAGGCGCATGGTAGCTCGGGGTGGTCCTCGTTCGTGTAGACGCGGCAGCGCGCGCCGGCATCGATCATCGCGGCCGCCGGGAAGGCGAACACCTGGTCCGTGCCGCGCGCCGAGACGACCGTCCAGCCCCTGAGCGCCATCGCGTTCGCCGTCACGTTCTCGATCTCGATGTACTCGTCGGCCTCGGTGTCCCGCACGACGCCGTCATAGAACAGCGTCGCGATCCGCAGCGGCGCGCGGGGCACCTCTCCGGCGGCGGGCGTCGCCGTGGGCGGCGCGACTGTCGGCTCTAACGTCGTAACGGCGGTCGGCGGCGTGCCGGGCGGTGATGTCGGCTGTCCCGCGCTCGTCGGCGTGGCGGCCGGCGGGAACGGCCTCGCCGTTGCCGTCGGTCCGTCGCCGCCGTGCGGCGCATCGAACGCGGCCGATCGAAGCAGCGCCGGCAGAAACAGCTCGTACCGCGGCGCGCCGAAGCGCTTGAAGCGGATGACGAACGGGTCGTGATCGCTCACGCGCGACGTATCGAACGGGGGAGGCTCAGGGCGTCGGTCCAGCGGCGGATGGGACGGGAAGTCGACGTTGAAGTGGGCCACGCGGGCGTCCGTGACGTGGTCCGCCGCGAATGCCGGCGGGACGAGGATGTAGTCGAGGACCTGGGCCGTGCCGTTGAAGATGAACGTGTAGTCCGATTCAGCGGGCACGCGGTCGTGCAGGTCGGTGAGCAGGCCGGTGCCGACGAGCTCCTGGATCGGCGGGCTGTCCTCGAAGTCGTTCAGGTCGCCCATGACGAAGACGGGCGTCGTCGGTGATGCCGCCTGGTACGTGCGCACCAGGTCGACGATGTGCTTGGCCTGCAGGAGGCGGGTGGCCGTCGTCTCGCCGTCATCGCCGCCCTTGCTCTTGAAGTGGTTCGCGACGACCGTGATCCGGCCGTCCGTGCCGCGGATGCCGAGGTGCACCACGAGCGGCGGGCGGGCGAAGATCTGCTTGCCGGGCGCGCCGCCGGGCAGCGTGCACGGGCTGAGCCCGGCCGGTCCGGCCAAGGCGCCGTCCATGCACTTCTGGCGCTGTTCGACGCCGAGCAGCCGCAGTCGCGACCGGTTGTAGAGCACGCCGACGTCGATCCCGCGCGGGTCGATGCCCTCGATGAGCGCGGCTCCGTAATCGGCCGCCGCGAGGCGCGGGTTCGCGGCCAGGTCGGCCAGGACGGACAGGTGCTCGATCTCCTCGATCGAGACGATGTCGGGCATGCCCAGCCGCTCCGCGACCGCCTTCGCGCGCCGGTCGACGAGCCGTTCGTACTCGGCTTGCGAGCGCGGGAAGTACGTCGCCTCGGTGTCGTCCTTGCCCGGATCGTCGACCCCGTCGAACAGGTTCTCGACGTTGAACGTGGCGGCCGTGAGCTCGCCGGCCGCGCTCGGCGCGAACGCCGCCGGGCGGCGACCGCCGGCGGTGACCGTGACCGTCGACCAATCGTCGACCGCCACGATGTACTTGCCGTACCAGTAGTGCAGCGGCCCGACGACGCCCGTGAGCGTGTCGCCCTGCGTCACGACCGGCCACCCGCTCGGCGCCACGGCCGCGATCAGGCGGGGGTCGGCGGCCGGTCTCAGGACGTGGGAGATCACGGCCGTCGCATCGATCAGCGCCACCTCGCCGTGCGCGTCCGTCCCGCCGACGGCCGCAACGGGCGGCAGGGCGACGCGCATGCCCTCATGGGCCTCCAGGAGGGCCGCGTTGTGGTCTTGGTTCGTCGAGAGCGTCAGCGGGAAGGGCGCCGGCAGCTCCGCCGTGCCGAGGACCTCGACGGCCGTTGGGCCGCTCACGACGAGCTCGGTCAGCCCCTGGTACTCCTTGGCGCGGCCCGTGACCCGCACGCGCTGCCCGACCGCCGCCCGCACGTCGACGTCCTTGGGCACGTAGACGAACACTCCGTCGCTCGTCTCGACGCGCCCGTCGCACCCGGGATCCTCGATCATGAAGCCGAACGGCTCGACGCGCACGAATGCCGCCGTCACGATGCCTTCCGTCACGAGCGTCGACGTCGGAGCCATCGTCGACGGGCCGTCGCCCTGGATCTCGCAGATCTTCATCGCCGTCGCCGATGGCCCCTGCGCGTAGGTCGTGGAGCGGCGGGACGCGCCGTTTCGCGGCAGGATCGCGGCGCCGAGGACGGCGAGCGACGCGGCGGCGGCGAGGGCGCGCGCGGCGGCGGGGCGGCGCGGTCGCGCGGTGCGGGTCGGGCGCATGGCCGGGCTCCTGGCGGGGCAGGGCGCCCGGGCGGACGAGCGGGCCGGGGCGCGGGGGGGCGGGGTCGGCGGCAGTATATCACACGGGATTGAGCGCTCTGTTAACGGGGGTTGAACGATCGGCGGGTCGGTCGCCGCACGACGTTCAGGGCCCGATGCCCGATGCCCGTGCATGACGCACGAACCACGAACCACGACGCACGAGGGGCCGACCTCTCGGCCGGCCCCTCGGATGCTCGTTGCTGGACGCGAGCAGTCGCTCGCGAGCGGCTACCGCCCGTTGCGGCGCTGCTGCATCGCCGCCGACTGCGGCGGCTTCACGGTGTACGGCAGCAGGATCTTGATCTCCCGCCAGCACGTCGTGACCTCGTGGCTGTCCGTTCCGCCCTTCGGATCGCGGACGAGGAAGCGCGCCGTCTCGCAACCGACGAAGCCGGGGCGGGGGCGCAAACACACGGCCTGCGTGCCCTGGCCGGTGACGGTCAGGTTGTCCGCGTCGTAGTCGCGCAGGAACCACAGCAGGCTGGATACCGGATCGTCGGCGTCCGTGGCCTTGTTGGCCAGCGGGTAGCACGCGGCAGGGCTGGGGCGGCCGCCCTGGCTCGCGCCGACGGTCTTGCCCAGGAGGAGGTTGCGAAGGATGACGGGCTTGGCGTTCGTGATGACCCACGTCAGCGTGATGCCTGCCGTGGCCTGCAGGCCCTTGGAGTCCTTCACCGCCAGCTCGGGGAACGTGCTGCCGACGTAGCCGTCGCTCGGGATGAAGTCGAACGACCGCTTGTCGCTCCCCTTCAGCGCCTGGGCCTTGATGTCGCCCGAGTTCTCGATGAACCACTCCAGGCCGTCCGGCCCGTCTTCGGCATCCCCGGCCACGCCGTTCAGGTCGACGTGGATCGTCGTGTTCACCGGCGCCTGGTACTCGCGCACCAGTCGGTCCATCCAGATGACCGGCGGCTGGTTCGGTCGCTCCGTCCAGTTCAGCGCGATCGGCTGGCGCACCTCGCAACCGTCGGCGTCGCGCAGGACGATGTCGACGAGCGCGGAATAGTCCACGATGATCGAGGAGTTCAGCGAGAATACGAGCTGCGTCGTACCGTTGCCGGTGACCATCAGGTCCCTGTACTGCGGCTCGATATCCGCCCGCCACTGCAGCATCGCCGGCGCGGTCTCGACGTCCGTGCCGTGCGTGCCGAGGTCGATCGTGATCGTCTCGCCGTAGCGGACGGAGCCGGGGTCGGCGATCCGCGGCGTGATCCGCGGGCAGTCGTTGACGGAGTTCACGATCACCTTGAACGTCGTGTTCACCTTGGACGGTCCGTCGGCGATGAGGACACGAACGGTCGTCTGGCCGAACCAGTTGGCCTGCGGCGTGACGCTGATCATGAGCGTGCCGCCAATCGACTCGATGCCGGCCTCAGGTGCGCCGTAATCGATGATCGTCAGCTTGAGGCGATCCGGCGGACAGTCGGCGTTCGTGACGTACGCGGCGAGGTTGACGACCGTCGACTGGTCCTCGTCGAGGACGACGTCGGGGATCGGCGCCACGCGCAGGCCGCGCGCGTAGTCGATCGAGTTCTGGAAGAGGCTGCCGACGGCGCCGCAGCTGTCCTTGCCGAGCGCCTTCCAGCCCGCCCACCACTCCGCGAACGTCGTCGGGTTCTTCTGGCGGAAGACCTCCCAGACGTCGCCGAAGGTCGCGTTGAACGTGTCGAACTCCTCGACGGTCTGGTCTTCCTCGTACAGATCCCAGAATGCACCGGCAATTCGGCCGGGTACGCGGTCGCCGTTGCTCCAACCCGGCGCCACCGGCCCGGGCGCATCGAGGTCGAGCCGGCGGAGGACCTGCGAATCGAAGAGCGCTTCTTTGTAGACGGCCAGCGGCAGGAACGTGGCGAAGCCCTGCACGAGCGCGCATGCCGGATCGATCTCGTTCTTCATGTTCTCTTCGGATCCCGAAAGGCACGCCGTCCACGCCGCCGGCAGCGTGCCGTAGATATTGTGGAGGAGCGCGTAGGCCGTGTGCTGGACGACGACGTCCGAGTAGCCGGCCGTGTCGTTGCGGAAAACGAGCTCGCGCTTGGCCGGATCGTACAGCGGGCCGGTCTGGCTGTCCTTGGACCAGTAGCCGGTGACCTTGCCCGGGTTCGAGCCGCTCGCCGACTGCATGAACAACCATGCCTCGGCCATGTTCACGAACGTCCAGAGGGCCTCCACGTCACGCGTCGTCCCCTGGACGATCAGACGCGGCATCGTGACGGACCCGTCGGCGACGTTCCGCTGTATGCCGTCCTCGCGGTCGAGGTCGTAGCTCTGCCAGACGAACTCGCGGTTCGTCCCGAGCTGGAGGAGCTTGACGTCGCCGTTGTCCGTGAAGAGCTTGAGGAAGACGTCCTGGCCCGTGATCCCGGCCTCGCCGCCCGGCGCGTCGCGGTCCTGGTTGGGCAGCGGCGGGCTCTCGAAGAAGCCGTTGATGTCCGTTCGCGCCTCGCCGAGCTTGCTCGACGTGTCCGGGAAGCCCTTGTCCTGGTCCCAGATCTCGACGCGCACGCCGGCGGCGGCGTGTGCGCGCTCGATGTCACGGTCGATGTAATCGATCCGGCCGCGGACGACGATCTGGCCCGCCGGCACCTCGTCGGCGGCCGGGCGGGCGTGGGCGGTGCGCGTGGCGCGCGGTCCGACGGCGGCGCCGGTGAGCCACGCGAACGTTGCGGGGGTGGTGAGCGTCAGCGCCAGGATTCCGAGCGCCAGACATGCGGCACGCCGTGGCAGGGCAGCCATCCGAACCTCCTTGGGTGTAGAGCCATTCGATCGCGGCCCGGCCGACCCCGGTGTCGTGTTGGGGGGAGGTGTCGGCTGGGATGGGACCGCCGGGCAGGGCTTCAAGGGTAGAGGACGGATGAGATCGGGCCGGTGTTACGGTCAGATCGGGCCGCAAACTGTCGTACCGACTTGACCGCGGCCCGACTCCGCTGCCTTAATCCCGCCGCCCGCTCCCGCCGCTCCCCGCCGGCGGCACCCGCACACTGGACGTTGCATGCGCATCCTCATCCTCGGCGCCGATGGTCAGCTCGGACGCGCCATCGCCCGCCGCGCCGTCGCCCACGACGTCGTCGCCGCCCCCCGCGCCCGGATCGACGTGACCCGGACCGACGCTTCCGACGCCGTCGCCGCCGTGCGGGCCGACGTCGTCGTCAACGCCGCCGCGTTCACCGACGTCGACCGGTGCGAGCGCGAGCCGGAGGCGGCGTTCGGAGGGAACGCGGTCGGCGCCTGGCGGGCGGCCACCGGCGCCGCGACGTCGGGCGCCGCGTTCGTCCAGGTCAGCACGGACTACGTGTTCGACGGGCGGAAGGGCGCGGCGTACGTCGAGGATGACGTCCCGGCGCCGATCAGCGTGTACGGTGCTTCCAAGCTGGCCGGCGAACACCTCGTGCGGGCCGTCCAGCCGGCGCATTTTGTCGTTCGCACGGCATGGCTGTACGGCCTCGGCGGGCGCGGCTTCGTCCAGCGCATGCTCGCGCTGTCGGGCGAGCGCGACCGACTGGCCGTCGTCGACAACGAGGTCGGCAATCCGACGTTCTGCGATGATCTCGCGGACGGTATCCTCGCCCTCGTCGCGACGGGCAAGTACGGCACGTACCACCTGACGAACGAGGGCAGCTGCAGCCGTTGGGACCTCGCGCGCGCCGCGCTCGACCGGGCCGGCCGGCGGGACTTCCCCATCGACCGCGCCACCGCGTTTCCGCGCCTTGCCCGTCCGCCGGCCTTCGCTCCGCTCGCGAACCACGCCGCCGCCGCGCTCGGCATCCGCCTGCCCGCTTGGGAGTCCGGACTCGATGCCTTCTTCGAACGCGGCGGACATCCGGACGCCGCGGCCGAGGTCGAGGACGCCTCGGCGCGGGTGCGGTCGTGATCGAGCGGATCGACAGTGCCGTCTTCGGGCCGGTACCCGACTTCGTTCGGCTGACCGTTCGGATGCGCCGCATCCACGACGTGACCGATGGGGCGGCCGCCGCAGCACGCGAGGCTCTCGCGCGCGCCGGGGCGGCCGCAGCCGCGGCCCCAGCGCCGGACGCGATGTTCGCAGCGTGGCGGACGGCGTATGCCGACGTCGGATTGCCGGCCGCAACCGTCCCGCCGCACGAGGCGCTGCTGGCGTGGGCGCGCTCGCCGCACGGCGTTCCGTCGCAGGGTGTCGTGGCGGACCTCCTCAACGCGTTCTCGCTGACGCACGGCGTCCCGACCGCGGGCTACGACGTCGACCACATCCAGGGGGACCTCTGGCTGCGGCCGAGCCGCGGCTGCGAGGCGCACTGGCCTCTCGGCGGTGCCGCCGGTCGCCCGAACACGGTGGAGATCAACGAGCTGATCCTGGCCGACAGCGCCGACGCCGTTGTCGCGCGGGCGTGGCACGGCGCGCCGGGAGCGCAGGCGTTCGTCGGTGCGGCCGGCCGCGACATCCTGCTGCACTTCGACCTCCTGCCGCCCGCACCGGCGGCGCTGCAGGACGTGGGCTTGCTCGCGCTCGAGGCCTCGACCCGCATCGGCTCGCTTCTCGGCGGCCCCTTGTCCTGGCAAGCGATGTCGCGCGCCGTTCCGATGGCGCGCTGGGACGCATGAGCACGGCGCGGGAGCTCTCGTCGGCGGAGCTGTTCGCCTCGGTCATCATCCCGACCTGGAACGGCGCACACCACTTGACCGTCTGCCTCGACAGCCTCGGCCGTCAGGACTGCGGGCCGTTCGAGACGATCGTCGTCGACAACGGCTCGACGGACGGAACGCGTGAACGCCTGGCGGCCTACCC
This sequence comes from Ardenticatenales bacterium, assembly GCA_020853525.1. Classification (GTDB taxonomy): domain Bacteria; phylum Chloroflexota; class Anaerolineae; order Epilineales; family Epilineaceae; genus Avedoeria. The sequence continues at coordinate 14,165 of JADYYS010000063.1, read as the reverse complement.
GGCGGTCGAAACGATCTGGCTGCCGACGAACATCGGCTTCGCCGGCGCGGTGAATGCCGGCATCGATCGTGCCCGCGCCGACGTGATCGTCCTGTTGAACAACGACACCGAGGTCGAGCCGGGGTGGCTCGGTGCGCTCGTGCGGGGACTCGAGGCGGCGCCGGGCGCCGGCATGGCCACCTCCAAGGTCCGCCTCTTCGATCGACGGGATACCCTGCACACCACTGGCGACACCGTCGACCGCGCCGGACAGGCGGCGAACCGCGGTGTGTGGGAGGTCGATCGCGGGCAGTTCGATGGCGCCGACGCCCACTGGGTCTTCGGCGCGAGCGGCGCCGCGGCGGCGTACCGTCGGGCGATGCTGGACGACGTGGGCGTCCTCGAGGCGCGCTTCGGCAGCTACTTCGAGGACGTCGACCTGGCGTGGCGGGCGCGGCTGCGCGGCTGGCGCTGCGTGTTCGTGCCGGACGCCGTCGTCTACCACAAGCTCTCGGCGACGGGCGGCGGACCGGTGGCCAGCTACCACGTGGCCCGCAACCGCGCCTGGACGATCCAGCGGTGCTACCCGGCGTCGCTCGCCGCCAGGAACGCATGGCGCATCGCGCTGGCCGAGGGGCGGACGTTCATGCGTGCGCTACGGCACGCGCGGGGCGCGGCGGCGCGGGCGACGATGCGTGGGCAGATCGTCGGCTGGGGCACGGCCTGGCGCTGGCTCGGGGCGCGGCGGGCGATCCAGCGGGCACGGCGGATCGATGCCCGGGCGATGGCGACGTTGCTGGGCGGGCATGAGCCGGCGCCGACCGTGGGGCGCCGGGCGGAGCGCGGTGCTTGAGTGACAGGCAGAGGGCGCGCCGCACCGGCGCGCCCTCTGCATAAATGGACTGGAAGGACCGGATGCGTTCGCGTATCGGCGGCGCCCGTCGGTGGCGCGGGCGTCGATCGGTTACGGTTCGTCCGGTGGCGCCCGCTGCGCCCGAACGGCGAGCCCTACGCCCGTACGCCGATAAGGCGCGCGCCGACGCCGAAGAGCAACAGCGCGGCGGCGGCGAGGACCATCATGTCCGACATCCCGCCGCCCGTCGTCGGCAGGTTGGCCGGCTTCGCCCCGGCGGCGGCGGGCTTGGCCGCGCCCGAAGCCGTGGAACCGCTCGTCGTCGATGCGGTCGTCGACGCGGTCGTCGAGGCGCTGCTGGCCTTGGAAGCGCCGGCAGGCTCGCCGGACTTCTCGGTGACGTTGCGCAGCGTCACGCTGTACAGCGGGTCGCCGGTGGGCGCGGCAGCGTTCTCGTCCGCCTCGGCCGTCACGTACACGCGGGCGACGCGGTACTCGACCGCGGCTTCGGCGATCTTCAGCTCGTCCGAAAGCGTGCCGATGTTGTGGCGGTAGCCGTCCATGTCGACGGCCCACACGACGAACGCCGTGGCGTCCTCGAAGTCGGCGAGCTTCATCGTCTCGGCGGCGCCGGATAGGTCGACGGCCACCTTGGCGGACGTCCCGTTGCCGACGATGTCGACGACTCCGCTCGGCGAACCCTTCATGGCCTCACCGGCCCGCAAGCTGATCCCCTGAACGTTCTGAGCATGCGCCGTCGTGCCGGTGAACACCGCCAACAGCGCGATCCATACCATCGTAACCGCACACCTGCGCATGGCATCCTCCTAAGGGAGCGGCACGGCGACGCATCGAAACGGCATCGCCCCGCGCCCTCGCGGCGCGTCGGGCCATTCTACCACAGCCTGTCGACCCCGCAATCTTAAGATGTTCGTAACCGATCGGAACCGCTCGGGTGGGCCGGATCGCCCTTCCGTTCCCTCACTTGCCATAACGTGTCGGCGCTGCTAGCCTCGGACCATGAACGACGACGCAGCACCGCCGGGCGCGCCCTCGCAGCTGCCGCTCTTCGGTGGACATCCTGCGGCACGGCCCGCCGTCGGTCCCGCGGGAGACCGCGTGGCGCCGTGGCCGGCCGTCAAGGCGGCGACGACGCTGGACGGCGCGACGGCGGCATTCCATGAGCACCTGCTGCGCGCCGGCAAGACGGAGAACACGCGCCTGAGCTTCGCCAGCGACCTCCGCCTGCTCGCGCAGTTCCTCGGCCACGGCCGGCCGATCGGCCAGATCGAAGTTCACGACCTGCAGCGCTTCCTGACGTGGCTGCTCGAACACCGCGGGGAGCCGTGCAGCGCCAAGAGCTTCGCCCGGCGCGTGACGACGCTGAAGGTGTTCTTCGCGTGGCTCGCCGCCGATGGCGCGCGTGCCGACGATCCGGCGCTGCCGCTGGTCCATCGCCGCGCCGTCGCGCCGCTGCCGCTTGTGTTGACGGACACGCAGGTGGATGCGCTCCTCGGTACGGCCGCGGCCATCCGCGGGCGGGATCAGGCGCCCGACCCGCGGCCGGAGCTTCTCGTGCGGCTGCTCCTCGACACCGGGCTCAAGAAGGGCGAGCTCATCCGCCTGAAGAGCGCCGACGTGCAGGCCGACCCGGCCGCGCCGTCCGTTCTGGTGCGCTACGACGCGCCGCGCTTCCGGGCCAAGGAACGGCGTGTGCCGTTCGACGCCGTGCTCCTGCCGCTGATCGAGGCCTACCGTCGCCGCTACAACGTGGGCGACGACGCCCCGCTCTTCGCCTGCACGGCCCGGAATCTGGAGTACGTCCTGGAGGATCTCGTGCGCGACGCCGCCCTGCCCGAGCGGACGAGCTTCGAGACCCTGCGCTGGACGATGGCGCTGCGCGCCTGGCGGGCCGGCGTTCCGCCGGAAGCGCTCAGCGCCCGGCTTGGTCTCTCGCCGATCACGTGGGCCGAGACGGCACAGAAGCTCGGGCTGCTGGCGGCGGGCGTCGGGCCGGCGAGCGGCGTGAGCGAGCGGTTCCCGCCGGCGTGACGATCTGCGGTGGGTGTGCGGGCAACGGTTGCGATCAGGTCGACAGGTCCGTGCGCTCGCGCAGGATGCTGCGGGCGATGACGAGGCGCATGATCTCGCTCGTCCCCTCGCCGATCTCGGTCAAGCGGTTGTCGCGGTAGAAGCGCTCGACGGGCACCTCGCGGGAATAGCCCATCCCGCCGTGGATCTGGACGGCCTCGAAGCACGCCTTCTCGGCTGCTTCGCTCGCGGCGAGCTTTGCCATCGCCGCTTCCTTGCCGAACGGGCGCTTGCGGTCCTTCAGCCAAGCCGCCTGCCATGTCAGCAGCCGCGCCGCATCGAGCGCGACGGCCGAGTCCGCCAGCTTCCACTGCACGGCCTGGTTTGCGGAGATCGGCTTGCCGAAAGCGATCCGTTCGAGGGAGTAGCCGGTCGCGTGCTCCAGCGCCGCCCGTCCGAGGCCCAGCGCCATCGCCGCGATCGAGATCCGCCCGCCGTCGAGAATCGTCAGCATCTGCTTGAGTCCCTTGCCGGCCTCGCCCAGCAGGTGGTCGTCGCGCAGCGCGCAGTCCTCGAAGAACAGCTGGCTCGTGATCGACCCCTTGAGGCCCATCTTGGGTTCGTCCTTGCCGACGACGAAACCGGGCATCTCGCGCTCGACGATGAAGCAGCTGACGCCCAGGTCCTCACCGTCCACGACCGTCCGCGCCGTCGCGATGATCGTGCCGGCGATCCCGCCGGAGGTGATCCACATCTTCTGCCCGTTCAACCGCCAGCCGTCCGGTGTCTTCTCGGCCGTCGTGCGCGTGGCGCCGGCGTCCGAGCCGGTGTGCGGCTCCGTCAGGCCGAACGCGCCGAACATCGCCCCCGAGGTCAGCCGCGGGAGGTAGGCCTGCTTCTGCTCCTCCGTGCCGAAGAGTGCGAACGGCGAGCAGCCGAGGCTGACGTGCGCCGCGTATACGAGCGCGGTGGAGCCGCATGCCGCCGCCAGCTCCTCGACGGTCAAGGCGTAGCTGACGGTGTCGCCGCCGCCGCCGCCATAGCGTTCGCCGATCGGCAGGCCCATCAGGCCCATCTCGGCCAGCCGGACGAAGTTCTCGGCCGGGAAGCGCGCGTGCTCATCGACGTCGCGGGCACGCGGCGCAAACTCGCCCTGCGCCACCGCGCGCACGGCATCCCGGATCATCCGCTGCTCTTCGGTCAGCTCGAAGTCCACGGCGTCTGCTCCGGATCGAGTGGGGCGGCCGGCAGCGTGGCCGGAACACCGGGCGTCGGCGGCGCCGGGTGCGCCAGGGCGCGAGAGGATACCGGAGGCGCGTGGTCGGCGCAAGCCGGTTCGGTGGCTGCGAAGTGGGGCCGCGCAGGCGCGTGGAGTTGGAGCCGAGTTGGAGCGGAAATGGAGCCGAGATGGAGCCGAGATCGATCGGAAGTGCAGGCGAAGCGGAGCATAAATGGAGCGGAACCGGACAAGTCTGGCGCTGTCGGGTGCGTGTCGCATGCACGGGCGGGGTCTTGACACGGCTGCCTTCGGGCGTATCCTAGTCGCCGGTCAACGCGTCTTATCCCATCGCATGCATCCGAGCCAGCGAGCATCGCGCCCGGCAGGGTTTCGATGTGGGTCACCGGCATGCGTGCTGCCAGCGGTCCGATACGTTCACCCGTTTCTGCCAAGCTCTGTGCTCCGGCACGCCGTGCCGGCCGGGTGAGCGGTTCCAGTCGCCGTCGCTTCCCCCCGCGCGGCACATGGAGGTTGCTCGAGCATGCGATTCCCTCCGTGCCGCGCGTGCCCCACACGTCCCGCTGCGGCCACATTGGCGGTCCTTGGCGTCTTGTTGGCCGCACCGCCGAGCGTTGCGGGACAGAGCGCACCCCGCGCCCACGTGCCCTCTGAGGCACAGGTCGCGCTCGCGACGACGACGTGCGAGCCCGCATGGCTGGCGGCCCTTCAGCCGCGCCCGCTCCGCCCGCAGGAGGCCTTCGGCTTCGCCCCGCTCACGGCGGGTGATCGGACGCGGCTTCAGCCGCCGGCTGGCACGCCGCGCGTGTTCGGCGTCGCAGGCGATGAAGCGCTGCCGCCGCCCGGCATGTCGGCAGTCGACGCCGTCCGGCCCGCGGCCGGACTTGCCTCGGACCTCGACGCGGCCGACGTGGCGCAGGGGTCCGTCTCGACGAAGCCCAACGACGAGTACTTCGACTTCCAGAGCGACAGCCTCGGTCAGGTGCTCCACGTGTTCGACGCCTGGCAGGTGAGCTACGGCCGCGACGACGTGACGATCGCGGTGATCAGCGACGGCGTCGACCTCGGACACCCGGACCTGGAGGCCAAGATCCGGCGGAACGACGACGAGATCGCCGACAACGGCCGGGACGACGACGGGAACGGGTACGTCGACGATGTGCAAGGCTGGGACTTCGGCCGCGACTGGAACGCACCGACGAAGGGCGACAACGAGCCGCAGCCGCTCTACTTCGAACCTCGAACCGTCGCGCGCGCCTTGAATCGCGGCACGCAGATGGCAGGCATCGCGGCCGCACAAACGAACAACGGCGAGGGAATCGCCGGCGTGTCGTGGGGCGCGCGGATCCTGCCGATCAAGGCCACCTTTGCCGCCAAGGACCCGGAAACGGACCGTTGGGGCGCCGCATTCTGGATCAAGAGCATCACCGAAGGCGTTTGCTATGCGGCGAAGAACGACGCCACGGTCATCCTGATCGGCGGCTTGCCGTTGGGCGAGCTCATCCCCGACGAGGTGCGCTATGAGAGCGTGAAGCGACTGTCGGAAGCGATCGCGTATGCGGGAACGAAGGGCATTCCCGTCATCGCGCCGGCCGGGGAATGCGGCGTCGTCGAGCGCAGCGATCAGGTCAAAGGGTGTCCGAAAGGCGTGAATCCGGACATCTGGCCGGCGCGCACGAACAGCTCCAACGTCATCGGCGTGACGGCAACGCACGTCGACGAGGACGGCTACAAGTATGCGCGCCGCCGCACGATGAGCACGGGGCCGTGGGTGGACATCGCGGCGCCGGGCGAGGGGTTCTACACGACGATCAACCGCGTACCGGGCGGCACGGACGAAGAACATGAGATCGAGCAGCCCTATCAGATGATCGCGCCCTTCCGCCTCCTCTTCGCTCCCGACGACTTCGCCGCTGCCCACATCGCCGGGGTCGCGGCGGTGATGAAGACGATCAACCCGACGATGTCTCCGCTGCAGGTCAAGGAGCAGCTGTGCCGCGGTGCGCACCGGGATGAGACGCTCGGCGAGTTCGAGGTCGGTGACGACGACTGGCTGCGGAACGATGCGTACGGCTGCGGCGTGCTGGACTTCGAGCGGACCGTCGAGCAGATGCCGCGCAAGATTCGACTGGACGGCGGTCGGGCGATCCACTCGTTCGTGCCGTTGGGCGAGCCCGAGATCCAGCACTACATCGTCAACCGCTACCTCAACGTGGAAGCCTGGACGATCTACACCGAGACGACGTGGCTCGAGGAGGAGGCGCGCAGTCAGCGGCGCGGCGAAGCCTCGATGCGCGGGTTGGTGATCAACATAGAGAACCTCGACCGCTGGGCGAACGGCCTGTCGTCGAGCAGCGTCATCGCGCCGCAGGAAGTGCGTGTCTGCCCGACGAACGACCCCGACCTGCCGCGTGCACTGAAGTTCAACCAGGAGGACTGCGGCTTGGCCGCGCGCAGCGGGTGCGCGTGCCTGCAGCTCCGTGTCCACGTCGCCGACCACGTCAGCCGGATCTATCTGCCCCGCGGCCTGCGGTACGCGGACCCCGCGACGAACTGACGATCGGCTGCGGAACGTCCGGTTCGGCCGGCCGTCGCGGCCCCGGACATGGTGTGCCGTGCGGGCGATCGCCGGGATTGCGGCGGACGGAGCACCATGGACCTCAGGCGTCGAGTTCCGCGGCCAGCCGCAGGAGGTCCGGGTCGAGCGGCTTGATCCGGCCGACGATGTCCGCGAGCGGCGACGCGACGATCTCGCCGCCGTCGCTGCCCATCAGGATGCCGTGCGCACCGGCCGCCAGACGCCGCGCGGCCTCGGCCCCGAGCCGCGTCGCCAGCAGGCGATCGCTTGCCGTCGGCGTCGCGCCGCGCTGTACGTGGCCGAGGATGGTGGCGCGGACGCTGATCTCGGCCAGACCGTGGGCTTCGCGCGCCGCGCGGAGCAGGTCCGCCAGCGCCGCCGCGCCGGGCCGCGCGCCCTCGGCGACGACGGCGATCGCATGGCGTTTGCGGCGCCATGTCGCGGCCAGCTCGGCCAGCCACGCGTCCGGATCGATCGGATCCTCCGGCACCGCGAACGCCTCGGCCCCGCCGGCAACTGCGGCGTGGAGCGCCACATGGCCGCTGTCGCGGCCCATCACCTCGATGAGGAAGACCCGCTCGTGGCTGGCGGCCGTCGCGCGCAGCCGGTCGATCGCCTCGATCGCGACGCTGACCGCACTGTCGAAGCCGATCGTCACGTCCGTGCCGACGAGGTCGTTGTCGATCGTCGAGGCGATGCCGACGACCGGGACGCCGAGCGATGCGAGCGCGTGCGCGCCGGCCTGGCTGCCGTTGCCGCCGATCACGACGAGGGCGTCGACGGCCTCCGAATCGAGCGTGGCGACGGCGTCGCGCTGGACGTCGGGTGACCGGAATGCCGGGAGGCGCGCGCTGCCGAGGACCGTCCCCGCCGCGTCCATGATGCCGCCCACGTTCCGCCGGTCGAGCAGCCGAACGTCCCCCTCGACGAGACCGGCGAAACCGCGCTTGACGCCGATCGTGGCGATGTCGAACGACGCGGCCATCCGAACGACGGCGCGCACGGCCGCGTTCATTCCGGGCGCGTCGCCGCCGCTCGTGAGCACTGCGATGCGACGCGGCTTCATCGTCCCTCCGCCTGTCGTCCGTGTCCGATCTGGAGCCGGTCGATTCTAGTGGCGGGGTGACGGCCTGTCCACGACTGCCGGATGCGGCGTTGCGCGTTCATCGAGTAGCGCGAGGAGCTCGGCGAGGATCATCGCCGTCGCACCCCAGACCGCGCGACCTTCGATGTGGAACGCCGGCACGCGGCGCGGCCGTCCGTCGAGGCCGGTGCGGACGACTGTGCCCCGGGCGAGCGGAGCGGCGAGGACGTGCAGCGGGGTCTCGATGAGCGCCGCCACCTCGTCGGGCGATGGGCGGAACGTCGGGCGGGCGACCGCCACGGACACGATCGGAAACACGAGGAAGTTCGTCGGCGGGATCCACAGCGGCGAGAGAGGGCCGAGGACCTCGACACCGTCCGGGATCCCGATCTCCTCGGCCGCTTCACGCAGCGCCGCCGCTTGTGCTCCCTCGCCGGGCTCGATGCGGCCGCCGGGCAGCGATATCTGGCCGGCGTGGTCGCGCAGCGTTGCGAGGCGCTCCGTCAGCACGACGTGCGGCGCTTCCGGGTTGGGGTAGATCAGCACGAGCACCGCACCCTCGCGCGCGCCGCCTGCGCGCGCCTCGGCTACCGTGCGGCCGGCGCGGCCGGGAACGGAGAGAGCGCCGAACGCGGACTCGCCGGGCAGATCGCCGGCAGCCAGGCGGCGGCGCAGGCGCGCAACCACGGCGGCGTGGTCAGTCACCGATCGTCGGCACCGCGCCGTCCGGGTCGCCGATCCGATGGCCGCTGGCGACCAACCATGGGTAGAGGTAGGCGTTGATCATGTACGCCCAATGGTACGCCGGCAACGTCGAGACCCAAGGCGCCACTTTGCACGGCACGCCGTTGAAGCCGGGCGGGTTAGCGGTGTACTCGGCCAGGACGGCGTCGACGCGTCGTTGCCAGCGAGCGGCCGTCGACAGGTCGCCGGCGGCGAGGGCGGTGCGGATCAGGGGCACGCCCGCCAGGAGGATCGAGAGGCCGGCGGGGTGGCCGATCTCGGAGACATACCGCGGACTGCCGGCGGGGCGATCGGCGCCGACGTCGATGTACAGCGCCCCGGTGTGGTGCGCGCCGCACGGCATCGTCCAGAGCGGATAACGGGCGACGTCGAAGCCGACGCCGTTGCCGGGCCGGAGATCGGCCAGGCTCTGGCCGTCGGGCATGATCAGCGTTGCCTCGGCCGATGCGGCCAGCACGGACCATGCGTCCCGCGGCGCGAACGTGGGCCAGATCGCGCCCAGCGGCCGGTCGCTCGTCAGCTGGGCGATGCCGATGGATGCCCAGGTGAAGCCGAGGTAGGGCAGCGAGGGCGCATCGTCCTGGTGGTTCTCGATCCAATAGCGGTTCTGGCCATACGGTCCGCCGTCCGTTTCGGCCCCGAGGGTGCGGACGGGCACGCCGAACACCGGGTCGGGGCGGTCGAAGGTGAGTGCGTAATCGACATAATGGCGACCGGCGGCCACGAGATCGTCCTTCTCGTCGGCCGCGATCCGGCCGCCCGCGACGGCCATCGCAACGACGACGCCCGCGCCCATCCAGGCCATCTCCTCGGCGGGTGAGTTCCGCTTGTCGGCGTCCCAGCGGAACGTGTGGGAGACGGCCGCGGCGATGTCCTCGTCGCCCAGCGAGCGGGCCGGCGACTCCGCGGCGGTGCGCGTGGTGAAATCCAGCCGCGCGTTCGGCATGCGCTGCGCCGACCAGAACGCGGCACGCCAGGCCCGAGCGGTGCTGACGAGGACGTCGTCGAGCGGTCCGGCGGTGTCGGGGTGGATGCCGCCGGTCCGGGCGACCGCATCCGCGAGCACGCCGACCTCCATCGCCCGCTGCGTGTTCTGCCAGACGGCGGCGCGCGTGTCGCGGTAGCCGAAGCAGCGACCCGTTTCGTTCGGGCCGAAGGGGTTCGGCGGATCGCAGCGTACGAAGACGAACAACTGCAACACGCGAACGGACTCCGCCAGGTAGGCCTGGGCCCAGTCGTGATGACGCATGACGTCGGTGTCCGTCAAGGGCCGCCCGGCCTGCACGAGACGGAGCGCCCGTGCGGCATGGTACAGCCCGAAGGCGTCGGGCACCCAGACGCGGCAGGCGCTGCGGTGCGCGCCCGGTCCGAACACGTCCGGGATGTCGGGGAAGTCCGCGCAAGCGGCGTCGACGTTCACCACCGCGGCGGCGATGGACGGCGTGACGTCGACGCTCGGGACGAGCGTTTCGAGCGGATGGCGGCGCTCGAACGCTTCCAGGGCGCCCCAAATGCGATCGGCCAGCGCCGGATCCGGCCACGAGCCGACATCGCGTTCAACGCGCGGCAGGTAGACCGTCGACGTCGCGTCGGCGCCCGAGCGCGCGTGTTCCGCCGCGTTCGGGCGCTGCACGTCCAGGGAGGCGAGCGTCGCGGTCACGAGCAGCCCGGCCAGCAGGATCGATGGCCCCGACCCGTTCGACTGCGCTGCAGTCCGAGGCGATCGTTTGGCGGACCGCGTGTGACGACGAAGCATGGCGCACCCCTTCCCGTGACGACCGGCGGTCATTATGACTCGTCGCGGGCCGTCGGGGTTGCGTGCCGGTCAACGGACGCACGAACGGGGCGGCTTGCGCCGCCCCGCCCGCACGGGGTATGGAGGTGTCTGATCGGTTGCACGGTCAGGATACCGATTGTGGGGGTGGAGGGACATCGTCCGAAAGGTGGATCGACGGGCGATGGTCGGGACGGTGGGTCAGATCGCCGCCTTGGCCGTTAATGCGCAACGCCCCGGCGGGGCGACTGCCCGGCCGGGGCGTTGGGTGGGGCGTATGGCCGCGTGTGAGGCGGCGTCTAGCGCCACGGTCGGCTCAGCCGATCGAGGCGGCTCAGGAGCGATCGGCTGCGCTGACGCTCGTCCGCCACCCGGTCGCCCTGGCGCTGGCGGATGCGAAGCTGGCCGATCGCCTCACGGCGCAGGTCGTCGAAACGGGCCTGCTGGGCACGGATATCGGAATGGAAAAACATGGTGGACCTCCAAATGGCCAATGCGGACAAGCACGTCGATGACAATGCCCGACGTACGGCTACAGAATACGTCGGGCGTCGATCGACTGCATCGGCCGAAAGGTTGACCTTTGCCGGTTCGGCGCGCACCGCGCCGCGCATCGCCGCATGCGCCGCCCTACGGGGCAGAGCACGGCGTTCGACCGGTGCGGCGGCAGGTCACAGCAGTCCGAGTTCGCGCGCGACGGCGACGGCCTGGGTGCGGTTGCGTGCGCCGAGCTTGCCGTAGATGTTGTTCACGTGCGTCTTGACGGTCGACAGCGCGATCGTCAGACGCTCGGCGACCTCGTGGTTCGTTTCGCCGGCCGCCACAGCGGCCAACACCTCGAGCTCCCGCGGGCTGAGCGGTTCGAGGAGGCGCGCGTTCGCGTGCTTCGCACCGTCGGCCGACCGCGCGTCGAGGTCGCCGTCGCCGTGCGTCGCCGCGGCACGACGGCCGGCCTCGTGCGACGCGGCTGCGAGGAGCTCGGCCACGTAGCCCGCCAGCGCGTCGTCCGGCAACGCGATGCCGTCGGTGGTCGAGCGGGCGCGTTCGAGCGCCTCGACGGCGCGGTCGCCTTCGTCGAGGAACAGTCGCACGTAGTGCTCCGGCAGCGCGTGCTGGAGCGCCATGCGCATCGACCGGGCTGCACCCGCCCGATCGCCACGGGCCGATGCCAGCCGGGCAGCGGCGAACGAGCAGCCGACGCGCAGCGCCAGACGGCCGCTCGACTCTGCCAGTTGCGTGGACAGCGTTTCGAGCAAGCGGGCCGCCGTGTCGAGATCGCCGAGGAAGAGGGCCAGCTGGGCGCGCAGCAGCTCGCCGCTCGCCGCTTCGGGCGCGCCCGCGCGGATCACGCTGCCGGACGCCGGCCCGCCGGCGCCCGCCCAGCGAAGGGCCGGCCCAGGATCGCCCGCCTGCAGGCCAGCGACGGCCCGGGCGTGCTCCACCTCGGCCAAGTACTCGGGGCGATCGTGGCGGAGCGACAGCGCCTCGGCGGCATCGAAGGCGGATGCGACGTCCGCCCAGCGGCCCGTGGCGACGGCGAGCCGCGCACGCGCCAGGTGACCGGAGACGGCAGTCCGGACGTGGACGTGGCGGCCCTCCGCCAGCGCCAGCCCGTCCGTGATGCGCTGGGCCGCCTCGTCCCGCAAGTCCCACTCGCGGAGCACGTCGCCAAGGCCGATATGCGCCAGGCCGTTCAGCGGCAGCAGCTGGAGGTTGTGCGCTTCGGCGACAGCCAATGCCTCGCGGTACGCGGCGGCGGCGGCATGCAGCGCGCCGTCCGCGTGGTGGGCGCGGGCGAGGTTCACGGATGCGGCAAAGGTCGCGTAGCCGTTTGCCGCACGGATGCTGATGGCACGCGCCTCCACGAATGCGGCGGCGGCCGCGGCCTCATGGCCGTGCGCGAGCTCAGCCAGCCCGAGATCGATCGTTGCCAGCCCGCGCCACGGGAGGTCGTCGGCATCGAGCAGCTGCATCGCGGACCGCGCCTCGGCGGCGGCCGCCGCGCTCTGACCGCGCACGCCGGCGGCGGTGGCGCGGACAACGGCCAGGCGGCCGCGCCACGGCGGAGCATCGTCGGCGAGCGCGCGCTCGAGCTCGTCGAGGAGCGGATCGACGGTCTCGAGCGACTGGCCGAGCAGGATCGACGCGAGCGCCGCGTACACCCCCAGCCGGGGGTGGCGATCCAAGGCGCCCGCGGGCAGACCGCCGATCCAGCCGCCCAGCGTTGCTGCGCGACCCTGCGTCCAGGCATCGTCCGCAGCCAGTAGGATCAGCGCCGCCGCGTCGTCCTCGTCCCCGGCTTCGAGGCTGTGCCGTACGGCGCGGACGATGTACCCGTGCGCGCTGTACCATGCCGCGGCGCGCCGATGCAGCTCGGACACTTCGAGCGGCGTGTGATCGCTCGCCAACCGTACGCGGAGCGCGTCGGCGAACAGCCGGTGGTAGCGATACCACTGGCGGTGGTCGTCGAGCGGAACGACGAACACATTCTCGGCATCGAGGTGCTCGATCATCGACTGCGCCGTGCCTTCGACGGCCCCGACGACGGCATCGCACAGCGGTCCGCACAGCCGATCGAGCACGGACGTCCGGATCAGGAAGTCGCGCACTTCATCCGACTGAACGGTCAGAACCTCGGTGGCCAAATAGTCGCCGACGTAGCGATGGCTGCCGTCGAAGGACGATAGGATAGCCTCGACCCCACGATCACGCGCCGCGCGGGCGGCGAGCACGAGGCCGCCGACCCAACCTTCGGTCCGCTCCGTCAAGCGGGCGACCTGGTCCGCATCGACGGCGAGACCGGCGACCTCGGCGAGGAGCACGAGCGCCTCTTCTTCGTTGAAGCGCAGGTCGGCCTCGGTCAGCGCGCACAGCCGCCCCTCGACCAACCAGCGGGTCGTAGGAAGCGGGGGCTCGACGCGGGTCGTGAGGACGGCGCGCACGTTTTCTGGCAGATTCTCGAGAAGGTACCCCAGCGAATCGAGCAGCGCCGGGTCATCGATCGCGTTCAGGTGGTCGAGGGCGAGCACGATCGCGGCGGGGTGTGCGGCCAGACCGTTGATCAGCGCGGTCAGCAGGGCATCCTGCTCCACGCGGTCCCGGCTGCGCACGAGCGCTTCGGCGCCGGGCGCCAGGGATGGCACGGCGGCGTGAAGCGCGGCCACGACACCGGCCCAGAACCGGGCCGCGTCATTGTCGGCGCCGTCGAGGGCGATCCAGGCCACTGCCGACGGCTCGGTCCACGCCCGCACTTCGTTCAGCCATTGGATGGCCAGCACGGTCTTCCCGGATCCGGCCGGCGCCGACAGGACCGCGATGCCGCCGGGCGGCGTTTCGTCCAGGCGCGCCGCCAAGCGTGGGCGGGCGACGAGGCCGTGGCGAGGGCGCGGAAGATAGAGCTTGGTCGACAGGAAGCGATCGAGCAAGAGCGCAGCCCCTCTGAACGGGCGGCGGGCCGAGTGGCCGTCCCGAGTCGGATCGGTTGCGATTATACGTCGGCCGCCACCGCCGGAATCCCTACGCCGAAATCTTTAAGGCTGTGGGGCTTGACACGCATGGCCATATTCCGTATCCTTCCTCCGCTCTGGCGAGTGCCTGGCAGCCCACCACCCGTGAGGTGATGAGCGAGTGACAATCGAAGCCCGTCCGATTCGGAGATCTGACACGTCGGCGCCGTAACGCGCCGCGCGACCGCTTGAGGCGGTATGCGCCATGTGTCAGTCTCCGCCGCGACCGCGAGGTCGCGGCGGATTTGTTTCGGGGGCTGGGCTAACGAGCCGGAGGAAGCGTCGGGGGCCGAGAGGCTGAGGCGCGGGGACCTTAACACTAGAAGAGAGAGCAGAAGCGGGCGCTCAGAGGCGAGGAATCGCCTGAGGGGTCGGTGTT
>JADYYS010000062.1 GCA_020853525.1 Ardenticatenales bacterium | reverse complement strand
AGTCCGGGCGGGGGGGAGCCGGGCCGGGGCGCCCATGCGCCCTGGCCCGGATCGCCATCGTCCGGAGACCGTTCTCCCTCCGACCCTACGTCACCTTCCGGTTACACATCTTTCCCGACGCCCTCCGTCCAGCGGCTTGTGATCGACGATCGCCCGCTTGTGCGCCCACGGCAGCAGCTCGCGCGCGGCGTCCGTGCACAGCCGATCCAACCGCGGCGTGATCCCGACGCGGCCGAGATCCAGGCGATCGGCGTCCCAGCACGCCAGCAGCGTCGGCTCGCCCGTCGTCAGGCCGTCCGTGTGCAGGCGGCACGCCTCGAACAGGAGCTCGAAGCGCGCATCGTCCAGATGGAAGAGCGTGCCGCGCAGCGTGCGGGCCAGGTGGCCGCCGCGCAGTCCATGGCCCTCGTCGCGGTACTCGTTCACTCGTCGCGCGTCGTGGAACATCGCGAACAGCGTGACGACCTCGCGATCCGCGCCCGTCGCGTCCGCCAGGCGGAGGCCGTTCTCCATGACCCGCGCCCAGTGGACGACACCGTGGTCGCCGCGGACGGGGAGCAGGTAATCGGTGAGGATGGCTTGGAGGATGGCGGCCGGGTCGTGCGCCGAGCGCTGCGTGCTTGAGGGATCCTCGACATGTTCCATGACCCATCTCTCCACCACATTTCGATACCGCAGCCGCAGGATCTCGCCGACGTCCAACAGGACATCGGGGCACCCTCATCGTCACCGCTCCCGCCGCCCCTCCCCCACCAGCCGCACCGTCTCCACCACGCGCGCCGCCCGCGTCGCCGGCCGCTTCGCGTCCTCGATCCAACGCGCGAAGTTGTTCCGATAAAACGTCGGCAGCGCCTCGAAGAACGCCTTCGCCTCGGGCGCCGCGTCGAGCGCGGCCCGCAGATCGGGCGCCAGCCGGTCGCCGATCGGCCCTTCCGGCGCGAGGACGACGTCGACGGTGGCGCCGACGTCCAGACCGTTGTCGCGGCGCCAGGTGGGACCGAGGGCGAGAAAGTAGGCGCCCGCGTCGCCGTCTCGCGCATCGGCACGCGTGTCCCGGTCCAGCTCGCCGCGGATCGCGTAGCCGCCGATCGTACCCGAGACGTGATGGCGGCCCTTGGGGCTCCATGCAACGTTGGGGTCGAACGGCAGGACGATGCACGTTTGCGAGCCGGCGGCGGTGACGGATGCGGTGAAGGATTGGGGGGTGATCGTCGACATGGGCGAGACCGTCGTCGGGGGTAGGCACGTCACGAAGGGATGAATTGCATTCGGATGGTAGCCCGATTCGAGGCGGGGCGGGGCTCCGACGGAATCGCGATGCGCGCTCCAGGCTGGATACACGGGCGCACAGAAAGAAGGCCGCCCCTTGCGGAACGGCCCCCTTCCTCCCTGATCCAAGCGGGTTAATTGTCCATGTCCATGCGCCGGCGCGCCGCGGCCGGCGGCACGGCGTGTGTCTTCCCGGCGACCGCTACGCCGCCTTGCCGCCCGCCCCCTGCAACGGCAGCTCCATCGGGTCATCCGGATGCTCCCGGTCCCAGCGCTCTTTCACGGCCGCCACGTCCATGCCGATCGACTCGCGGTGGACGATGCCGCCGTGGAACGCGTCGACACTGGTGAGGCTGCGGCGAAGCAGCATGTCCACGCGCACGGACGGGTACATCGTCCCGTCCAGCCGGACACGCGGACTGTAGATGCCGAGGCCCGGCAGCCGGACCTTCACGCCCGCCTGCAGCTGGTCGGCGACGACACGCGCCAGCTCCTGCAGGACCATCAGGGCGATCGGCTTGGTGACGAGCGTCCCGACAGCCAGCTTGGCGGCCAGCTCATCCAGTTCGAGCGGGGGCGCACCGGAGACGCGCGGGCGGTAGGCGTTGATCGCCTCGATCCAGGTGGCCATGGGAATCGAACCTTCATTTCGTGACGTGCCCGCGGAGTGTGGTAAGAGCAGGTGTGCGGACACGCGCCGAGCATACCGCCCCGCGCAGCCCGCCGAACGCCACGAAACCGCCGCGCGCCCGCTGATTGCCCGACGCGCGGCGCCGTCGTGCGCCCGTCCGTCCTCCGCGAGAACGGCGGCTGCCGTCACCCCCATCCGACCAAGCGCGCCAACACCCGGCCCGCCGCTACCGCCCCCACCCCAAGGACAACATTCGCCGCCACGTTGCCGAGCGCCTGGCCGGCGTCACCCGACGCCCAGAGGGCATCCGTCTCGACTCCGAACGCCGAGAACGTCGTGAACCCGCCGAGCACGCCGACGAGCGCAAACAACCGCGCCCCGTCGGCCGCCAATCCCCGCGCCGCCAGCACCGTCACGAGCGCTCCCGCGCAGAAACACCCGATCACGTTGACGGTAAGCGTCCCGTACGGGAAGCCGCCGCCGAACGCGCGCTGAGCAGCGCTGGAAAGGGCGTAGCGCGCCATCCCGCCGAGCGCGGCGCCGGCGGCGACGAGGAGGTAGCGGTCCATCAGCGTGCCAACCCCGACTCGGCCGTGGCCGGAGACGCACATGTGCGGCTTGACCTCATCCCTCCCACCGTTCCACGCCTTTCACGCTCGCCTTCGCGCTGCTCATGCCTTCCCGTGCTCGCTGATCAACCCCTCGATCCACTCGATCATCCCCTCATCGGCCGGCGTCAGCGCACCACGCTGCCTCATGGCCAGCAGTATCTCGCGCCCCCGAACGAGCAGGCTTCCCCCGCCCTCACGGTCAGCCGCCGCCAGGCGCCAGAGCGAGTGGACCAAGTCGATCTGGTAGTCCGCCCGATCCGGCTCCGCCGCCGCCAGCCGCTCTCGGATCGCCAGCGACTTGCCGTACGCATCCCGCGCCTGCTCCCCCTGCCCCAACGCGCGGTACAGGTCGCCCATTCGCTCGTACGACACCGACAGGTCCCGCTGGTAGTCCGCCCGATCCGGCTCCGCCGCCGCCAGCCGCTCGAACCGTTGGAGCAGGCGCACGTATGTTCCATGCGCCTCGTTCGTCATGCCAAGGGCGAGCAGTGCCTGGGCTTGCCGATCGGCGACACTCGCGAAGGCCGGATGTGACTCAGGTAGCGCATCGACGACTTCGGACGCAACTGCGGCGGTGGCCATCGACTGGTGGCTGCGTTCGAAGTACGAGAAGAGTCCGCCTGCAACAGCGACAGCCTCATCGCTTGCGCCGGCCGCCAGGAAGTTCCTAAGTCCCTCCACGCCGTCATCGACGCTTTTCGACTCATGGTCAACCCGCCACATTCGATACGCCGCCGCTCGCCGGCAACGCACTGCATGACGTTCGTCACTTCCAGCTGCCAGCAAGCGCAAGCCGGCCGCCGTCCACCGGTGGACCCAAACCGAGCGATCCGGGAATCGATGGATCAGCGACAGGTCGACGAGTCGTTCTAGATTGGTGTCGACCGCGGCGATGTCTCCTTCGTCAGCCGGATCATCCGCCATCATGCGCGCCACGCCAGCCGGCTCGACCGGGAGGTTTGAGACGGCCACCTGAAGCAGCACCTCATCCGCACCGTCTCGGCGGGCGATGGCGAGCAGCTCGTCGAGGAATACGTCGCGTGATCCGGCCAGCAGTGCCGCTTGGACTCGCTCGTCGGTGGAGGCAGGAAGCTGCTGCGGGTCGATCCCGCTCTGGGCCAAGACCGCCCGCAACTTCGTCGTGACATGCGGCAGGCGCCCTTGGCCGTCGGCGCGAAGCAAGGCGTCCAGGAACTCCAGCATCCGCGGGTGACGGCCGATCGACTTGAGCGCCGCCGCCAGTTCGGCCGTCGGTACGCCGCGCAGCGCGGGCAGACGTTGCAGCAGCTTGCGTGTCTCGGCGGCGCTAAGCGGGCCGATCGGGATGCGGTGCAGGTCGACGTCATGGCCGGAGACGGGGTAGCGGCACGTGACGAGCAGGCGGGAACGCCGGCAATTGCTGACGATGAACGCGAACAGCGCCATCAGGTCGCCATCCGCGAAGGCGCCGCCGCCCGAGGCGAGGTTCTGCTCGAAGTCGTCCAGCACCAGGACGATCGGCGCCTGGGCAAGCACGGTGGCGAGCAGCGACAGCCGCTCGGGGTCGCTCGCGTCGGCTGTCAGGAGCCGCTGGCCAACCTCCTTCATCTGCCTCGACGGAGTCAGGATCAGCGCGCCGCCCAACGCCTGCGCGACCGGCGCCAGTCCCAGGCGCCCGACGTGCGCCGCCACCAACCAGCCGTCCTCGGAGAGACGCTGCATTGCACGCCCAGCCACCGCACTCTTGCCTACGCCGCCGATCCCGGTGAAGACAACACCCTTGCGCTGCCCCGAGCCGTCGCGCAGCACGCGCAGCGCATCGCGCAGTTCCCGCCGGCGGCCGATGAGGTCGCCGATGGAGAGTTGTGGCACCGGACCTTCCAGCATGTGGACGGGTCGCACACGCAGCGGGACCTTGTCCAGCGTGAAATCGGCCAGCGGGCGCTCCTCACCGGCGACGAAGAGGCTCGCCGTGGCGTACTCCGGCTGCGACTCCTCGATGCCGGCACCGCGCCCGATCGCCGCCTGCCGCTCGCGCTCCAGTGCCCGCCGCGCGTCGGCGAGGGCGCGGCTCGGGAGCATCTGCTCACGGTCCGCCAGGCTGCGATAGAACTCGTAGGCCAGGCGTGTGGCGTACACATCCGAGACGGACGTCTGCATCGCCAGCACCGCCGGCACGCCGCCGCGCAGGAGTTCCTCCGCCAGGCTCGCCGTCTGGCGATCGTCGACCCCACCGTGGCAGGCGTTCAGGAGTACGAGCGGCAGCGGGCGGCCGGACTCGCGGATCGGGTCGAGTAGCCCCGCGGCATCGACGAGAACCGCATGTCCGTCCTCATCCTCCAGCTGCAGCGCGCCCGGCAGGCCGTGGCAGGATAGGTGGAGGACATGATAGGCATCCGCCCTCGCCGCGTCGGCGATGACATCCGGATGGCCGACTTCCAGGATGCGCACCTCGAAGTTCTCCAGCCGCTGCGCCGGCTCGACCGCGTCGAGGATGTTCTGCAGCTCGCGCTCCTGGTCGAGCACCGCCCCGGCCGAAGGACCCTCGTCCGGTGCCCCAACCGCCACCAGGATCTTCAGCGGAGCCGCCATCGGCTCGCGCGCGGTCGCCGCCAGCCCGACGGGCCGCCGCATCACGACGACGTTCGGCTGCGTGGCCAGCACCCGGTCGTCCGGCAGGCGCAGCGCCTCGAACGGCAGGCCGAGCAGGCGCGGGTGGTCCGCCTCGAACACGACCTCGACCGTCGTGCCGACGCCGCTGCCGTCCACGAGGTTCGTCAACGCCGCCCCGATGTCACCCGGCAGGCACAAACCGCGCAGCTCTCGCCCGAGCGTGACGACGACGGAGTCCAGTTCCTGGCGCACCACGTCGTCCGGTGTGCGCCGCACGCCGGCGCGCATCCCTTGCAGGAACGCCATCTGGGCGGCGGCAAGCGTACGGGGGAAGGCACCGTACGCCACGGACCATTCCGCGGTCGGCGCAGCGTCACCGATCCGCAACGACACGCGGAGCCCGCTGTCGCCGTCGCGCACCACGGCGATGACCGTCCGCACGACGTCCCCTGCCTCCGGACGCCGCACCGTGGGCGGTTTCGCGATGTGTCCGCGCAACCGATCGATGATCGCATCCGTCTCGTCGATCCGACGCCTGGCCAGTGGCCGCAGGAGCGGCGGCACATAGGCAGACTCGCCCACGATGACCGGGATGAGGAGCCTGCCTTCCTGAATCCGCACGTACGTCAGGAAGCTGACTTCGGCCTCGACCCATCGACTGCCGCGCGAGTGCTCGGAGAAGACGACGATCCCCGCGTCCGCCTCCTCGAGTCCATCGTTGATGCTCGTTACGATGTCATCGCCGGCGCTGATTTCCCACTTGTCCAGCCACACGTCCAGCCCGGCGGCGTGCAGCGCTTCGGCCAGCGCCAAGACGGCGGGCTTGTCGGCCGACGAGTGGCTGATGAAGACACGCATCGGCCGACGATGGTATCGCACCCCCGCCGCACATGCACGCGCGTCCTTTCGCCGGATTGCGCCGCCGGAATTGCCGCCGGTTCCCCTCCGAGGAGCCATATGGAACGCATCTCGATTCCGGCGGATTCGCAGGACGACTCCATATGGCTCCGTCCGTCCCAGCCGACTGGGTTCGTCGCCGAGCCGTATCGCACGGCCGGACACCCCATCGACACGCGGCATCCCCGCGCCAACCCGTCGCGTGCCCGTCGCGTGCCCGCCGCCGTCCGACGCGCCCCACCTTCGATTCTTGCCGCCCCCACGACGATAATATCCGCCGTTCGCCGCGCCACCGGAGGCCCGAATGCCCAGCGACGATCGATCCGCCGCCGTACCGACCACGGACGACCCGTCGGCCCGCGCCGAGTCCCTCCGCCGCCAGATCCGCCGCCACAGCCACCTCTACTACGTCCGCGACGCCCCTGAGATCACGGACGCCGAGTACGATGCCCTCTTCAAGGCGCTGCAGGACATCGAGGCCGCCCACCCCGAGGTCGTCACGCCCGACACGCCGACGCTCGCAATCGGCGGCCCGCCCGTCGGCGCGTTCGGCAAGGTCCTGCATCCACACCCGATGCTCTCGCTGGACAACGCGTTCAGCCCCGACGGCGTGCGCGCCTGGGGCGAGCGCGTGCTGCGGCGGCTCGCCGACGTTGACCCCGACGTTGCGGTCGACGTCGACCATGACGTGGACCCCGACGTCGACCGCGACATCACCAGCAACGGCGAAGTCACGGCCGACGCCCTGACCTACGTCCTCGAGCCCAAGGTGGACGGCGTGGCCGTGGCGCTGCGCTACCGGGACGGCGTCCTGGTCCAAGGCGCGACGCGCGGCGACGGGACGCTCGGCGAGGACATCACCGCCAACGTCCGCACGATCCGCGGCGTACCGTTGCGCATCCCAGCCGTCGACGGGCCGCTGCCCGACGGCGTCGTCATCCCGGCCGACCTCGAGGTGCGCGGCGAGGTCTACCTGCCGCTGGACGGCTTCGCCGCGATGAACGAGCGCGCTCTCGCCATCGAGGGCCGGACGTACGCCAACCCGCGCAACGCCGCCGCCGGCAGCCTGCGCCAGCTCGACTCGAGCATCACCGCCTCGCGCCCGCTCCGGCTGATCACGTACGGCGTGCCCGACCCGCACGCCCTCGGCGTCGCGTCCCACTGGGACCTGCTGAACGCCCTCGAGGCGATCGGCCTCCCCGGCAATCCGGATCGGCGCCGCTTCACCGATCTCGACGCGGCACTCGCCTACGCCGATGCCTGGCTGGCGCGCCGCTCGTCGCTGAACTACCTGGCCGACGGAATCGTCCTCAAGGTCGACCGGCTCGCGCTCCAGGATGCCCTCGGCAGCGTCTCGCACCACCCCCGCTGGGCCGTCGCCTACAAGACCGCCTCCGAAGAGGCGACGACGGTCGTCGTTGCGATCAACGTGAACGTCGGCCGGACCGGCAAGCTCGTGCCGCACGCCACGCTCGAGCCCGTCGGGATCGGCGGCGTGACGGTCAGCCAGGCAACGCTCCACAACGAGGACTACGTCACCGAGCGCGACATCCGCGTCGGAGACACCGTGCTCGTCAAGCGCGCCGGCGAGGTGATCCCACAGGTGATCAAGGTCGTGCCCGAGCTCCGACCGAGCGACGCGCTGCCGTGGCACATGCCCGATCGCTGCCCGGTCTGCGGCGAGCCCGTCACCCGCACGCCCGGCGAGGCCGACACGTACTGCACGAACGCCGCCTGCCCCGAGCAGCTCGTGCGTCATGTCGAGCACTTCGTCGCCCGCGGCGCCATGGACATCGACGGCCTCGGAGAGAAGCTCGTCGCCCAGTTCGTTTCGGACGGCCTGATCGCGGACGTCGCCGACCTCTACAACCTCGTCCCCGCCGACCTCGAGGGCCGTGAGGGCTTTGCCGAGAAGCGGATCGCCAACGTGATCGCCGCGATCGACGCCAGCCGCCATCGGCCGGTGCGCCGCCTGCTGATCGGCCTCGGCATCCGGCACGTCGGCAGCACGGTGGCCGCCGCACTGGCCGGCGCCTTCGGCGGCCTGGACGCGCTGGCCGCGGCGGACGAGGCCGCGCTGACCGCCGTGGACGGCGTCGGCCCCGAGATCGCCGCGTCCGTCGTCGCCTGGTTCGCCGTGCCGCGCAATCGCGCGCTCGTCGAGCGCCTGACCGCGGCCGGCGTGCGCGTCGCCGACCCGGACTGGGTGCCGCCAGCGGTCGCGTCGGCCGCGTCCGACGGGTCGACGCTGCCGCTTTCCGGCAAAAAGCTCGTCCTGACGGGCACGCTGCCGACGATGACGCGTGACGAGGCCGCGGCAAGGATCGAGGCCGCCGGCGGCAAGGTCGTCGGCAGCGTCAGCGCGAAGACGGATTACGTCGTCGCCGGCGAGGCGGCAGGGTCCAAGTTGGCGAAGGCGGTGGAGCTGGGCGTGGCGGTGATCGACGAGGCGGGGTTGATCGACCTCGTCGGATCGGGCATTCAAATGTAGAGGTGCCCCTACGGGGTGGTTGCGGTGGCCTCCGCCGTCACCGCGGACGTCGGCGTGGCCGGCGCCGGCGTGTCCGTCGGGATCGGCGTGCCGAGGGCGCGGCTGTACTCGCGCTCCAGGAGCGGCAGCATCGTCTCGTAGTCCACGTAGCCCGGGATCTGCTCGGCGTGGTCGCCGGCAAGCAGGATGAACCACGGCGTGCCGTTGATCTCGCGCTCGAGCGCAGTATCGGCCAGCTCCTTGACGATCGGGCGGTACTGCTGGGACTCGACGCACGCCGTCAGCTTGTCGATGTCGACCCCTTCGACATCCTCGGCCACCTTCAGGATCTCGGCCATCGAGTCGGCCTCGTCCTGGGCGTCGGCAGCTTCGGTCAGGTCGTCGAACGACGCGTACAGCGCATCGTGCATCGCCCAGTACGCGCCCTGCTCGCCGGCGCAGTGCGCAGCCTCGGCGCCGATGACGGCCGGGAAGCCGTGCATCGTCAGCGGGAGATCGAAGAACTGCAGCTTGGCCTTGCCGGTCTCGATCCAGTCCTTGCGCAGTGACGGCATCGTCTCGTCGAAGAACTGCCTGCAGTACGGACAGCGGTAGTCCGAGAACTCCATGATCAGGAGCGGCGCGTCGGCGTCGCCGGCCTCCGGCAGCGTGAATGTCTCGGCCAGCTTCTCGACCGTGGCGTTCGGCGTCGGCTCGGGCGTACCCTCCCCATCGGATGCCATCGCCTCGCCGATGTCGGCGGCCAGCGTGCCGCTCATCGGCGTCGAAGCGGCGGCCGCATCGGCGCCTGCCGTCGCCGTTCCGCCCTCATCCGACTTGGACGCCCCGCCGCCGCACGCCGCCGGGGCCAACAGCAGGGCCGCCATGAGCAGCGCCGGCACGACAGATGATTTCACGCGTTCAGACTCCTCTTGGCGGGGCGTGGACCGGTCCATTATAGGGCGCGGCGCGCACGGATCGACAACGGCGTCGCGTCCGCGGGCCGGCATCTCCGACCGTATGCTATCATCGCTCGGCTGGACGGATTCGGATCAGGAGACAACGATGGATGAGACCCAAGCAGCGGCGGTCGACGCGACACGGGGCAGTGCGCCACTGGGAAGTGCAGCTCAGCTCGACACCCCGGACGAGCGTGTCATCGAGATCGGCTGGCAGGCACTGCTCCTGCCCGTCCTGGCGGTGGCGGTCGTCGTCGCCGGCTGGTATCTCGGACGGATGATCGGCGGCAGCAAGGTCGTCGAGACGCTGCCCTCTCCTTCACCGGTCGTCGCCGTGCCGACCAGCCAGGTCGTCGTGATCGGCCCGGACGGCCGGCCGATGCCGCTGACGGGCAGCTCCGGGATCACCGACGCCGGAGTGGACCCGTACGCCCAGCCCGACCTCGACAACGACCCGACGATCTTCCCGCTGCGCGAGGTGTCCCACCCGCTTCTCGACAAGCCGGTGCCGGACTTCACGCTCACGCAGCTCGACAGCGGCGAGGACGTCAGCCTGTCGTCGCACGCCGGCAAGACGGTGCTCGTGAACTTCTGGGCCACGTGGTGCCCGCCGTGCCGGCGGGAGATGCCGTGGCTGCAGAAGGCGCACGACAACTACAAGGACCAGGGACTCGTGCTGCTGGCCGTCGACGGCGGCGAGAAGGTGCCGCCGAGCATGGCCGAGGAAACGATCCAGCGCTACGTCACGCAGAGCGGCCTGACGTTCCCGATCCTGTGGGGCGACGCCGCCTACCAACTCCAGAACGACTGGAGCGTCTACGGCCTCCCGGCGACGTTCCTCATCGACACCGAGGGCGTCGTCCGCTTGGTGCACACCGGCATGTTCCCGAACAACGCCACGCTGGACCACGAAGTCCGCAAGGTATTGGGCCTCGAGGAACCGGCCTCGTAGGGGCGACGCGAACGCGTCGCCCTTAGGCCACCCGTATAGCCACCGGCACGGCCAACCAAGACCGGCCGACGCATGCGTCGCCCCCACGTCGTCATTCGCCCGTCGTCAATCGACGCCCGTCGTCTGCCCGCCCGCCGACGATGTCACCACCGGCGCCTTCTGTCGCCGAGCCAGCGCCGCCAGGCTGATCTCGCGCGCCAGGATCTCCTCGACCATCTCGCGCTCGTAGCGGTCGGACAAGGTCTCGCGCGGCCGGAGCAGCAGGTAGATCACGCTGCCGATGCCGGGCAACACCAGCACGAGCAGGACGGACAGCAGCCGCAGCGCCCGGTCGCGCGTCCGGGCGGCGGCGTCGCGGGCCGTCCAGAACCCGACGCTGAACACGAGCAGCGCCAACGCGCCGCCGCACAGCGCGCCGAGGGCGGGCAACAGGGCCGAGATGGAATCGGGCATCGTCGGCGGGACCTTTCGGGCGGGCGTCGGACCCGAGCGCCACGTCGGCGCGGCGGAGCGGGTGCCGCGGAGGGCGATTATAGGTAGCCCGCCCGGCGCGGTATAATCGCCCCTACCGGTTGCATCGACGTCGTCGTCGCGCCGGCCGAGGCGAGGAGCGTCCCGATGGTCGAGGTCAAGGTCGAGAGCATCCGGGTCAGCCTGATGAACCAGCAGCGGCTGGTGCTGCTGCGCGAGAAGGACGGCCCACGCTTCCTGCCCATCTGGATCGGCCCGTTCGAAGCGGACGCGATCACGCTCGGCCTCCAGCACACCGAGATCGATCGACCTCTCACCCATGACCTCCTCCGCGGTGCGATCGAGCAGCTCGGCGCCCACGTCCACCACGTCGTCGTCAACGAGCTGGCCGACGAGACCTACTTTGCCCGGATCGTCGTCACCCGCGGCGACGAGACGATCGAGATCGACAGCCGCTCGAGCGATGCCATCGCGTTGGCGGTGCGGGTCGACGTGCCGATCTACGTGGCCGACGAGGTGATGGCTGCCGCCGGCCAGCTCCCGACCGCCGAGCCGGACGAGGTGGCAACCGGCGCCTCCCGGCCGCCGGCCGCCCGGTCGGCGGCCGGTGACGAGGACGGCCTCGACGTCTTCCGCGACTTCTTCGAAGAACTCGACCTTGGTGACTTCGGACCACCAGCCGACGGCGAGGACTGACCTCGGCGCGCCTCCCTCCAACCAGGCCCTCGTGGCCCCTTGGCCCCCGATGCTCGATTCCAACACGGTCGCCCCCGCCAACCTCGACGCCGAGCAGGCCGTGCTCGGTGCGCTCCTGATCGACCCGGCCGCCGCGCCGCAGGTCGTCGGCTTGCTGCAGCCCGACGATTTCTTCCGACCGGCGCACCAAAAGGTCTTCGGCGCGATCACCGAGCTCTTCCGGCGCGGACTCGCGGTCGACTATCTGACCGTCGCCGCCGAACTCGAGCGCGCGAACCAGCTCGTCGATGTCGGCGGAAGCGCCTATCTGACCGAGCTGATGGCCCACACGCCGGTGGCGCACTACGTGGAGCACTACGCCGGCCTCGTCGAGCGGGCGTCCGTCATGCGCCGCCTGATCTCGGCTGCCGGCAAGATCGCCCAGATCGCGTGGCAGGACGACGCCGAGACCGTCGAGGAGACGATCGACGAGGCCGAGGGCGTCCTGTTCAACGTCTTCAAGGACCGCCAGCGCCGCGAGCTCCTCTCCCTGCGCGAGATCATGGATGCCTACTTCGAGCGGATCGAGGACATCCAGGCGAACCGCGAGTCCATGCTCGGCACGCCGACCGGCTTCGTCGACCTCGACCGCCTGCTCGGCGGCCTCCAGCCGTCCGACCTGTGCATCGTCGCCGGCCGGCCGGGCATGGGCAAGACGAGCTGGCTGCTCTCCGTGGCCGCGAACGTCGCCATCGAGACCGGCCTGACGGTGGCCGTGTTCAGCCTCGAGATGAGCGCCGAGCAGCTGGCGCAGCGCCTGTTGGCCTCCAAGACCGGGATCTCCGCCCAGGACCTTCGCCTCGGCCGGATCCG
This sequence comes from Ardenticatenales bacterium, assembly GCA_020853525.1. GTDB lineage: Bacteria > Chloroflexota > Anaerolineae > Epilineales > Epilineaceae > Avedoeria. The sequence goes on along the minus strand of JADYYS010000062.1, from coordinate 32,261 downwards.
CAACGACCGTGACCTCGAGCTGCTGACCCGGGCGATGGGCGAGCTCGCCGGGGCGCCGCTCTACATCGACGACACGCCCGGCATCTCGCCGTTCGAGGTGCGCGCCAAGGTCCGACGGCTCGTCTCCGAACGCGGCGTCGACCTCGTGATCATCGACTACCTCCAGCTCATGCAGGCCGGCAAGCGCGTCGAGAACCGCGTCCAGGAGATCGGCCTCATCTCGCGCAGCCTGAAATCGCTCGCCCGCGAGCTGAAGGTGCCCGTCATCGCCGCCAGCCAGCTCTCGCGCGCCGTCGAGAACCGCGCCGACCGCCGCCCGCAGCTGTCCGACCTGCGCGAGTCCGGTGCGATCGAGCAGGACGCCGACATCGTCCTGTTCCTCTACCGCGACGCCGAGGCCGGCAAGGAGACCGAGCGGTCGAACATCACCGAGGTCATGGTCGCCAAGCACCGTCACGGCCCGACCGGACAGATCGAGCTCGTGTTCATCGGCGCCGAGACGCGCTTCGCCGACCTGGCCAAGGCGCCGAGCGGCGCGGCGCTCGAGGCGCCGCCGGCCGGCTGGGGCGCACCTTGACCACCCGGCCGACGCGCCCGACACCCGGGCCGGCGGTGTCGCGCCGCCCCGGCCTCGCCGGCAGTGCGCGCCCCGCCGGCGAGGCCGCCCGCGACCCGCGCGCCGCCGCCGGCTACCCGTCCGGCGCCCGCACGACGCCCGTGCCCGACGTGCTGTTCAGCCGCGACCTCGCCGCGCTGGCCGACCCGCTGGCGCTTCGCGTCCTCCTCTGGACGATCTGGCAGGTCCACCGCCGCCCCGCCGGCGCCCCACCGGCCGTCCGCGCAGCCGACGTCGCGTCCGACCTCGGGCTGCGGCGGGCGGCCGCCGTGCGCCTCGACGCCCCGGCCGGCGAATCGTCGTCGCGCACGGGCGCGGCAGCGACGGCGGCGATCGGGGAGGCGTGCCGCACGCTCGTGGCCCAGGGCCTGCTGCTCGACGGCGGCGGCTGGTACGCCGTGAACGACCGCGCCGGGCGGCAGGTGATCGACGACGTGGCGGCGGATCCGGGCCGCTGGCCGGACCTGGCGGCGCTGGCGACCGCGTCGATTGCGACGACGACGTCGTCTCTCGCCGCCGGGCAGGCGGCACGAGTCGCGAATCCGACGGAGTCCGACGAACCGGCCGATCCGGCAGATCGACCGAACATCTTCGCCCTGTACGAGCAGACGATCGGCATGGTCAGCCCGATTCTGGCCGACGAGCTCGCCGAGGCCGCGGCCACCTATCCTGCGGCGTGGCTCGCGCACGCGTTCCGGCTGGCGGCGGCTGCCGGCGCGCGCAAGTGGAGCTACGTTCGGGCGATCCTCACGCGCTGGGCGCGCGAGGGCTACGACGGAGATGACGATGAAATCGCTGGGCGACGCGCTGAGACCTCTCGCCGACCCGATAGCGAGGGCCCGTACGCGGCTTGGGTCAAGCACTAGCGCGGACGATGCCGCGGACGATCGAGCATCCGGACCCCCGCCCTGCCCGATCTGCGGCGGCGTCGGCTGGCTGCGCCACGACGTCCCGGTCGGCCACCCCGAGTTCGGCCGGGCCTACCCGTGCCGCTGCATCGCCGACGACCTGGCGGCGCGGCGGGCGGAAGGCGTGCGACAGGCATCGCATTTGGCGGCGCTGGACGGAATGACGTTCGAGACGTTCACGATCGAGGCGTCCGGCAACTCGCCCGAATCGGCCGCCAGCCTCCACACGGCGATGACCGAGGCGCGCGCGTTCGCGGCGCAGCCCAAGGGATGGCTCGTGCTGTGGGGCGGCTACGGGACGGGCAAGACCCACCTGGCGGCGGCGATCGCGAATGCCCGACTGGCGGAGGGCGAGCCGGTCCTCTTCGTCGTCGTGCCCGACCTCCTGGACTATCTCCGGGCCGGCTTCGCTCGCGACGCGGACGGCGACCTCGACGCGCGGCTCGAGGCCGTCCGCGGTGCGCCGCTCCTCATTCTCGACGACCTCGGCACACAGGCGCCGACGCCTTGGGCCGGCGAGAAGCTGTTCCAGATCCTGAACCACCGCTACACCCACCAGCTCCCCACCGTCATCACGACGAACGTCGCCCCCGACGCGTTCGACGAGCGCCTGCGCTCGCGCTTCGGCCACGCCGGGTTCGCCAAGCAGATCGACATCCGGACGATCGACTACCGCCTCGGGCTACCGCACGAGTCGGACGAGCTCTCGAGCCTCCATCTATATGCCGATCAGACCTTCGCCACATGGAACGTGCGCTCCGGTTATGTCCAGCGCACGGAGGCCGAACACCTCGCCCGCGCCCAACACGAGGCCTACACCTGGGCGATGAACCCGACCGGCTGGTTCGTCATCCTCGGCGCGCACGGCGTCGGCAAGACGCACCTGGCCGCGGCGATCGCCAACGCGTACGCGGCGAACGGCGGCGAGGCGCTCTTCGTCGTCGTGCCCGACCTTCTCGACCACCTCCGCAACACGTTCAGCCCGAACAGCAAAGTGGACTACGACCAACGCTTCGACGAGGTCCGCCGTGCGCCCCTGCTCGTCCTCGACGATCTCGGCACGGAGAGCGCGACGCCGTGGGCGCAGGAGAAGCTCTTCCAGCTCCTGAACCACCGCTACGCCGCCCGCCTGCCGACCGTCATCACGACGACGAGCAACCTCGACAACCTCCACTCCAGCCTGCGCACGCGGATGTTCGATCGGCGGTTGTGCACGTTGTTCGAGATCGTCGCACCGCCGTATCACGGGCCGACGACGCCGAGCGCCGCGCCCGGCGCGCCCAGAGGCGGTGGACGGCGACGGTCGGCGTGAGCCGCAAAGGGTTCGCCGGATGAAGGCCTTCCCCCCTCGCCGCATCATCCTCCTCAAGCCATGCTGCATCGGCGACGTGCTGATGGCCACGCCGCTGGCGCGCAGCCTCAAGGCCGCCTGGCCGGAAGCACGGATCGATTGGGCCGTCGGCAGCCACAGCCGTCCCGTTCTCGTCGGCAATCCGGACATCCACGCGCTCGTGGACGCGACCGGCACGCAGCGCGGGGATCTGCGCCCGGCGGCCGTCGCCCGGCTCGTGCGCACGCTGCGCAGCGGCGGGTACGACGCGGCGTTCATCGCCGAGCGATCGCCGATCCCGGCCCTGATCGCCCGGCTGGCCGGCATCCCGATGCGCGTCGGGCTCGACAGCGGCGGACGCGGCCGATGGCACACCGTGCGCGTGCCGGCGACCGTGGACGATCCCCGCCATGAAACCGCGATCTACCTGGACCTCGCGCGCGCCGTCGGCATACCGCCCGCCGAACCGCGGCCGGTGTTCGTGCCGTCGGCGGGCGACGTGGCGGCGGCCGAGGCTGCGGTCGCGGCGATGACGGCATCGGCGACGTCGTTCGCCACGCCGGAAGGCGGCCCGACGTCCGCCCTGCCGCGACCATGGCTCGTCCTCCATCCCGGCGGCGGCCGGAACCCGGGCGCCGAGCACCTCGCGAAGCGCTGGCCGGCCGCCGGCTTCGCCGCGATCGCGTCCCGCTGGACCGGCTTGGGCGGAACGGCGCTCGTCGTCGGCGGGCCGGACGACGTCGCGCCGGCGGCCGAAGTGGTGTCGGGCGCCGCCGCATACGGGACATGCGCGTTCGACGTGGCGGGGCGACTGTCCCTCGGCGCGACGGCCGCCCTCATCGCCCGGGCCGATGTCTACCTCGGCAATGACAGCGGCGTGGCGCACCTGGCCGCGGCCGTCCGCACACCCGTCGTCGTCGTCTTCGGGCCGACGAGCGCGCTGCGCTACGGACCCGTGCCGGGGGCGGGCGAGGCGGTCACGCCGGGCGGGTGGGGACGGCCGATCGAGGCGGTGACGGTCGAGGTCGTCTGGAAGGCGCTGCAACGGGTGTTCCGCGGCGCGTCCGCCTGATCCCGCATCCGCAACGAGCGCCTTGCCGTAGGGGTCCACGTCCAGCGCGGCGCCTTGGGACGCCTGCGCAACGCCCACCCCCCATACTCCCCATGCCGGCCGGCACCACCCACGCTTCGACGATTCGTTCCACCAAGGGAGGGTCCTCATGGGTCAACCACGCCGATCGAACACGCGCGCCGTCGTGCCGACGCTGGCGGTCACGGCCGCGGCGACAGCGGTGTTCGTCGCGGCTCTGCTCGGCAGTCGTCGGATCGCCGAGGTCCGCGACCGCGCTTCCGAGGCCGGACCCCGATCCGGTTCCGCCGTGCGCCAGCCGATGCTCGGCGCCACGCTCTTCGCCCCGAGCGCCGTCCTGAACGCCGACGTCTCGGGCAGCATCCCCCAGACATCCACGGAATCCGAGTGGTATGTCAAGCACATCGCCTTCCTCGGCGACGGCGACGACATCGTCTACACCGTCAACAAGGCCTTCCCGAACCCCCCGGCACTCTACAAGCTGGCGTTCGATCCCGCAGCGCAGTCCTACGCGGCCACCGGTACGGTGCTCGCCGGACTCGACGGCGGGCACCGCGCCTACATCGACATCGCCGCGAACCCGAACAGCGACGGCGTCGTCGCGCACGTGCAGGCATGGGACATGGCGGACCTGAACCGCAGCGTGACGGCGCCGCGCGATCTCTTCCACCTGAGCACGGACGGCATCACGATGACGAACCTCACGGAGGGCTGCTGCATGATCGACGGGTACGCGCTCACGCCGGACGGCCGCTCCGTCATCGGCCTCGACGCCGGGGGCGACCTCCTCCGGATCGACATCGCCACACGCGCTTCGACGACGCTCGCGTCGGGCCTCAAGACACCGGTCGGCGACGGCGGCGGTGCGTTCGACGTCTCACCGGACGGCAGCCGCATCGCGCTGGCGGCCATGTCCGACCTGGACAGCAGTCTCGTCCAGATCATCGACAGCACGACCGGGACGCCGATCGCCCAGGTGCAGCTGCCGGGCGAGGCGATGCCGGACGTCGGCTTCGATGCCGCCGGTGCGCGTCTGTACGTCCTGCGCGCCAAGAACGGAGGGCGGACGGCGGCGGGCGCGGCCGCATATCAGACCGACCTGGCCGTGTATGACTTGGCCGACCGAACGCTGACGCACGTCGCCGACCTGACCCGCGCCACCGGCCAGACGGCGCTGGCAGGCGAGCTCGTCATCGCCGCGAATCGCGTCTTCGTCGTCCAAGGCGGCACGCTGTACGAGATCGACACGGCCAGCGGCGCAGCGCACCGCATCTCGGCCGCCGGCGTGACCGTGCTCGGCAACGTCATCGCCCGCCCGGTGTCCGGCGGGCTGCGTGTGGCGTACGTGAAGAGCGAGCCGGTCGTCGTGAACGGCGTGACGCAGCACGTCAAGCAGCTGATCGAGACCTCGGTGCTGCCCTGGTAGACCGTCGCAAGCACCGGCCCGGCCGACAGCCAACCGGCAACCACGACGCCCCCCACTGGCTCAACATCCACCTCAAACTGGGAGTGAACGATGTGCTCGCACAAGCAGAGTGCAGCGATCGGCGTCGCGTTGTCGCTGATCGCCGACCTCGGCATCGCCGCCGGCGTCTCGGCGGCCGGTCTGACACAGGCGGCGCCGGTACCGCTGCCGGTTCCGTACATCTCGCAACTGTTCTTGCAGGAGAAATGCACGTGCGACTGCCGGAACGGCACGTGCCCGACGCAGTGCCGCGCCACATCGCTCAACGGCCACAACAACTGTGGGCCGGCCTCCGTGGCGATGATCGTCGAGGCGAACGGCCGCCGCCCGGCCGGCGTGGGCGACCAGGCGTTCGTCGCCCAGTTGCGGCAGACGATGACGGGCCGCGCGGACGGGCCGTGCAACCCGCCGACGGACTGGGACGACCTTGACCGGGGCGCTGCCGCGCACGGCCTCTGCTTGCGCGAGCAAGCGATGGGCATCGCCGCGATCGAGGCGATGAACCGGCAGTGCATCCCGGTGATCGGTCTCGTCAGCACGTCGCCCGCCAACTTCCCGGGCCTGGACAACGCCGAACTCCACAAGAACCGCAACGGCCGGTTCGGCGACCACTTCATCGTCATCGTCGGCTTCGACGGCGACAACGTACGCTTTCTGAACCCGCTCGTCGCGCCCGTGCCGAGCCGTTCGAACGCCGTGCGAACCACGTCGCGGGCCGTCATGATCACCGCGCTCCAGAACGCGCAGCCCGGCGATTTCGGCCACGGCTACGGCGATCCGCTCGGCGGCTGCGACGGCGTCGGGCGGTGCAATCAGGGCGCGTCGGGCAGCGGGTCCGGCCCCGCCCCCGGCCCCGGCCCGCGGCCCGTATTCGACATGGTCGAGATCAGCCTCGGCCACACGTGCAGCGACGATGCGTTCGCGTTCTTCTTCCAGCGCCCGGAACACGGCGGCTTCAACGAGCGCCGCAAGGTGACGCTCCACGCCCGCGCGACGACCGGCCGGTTCACGACGCACATCGTCCAAATGCCGGCCGAGAAAGGCTGGAGCGGCACGATCGAGCGAATGCGGATGGATCCGGTGGACAACCACGGCGACGACAGTTGCCTGGTCGGGCTGAGCTACCTGTGGCTGCGCGACGACGGCGGGCAGTCCGGGAGGTACTTCCCGTTCTTCGAACGCGCCGGCATCCCCGGTCGCCCGCTCGGCCGCCTGCTGGACTGGCAGACGACCGGCGGCAGCCTGGAGGACCAAGGTCCGTGCTGTGAGCCGAACGGCCAACCGCGCCGGTCGTGGCTGCTGGAGGTCACCGGCGACGACCCGCAGATCCAGAACGACCGCATCGATCTCGATACCGGACGGGAGGATTAGAAACCACCGGCGGCTAAAGCCGGCCGGCTGGATGGCCTTCGGCCAGGGCGCCTGCCTTCGCAGGCGCAGCCGAATTCGAGGTGCCCGCCTTCGCGGGCACCATGGCGGCCCGACAGGGACGCCTCCAGCCGGCCAGCTTCAGCTGCCGAAGGCTCGTCGACCGCAAGACGTCGCCACTGCGAGTTAACGAGTAAGGGCGCCCCTCGCGGGCGCCCTTACCTATGTCTCTTCCCTACGCTAGCGCGTCGTCCGGTTCGCCCGGAGCGCGCGGCGGCGGGCGCGGCGTTCGGCCTTCTTCTTGGCCAGACGGCGCTCCTCGCTCGGCGGGGTGAACCACCGCTTGCGGCGGTACGTGCTGAGAATGCGGGACTTGGCGACCTCCTTGCGGAAGCGCTTCAAGAGACCCTCGAAGCTTTCGCCGGGCCGCGAATCAACAGACATGTGCCATCACCCCCTTCCCTGGCTGGTTGCCGAACGTCGAGTCTAGCACGCAGCCTCGCGGGCCGCCAGTTTCAGTGCACGGCGCGCCGATGCCGCCCACGCCCGTCGCGGCGGCCGGGCGCCGCCCGCGGACTTGTGCCGCCCGGCCGCCTTCGACTATCCTCCGCCGACGCGCGGCGGAAAGTGTACCGATGAGGTCGAACCGCTTGGAACAATTCCTGTGCGGCTGGTATGTCTACGAGGCGGTCCTGGCCGCGCTGATGGCCGCCTCGGCCGGCGGCCGGACGTGGCTTGGCCGGTTGGGGATGGCCGCCGCGGTCCTGGCCCTCTACGTCCTGCTCGCGCAGCGGGACGTCGTGGTCACCCAACCCGCGGTGTTCCTGGCCGCCAAGATCGCCGTCCCTGTGGTCGGCATCCTCGGGCTCATCTTCGCGCGGCGTTCCGACACCCGTCAGATCGCGCTGTTGCTGGCCTTCTCGGGATCGGTACCCGTCGTACTGTCGTTCGTCGACATTGCATGAACGTTTCCCTGCACGTCTCCCTGAGCGATCCCACGTACGATCCCATGTGCGAACCTTGGCGTGATCCGATGACGGACGCACCGTTCCCCCGTACGACGGTGGTCGCATGATGCCCGACCCGCGCCGCCCCCGCCGCACGCCGGCAGACGCCGGCGCATGGGCCGATCGGCTCGAGCGCTGGCTGGCCGTGTACCGGGCGCGCGTGGATGCGCTCGTCGACGAGGCGCCGGACGCGTTCCGCAGGGCGGTGCGCATGGCACGGCAGCCGAAGGTCATCGAGGCGGCGTTGGCCATCGCGCTTGTCATCGTCGGCGGGCGGGTGGTGCGCTGGGCGCTCAAGCCGGAGTCGCGGGCGTGGTTCAAAACGGTGACCGGCGAGGAGTCGCTCGTCGAAGGCGTCAAGGGCGTCGGGGCGTTGGCGATGCTCCAGCTCACACAGCCGCGGCTTCAGCTGGCGCCGGACGCCCCGATCGACCACTTGTCCGTCAGCCCCTATGGCGTGAACACGTTCCTGCAGCTCGAGCCGGACGAGGAAGTGGTCAAGCGTTCATTCGAGCGGATGCGCGCAGCCGGGATCGGCTGGGCTCGGCAGCAGTTCCCGTGGGAGGACATCGAGATCCATGCCCGGGGCGACTTCGAGGACCGACGCAATGATCCGGCGCGCCCCGCCTGGGACAAGTACGACCGGATCGTCCACTGGTCGGATGTGTACGACGTTCAGCTGCTGGTCCGCCTCGACAATCCGCCCGACTGGGCGTACGCCGACGTGGCGGCCGAGGGCGAGGCGCGGATGGGCCCGCCGAGCGATCTGGCGGACTATGCCAACTTCGTCAAGGCGGTGGCGGGGCGCTATTGCGGGCGGGTGCGCTACTACCAGATCTGGAACGAACCGAACATCTACCCCGAGTGGGGCGAGAGAAAACCCGATCCGGCCGGATACGCCAAGCTCCTGAATACCGCCGCCGCCGCCGCGCGCTCGGTCTGCAACGACGTCGTCGTCGTCAGCGCCGCGCTCTCGCCGACGACCGAGCAGTCAGATCGCAACGTCAGCGACTTGGACTTCCTCCGGGATCTGTACGAGCTCGAGGACGTCGACGCTGCCGCGTACCCCAACGGCTACTTCGAGGAAGGCTTCGACGTTCTCGGCGCCCAGGGCTTCGGCCTCTGGACGGGCCCGACCGACCGCCGCGCCAGCGCCGACCGCACGAACTTCAGCCGCGTGCTCCTGCTGCGCGACATCATGGTCCGCCACGGCGACGAGGCGACGCCGATCTGGCTGACCGAGTTCGGCTGGGACAGCCCGCCGGAGGCGGCCGAGGACGGCACACCGTTCCCGGCCACCTACGGCCGCGTCACCGAGGCGCTGCGCGCCGAATACACCCGCGATGCGTACGAGCGACTCCAGGACGAATGGCCGTTCGTCGGCGTCGCCTGCCTGTGGTTCCTGCGGCGGCCGGATCGCGAGTGGCACAGTCGCCCGGAGGGCTGGTTCCGGCTCCTGGAACCCGACTGGACCGAGCTGCCGGCCTACGCCGCCGTGAAGGAGATCGGGCGACGCTCGCCGCGGCTGATGCGCGGCCGCCACGCGGTCATCGACCCGGCCCTGTTCTACTCCGGCCCTTGGCGCGATCCGTCCGAAACGGATCTCGGCCTGGCCACGCGCCACGGGAGCACGAGCGCCGAGCTCAACTTCAGCTTCCGCGGCACGGGCTGGCGCCTCGTTCTCGACCCGTACAGCCGCGGCACGGCGCCGCAGGACGACGAGGTCGACGAGGTCGATGGCAAACAGGGCCGAGCACGACACGCCTGGCCCGCGGTCGCACACGCGCAGGGCGCGACGACGGCGCCGCCACCGGCGCCGCTCCTGACGGCACGCGCCATCGTCGACCGCGCCACCCTGGTGCCCAGCATCGCGCCATCGCCTCCTGCAACGACCACGCGCGCGACCACATCGACGCTCGCCACGACCGTCACGCTCGCCACCACCTCGACCGCGGCCACCACCGCGACGCTCGCCATAACGTCCACCGCGGCCGTGACCCCAACGCGCTCCGCCCCGACGCCCACGCTCCCCGTCACCGCGACGGTGGCCGCCGACCTCGCCCCGTCCGCATCGCTGTCCGCGACGGTGCCGCTGACCGGCCCGATCACGCTGTTCGTCTTCCGCGACAGCGTTACGCGCACGGTCACGATCGCCCCCGGCGAGGCGGAGTATGGGGAGGACGACCTGCCGTTCGGCGACCACAGCGTCATCCTCCGCGTCGACGCGGGCGAGTTGCCGCTGGACGAAGTGCGGATCACCGCGCCCGATCCACCGGACCCGCTCAGGCCGCTCAAGCTCGGGCTGCTGCGCTGGGCGCTGTACCTCGCGGGCGCAGTGGCCGCCGTGCTGGCCTTCCGCCGCTTCCGCCGCCGCACGATCGCGCGCGCCGCCGCGGCATGAGTGACCGCGGCCGCGGCGCGCGCGCCGATGCGGCACGGTGGGTGGTCGTTGCGCTGCTGCTCGTCGCCGTTGCGCTGCGCATCTTCCGTCTGGCCGACGCCGACATCTGGTGGGACGAGGGACTGGCGGTCTGGGCGACACGCCAGGGCATCGCCGAGGCCACGCGCTGGACCGCGGGCGATGTCCATCCGCCCCTGTTCTTCTGGTCCCTCCGGCTCTGGCTGCGCCTGGTGGGCGACGATCCGTTCGCGCTGCGACTGGTCGTCGTGTTCACGGGCGTCGTGCTGACCGCCCTCGCGTGGCCCCTCGGTCGGCGCCTGGCCGGCACGTCGGGCGGCGTGTTGGCCGTCGCCGCCGTCGCCACGTCCCGCTTCCTGGTGTGGTGGTCGATGGAGCTGCGGATGTACGCGCTGGCGGGGGCGTGCTTGATGGCGGCGACGTTGGGGATGCTGCGGTGGTTGGAAGGGCGGAGGCGGGGCAGGGCGCGATGGGATCTGGCGTTGTATGTCGTCGGGGCAACGGGGGCGCTGCACAGCGTGTACTTGGCGGGGGCGGGACTGGTGGCGCTGAACGTTGTCGTCGGATGGGCATTGATGGGGCGGCGTGTCGCGCGTCGATTCGTGTTGCCGTCGGCAATTGCGAACCGGCGCCCCAAGGCCCTCACCCCCCGACCTTCTCCCGAACCCCACCGCACCGAGGGTGCCGCGGGGACCCCATCGACCAGTCTGGTGGAGGGGCAGGAACCTTGGCGGCGGATCGTCGAATGGTCGCTGGCACAGGTTGCTGTGCTTGTCGCGTTCGCGCCGTGGGCGATCTACGCGGGCGGGCGGATGTCGTCATGGCGGGTCGTCCAGGAAGGGCCAAGCCTGTGGTTCACCGTCAAACTGTGGCTGACGTTGTTGGCGACCGGAGTGTCGACGGATATCGACAGCGCCTGGCCTTGGGTCGCCGCATTCGCCATCGCCATCGCCATCGCCTGGCTGGTCACGCAGCGCGTCGGTCATCCTTCTCCCCTGCCGACCGTCCTCCCCGTCCTCCCCGTCCTCGTCGCCCTCCTCCTCATCCCCCCCCTGTCCATCTGGGCCATCACCCAACCCCGCTCCTTCTTCTACAGCCCGAACGTCGAAGCGCGCTACTTCGCGCCCTTCGCGGCCCCCGCCCTGGTCGTGGTGGCTGCGATCATCGCCCGCGCGGCCACTCGGCACCGCTCTGCCTGGGGACTGGCGATCCTCGTGCTCGCCCCCTCGCTCGTCCACCTCCCCGCCTATTACGCCCCCCGCCGCGCCACCGACACCATCCCGACGATGGCCCTAGCCGTCTGGAGCCAGGCCGAGCCCGGCGACGTCGTCCTGCTCGTCAGCGGCAACCGCTACCCGCTGTGGCTGTACCACTACGATCGGGCTTGGGAGCAGCCGCTGGGCAACCCGCGCTACGAGTTCCCGGCGGACGCGCCGCCACGATGGGCCGATCGGCCGCCCGTCGTCCTGTTCCCCGACCGCGGCAGCGAGACGTTGGCGGGTCACGACGACTGGCAGGCGAAGCTTGATGGGATTGTCGACGCGCATCCGCGGGTGTGGCTCGTCGAGTATGGGCGCGATTTGCAGGATCCGAAGGACGAGGTCGAGGCGTGGCTGGCGGGGCGATTGAAGCGGGTGCTGTCGGAGGGGTATGGCGCGGACGCGCTCCACCTGTTCGCTCGCGACGACCGCGAGCCGGCCGTCCGAGCGCTCAGCGCGCGCTGGCCCGGTGCGACGCTCCTCCACAGCGATCCGGCACTGCGACGGGCACGCTTCCCCAACATGTTAACGATCGGTTTCCGCCCCGCGCGGCGCGCGTACGCAGGCGAAATCGTCAACGCGACCCTGTTTCCGATGCCCGAAACGCGGACCTCGCTCGCCAAAGCACCCGACGGTTCGACCTTCACAGCCTGCCAGATGAAGGTCGTCAGCACGGTCGACCCTGGCGACGGCTACTACCGCGCCGATTGGACGATGTCGGCCACGGCAAACGTCACAGACGTATCGCCCCGGCGCCGAGTCCGAGCCTCGCTGTGGATCGATGACACGGGACATCGCCATCTCGTTGAGGTCAGCGGCTGCGGCGAACCGTGGCTGCCGATCTGGCCGCTCGATGTCCTGCGCCGGTGATGCCGGCAGCCTAATCCGTCCACTCCAACTCCACCTCCCCAAACCGCACCATGTCCCCCTCCCCCACCCCGTGCTCGCGCAGTATGTCCAGCACCCCGTCCGCCTGCAGGATCCGCTGGAAGCGCTCGACCGCGTCGTCATTCTGAAAGTTCGTCATCGCCGCGATGCGCTCGACCCGTACGCCGGCCACGCGCCACGCCCCGTCCTTGTCGCGCCGCACGGTGAACGCTTGCTCGTCCACGGCGCCGGGGCGGAGGACCGGGATGGAGGGCGCGGCCACCTCGGGCGGCGGCAGCGACCGCACCAGGCGGTGGACGTGGCGCAGCACGTCGTCGACACCGATCATCGTCAGCGCGCTGATCCCGTGGACGTCCGTGGCGCCGGCGGCGGTCAGGGCGTCGCGCAGCTCCGGAAGGCGGTCCTCGACATCCGGCAGGTCGAGCTTGGTGACGGCCACCACCTGCGGGCGGGCCGCCAGCGCAGGGCTCGAGGCGGCCAGCTCGGCGTTGATCGTCCGGTAATCGGCCACCGGATCCGCCGCACTGCCGTCGACCAGATGGAGGAGCAGCCGCGTGCGCTCCACATGGCGCAGGAAGCGGTCGCCCAGCCCGGCGCCTTCGCTGGCGCCTTCGATCAGGCCCGGGATGTCCGCGAGGACGAGCGTGTCGTAGCCGATGTCCGCCACGCCGAGGTTCGGGACGAGCGTCGTGAACGGGTAGTCGGCGATCTTGGGCTCGGCCGCCGTCACCGCCGCCAGCAGCGTGCTCTTGCCGGCGTTCGGCAGGCCGATGATCCCGACCTCGGCGATCAGCTTGAGGTCGAGCCGGATCCGCCGCTTCTGACCCGGCTCGCCGTTCTCGGCCTCGCGCGGCGCCTGGTGCGTCGGGCTCTTGAAGGCGCTGTTGCCGCGCCCGCCCCGCCCGCCCTTGGCCACCGTCAGCGTCTGGCCGTGGGTCACGAGGTCGCCGATCAGCTCGCCGGTGTCGGCATCCCAGACCACGGTCCCGCACGGCACGGCCAGGCGGAGCGCTTCGCCGTTCTTGCCGTGACGGTCGTGTCCGCCGCCGTGCCCGCCGCGGCCGCCGGCGTGGCGCTGCGTGAAGCGAAAGCTGTACAGCGTGTTCTGGTTCTCGTCGGCCACGAGGATCACGTCGCCGCCCTTCCCACCGTGTCCGCCGTTCGGACCCCCGCGCGGCACGAACTTCTCGCGGCGGAACGCCACGGCACCGTTGCCGCCGTCGCCGCCCTCGACGTCGATCGTCGCTTCGTCTAGGAACACGATTGGCCCTCGAATCGGGTGTGCCGCAAGTGACCGCTCACGGCGCGGCCCGTTCGGCCCGGGCGAGGTTGAGCGCGGGCACCGTCGCGGCGTCGCCGGCAGGCGGCGCCAGGTGGGCCAGCCGCTCGGCGACGCGCTCGAGGTAGGACCGATCCGTCGCTGTGAACGCCGCCGGCTGGTCACTGTCGACGTCGATCTCGCCGATCGCGCTGCCGTCCGGCGCGAGGATCGGCACGACGATCTCGCTCCGCGTCGAGGCGAAGCATGCCAGGTAGCGCGGGTCGGCGGCCACGTCGTCGACGACGATGGTGGCACGCTGCTGCACCGCTGCGCCGCAGATCCCTTCACCCACCGGGATGGCGACGTGCTCCGTCGGGTGGCCGACGAACGGGCCGAGGTGGAGGACATCGTCCCGCACCAGATAGATGCCGGTCCAATGGAAGTGCGGGAACTGCGCAGTCAACGAGACGACGGTCGTTGCCAGCACCTCGGGCCAGGCCGCCGCACGATCGGCGCGCTGCGCGTCCAGGTAGGCCAGCAGGGCGTTGGCACCGCCTTCCGCACCGGCCAGCTCAGGTTGGGGTGTCATGGAGATTCCTCATCGCGCGACCGCGCGGCGGTTTGGGACGACCGAAGAGGCCGACCCCGTATGCTATACTCGCCCGGCCCTAGGTCCAACAACGCCCCGCCCGTTTCCTCCGGCTCCGACATCCCTGTGCGTGATCGCCGCACCCGCGCGGAAGCCGCTCGCCGCCGACCAGGTTCCCATGGCCACCACCCGACCGCTGCCCACGATCCCGGCGCCGGCGGCCCGCCCACGCTCGAGCTGGCTGCTGCGCATCCTCTTCACGCTCGTCGTCCTGTTCCTCGGCGCCGAGCTCGTGACGCTTGGCGCGATGGTCGCCTTCGCCGGCCTGTCGTGGCGCGACAGCACCGCGCCCGTTGCGCCGCCGGACGCGACGCCGGCCGCCGTCGCGCCGGAAGCCGACGCCGCGGCGGCCGCCGCGGCCGGCCCCGGCGTCTGGGACCGCCACGGCCCGGTGAACATCCTGCTGCTCGGGATGGACCGCGACATCTGCGAGGGCGCCGACCCGGAGTCCAACGCGAACCGCACGGACACGATGATCGTCGTGCGCATCGACCCGCGGACGGCCAAGGTGACGATGATGAACCTGCCGCGCGACCTCTGGGTCTTCGTGCCCGGCCACGGCAGCCAGAAGCTCACGACGGCACACTACTGGGGAGAGGCCGAGGGCTTCGAGCCGGACGGCGGCCCTGGACTGGCCAAGCAGACGATCTGGGACAACTTCGAGCTCCCGATCCACCGCTACGTCCGAGTGGATTTCGACGGCTTCCTGAAGATCGTCGACGCCGTCGGCCCGATCACCGTCGACGTCCCGCCGTCACCCAACGACCCCACCGTCGGCCTGCACGACGAGAACTACCCGACGGCCGACTGCCGGCACATGACGATCGACTTCCCGCCGGGCCCCAACGACCTCGACGGGGAGCGCGCGCTCCAGTACGCCCGGTCGCGCTACTCCACCAGCGACCTCGACCGCTCGAAGCGCCAGATGCAGGTCCTGATCGCGATCAAAAAGGCCGGCATGCGGCCCGGCGTCATCCTTGATCTGCCCAAGCTGATCCCGGCCCTGCAGGACACGGTCGACACCGACCTCACTCCGCGGGAGATCTCGTCGCTGGCGCGCATCGCGCTGCGCATCGGCGACGGCGACATCTACCGCATGCCGATCGACGAGCGCGTCGTCTACCTGGACTCCGTCCCGTCGGGCGAGAACATGACCTCGATCGTTCGCCTGATGCCCGCCGAGTGGAACCTCGTCCGCAGCGCCTTCCTGGCGATGGAGCCCGACCCGCTCGTCACGCCGACGCCGACCCCGACGGACGTCGTGGTGCCGACGGCGGCGCCTGTGCCATAGGTAGCCGCACCACCGGCGGCTATCGATCGCCCATGTGAGCGGAGAGGGGCTCGAACCCCCGACCTCCTCGGTGTAAGCGAGGCGCTCTGACCAACTGAGCTATCCGCCCGGACGAACGCTAGGCCGGGCCCACCAAGGGCCGGGCCGACGCGCGACCTGGCCATTGTAGCGCGCCCGCTCCGGCGCAGGCCCGTCACATCGGCCAGAACAGCGGGACAAGGAAGAGGACGACGGCCATCAGGATGAGCGTCAAGGGAAAGCCGACCTTGACGAAGTCGCGGAAGCGGTACTTGCCCGGACCGTACACCAGGATGCAGGACGGCTCGAAGGGTGTGATCAGCGACACGGATGCCCCGAGCATGATCGCGATCGCAAACGTGCGCTCGTCGGCGCCGAGCGACCGGGCAGCCTCGATGGCGACCGGAAGCACAACGAGGGCCGCGGCCGCGTTCGACATCGGCTGGGTCAGGATCAGCGTCAGCGCGAAGAAGCCCGCCAGGACGACGCGATCCCCCCACGGCTGGAGCGCGCCGACGATACCGTCGGCCAGGAAGCTCGCCGCGCCGCTCTGATCCATCGCGATACCGAATGCGGTCATGCCACCGATCAGGATGAGCAATCGCCAGTCGATGAACGCGTAGGCCTCGTCCATCGTGATGGCGCGCGACAGCACGGCCCACAGAGCGGCGGCGAGGATGCCGATCGGCAGCGGGACCCAGCCGAGGAAGCCGAGCACGAGCGCCGCGCCGAAGACCGCAGCCGTGATCAACCCGTTCCGGGGCGACGCATAGAGCGCGGGATCGAGTTCCTCGAGCGTCCAGAGGTCGGGATGGCGGCGCAGATAGGTCAGGCGCTCGGTCGGTCCCTGAACGAGCAACAGGTCGCCGGTCTGCAGCACGACGCGCGACAGCTTGTCCACCAAGGAATGGCCGTGCCGGTAGATCGCCAGCACCGTGAGCCCGTAGCGCTCACGGAAGTTTGCTTCCTGGAGGTTGCGGCCCTGCAGGTCCGATTGCGGGGTGACGATCATCTCGACGACCCGGATGGCATCGCCTTGCGTTCCGAGGTCGGACAGCTTGGTCTCGGGGCGGATCTCGATGCCGGCCCTCGCCTTGATCTTCACCAAGTCCTCGGATCGCCCCTGCACGAAGTACACGTCGCCGGCCCGGATGACGGTTCGCGGCTGCGGCATGAACGTCGTGCCGTCGCGGGCGACCTTGAGGACGCGCACGCCCATCGCCGCCAGCTCGGAGCCGAAGATCCGCTGCCCGATGAGCGGCGATCCTTCGGGGACCACGACTTCGCTGAGGTACTCCCGGATCTCGTAACCCTCGGCCAGCGTTTCCGGCTTGTGATCGGGCAACAGGTGGCGCCCAACGAGAAGCATGTACGCGATGCCGACCGCGACGATGACGAGACCGATCGGCGCCAGCTCGAAGATGCCGATCGGCCGCATGCCGTGGCGTACGATGTAGCCGCTGACCGCCACGTTCGTCGACGTCCCGATCAACGTGCACGTGCCGCCCAGGATCGAGGCGTGCGCGAGCGGCATCAGCACCTTCGACGGGCTGACCTTCATCTTGCGCGCAACCCCGAGGACGGGCGGCAGGAAGACGGCCGTGGTGGTGGTGTTGTTGGCGAACGCCGACATGGCGCCGACCGTCGCCATGACCGTCAACACGAAGCGGTTCGTCCCACCGCGAGCAAGCATGTGCAGGCGCGCGCCGAGCGCATCCATGACGCCGCTGCGCTCGAGCGCTCCGCTGATCACGAACAGCGACGCGAGGATGACGAGGATGGCGTCGCTGAACCCGGCGAACGCCTGGTCCACCGTCAGGACGCCGGTCATCACCAGAGCGATGAGCATGATCAGGGTGATCACGTCGACCGGCACCTTCTCGGTCGCGAACAGCACGACGGTGACCCCGAGCAGGCCGAGGACGATCGCAATCTGCATACAGCGGGCTCCGCGGGCACGTCGGGGGCCGGAACGCCGATGGTGTCGGACGGGTGCCGCCGAGTCAACCCGCGCGTCGCCGCGGGCTGGTCTATCATGACGCCCCGCCCCCGGCGACGCGCGCCGGAACGCGACGCGCAGAGGAGACCACGATGGGCGTGATGGCCACCGATATCGTCGACGGCACCGTTCGCGCCGGCGGCGCCAAGCCCCACTTCAAGTGGGAGGACCCGTTCCTCCTCGACGACCAGCTCTCCGAAGAAGAGCGGATGGTCATGGGCGCGGCGCGCGACTACGCCCAGGCCAAGCTCATGCCGCGCGTCCTCATGGGCCACCGGCACGAGACGTTCGACCGCGCCGTGTTCGAGGAGATGGGCGCGCTCGGCTTCCTCGGCCCGACGCTGCCCGAGGAATACGGCTGCGCCGGCGTCGGCTACGTGAGCTACGGCCTGATCGCCCGCGAGATCGAGCGCGTGGACTCGGCCTACCGCTCGACCGCCAGCGTCCAGTCGAGCCTGGTGATGTACCCGATCTATGACTTCGGGACCGAGGCGCAGCGCCGGAAGTACCTGCCCAAGCTGGCCTCCGGCGAGTGGGTCGGCTGCTTCGGCCTGACGGAGCCGGATCACGGCTCCGACCCGGGCGGCATGATCAGCCGCGCCGTGAAGGTGGACGGCGGCTACAAGCTGAAGGGTGCCAAGACCTGGATCACGAACAGCCCGATCGCCGACGTGTTCGTGATCTGGGCGAAGACGGAGGACGACGTGATCCGCGGCTTCGTCCTCGATGCCGGGATGCCGGGCCTGTCGGCCCCCAAGATCGAGGGCAAGTTCTCGTTGCGTGCCTCGCCGACCGGCATGATCGTGATGGACGACGTCTTCGTGACGGACGACCACCTCCTGCCGGGCGTCGAAGGCCTGAAGGGTCCGTTCAGCTGCCTGAACAACGCGCGCTACGGCATCTCGTGGGGCGTGATGGGCGCGGCCGAGTTCTGCTGGCACGCCGCGCGGCAGTACACGCTCGACCGCAAGCAGTTCGGCCGGCCGCTGGCCGCCAACCAGCTGATCCAGAAGAAGTTGGCCGATATGCAGACCGAGATCGCGCTCGGATTGCAGGCGGCCCTGCGCGTCGGCCGCCTGAAGGACGCCCACCAGGCGACGCCCGAGATGATCTCCCTCATCAAGCGCAACAACTGCGGCAAGGCCCTCGACATCGCCCGCGTGAGCCGCGACATGCACGGCGGCAACGGCATCGCCGACGAGTACAACGTGATCCGCCACGTACTGAACCTGGAAGCGGTGAACACGTACGAGGGGACGCATGACATCCATGCGTTGATTCTGGGGCGGGCACAGACCGGGATCAGCGCGTTCGATTGATCAGGTCCGCGAACGACGCCGTGGCGTGTTGTAGCTAACGCGCCGGCCGATCGCGCCTCCCTTCACCGCCACGGCCGGCGCGACCCGCTCTCGCGCGATCGCCCGCGGGCACGAAGGACACCTCAGCCATGCGTCGAATTCTGTTTCCCTCGATCGCCCGGGCGATCGTGCTCGCCGTCGTCGTCGCCGCCACGGCTCTGGCCGCCCTCCCGACGCGACCCGCCTCCGCCCAGCCACCCCCATCCGCGTCGTCCTGCGTCCCCCGCCCCGAGGCCGTCGCCGAGCCCGGCGTCCTCGCGCCCGGCGAGGTGACGCGCGTCACGCTGCGGGCCGCGTTCGACGGCTGCGGGGTCATCTCGAGCGAGCTGCACATCGTCCTCGTGCTCGACGGCTCAGGTTCGATGGCCGACCTCCAGGTGACGGTGAAGGCCGCCGCCGTGGCCCTCGTCGACGCGTTGATGCTGCCGGTGACGCCGGGCACGCAGGTCGGAGTGGTCATGTTCAACGATGCGGCCAAGGTATTGTGCCAGCTGACGAACCGGCGCTCCCAGGCGGTCGGCTGCATCCAGCGGGTCGGCGCCGCGGGCAACACGTGCATCGACTGCGGGATCAAGGCGGGCCTTGGCGTGCTCAACCACGGACGGGCCGAAGCAACCGACCGCGACCGGTTGCGGGAGGTGATGATCGTCCTGTCCGACGGCGCGAACAACAGCGGCTGCGGCCCGATGATGGGTGCCGCCGGGCAGGCAAGAGGACAAGGGATTCAGCTCTTCCCGATCTGCCTCGGCGGCGGCTGCGACGTGGCGTGCATGCGCTCGATCGCGACGAGCCCGCGTTCGTTCTACGAGGCGCGCCAGGTCGGACAGGTCGGCAGTATCTTCGAAGCGATCCGCGGGCAACTCGCCTTCGGCTGGCTGCGGCGTCTGGTGATCACGGCCACGCTGGCCGCGAACATGACGCTCATCGAGGACACGGCGAACCCGCCCGCCGCGTCGGTCAGCCCCGACTTGCGGACGCTGCGCTGGGACGGTTCCGACGTCTGGTTGCCGAGCCCTGTCTACCGCTTCGACGTACGCGTCCCGATGGCGACCGGCACCTATCCGGTGCTCACGACGTCGACGGCCGCGTTCACCGATGTCGTCCGGGCCGGCGGGGCCTTCGCGTTCCCGATCCCGCGCGTCGAGGTCATGCTGAACCCCCCGACGCTCACCCCCGGCCCCGCGACGCCGACGTCCGACCGACCGCCGTTGCCGACCGCCATCGGACCGACCGCAACGCCCGCGCCGCCCGACCCGGCCGCCTGCCCCCGCCTCGCCGCCCGCATCCCCAAGGCCGCCATCGACGCCGCCCTTGCCGACCCATCCCGCGTCGGCGGTTGGGGCGTCCCGTGCCGCGTCGGGCAGCCGATTGGGCCGATGAACCCGCCGCGGCGGTGGCTGGACCTGCGGAACGGGAACCTGCCGTGGCATCCGGTGTTCAACGGGGTCGTGTTCAAGTGTGGGTGCGGGTGACGGCCGGGCGTCCGTCGACGCAATGAATCCATCGTTGCCCATCCAACCCGGTACTCCGTCACAGGACACGCGTCGGATATCCGACAGAGGTGGTTATCCGCAGACCCTGCAGCGACAGAGTACTAGCCCAGCCCCGCCTCCCGAATTGCCGCCACACACCGCGCAAAGTGCGCGTCCTCATCGACCCCCATCTCCTCGATCCCCAGCGCGATGTCCTCCCGCGACACCGCCGCCGCGAACGCCTTGTTCTTCAGCTTTTTCCGCACGCCGCCCGCGTCCAGCGACGCCAGAGAGTCCGGCCGCACCTTGCCGCACGCCACGATGAACCCGGCCAGCTCGTCGCACGCGAACAGCGCCTTGGCCAGCGGCGTCGTCCGCGGCACGCCGGAATACGTCGCGTGGCCGAGGATCGCCTCGATGACGCCCTCGTCCACATCGCCGCGCTCCCGCAGGTGCGTGACGCCGACGAACGGGTGCTCGGCGGGTGTCGGATGCCGCTCGTAGTCGAAGTCGTGCAGCAGCCCGCACACCGTCCAGCGCTCGACCTCGTCCGGCGCGAGCTCGGCGGCGTACGCGGCCACGCACGCGGCGACGGCCTCCATGTGGTGGCGCAGCGCCGGGTTGGCGGTCCAGTCGTGCATGAGGGCGCGGGCGGCGGGGATCGAGATCGAGGTCGTCATCGCATCGTCCTGGAGGAGCAGCGCCGATCGGCGGCCCGGCATCGCCGATGGATCGTAGCACCGCGGCCCACCGCCGTCAGCGTCCAGGATGCCCAGCCAACGGCCCGTCATCGCAACGCCATGTCCGATCGGCGCCTTCGGCCGTGTTCTTATCCGTGGGTCGGTCCGCCCACCGCCGCCGACCATCGCCGCGACGTCCCGTCGACTCGGGCGAGCGTCATCGCCGACAACAAGGAGTCCATGCCCATGTTCCGCCTCATCCCCCGCCTGATCCCCCGCCTCGCCCTACCGATCCTCTTCGCCGCCGCCACCGCCACCGCGTTCGTCGCGCTGCCGGCGCCCACCCGCCCGGCCGCCGCGGCGCCCGACGAGCCGGCCGCCGCGGAGCACTTGGCGCTGCCCGAGGACGCAGCCAACGGTGATCCAACGACCAAGGCCTACGGCGCGCCTGCGTCCCCCTGCGTGGCCGTGGCCAGTCGCGAGCCAAACCACATCGCGGCGCGCGTGGGCGAGCCGGTGACGGTGACGATCCGCGTCGACACGGCCTGCCAAGGCGAGCCGTTCCCGGTTCGCCTGGTGTTGGCGGTGGACACGTCGCTCCGGATGGCCGAACCCGCGGGCGATGCGCTCCGGACCGCGCTGGACACATGGATCGGGACGCTCGGTCTGGGCGACGGGCGCGGCTTGATGGTCGGCGTCATCGGCTTCCACACGAGCGCGACGGTCTCGTGCAGGCCGAGCGACAACGTGAAAGCCGTCCGCCGCTGCCTCGCCCGCCTCGGCACGAACGGCGACGCCCGGCCGGCGGTCGGCATCGCCGAAGGCATCGCGCTGCTCCGGCGCAGCCGATCGAACCCACCCGGGCCGATCGAGCCGCGTGAGATCCTGGTGCTCGTGACGGCGTGGCCGAACGACATGGTCGCGCCCGGCAACACCGGCTGCGGCGAGGTCATGCGCACGGCCGGAACGGCCAAGGGACAGGGCATCCTGTTGGCCACGCTGGCCGTCGGCGGCGCGGCCCACGCGCCGTGCCTGCGCAGCGCCGCCACGTCGCCGCGCTATGCGTTCGCCACCGGCTCCGGCCGCGCGGGCGACGCGCTGGACGGACTGACGAACATCGTCGACGGCGCGATGGGCGAGTACCAGACGGTGTTCGTCCAGCGGATCGCCATCACCGACACGCTCCCGTCTTCCGTCGAGCTCCTCGCCGACACCGTACGCCCCCGGCCCAGCATCGCCGATACCGCCGGCGCAACCGTCGCCTGGGCCGAGTCGGTGGTGCCCGCGCGGTCCGTCACGTTCGCCTACCAGGTGACGACGTTTGCACCCGGCGCCATCGTCCTGCCCCGCCGTGCCGTCGGCACGTTCCAGGACACGCTCGGCCGCCGGCGCACGTTCCCGATCCCGCGGGCGTTGATCGAGGTGGTGGGGCCGTGACGCTGGTGTCGACAGCACGCCCGATCGACGTCGGCCAGGCATTTCGCGGCACAATCGAAGTACCATGCGCCCATGGACAACCCCGCGCCCACCCGCCGTCACACCAACGGGATCGCTGTCGTAGGCGTCGTCGCGCTCGTCGTCGCGATGTCGGCGGCGATGGCGGCGGCGATGCGCGGCCAGCAGGGGCGATCGCGATCGGCTGACGACGCCGTGACGGACAATGCCGTTTCGGTCGCCGGCACCCCCGCCGCCGTCGTTGCCCGCGGCGCCGCGCTCTACGCCGCCCACTGCGCCAGCTGCCACGGCGCCAACCTCGAGGGCCAGCCGGATTGGAAGCGCCCGCTCCCCGACGGCTCGCTGCCCGCCCCGCCGCACGACGTCAGCGGCCACACGTGGCACCATGGGGACGGCGAGCTCCTGCGGATCATCGCCAAGGGCGGGACGATCTACATGCCCGAGTCCAAGATGCCTGGGTACGAACGGGTGCTGAGCGACGACGACATGCGCGCGGTGCTGACGTTCATCAAGTCGTCGTGGGGTCCCGAGCAGTTGGATTGGCAGGCGCAGGTCACGGCGGGCGAAGTCGGCCCGCAGGCGGCGCCATGAGCCGCGCCGGCATCCTGCCTCCCATGCGGTGGCGCTCCATGCGGTCTGCGGCGGTCATCGTCCTCACCACGGCCCTGGCCATCGCCACGCACCCGGACCTGCGCGCGCAGAACGCCGACGGTCCGACGGCGGCCCGGCTCGCGCTGCCGTTCGTCGGACGCGGCGTCGACATCGCGTCGCTGCCCGTTGCCCCCAGCGCGCCGCTGACCGCGACGGCCTCCGCCACATCGTCGCCTTCCCCTTCCCCCTCGCCCACGCCGTCGCCGGACGCGACATCGACGCCCACCCCGACGCTTGCCCCGACCGCCGCCCCAACCCCCGCCGTCGCCGTAGACGGCTCCCGCGTCACCACCGCGCACTACGACCTCCACGTCGAGCCGGGCGTCGGACTCGACGGCGCCGACATCGGCCGATTGCTGGAGTCCGCGTACCCCCAGCTGGCGGCGTTCTTCGGCGCCGAACCGCCGGTCGTCGGGCCGACGGGGCGCCTGCCGGGCAAAATCTTCGGGTCGTCGGCCGCGATGGCCGCGGCGATGGCCGCGGACGGGATCACGTACGGCGGCGGCGGCGGCTACTACCACCCGGCGAATCGCACCTTCTACGCCTTCGCCCAGCCCAGCGCCTACTTCACGCGTATGCTCATCCTCCACGAGGCCACCCACCAGTTCCACTACCTCAGCGCCACCGGCAACCAGGGCTACAGCGGCTTCTGGTATGGCGAAGGCCTAGCCGAGCACTTCGGGATGCACAACTGGGACGGGTCGCGACTCGCCACCGGCATCGTCCCTGCGATCTCGCTGGAGGACTACCCCGCCCAGGCGCTGGCCGAGTTCGATGCGAAGGAGCGCGACCTGGCCAGCCTCGTCGCCGACCGCGCCGGCTGGACGCGGCCCAGCGGCTGGGGCGTCGTCAGCTGGCTGATCGACGAGCGACCGGCCGAGGCACGCGCGCTGTTCGATCGGCTGAACCGCCGCGAGAACCTCATCACCGCGTGGACCGCCGTCTTCGGTCCCGTCGATGACGCCGACGCCGCCGCCTACCGCGCCTGGCTGAACCGCCACCAACAGCCGTGGCGCGAGGTCTGGCGCGCGTTCGAGCAGCGGGGCGATGCGCTCATCGGCGCGTCGGGCGTGAACGCGATCGCCGTCCGCAAGTGGGTCGCCGACGCGCAGCCCGACACGGACGACGACGGTCCCGCATCCGCCCCCCTCGCCGTCTCCCTCGAGCCGCTCGCCGGCCCGCTCCGCGCCGGCATCATCGTCGGCTACACGGACGCGGCCCACTTCGTCGTCGTCCAGCTCCTGGCCAGTCGCGACATCTGGGCGTTCCGCATGTCCCCCGCCGGCTGGCAATGGCTCGCGGGCGCGCGGGCGCCGGATGCGGACCCGGGACGTGCGGCGGGGCGCGACGTGCTGGAGGCGCGGCCGGTGGACGGCGGGGGGTGGACGGTGGCGGTGAACGGCGCGGACGTCATCACGGTGGCGGACGAGGGGCTGGTGGGGTTGAACGTGGACGGGTGTACGGTGGCGTTTCGACCCCTCCCGGCGCGCTGACGCGCGCCTGTCCTCCCCATCGGAGATGGAGAGGACGGACGTGTTGTGGCCGAGGGTTGGATACCGGCGCTGCCGACGCTTGTGGATGCGGCGGCCCGGCGAAGACGTTGGGCTGCCAGACGTCGGCCCACATCCGTTGCCCCCACCCCAGAAGCATCCTTCCTCCACCTCCGGTGGGGGAAGGTGGCAGCGCCGAAGGCGCTGACGGATAGGGGTTTCCCCGGTACTTCTTGCCATGGCGCTCATCCGTTGACGTCGGCCGATTCCTCCGATCGCTGTTCACCGTCAGCCGAGTGTCGTGGACATCGATCATCCTCAAGCGCCTTGCCCTAACCGAGACCCTGCCCTCCGCGGTCACGCTCATCCCCGACAGCGGTCAGCCTGAACCCGTCGCGATCGGCCAAGCACCGACGACGATCACGTGGCGGATCACCCATGTTCCCAAGGACGGCCTGACGATGACCTACGGCGTCCGCCTCGACGCGATCGGCGCGCTGACCGTGCCGGAGCGTACGAGCGGGTGGTTCAAGGACAGCAAGAACCGTGTCGGCGCGTTCGATGTGCCCGCGAGACAGGTCGACGTGCTGCCGTAACGCACGTTCGTGGGACGGCCCCCACCCTCCCCTGCACCCCATCTGCACCCCCTGTCGCCTCTCTGTCGCATCCCCGCCCCGAACCCCCTTGACGCCTGCCGATAACGGCACCATCCTACGCCCGCGGCCGCCTCTGCCGAGCCGCTCCCAAGTCGCCTCAGCCAAGGAGCCGTCGATGGCCGGTCGCACCGCCCCGCGACCCACCCGCCACGTTCGCAACGCCCACCACGCTGACGACACCCATGTCGTCGTCGATGCCAACGACAGCACGCCCCCGCCCACGTTCGGCCGCGCGCTGTTCGTCGCCGTCGTCCTGTGCGGCGTCCTGTCGGCCGCGCCGTCCGTCCACGTCGGCACGGTGCAGGCGCAGTCGAATCTCGACGACTTCGTCTCGGCTTGCGCCAACAACGGCGCCGACCCGTGGCTCGTCACGGCGGCGTACCCGCGCGGCAGCTCGGGCGATGGGGAGGCGGCGCTCGTCGCGTTCCACGACACCCGCAACAACAGCGACCACCGCACGCTCGCCACGGCGGGCCAGATCGGCGCGGCCTACGGCCTGGCGTTCGATCGCCGGCGCGCCGTGCTGTACGCCGGCGCGTTCCACAAGCGCGGCACGCACTTCGGCCCGGCCGGGCCGGGCGGGGTGTACGCGTACGACGTTCGAACCGGGCAGCTGAGCACGTTCGCCACCGTCCCGAACGCCGGCGCGGACAGCCACAACGCCGGGGCCAACTACTTCCCGGACGCGGCCGCCCGCAACGGGGCCGGCAAGGTCAGCCTGGGCGATGTCGAGCTCTCGGCCGACGGCACGGAGCTGGCGGTCATGAACTTGAACGACCGCCGGATCTACCGCTTCAGCGTGGAAGGCGCCGCCCTGCTGGGCAGCTTCGCCCACGGCGCGACGAACCAACCGTGGGCCGGCGACGCCCGCCCGTTCGGCCTCGGCTGGCACGCCGGCAGGCTCTACCACGGCGTCGTGAACAGCGCCCAAACGTCGCGCCGCAGCAACGACCTCGAGGCGCGCGTCTACAGCAGCAACGCCGACGGCAGCGACATGCGGCTGGAGGCGCGGACGATCCTCAGGTTCGACCGCGGCTGGATCTGGCCGGGCGACGGTGAGGCCGAGTGGCAGGTCTGGCGCGACCCGCCGGGCACCGTCGACGACGACCACGGCCGCTACCCGCAGCCCATTCTGGCCGACATCGACTTCACGGACGGCGGCGACCAGATGGTCCTCGGCTTCCGCGATCGCTTCGGCGACCAGACCTTCTACACCACGCCGCCCAACCAGCCGCCGCCCGGCGAGCGGATCTACAACACGCCGGCCGGCGACATCCTGCCCGCCTTCCGCAAGAACGGCGCTTGGGAGATCCAGATCTCGCCCGAGTACTACGACGGCGACTTCGGCCCGCAGCGCGACAACCACCAGGAGACCAGCTACGGAGGCTTGGCCGTCATCCCGTGGGCCAACCGCGTGGCCTTCGCCGGCAACTCGCCGCAGCGGATCAGCTCCGCCGGCGTCACGTGGCTCTCGACGACCGGCGGCGACGCGCAGGCGCGCGAGGAGCTCTACGTCTTCGGCCAGGGCGACAACTTCGGCAAAGCGAACGGCCTCGGCGACATCGAGCTCCTGTGCGCCCAACAGCAGGTGACCCCCACGCCCGCCCCCAGCGAAACGCCGTCCGCCACCGCCACCGTCCCGACGGCAACGGCGACGAGCACGCTCACCCCGACGCTGACCGCCACCGCGACGGCAACCACCGTCGTCACGGCCACGTCGACCGTGACGGTCACAGCCACCGCCGTCAGCACCGACACGCCCACGACGATCCCGTCGCCGACAGTGGTCATGACGGTCACCGTCCCGGTCTCCCAGACCACGCCCATCGTCGTGACCGTCACCTCGCCGCCTGACACCCCGCGCCCGCCCGACACCCCGGATACGCCCGAGGAAGAGCACGAGGAGCGCAAGGACACGCCCCAGGAGCAGCCGCAGCCGACGCCCGTCGAGGTCGGCCCGACGCCGCTGCCGGGCTGGCCCCGCACGGGCGGCGGCGGCACGGCGCACCTTCGCCTGCCGCGACGACTCGGCGGGGATGCGTCGTGGGTGTGGGTGATGATGTGCGTGGGGGTGGCGGTGGTACGGAGGCGGCGATGGGGGCGGATGCCGCGAGTGCGGGTGGTGATCGTGCGGCGGTAACCCCTATCCGTCCTATCCGTCCTATCCGTCAGCGCCTGCGGCGCTGCCACCATTGGGTCCCAAACGCGCCTGGGGGAGGACAGGCGCGCCTCAGCGCGCCGGGAGGGCCTGCACCCCCTACGCCCTAACCCCCAACGCCCCCCCCTCATACGTCACCCCGAGCGGCCCAATCTCCACCCCCTGCTCCCCCGCAACGACCTTCCCCGCGTCCCACGCCGCCATCCCCAGCCGCCCCGCCACGTCGACGACCCTTGCCGCATCCGATGCCGCCGCGTACACCGCGAACCCGGCGCCCATGTTCAACGTCGCATACGCCTCACGGTCATCCAGCCCTGCATGGTGCTGGATGAAGCGCAAGACGGCCGGTACCGGCGGCAGAACGTCCAGCACATACCGCAGGTCGGCGCGAGGCGCGCGCATCAGCTTGCGCCAGCCGTGGCCCGTCACGTTCACCAGGTAGCGGATGTCCACGCCGGCCTCGAAGAGTGCGGCGACGAGCGACGCATAGATCGGCGTCGCCGCCAGCAGCACCTCGCCGAAGCAGTGCTCCCCGACCGGCGTCCCGTACCCCTCCGGAAGCCGCTCCGCCACCCGCCGCGCCAGGCTCAGCCCGTTCGCGTGGATCCCGGTGCTTTCGATCAAGACGATCCGATCCCCCGCGGCCAGTCGGTCACCGAGCACCAGCCGCTCCTTCGGCGCGATGACGCCGATCGCCGCCCCCGCCAAGTCGATCGTGCCTGGTTCGATGATCCCGCTCAGCGCCGGCGTCTCGCCCCCACCCCACGTCGCCCCCGCCAGACCGCACGCCGCCGCCCAGCCGTCGACGAGGTCGCGCGCCCGCTCGCGGTCGTCGAACCACGCCCCGTCGCCCACGGCCCAGTACGCCGTGACCACCTGCGGCGCGGCGCCGACGACGATCAGGTCGTTGACGATCATCGCCACGGTGTCCTGCGCCAGCGCGTCATAGTGGCTGCGGCCGGTGATCGCGCGCGTGGCATCCGCCACGAGGCTCTTGGTGCCGAGGCCCTCGATGACCATCGCGCGATAACGGTCGCCCTCGTCCCAGACGAACGCGCTCTCGCCGCGGCTGGCGGCCACCTCGGCGTGGTCGAAGCGCGCGAGGGCGCCGGCGGTGGCGGCGGCGGCGCGCTGGGCCATGACCTTGGCGGGGTCGAGGGAGGTGTAGTCGACGCCCGTCTGGGCGTAGGTTAGGGGTTGCTTCAGCAGAGATGGGGTGTCCGGGTCGGGGGTGCTCATGGGCGGAGTATCGTCGTGGGCTTGGTTGGGGTCAACGATCGTACACGCGCGCTGCGCACCAAGTTAACGGTTGCGCGGCGGCCGCGCGGCGGTGAACCGCGGTTGCACGCACCGCGGTACACGGTATGCTGGCGCCACGCCCTTCGCACCGCCGCCGCATGATCCAAGGAGCTTCCGATGCCCTCCACCGACCCCACCGCCCCGGCCGGCCGACCCAGCGGCAGCCGCAGCCCCCGCGCCGGCCTCCCGATGCTCATCGCCCTCCTCTCCGTCACCGCCCTCGCCGCCGGCATCGTCACCCGCATGTTCCCCAGCCTGCCGACGCGCCAGGCGGTCGGGCCGGGCGAGCGGTTGCTGGAGGAGGTGATCGTCGACGAGTTCGCGATCAGGGCCGAGGTGAAGGCGCTGGAGCACGTCGTGCTGCAGCTCGATCTGCAGAGGGACTGCCCGTGGCCGGACTGCACGGTGCCGTGGGGGCACGTGCCGACGTTCACGCTGTTCGATGACGGGCAGGTGGTCTACACGGGCACCGGGGACTTCCCCCGCTACCTGGTGCAGCGCGGCATGGCCCTTCCCGAGGAGTGGGCGCCGCTGCTCCAGCAGGTGTCGGCGCTCATCGACGAATCGATGTCCCCGTTGTCCCGTTTGTCTCCGACGACGCCCTGCCCGGCGAGCGGCGGGTGCAGGGGCGCGGACGTCATCGTCCGCATCCGGCGCGAGGGTCGACTGGAGACGTACGCCGCGTCGGAGGGCAGCGATCCGGTAACGGTCGATGCCTTCGAAGCGATCGTCGAACGGATCCAGGGCTGGCCGCCGCCGATCGACCGCCAGGTGTTCACGCCGAACATGGAGACGGTCTGGGATGTGACTGCGTCGGCTGCGGATGCCAATGCCTACCCGGCGCCCCCGCCGCCGCACAGCGACATGTCGTACTTCGCGGAGACGCAGCTGCCCAGCGAGCAGTTCCCGGTCATGGTCGAGATGGGCCGCGGAACGCAGCTGCACGACCTCGACGCGAATGGACGTGCGGTCGACGATGGGACGGATGCCGACACGTTCCCGTCGGCGTTCGACAACGGGTTCCCGGAAGCCTACTGGTATCGGCCTGAAGGCCACTGGCTGATGCGCCCGGTGTTCGACCGTGGCGGGGTCCCCAGCGCCAAGGAACCGATGAAGCTGGCCGTCGTGCCGTGGATCTACCCGAGCGCCAACGTGGACGCCGGGATGGGCTACGTCGAGGCCCAGATGGACGTCGAGGCCTACGCCGAGGCCCTGCTCAACGCCGCCGTCGCCCGCGCCGTCCACGACGCGACGGCCGAGGCCCTCCTGTTCCCGATCCCCGACGAGACGGCCGTCCCGGAGGCGAGCGGCACCGACATCCTGTCGAAGCAGATCGTCCCGCCGTCCCCCACCCCCTTCCCCACCGCCGCGTTCGTGCAGTGGTCCGACGACGGCCGCCCGACCCTCCCCACCGCCCGCGGCATCCAAACCTGGATGCAGTGGTACCGCTACGACGAGGACCGCGCCGCCCTCATCCGCCTCCGTCAGGCCGGCTTCGAGTGGTTCAAGCAGCGCTTCGCGTGGGCCGACATGCAGCCCACCGGATCGCAGGGGATGGACACGGCGCACAGCGACCTCTACATCCAGACGGTGAACGACCTCGGCGGGCGGGTGATGATCCAGCTGGCCGTGCCGCCCGCGTGGGCGGTCGATGCCGGGAGCGACGACCCGTTCAACCTGATCGTCTGGGAGCGGTTCGTGAGCGCGTTCGCGCTGCGCTACAGCGGCAAGGTGGACGCCTACGAGATCATGAACGAGCCGAACCTGGCCCGCGAGTGGGGCGCCGCCCCCGATCCGGCCGCCTACGCCCGCGTCCTGAAGGTGGCGTACGACGCGATCAAGTCCGCCGACAGCAACGCCGTCGTGATCAGCGCCGGCCTGGCGCCGACGGGGGACCGGATGCCGGAGGCGATGGGGGACGACACGTTCCTGCGCGAGCTGATCGAGGACATGGACGGGTCGATCGATGGCTACCTTGATGCCATCGGCGTCCACGCGGCCGGCTTCAAGGCCGCGCCCGACGTGTCGCCCGACGAGGCGGCTGCCAACGCTGACCTGGGCGGCGACCGCACGTTCACCTTCCGGCGCATCGAGGACCTGCGCGCCGTCATGCAGGAACGCAGCGCCGTGAACGCCCCGCTCGTCGTCACCGAGTTCGGCTGGACCGTCGACCCCCGCCCTGCGTCGCCGTACCACTGGGCGGCCGTTGATCCCATGGACCGCGCCGGTTACATCGCCACCGTCTTCGCGAAAGGCGCGGACCTCTTCGACGATCCGGACGGGATCGGTGGCCCGATGATCCTCTTCAGCGCCGCCGACCGCGCCTGGACTGCCGACGACGAGGCGTTCTGGTGGGCGGCGGCGGATGCGGACGGGAATGTGGACGCGGCAGTGCGGGAGTCGCTGGGTCTCGACGTTCCGTCCGGGGGCGAAGACGACTGAGCGGGGGCTATGGATGCCGGGGGCTCGAGCTCCCGGCCCGTTCACGGCCGGGCGGCCGCCGCCTCACCGTCTCCACACAACGCAAGAAACCACGCTTGGAATCGCGCCGAACCACGTATGGCTCGGCGCGATTCCTATTGTGGTTTGGAGCGATTCCACCTATGGTTTCGCGCGATTCCTTGGTAGGATCGGCGCGAATCCACGGTTGGTTGCACGGCCACCAGCCGGCATTGGTATCGGAGGCCGCTCCTGTCCCAGCACCAGCACGCCACTCCCCTCATCGTCCGCGGCAATCGAACCACCGCGATGGCACGCGTGCCGCTGGGCGAGGCCTCGTACAACGAGGACTGGCTCCAGCAGTTGCTGTTCGAGCACCCTCAGCTCCTGCCGGTCGCCGAGATCGAGCCATGGTTCGATGGGCTCCTGCCCGTGGCGCGCGAGCTGCCCACCGCCGCCGGCCCGCTCGACCTCCTGTTCATCAACCCGCGCGGCTACCTCACGCTCGTCGAAACGAAGCTCTGGCGCAACCCGACAGCGCGGCGCGAGGTCGTGGGCAGCTGATCGACTACACGAAGGGGCTCGCGCTGTTCCGCACCGGCGAGTCGGGCGACGAAACGCTGTTCGTCCAGCCGCGGACGCTGGCCCGGACGGAGGTGCTCACGCGGGCGGTGGTGGAGGTCAGGGCGCCGAGCCGGGTGGAGGACATCCGCGTGACGCTGCCGGTCGAGGACGAGAGCGAGGCGAAGGTCGCGAAGGTGCGGCGGAAGATCCTGGAGGTCGAGTTCCTTGATCATCTGGCTGCCAACTGCTCAGCGGAAGTCGTCGAATTCGTGCGATGGGCGCTCGCGCAGACCGACGACGTCGCGGCCGGAATCTCGCTCAAGTGGGGTGAGGGGGGACCGCTGTTGAGGGCGTCGGGAAAGATGTGTAACCGGAAGGTGACGTAGGGTCGGAGGGAGAACGGTCTCCGGACGATGGCGATCCGGGCCAGGGCGCATGGGCGCCCCGGCCCGGCTCCCCCCCGCCCGGACT
>JADYYS010000061.1 GCA_020853525.1 Ardenticatenales bacterium | reverse complement strand
CAAACGCTGGACCGGAGCCATCCAAGGCTGGCCCCTCGTCCTCAATCAGCTCGCCATCCGCTTCGATGACCGCCTCCCCCTCTGACCTGCGGCCGGCTGGTTACACAAGATTCCCAACGCACCCCGCCAGGGACGCGAATTCCCTACGGCACCGCCCCCACGTCCCTCAACGTCCACCCCAACGGCGCCACCGCCACCCCCAGCACCCGCACCTCCCAGTGCAAATGTGGCCCCGTCGCCGCCCCCGTCCCGCCCACCGCGCCGATCACCGCGCCCGGCTCGACGACCTGCCCGACCTCCACCAGCCACCGCTCCAGGTGCGCGTACCCGGAGTACACGCCCCAGCCGTGGTCGAGCCAGACCGTGTTGCCGGTGACGCGCTGCGTCTCGGCGACGGCCACCCGCCCGCGCGCCGGCGCGTACACCGGTGTCCCGGGGCGGGCACGGAAGTCGACGCCGTTGTGGAAACCGTTGTACACGCCGTCGTTGTAGTTGCGCCGCGTCCCGAAGGGCGACGAGAGCATCGTCGTCGTCATGGGCGTGCCCCATGCGCCCAGCCAGAGCCGCTCGGGCGTCACGGTCCGCCAGATCGGCCGCATCCGCTCGAGCTCCTCGGCCCGCACCACCGGGTCGATCGTCACGGCCAGGTTCGGCTTGCCCGCCGTGTCGAGCGTGATCGTCTCGCTGGCGTAGTCGGCATTTCGAATCGGCAGGAGGATGCTCTGGGGCGATGAGCCGCCCGCGCCGTCGATGATCGTGAGGAAGACGGACTGCTGTCCCGGCGACAGGTCGGGCGGTGCCGCGAGGAGACCGGCGAACGTCGCCCCGTCCAGGCGGATCAACTCCGTTTCGACGTCCGCCAGCACCGCCAGTACCTTGCTCGCACCCTCCGCCCGCACGTGCACGAGCACCGGATCGCCCTGGGCGATCGCCGCCGGCGCGACGACGAACGGCTGCGCGGGGTCCATCGGCTCGGGCGTCGGCGTGAGCGTCGGCGGCGACGTCGGCGTGGGCTGCGTCGGGACGGCGTCCAGCGGCTTGACGAGGCGGACGAACCCGGCGTTGATCCAGCCCCGCGTCTCGGCCGGCGAGCGCACCGCCAGCCATCCCCCGTCGTCGTTCTTCCCCTCGACCGCCACCGCCGTGCCCTGCCCGACGGCCCCGACGACCGGGTGCAGCGTGTTCGGCCCGCCGCGGATGTTCAGCGACGGCGGCTCGACGAAGGCATCGGCCGGAAACGTCGGCGTCGGGGTCGCGGTGGGGGTCGCGGTGGGGGTCGACGTCGCGGACGGGGTGGGCGTCGGCGTGATCGTCGGGACGGGGGTGGCGGTGGGGGTGGCGAAGCGGCAGCCGGCGAGGGCGGCGGTCCATGCCCCGACCAGCAGGACGCGCCCCAAGCTGGCGAGCGGGAGGATGCGCAGCGACGAAACCATCCGACAACGACGCACCCTTGTTTCCTCGCTCGACTCCGCGGCCTCCCCCTCCCCCAAACGCGGGGGACGGGGTCGGGGGGTGAGGGCCTGCCGAACGGCAAGCATCGCCCCACCGGCGGCCGATTGTACGCTCGCACCCCCAAGCCGCAAGCCCCAACCCCGCCCCTCCCGCTACGGTATACTCGCCCCACCATGCCCGACTCGCCCGTCCTCCCCCCCCGCCGCCTCGTCTTCATGGGCACCCCCGCCTTCGCCGTCCCCTCCCTGGACGCCCTCCTCGGCGCGGTGGACGCTGACGGCGCCCGTGCCTATGACGTGGTGGCCGTCTTCACGCAGCCCGACCGCCCCGCCGGCCGCGGTCGCACCGTCGCGCCGTCGCCCATCAAGCAGCGGGCGATCGAGGCGGGCGTGCCGTTGATCCTCCAACCCCCCTCGCTCCGCCGCGGTCCCGCCGCTGCCGACGCCCTCGCCACCCTCGCCGCCCTCGCCCCGGACCTCGGCGTCGTCGCCGCCTACGGCCTTCTGCTCCCGCCGACGATTCTCGACGGCCCGCCGTTCGGCGCGTTGAACGTCCATGCCTCCCTCCTCCCGCGCTGGCGCGGTGCCGCCCCGATCCAGCACGCGATCCTGGCCGGCGACGCCGAGACCGGCGTGACGATCATGCGGATGGACGCCGGCCTCGACACCGGGCCGATGATCGCCACGGCGGCGACGGCCATCGGCGTGCGCGAGACGGCGGGCGAGCTGACCGAGCGGCTGGCTGCGCTCGGCGCTGCGCTCCTCGTCGACACGCTGCCGGCCTGGTTCGCCGGTACGGCGGTCGCAGCGCCGCAGGACGATGGCGCGGCGACGCATGCCCCGCGGTTGACGCGCGAGGACGGGCGGCTCGACGCGGCCGAGGGCGCGCTGCGGTTGGAGCGCCGGGTGCGGGCGATGCATCCGTGGCCGGGGGCTTGGCTGACGATGCCGGACGGCGCCGTGCTGAAGGTGCTCGCCGCCGACGTCGTCGCCGGGTCGGCCGGTCCGGCAACGGAATCGACGGTCCCGGCAGCGGGTGCGATCGCCCCGGCGACACCATCGTCCCCGCCGACGCAGCGAGCGGCGGACGGGGTCGTCGGCACGCTGGTCAATCTCGAAGGCTGGCCGGTCCTCTTGACGCCCGACGGCGCGCTGCGGCTGCGCACCGTCCAGCCCGCCGGCAAGCGACCGATGGACGGCGACGCATTCCTGCGCGGCCGCCCCGAGGTCGTGGCGCGCGGATGAGGCGGCCGCGTGTGGCCGGCGTGATCGTCGATGCGACGCCGATCGTCGCGTTGACGGTGCTGGTCGGGCTGGCGTCGACGCTCGTGGCCGCCCTCGCGATGACGCGACGCGCTGCGCCGACCGCCCAGGACCCGCCCCCGCTCCCGTCGTCCGCCGCCACGCTCGACATCCCGACGCTCCCGCCGGGCATCCCGACGCCCGAGATCCCGCCGACGCCCGGCCCGAGCCCGACGCCGACGTCGACGGCCACGGCGACCCCGACCGCCACGCCGACCCCCACGCCGACGGTCACCCTAACCGCGCTCGCCACCTACACCGCCCGCCCGTCGCCGACGCTCGAGCCCACCGACGACCACCCGCCGGCCACCTCGCCGGCCCCGCCGACGCCGACGGGCCGCCGCCTCTGGCTGCCGGCGGCCTATCGCAAGGCGACCCTGCCGTGAGCGATGCGCCTTCGACCGCGCCGCACGACCCGTTGCCTTCGGCCGCGCCGCACGACCCGTTGCCTTCGGCCGGCGGGCACTCGCTGCCTTCGGCCGGTGGCGACCCGTCCACCCGGTCACCACGCGCGCCCCGCCCACTGGCGCCCGTCGTGCCGCCGCGGCGCGTCCGCGTCGTCGACCTCGGTCGGATGGCCTATCGCCCGGTCTGGGACTTGCAGCATGCGCGTGTCGAGGCGCGCAAGGCCGGCGGAGGCGCGGACGAGCTGCTCCTCGTCGAGCACGAGCCCGTCCTGACGCTCGGCCGCCGCGGCGGCGAGGGCCACATCCTGCGGCCGGGCGACGAGCTGGCGGCGGCGGGCATCGACGTCGTGGCGATCGAGCGCGGCGGGGACGTGACCTACCACGGGCCGGGCCAGCTCGTGGCCTACCCGATCCTCGATCTGCACGGCTTCCGGACGGACGTCCGGTGGTACAGCCTGTCGCTCCTCGACGTCGTCGTCCGCACGCTGGCGGCGTTCGGGATCGCGGCCGAGGCCAGAGCCGGCGCCGACACGGGCGTCTGGGTGCTGCTCGAGGACGCGGGCGATCGGTGGGGCAAGATCGCGGCGCTGGGCGTGCGAATCGAGCGTTGGATCACGTATCATGGCGTCGCCTTGAACGTCGACCCGGACCTCGGCCACTTCGATTGGATCGTCCCGTGCGGCCTGTCCGGCGTGACCACGGTGTCGATGGCAGGCCTTCTCGGCCGGCCGGTGGCGATCGACGAGGTCCGGCCGGTGTTCGTGGCGGCGTTCGCCGAGGTGTTCGCCGCGACGTTGGATCCATCGCCCGTGTAGGGGCACGGCATGCCGTGCCCTTTCGTGGGGCACAATCGGTCGCGGTCCGACGCACAGCTCCGTGCACCAGGCAGCATGCCGCGATGCAACGTGGGGTGCGTTGCCAATCGAGGGCACGGCATGCCGTGCCCCTACACAGCGTCCATGCGCCACCGACACACGTTGTTGGTTGAACGAGATCACGAGGTTCGCCGCCATGTCCATTGCCCGCATCCTGGCCGCCATCGCCGCGCTGTGCACCGGCCTCGCGCTCCTCGCCTGGCTGGCGCTCGTCACCGTCGTCGGCGGGGCGATGGTCGGGTTCGACGGCGTCGGGTTGGTCGCGGACCGCACGACGGACGCGCCGTTGATCCGGCCGAGCGTCGTCGTGCCGTCGCCGACCGACGACGTCGAGCGGGCACCCACGAGCGCGGCCCCATCTGCGACCGACGTCCCGGCCGCGACCGACGTCCCGTCCGCGACCGCCGCCGATCCCGCCACGCCGGGCCGCGGCACGGACGGTGTCAGCCAGCTGGCCGTCGACTGGCCGTCCATCCCGACGCTCGTCGGCTGGACGCCCGTGACGACGACGGCCAGCTTCCTGGTGTATGCCGCGGACCCGGACGACGCCGTCCTAGTGGCCGCCGCCGAGCGCTGGGCGCCGCGCCTCGAGTCGATCCTCGACTACGTCGGCGATCGGCTCGGGCGCGATCTGCCGACGGTCCCGACGGCGATCGTCTTCGCCAGGCGCTACGAGGCCGCGTGTCCGGCCCGCGGCCTGGCCGCGCCGCCGGACGCCGAACGCACGGCGCCACTCATCATGGTCTTTGTCGATGCCGACACGCTCGACGTCCAGATCCGCGCCGTGCTGGCCCACGAGATCACCCACCACCTGACGATGGACGGCGCGTTCGTCGGCGACGGCGTGCTGACCGAGGGGATCGCGAACTGGGGGGCGGGCGCCTACGCGCTGGCCTGGCAGGGCTTCGACAGCTGGGACGCGGCGGCGCAGCGCTACCTTGCCTCCGGCGCGTACGTCTCGGTGGCCGACCCCAACGGCCTCCTGCCGCAGTCGGGCGAGGCATGCATCGCCCGACGCGACCGCGTCTACAACGTCCGCTCGGCGTTCGTCGCGTGGCTCATTGAGCGCTACGGCATCGAGACCGTCCTGGCGATGCCCAAGACGACGATCCGCGTTGACGCCGGCAACGGCGAGACCGCGGATCGCACCGTGCCGGACTACGCCGCAGCCACGGGCGACTCGCTGACGCAGCTCGAGCGCCGCTGGCTGGCCGAGCTCACGCGGAACACCGCCCGTCCGGCCGCGGACGCCCGATGAGCCCGACCACGCTGCGCGTCGCCGTCGCCCAGCTGAACGTACGCGTCGGCGATGTCGCCGCAAACACGGCGGCCATCGTCGACGCGCTCGCCAAGGCGCGGGCGGCCGGCGCCGACATCGCCGTCGTCCCGGAGCTGGCGGTGTGCGGCTACCCGCCCGAGGACCTCCTGCTCCGTCCGTCGTTCGTCGCGGCCAACGAAGCGGCGGTGGCCGAGATCGCGCGCCACACGGCCGGTCTGACCGCCGTCGTCGGTTTCGCGGACCGTGCGGGGGGCGACCTGTTCAACGCCGCGGCCGTCCTGCATGACGGGCGTCTCGTCGACGTCTACCACAAGGCCTACCTGCCGAACTACGGCGTGTTCGACGAGGAGCGCTACTTCAAGGGCGGCGACCGCGCGCCGGTCTACCGCCGCGGCGACGCGCGCTTCGGGGTCAGCATCTGCGAGGACATCTGGTATCCCATCGGCCCGCCAGAACTCCAGGCGCGATCGGGCGCCGCCCTGCTCGTGAACATCTCGGCCTCGCCGTTCGTGCAGGACAAGCACCGCATGCGCGAGCGCATGCTGCGCACGCGCGCCGCCGACAACACGGCGTTCCTGGTCTACTGCAACCTCGTCGGCGGCCAGGACGAGCTCCTTTTCGATGGAAACAGCCTCGTCGTCGGTCCGACCGGCGACATCCTGGCCCGCGGCGCGTCGTTTGCGCCGGACATGTTCGTCGTCGACCTGAACCTCGAGGAGGTCTTTCGCGAACGCCTGCTCGACCCGCGGAATCGCAAGGTCCCCTTCGGCGCGCTGCGCGGCGCGGGCGGGCACGGCACCCGGCGCGGCGGCGATGGCGTGGAAGCGCCGGCGGAGATCGTGCTCGACGACGTGCTCGGCGGCGTGCTCGACGACGTGCATGTCGACGGCGCCACCGACGGCGCCGCCACGTCGACTTCGCGCATCGCTTCGTCCGGTCCGTCCAAGTCGCCCGCGTCGCCCGCGTCGCCCAAGCCGCCCACCCCGTCCGTGCCGCTCCGCACGCCTGCGGACCCCGGCCCGCCGCCGCTCGTCGATCTGGCGGAGGTTTGGGCGGCGCTCGCGCTCGGAACGCGGGACTACGTCCACAAGAACGGCTTCCAGCGCGTCGTTCTCGGCCTGTCCGGCGGCATCGACTCGGCGCTCGTGGCCACGTTGGCCGCGGACGCGCTCGGCCATGCGGCCGTCGTCTGTGTCGGGATGCCGACACGCTACTCGGCGCCGGAGAGCCTGGGCGACGCCAAGGAGCTGTGCGAGCGGCAGGGCATCGAGTTCCTGACGATCGGCATCGACGGTGCGTTCCAGAGCTATCTCGACATGCTCGCGCCCTCGTTCGCGGGCCGCGAGCCGGACACGACGGAGGAGAACATCCAGTCGCGGATCCGGGGGAACGTCCTGATGGCCCTGTCGAACAAGTTCGGCTGGATGGTCCTCGCGACGGGCAACAAGAGCGAGACGAGCGTCGGCTACTCCACGCTCTACGGCGACACGGCCGGCGGCTTCGCGCCGATCAAGGACGTGCTGAAGATGCTCGTGTACGACCTCGCCCGCTGGCGGAACGCGCTCGGCCCCGCACCCGTCATCCCGGAGCGCTCGATCCGGCGCCCGCCGACCGCCGAGCTCCGCGCGAACCAGACGGACCAGGACACCCTCCCGCCGTACGCCGTGCTGGACCCGATCCTCGTGGCGTACGTCGAGGACGAGCTGAGCGTCGACGAGATCGTCGCGCTGCTCGGCGCCGACCGTGCGATCGTCGATCAGGTCGCCCGCTGGGTCGACCGCGCCGAGTACAAGCGCCGTCAGGCGCCGCCCGGCATCAAGATCACGGCGCGCGCGTTCGGGCGGGACCGCCGGATGCCGATCACGAAGCGGGTGACCGGGGTCGATTCCGCCGGCTGACGGGCGGATCCGGTTGCGTCGACATCCCGAACCCTACCTCACATCCAACACCGCCACCCCCCCCTCGCCCAACGCCACGACGACCCGCGACCCCACGACGCTCAGCACGGACGGCACGTACGGGAATCCCGTCGCCGCCGTCCATTGCCCCGTCAGCGCCGGCCGCGTCGGATCGGTCGCATCGACGACGGCTGCGGAGAGCGTGCCGCCCGGCGGCTCGGCCATCGGCCCGCCGACGACGCGCTGGCCGACGACGTAGAGGCGGTTGCCGTCGAGCTTCATGTCGGCGACGGTGCCCATGTCCAGGCCGGCCGCACCGATAACCCGTGGAGCGGCCATGTTCTGCACGTCGACCGCCCAGACCGCCGCCCGGTCGCGGCCGCTGCCCAGCCACGCGCCGTGGATCGAGTCGACGGCGATGAAGGCCGTACGCCCGTCCGCGCTGAGCGCCACCGCGCTGACGATGCCCGGCGTCGACAGGTGGCCGCTCTCGCGCGGCGACGCCGGGTTGCGCGCGTTGATCAGCGTCAGCCCTGCCGTGCCGTCGGCCACGTACACCCGTCCTTCGCGCACCGCCAGGCCGCGCGGCTGGCCGGGCGTCTCGACCCGCCCCGCCCGCAACGGGACGCCGCGCGGATCGCTGATATCGAACACGGTGAAGCCCGCGTTCCGTTCGGCGACCCAGGCAAACCCATCGGCCAGGACGATGCGCCGCGCCGTCGGAGCGGCGCGCAAGCCGTCCAACGGCGTCCCGGAGCTCGTATCGAGCGGTTCGGCCACCGGCGCGACGAGCTCGCCCAGCACCTGCAGCGTGCGGAGCGGTGTGAGCCCTCCGACGAGCACGCCCATCGCGCCGCGCATCGCCAAGTCGGTCGGCGGACGCGGCAGCGAGATGTCGCGGAACCCGAAGGCGGTGCCGAGCGTCGGCTCGCCGTCCGACGGGCGCGTGCGCACCGGTCCGATGCTCCCGTTCACGGTCGTGGCGAAGGCCAGTCCGGTGCCGGGCGGCCCGGCGGCGACGGCGGCGCTGTAGCCGAGACCGGCCACCTCGCCCTCGAAGACCGTGCCCTCGTCGTCCTCGAAGTCGCCGTTCCCGGGGTCGAACAGCGGCATCTTGGCGGCCGCGACGCTGCCGAGCATGCCGCCGGCGAACAGGAGCACCCCGTTGCCGGCCGCCATCGTGCGGCCGAGGCCGACGGCGTCGACGTACGGCAGCTGGTCGAAATTGAAGACATTCGGGCTGTCCTCGACGACGAACATCTGCAGCACCTCGCCTTGCCGCGACCCCACCCAGACGTTCGAGCCGACGGCGGCCACGAACGCCGGCTCACCGCCGTTGAACCCGACCGAAGTCTCGCCGACGACCCGCGGCTCGCGACCCGTCACCTCGATCACGGAGAGGCCGTCTGTCGTGAGGACGAAGGCGCGATCGCGGGCCGCGGCAACGCCTCCGACCCCGATCGCCGGCGCCAGCCCGCCGGTCGTTCCGCCGGGCGCTGGTCGATCCGGCCGATCGAGGTGGACGAGCAGCACGGCCGATGCATCCGCCCGCGACAGCTGGACCACCGCGCGCCGGCCGGTGACCGCGACGCCCACGGGGCGCACGTCGCCGAGGTCGAGCCGCGTCGACTCCGGTACGGCGGCATTGCGCGCATCCACGGTCACCAGATACCCGCCGGAGCCCGTCGCGCCGACGACGGCGAACCAACCGGCGGTGTCGTTGCTACCCGCGGTGACGTCGATGGCGCCCGGCGGCAAGGCCACGCGCGCCGCCAGCCGGGGCCGGGACGGATCGGTGACGTCGAGCAGCCGCAGCCCTGTCCCGTCGCCGGCGGGAATGGCATGCGCTGCTGGGTCCGGTTCGTTGCCCCCGCCCGCAACGATGCCGAATCCTCCGAACGCCAACGTCACCGGCTCGAGGGCCCGCGGCGGGCCGACGAGCGCGGCCAGCCGGCCTCGTGTGACCGCCAAGGCGATGATCCGCTCGCCGACCGTGGCCGATCCGAGGGGCTCGGGACCCTCGCCCATGCGCCGGTCGCTGCCCCGCAAGCGGTACGAAGTCACACGCACCCCGTACGCGACATAACCGATGTCGACGTCCGCCGCGGCCGAGGCGGCCACGCCGCCGAGGGTTGCCGCCAGGGAGAGCGTCACGGCGGGCTTCGCCCCGGCCAGCCCGTTCGTGACGAGCGGCAGGAAGACGCGGCGGGCGCGGGCGGGGTCGGGCGGTGCGGCGGTGCGGGTGGTGCGGGTGGGGGCGGGCCGCGCCGGCGCCTCCGTTGGCGTCGCGGTCGGCGCAACGTCGGCGCGCCGCTGCCAGCGCGTCAGGCCGTACGCACCGGCCGCCACGAGGATGCCGCCGGGGTGGACCGGGTCGGCCGCAGCGTCCAATGCGTCCGCCGGCGCCGTCCACGTGCCGACGATGCCGCCCCCGCCGCCCAGCGGCGCATCCACCACGACCAGGCGGTCGCCGGGCATGTGGCCGGACGCCGCATCCGGACGGGCAAGCCGCACGATCGCCCTGCCGCCGACGTCCACGACGTCGAGCCCCGCGACGTCCGCGAAGCGTGCGATCCGCCGCGGAAGGTCCGGCCGCGCGTCGAAGGCGAACAGGCCGCCCAGCGGGTCGACGAGCCAGGCGCGGCCGTCCCCGACCGCGAGGCGGGGTGCGACGAACCGGGCGTCCTCGGTGTCGAACAGCGTCTGCCCGATCGGACGCGGCTGCGTCGGATCGGACAGGTCGAACGCGAAGAGCCGATCGCTGCCGGCCACGAGCAGGCGGTGGCCGATGGCGGCGACGTCGACGATCACGGGCGTGGACGGGGACAATGCGCTGACGGTCCGGATGTGGGCCGGGTCGCGGGCGTCCATGACGTGCACGGCGTTGTCCGTGCCGACGATCGCGATCCACCCCGGCCCGGCGGCGGGCGGCATGCCGGTGTGGACGTCGGTGATATAGCCGATCGTCTGCGGCGCGCTGATGACCGTCGTGCTGACGATCCGCACGCCGCCGTTGCCTTCGACGATGTAGAGCCGATCGCCGGCCGCGGTGAGCCCCTGCACGTGCGTGAGGCCGGCGATCGAACCGACCGGCGCGCCGGTGGCCACATCGACGATCGCCAGGCGCTGTCGGGCGGTCGCGCCGCGCGGATCGCCCTCGATGACGAACGCATGCCCGCCGCCGGCCGCGACGCGGATCGCGCCGCCGGACATCACTTCGCCGACGGCGGTGATCGAGGCGGGCTGGCGGTGTTCGAGCACGGTGCAGCCGCCGAGCGCGGAGGACAGCACGAGCCACGGTGCGTCGGACGTGATCGGCCCGAGGACGATGTCCGTCGGGCTGACGAACGTGGCCGTCGCGTGCCGGCCGAGCCGGCGCGGCGATGCGCGCGTCGAGATGTCGAACAGATCGATGTCGTGAAATACCGCACGCTGCTGCGGATCGTCGGCCACGTTCGGCGTGACGAGCGCCGCGAGCGTCCGGTCGCCGGACGACCGCACGTCGACCGCCGACACGGTCCGATCGATGCGGGCGGCGACGTTCGGTCGGTCCAGCCGCGCCAGGTCGATCACGGCAGCACCCGCCAATCCGCCGGCCACGGCAACGCTCCCGGCCGCCGCCACGTCCACGAACGCGCCGACGGGGCCGCCGAGCTTGAGCCAGCTCCGGACGGCCGGCTGTTCGACGTCGTGCGTGTCGACGACGATCAGCCGGTTGCCGGCGTCCGGCCCGGCTGGCACCGAGCCGAGCACGAGCACCGTGCCGTCCAGTGCCGCCACGGCCACCGCGTCGACGCCCAACGGCAGCCACCCGGCGTCGCGCGGCCGGTACGGGTCGGCGGCATCGACGACGAGCACTCCGCCGCCTCCGACGGCGAACGCGGTCAGGCCGTCGGCCGCGACGGCGACCGCCTGGATGGGCGGGCTGCCGGCGTCGGCGCAGGCCGCTGCGGACGCGCGGGGGCGCGGCGGGCGCATGGCGAGGGCGCCGTCGACGGGGGGGCGCGGCAGACACAGGCGTGCCGCAAGCCGGGGGGCGGTGCGGTCATCCAGGTCGATGACGGCCAGGCCCGCCCCGCCGAGCGCGGCGAACGCCGCTCGGCCGCCGGCCGCCAGGTCGAGCGGCGAGGCGGGCAGCAGCCCGGAGCGGCCGACGATGCGCGGCGCCGTGCGGTCCGTCACGTCGAGGACGAACACCCGTGCGCCGATGCCGGCCGCGACGGCACCGTCGTCGAGCGCGGCGACGGTCCCGGCGGTGCCGCCCGCGGCGTCGATGAGGACGACATCGTCGGCCGAGGGGGCCTGGGCGGCGGACTGCCCGGCGGGGAAGGCTCCGGCGCCGAGGGCCAGGCCGACCAGGAGGGCGGCGACGCCGAGTCGTGGGCTGAGACGGCAGGCAGGGTTCGGTGGCGGGAAGCGACGCATGGCACCTCTGCTCCTTGGCTGCGGCGATGACGTGCGCAACCATACCACGACCCGCAGGGCGGACAACCCGTGAATCCCGCCGCGCCGCCGCCGCGCCGCCGCCGCGCAGCCGACGATCCGGCCGGATCGGGCGCGGATCGGGCGCATGATAAAATGGTCAGCCCCGCCCGCCGGACAGGCCGGCGGCACGACGACATCGTCCGTCCGACGGACGACGCCCAAGGCTCGAAGAGGCTGCCGTGATCCGTTTCCCCAGGTGGCTCGCCGCGGCGCTCGTCGCGACCGCTGCGCTCGCTCCCGCGGCGTGCGGCGGCGCGCCGGGCGGTGCCGTGTCCACCCCGAACGGCGACGCGCCGCTCGGATCGACCCCGATCCCCGCCGCGGGCGACGGCACGGGCGCCGGCTCGGCCGACGGCACGGCCGCGTCCGACGCGCCGACCGCGGCGCGCTTCACCGCCGTGCAGGCGGCTTCCGGGCTGCACTTCCGACACGTCAACGGCGGCAGCGGTCGGAAGTACATGGTCGAGACGATGGGCGCCGGCGGCGGCCTGCTGGACGTCGACAACGACGGCGACCTCGATGCCTACCTGGTCCAGAGCGGGCCGCTCCCCGGCTTCGCCGACGAGACGCCGCTGCCGAACCGGTTGTACCTGAACGACGGCAGCGGCCGGTTCGGCGACGCCACGGCGACGAGCGGTGCCGGCGACACGGGCTACGGCATGGGCACGTGCTTCGGCGACGTGCAAAACGACGGCTGGGTGGACATCTACGTCGCCAACTTCGGCCCCGACGCGCTCCTGATGAACAACGGCGACGGGACATTCACCGACGGCACGGCCGCCGCCGGCGTGGCGAACGCGGCGTGGGCGTCGAGCT
This sequence comes from Ardenticatenales bacterium, assembly GCA_020853525.1. Lineage (GTDB taxonomy): Bacteria > Chloroflexota > Anaerolineae > Epilineales > Epilineaceae > Avedoeria. The sequence goes on along the minus strand of JADYYS010000061.1, from coordinate 9,341 downwards.
GCGCGATGGCGGACTACGACCGCGACGGCTGGCTCGACATCTTCGTCGTCAACTATGTCGACCACAGCTTGGCGAACCACAAGCGGTGTGGGCCGGCCGAGACGCCGATGTACTGCCATCCGGATGTCTACAACGGCGTTCGGGATGTGCTCTACCACAACAACGGTGATGGAACTTTCGAGGACGTTGCGGTTTCGGCGGGCGTGGCGGACGACGACCCGTCGCAGGGCAAGGGACTGGGCGTCATGTGGCTCGACCACGATGACGACGGGTGGATGGACGTCTTCGTCGCCAACGACTCGACGCGCCAGTTTCTCTACCACAACAACGGCGACGGCACGTTCGCCGAAGTCGGCGTCCAGCGGGGTGTGGCGTTCGATGCCGAGGGGAAGACCGAGGCCGGGATGGGGATCGCCGTGGGCGACATCGATCACGACGCGCGGCTCGACGTCTTCCTCACGACGCTCGACGTCGAGAGCAGCACGCTCTACCACAACGGGGCCGGCGGCTGGTTCGAGGACCTCACGGACGTGTACGGGCTCGGTGTGGATCCGCAGTCGCGCGTCGGCTTCGGCACGACGTTCCTCGACGCCGAGAACGACGGCGACCTCGACCTCTTCATCACGAACGGCCACATCATCGACAACATCCAGCTGACGAGCCCGCGGCTGACGTACGAGCAGACGGACCAGCTGTTCCTGAACGGCGGCGACGGCCACTTCACGGACGTCTCCGCCCAAGCCGGTGACCCGTTCGGCGTGCCCGGCGTCGGCCGAGCGGCCGTTGCGGGCGACCTCGACGGCGACGCCGACCTCGACCTCCTCGTCACGCACAACAACCTCGACGCCGTCGTCCTGCGCAACGACGCCAGCCCGCGCGGCCACGCGATTCTCCTCGACCTGCGCAGCCGCTTCGGCGGGCGCCCGGCGATCGGCGCGCGCGCGACGGTCCGCGCCGGCACGCGCGTCTGGGTGGCCGAGCTGGCCGCCGGCGGGAGCTACCAGGGCCAGGGCAGCTCCATGCTGCACGTCGGACTTGGCGATGCGGCCGCGGTCGACGAGATCGTCATCCGCTGGCCCGAGGGATCCAGCCAGACGGTGGCAGGCGCCGATGTGCGCATCGACGCAGTGACGCGCATCGAACAGGCCGGGGCACGATGAGCGCACCCGCCGACCGCGGCCGGGCGACGGGCCATCCGGCGACAGCCACCACCGGGACCACCGCCACCGGGACCACCGCTCCGACGCTCTCCGCGCGCACGAAGTGGGCGGCGAGGATCGCGGCCGTTCTCATCGCCATCCTCGCGACCGCCGGCTGCGGCGCCGGCGTCGGCACGCCGGCCGTCGGGGGTGAGCCGGCCACCCCGAGCGCTGCGGCGCTCGAATCGCTTCGCCGGCTCGACACGCTGGTCGATGCCGGCAAGCTGGATGAAGCCGTGACGCTGGCGGCCGGCTTGGTCGAACGCGAACCGAACGCGGTCGAGATCCGGCTGGCGCACGGCCTCGTCCTCGGCCAGCGGGACGGGTTCGCGGCCGCGGTGCCGGTGCTCCTCGGCGCGCTGGCGCTGGACGCGCGCCACCTGCCGACGCTGACGGCGCTGGCCCGCGGCTACGACGAGGATGGCGACACGGCCAACGCGCTGACGTACGCGCGGCGCATCCTGGCCGTCGATGCGCGGAACGGCTACGGCGCGACGCTCGTCGGCCGGGCGCTCATGGAGGGCGGCGACTACGACGGGGCGTTGGACGTGCTGACGCGCGCGCAGGGCAGCGGCATGGCGGACGTGTTCGGCTTGATGGGCAGAGCCTACGCGCGCCAGGGTGAGGCGCCCAAGGCCGAACAGTCGTTCCGCCGGGCGCTCGACCTTGACCCGCGCTCGCTCGAGGCGACGCTGAACCTTGGCCAGCTGCTGATGCGCGACGGGCGGACGGCGGAAGGCCAGCAGTTGCTCGATCGCCACAAGGCCCTCTCGGCGGAAGCCGATGCGGCGCAGTTCGCGGAGCAATCGAGCCAGGTGTCCGGTGCCGGATCGCAGAACTTCCTGGTGCTGGGCGAGGCACGCCGCACGCAGGGCGATCTGGCCGGCGCCGTGGACGCGTTCGAACGCGCCGCGGCACGCGATCCGAACGACGCCCGCCCGCTGATCGGGCTGGCGACGGTGGCGATGGACCGCCGTGCCCACGACGAGGCGCTCGCGTTCGCGCGCCAAGCCGTCGCGCTCGACGGCCAGCTTCCACTGGCGCACCTCCTGTACGGCGTCGAACTCATCCGGGCCGGCGAGGGGGAAGCCGCGGAGGCGGCGCTCGACCGATCGAGACGGCTCGCGCCGTGGCAGGCGCGCGAGTGGGACATGGTCGGCCAAGCGCTCGTCGACATCGACCAGCTCGACGATGCGATCCGGGCATACGAGGAGGCCCGCAAGCTGGCCCCGACGGACGACGTGATCGCCCTTCGGCTCGGCTACCTGCACTATGCCCTCGGCGACTTCGCCCGCGCCCGCGACGAGCTGCGCGCCGCGTCCGAGCGATCCGCGGACAACGGCGACCTGATGCTGGCCCTGGCACTGGCGCTCGACCGGTTGGGCGATCCGGGGGTCGATGCGGCTCTGGACGCGGCTGTGGCACGGTACGCCCGCCGGCAGGTCGGCACGCCCGAGGAGCGCGTCGCCACGTTCCGCATCTTCGAAGGCGGCGACGCGACGCTTGCGCGCTTTCTCGAGCGGTCGCGGGCTGAAGGAGCGGGCGGGACGCCGGCACGCTGAGCGATTCGCGCTACGCATGCGCCTTAGGCGATCCGCCGCGCATGTGTCAGAATCGCCCCTTCATCGCCCATCGCCCCCAAGGCGAATCCGCCGTCCCCCACCTGCCGAGCGGCCGTATCTCGATGGACCCATCCCCCTTGCCGCCGCGCCCGTCCGGGGCGCGCGTGCCGCCAAGACTCGCTGCCGCCTGGCGCAGGCGCCACCCGTACGTGGTGGCGTATGCCGTCCTCGTCGTGCTCGTGCCGCTCGGCGCCTGGTTGTGGCGGACGCCGAGCGCCCGCTCCGGCGGTCCGGGCGGCGAGGCGACGGTCGTGGCGCGGCAAGGCGCGTTGCCGAGCGCGGGCGTCGACGTGCCGCCCGACGACCGCGACGGCACATCCGGCGAGACACCCGCCGGCCCGAGCGCGACGCCGTCGATCACCCCGACGCCTTCGATCTCGCCCACGCCGTCCGACACGCCGACGCCGACGCTCTCGCCCACGCCGACGGACACGCCGTCGCCGACGCTTTCGCCGACGCCGTCCGTCGAGGACATGGTGCCGATCGTGCCCGGGATCGACCAGACGATGAAGGACCGGCTGCGGGGCATCGTCGGCGCGGGGCAGGGCATGGGGCGGCGGTCCGACGTCCTGATGAAGGTGGGCGACAGCCTGACCGACAACACGTACTTCCTGGGGCAGTCGGGCTGCGGCTGGAACGCGCTCGATGCGTACGCGGACCTCCAGCCGGTGATCGACCACTACCGCGCCGGCGCGCTGGCGCCCGAGCTCGAGACGAGCGGCTGCGCGGCGAACAGCCTGACGCGCATCAGCTGGGCGGCCAACTCGGGCTGGACGGCCGCGGCGGTCTTCGGCACGTACAAGGAGCCCCGCGAGGCGTGTCCGCCGCCGGACGACTACGCGCTGGCGTGTGAGCTGCGGCTCATCCAGCCCGGCGCGGCCGTCATCCTGTTCGGCACGAACGATGCCCAGAACGACATCGACGTCGGCTATTACGAGAGCACGCTGCGGCGGATCGTCGACGAGCTCGCGGCCAAGGGCGTCGTGCCGCTGCTCACGACGATCCCGCCGCGCCTCGACCGGCCGAACGCGCACGCGCGGATCACGTGGTACAACCAGGCCGTCGTCCGGGTGGCCCAGGGCAGCCAGGTGCCGCTGATCAACCTCTGGCGTGCGCTCTGGTCGCCGGACGTCGTGAACGCCGGGATGGCCGGCGACGGGATCCACTTGAACACGTTCGGCGGCGGGCCTTCGAACTTCACGCCCGCCGGGTTGCGATACGGCGTGAACCAGCGAAACCTCATCACGCTGCAAGCGCTGGCGCGGCTCAAGCGCGTCGTGTTCGACGACGGGCCGCCCGAACCATGACGACGCGAGGCTGAGGGCGCCGTGCTCTTCCCGACGCTCTCCTTCGCCGTGTTCTTCGTGCTGGTCTTCCCGATCAGCTGGGCGCTGCGCCCCCATCGTCAGCGCTGGCAGTGGTTCATGATCGCGGCCAGCTACCTGTTCTACGGCTGGTGGGATCCGCGCTTCGTCGCCCTCGTCGCGCTCTCGGCCGCCGCCAACGTCGCGTTCGGCCGCCGGATCCACGGGGCCGCGGGCGGGCGGCGGCGGGCGTGGCTGTGGCTGGCCGTCGCGTTCAACCTCGCGCTCCTCGGCTGGTTCAAGTACTACGGCTTTTTCGCGCGCGAGGTGAACGGCGTGCTCCTCGACCTCGGCTTCGACGGCGGCCTGCGGCTGCTGGACATCGCGCTGCCGGTCGGGATCTCGTTCTTCACGTTCCATGCCATCAGCTACGTGGTCGACATCGGCCGCGGCAAGCTCGAGCCCGTCGGGTTCGCCGAATATGCCGTCTACGCCGCGTTCTTCCCGCACCTCGTCGCCGGGCCGATCGTGCGCGCCAGCGAGTTCCTGCCGCAGCTGTTCGTCCCGCGCGCCCTCACCCGTGCCGACGTGACGCGGGCCGGCGCGCTGATCGCGGGCGGGATGTTCAAGAAGGTCTTCGTCAGCACGTTCATCGCCGCCGCCATCGTCGATCCCGTCTTCAGCGTGCCCGATCGCTACGGCTCGTTCGACGTCCTCGTCGCGATCTACGGCTATGCCGTGCAGATCTACGCCGACTTCAGCGCCTACACGGACATCGCCATCGGCGTGGCGCTCCTCCTCGGCTTCACGTTCCCACAGAACTTCGACCGGCCGTACGCCGCCGCCAGCATCCAGGACTTCTGGCGCCGCTGGCACATGACGCTCTCCCGCTGGCTGCGGGACTACCTCTACATCCCGCTCGGCGGCAGCCGCACGGGTCGCATCCGGACGTACGTCAACCTGCTCCTCACGATGACGCTCGGCGGGCTCTGGCACGGTGCGAGCCTCACATTCGTGGCGTGGGGGGCGCTGCACGGGGCGGGGTTGGCGGTGGAGCGGTGGGTGGCGCGTGCGTCCGGGGCAATCCCGGTCGTCGGTGGCGACGGCGACGTCGCGCCGGCATCGCGCCCCGTCCGCCCATGGCTCGGCCGCCTGATCACGTTCCACTTCGTCTGCGCCGGCTGGGTCCTGTTCCGCGCGCCGACGTTCGAGGCGGCGGCGATGATGTTCCGGCGCCTGTTCACGGCCGGCGGCGCGGTTCAGCTGGCGACGCCCGCCGTCGTCAGCGTGATCGCGCTGGCGATCGCCGCGCAGCTCCTGCCGCCCGGCATCGGTCGCCGCGCCGCCGCCGGGTTCGGGCGGCTGCCGCTCGTCGTCCAGGGTGCGGCCGTCGGCGCCGCGCTCTTCCTGGCGATCGCCCTCGGGCCCGAGGGCGTGGCGCCCTTCATCTACTTCCAGTTCTGATGGACGATTCGATTCCGGCGGACCACGACGACCCGCGAACGGTCTCGCCCGGCCGCGTCTACGGCGCCGTCCTCCTCGCCCTCGGCCTGGCCGCCGCGCTGTCGACGGGCCGCGTGCTGAAGGTGGCCGAGCGGATGCCGTTCGGGCCGGTGCGCGCGCGGCTCGTCGAGGGGCTCGCGTTCGTCGACGCCGCAGCGCACCGGACCGGGCTCGACGCGCCGTCGCACGGCGTGCAGCGGGCGCGCGTTGCGCTCGGCCTAGGGTCCGGCGACGACGGTCCGGCGGCGCACCTGGCGGATGGAAGGGCGAGCATCGGGGGCGCGGATGCGGATCTGCCGGCGGCGGACGATCCGCGCGCTGCGACGGCGGCGGCGCTCGTGCGCGGATCGGGGGGCGGCAGCGGGCGAGCGGCGGCGGGCACGGGCACAGCCGGCGCGAACGGCATGGGCGGTGGATCGGACACGGCGGGCGGGACGGCCACCGCGTGGTGGCGCACGGCGGGCGACACGCGCGGAAGCGCCGGCCCGACGGCGACGCGAAAGCCGGCGGACACGGCGACGCCGCCGCCCGCCCGACCGATCTCGCCGGACGCGCCGCTGCGGGTGATCGTCGCCGGGGACAGCTTCGCCCAGCCGCTCGGCTTCGAGCTCCAGAACTTCGCGACCCGCGACGGGATGACGTCCGTTGAAGTGGACGGGCGGATCAGCACCGGGCTGGCGCGACCGGACTACTTCGACTGGCCGGCGCAGGTGGCCGAGATCGCGGGCACGACGGGCGTCGAGGCGATCGTGTTCTTCGTGGGCGCGAACGACGATCAGAACATGATCTTGGACGATGACTCCGTCGTCGAGGTGGCGACGAGCGAGTGGACGGACGCGTATGCCGAGCGCGCGGCGTCGCTGATGGACGCGTGCCGGGAGATCCGGCTCTACTGGGTCGGCCTGCCGGTCATGCGCGACGCGGACGACCACCGCGCGGCCGCGGCCGTGAACGCCGCCGTGCGTCGCGCGGCGGCGGTGCGGCCATGGGTGAAGTTCATCGATATCTGGGAGACGTTCGAGGGCCCGGACGGCCGCTTCAGCCTCTACCTGCCGGACGAGACGGGCGAGCTGATCGAGGTTCGGGGTCCGGACGGCGTTCACCTCAGCCGCACGGGCACGAACATGGTGGCCGCCATGCTCTACAACGCCTTCGGCCGGACGTGGAACCTGGCGACGCCGACGCCGACGGCCACGGCGACGGACACGGCAGAGCCGACCGCCCCGCCGACGGTCCCGCCGACGGCCCCGCTGCCCGGCGCCCGACCGCCCGTCGCGCCGTCGCCGCCGATCACGCCGCCGTGGCCCGTCGGCTTCGAGACGGCGACGCCGACGCCGCGGGCCGGCCGGCCGGCATCGCCGCGGATCGTCACGGCGACGCCGCATGGGTGACGGGTGGCCGACGGCGCCACGTCGCGATCAGCGGGTCGCGTTTGCCTCGAGCGTGTGCAGCAGCGCCAGCAACCCCAGCCGATAGCTCTCCGCCCCGAACCCGTACACACCGCCCACGCACACCGCCCCGAGCACGGACACCCGCCGGAATTCCTCTCGCACCGCCACGTTCGAAAGGTGCACCTCGACGGCCGGCACGCCCGCGGCCGCGACCGCGTCCCGCAGCGCGACGGATGTGTGGGACAGTCCGCCGGCGTTGATCAGGATGCCGTCGAGCCCGCCGTCCATGGCCGTGTGCATCGCATCGATCAACGCGCCCTCATGGTTCGACTGAACGATCGTCAGATCGGCGCCGTTCGCCGTGCCGATCGCCCGCAATGCCGTGTCGATCTCGGCCAGCGTCGTCGTGCCGTATATGTCCGGTTCGCGGCGGCCGGTCAGGTTCAGGTTGGGGCCGTGGAGAACGAGGATGCGCCGTCGGGAATCCGTCGTCGTCGACACGTGCGTGACGGTCCGCTATCCGAGGTGATCGAACGACGCGTGCAGCGTCTCGAGCGCGTGATCGACCTCGGTGGGTCCGATGACGAGCGGCGGCGCAATCCGGATGACGTGGTGGTGCGTCTCCTTGCACAGCACGCCGCGACCCTGCAGATCCTCGCAGTAGCGGCGCGCCCCGCCGGCCTCGGGCCAGAGCTCGATGCCGATCCAGAGGCCCACCTGGCGCACCTCCTTGATCGAGCCGTGGTCGAACGACTCCAAACCGGCGCCGAAGCGCCGCCCCATCGCCGCCGCGTTCTCGACCATCCCCTCGTCGCGCAGCACGGTCAGCGCCTCCGTGGCCACCGCCGCGCCCAGCGGGTTGCCGCCGAACGTACTGCCGTGGTCGCCGGGCTGGAAGACGTCCATCACGGCGTCGTCGGCCAGGAACGCGCTGACGGGGTACATTCCGCCGGCCAGCGCCTTGCCGAGCGTCACGCCGTCCGGCCGGACGCCCTCGTGGTCGCACGCCATCAGCAGGCCGGTTCGGCCGAGGCCGCTCTGGATCTCGTCGGCGATCATCAGCACGTTGTTCGCGTCGCAGATCGCGCGGATTCGCTTCAGCGTCCCGTGCGGCGGGACGATGATCCCGGCCTCGCCCTGGATCGGCTCCAGGAGCACGGCGCACGTGTTCGGCGTGATCGCCCGCTCGATGGCATCCGCATCGCCGAACGGCACGAGCTTGAAGCCGGGCGTGAACGGGCCGAAGCCGGCGCGGTACTGCGGCTCGTCGGAGAACGAGATGATCGTGATCGTCCGCCCGCCGAAGTTGCCGGCCATGACGATGATCTCGGCCTGTCCATCCGGGATCCCCTTGACGGTGTAGCCCCACTTCCGCGCTGCCTTGAGCGCCGTCTCGACGGCCTCGGCACCGGTGTTCATCGGCAGGACGCGCTGGTAGCCGGTCATCTCGCACAGGATCCGATAGAACGGCCCGAGCTTGTCGTTGCGGAACGCACGGCTCGTCAGGGCCATCCGCTGCGCCTGCTCGACGAAGGCGGCGACGATCCGCGGGTGGTTGTGCCCCTGGTTCACCGCGCCGTACGCCGCCAGGCAGTCCAGGTAGCGCTTGCCGTCGACGTCCCACACCCAGCTGCCCAGCCCGCCGGAGAGCACGACGTCCAGCGGACGGTAGTTGTGGGCGCCGTAGCGCTCTTCGAGGGCGATATAGTCGTGGCTGGACGGCGCCTGCACATCCGAGGCGTCCGAGGAGGTGTCAATCATCGAGGTCTCCGGCAGGGCATGGCGTACGAACGGGCGGTGGGCGATGCGGGCCGGCGGCATGGCCGTGGGGGGCGATTATAGGGCGAATCGGGGGGGCGTGATCCGACGGTGCAGGCGACGTGCATGATTGCGCGCCGGGCACCGCCTGGCGTCGCCGTCCGGCGCGACACGCCGTTGACCCCTTGGGCATGGCCGCCTAGCATCGGTGCCGGGTGCAGCGGCTCTCTCTGCGCTCCGTAGGACGCGTGGGAATGCGGATCCGTGGCGCGGGCCCTCGTGGTGCCGTTGGGGTGACGCGGCGATCGACGGACAACGCCGATCCATTGCGGCCGCCGCGGTGAGGGAGGTTGAGAATGATCCTGTTCGGAGCAAGGGTGTTCCTGTTCTCGCTGCTCCCTCTTCTGTTCAGTGCGGGCATCCTGTTGCTCGACCGCTCGAGGGCGTCGGGAAAGATGTGTAACCGGAAGGTGACGTAGGGTCGGAGGGAGAACGGTCTCCGGACGATGGCGATCCGGGCCAGGGCGCATGGGCGCCCCGGCCCGGCTCCCCCCCGCCCGGACT
>JADYYS010000060.1 GCA_020853525.1 Ardenticatenales bacterium | reverse complement strand
AGTCCGGGCGGGGGGGAGCCGGGCCGGGGCGCCCATGCGCCCTGGCCCGGATCGCCATCGTCCGGAGACCGTTCTCCCTCCGACCCTACGTCACCTTCCGGTTACACATCTTTCCCGACGCCCTCGCTCCCCGCTGCCCGCCCGTGCCGATCGGTCCGTCCAAGGACCGTGAACCATCCGTGCTTGGATCATCGCTCGTCGTTGCAAGGACGGCGGCGATTCCTTGCTTGGACGGTCGCTGTTCCATGCGCAGCCCTCCTGCTAACGTCGCCGCCCCGTCGTCCTGCCCCTTCCGCCCGCTGTTGACGACCGCCCTGCCCAGGCCTACCGTTCCCGGGACCGACGTCGCACTTCCATCGGAGCCCCGCCTGCCCCGCCTCGCCGCCGCACGCTCTGTCCTCCCGCTCGTCCTGGCCGCTGTCGCCGCCGCCATCGTCGCGACCACACCGCGATCGCCCGCTGTGTCGGGACGCGCCGGTCCGCTGCGGGCGCTCCACGCGGCCGCTCTCGGCCCGAATGCCGAGACGACGGTCGAGCTCTTCCCGGTGGCGGACGACTTCATCGACGAGGCGGATCCCGACGCGAGCTTTCCGACGGCGAGCGCGTGGCCCGTCGAGAGTCGAATGGACGGGACGGTGCGGCGCACGCTCCTCCGGTTCGACACGTCGTCCGTCCCGCACGGCGTCGACGTCGTCCGCGCCGAGCTTGAGGTCTTTCTGACCAGCGGCGCGGACGGTGGCCGCTTCGCACGCCTCTTCCGCGCGACGGGCCGGCAGCGCCCGCGCCTTCGGATCGTGTACGCCGATGCGGGCGGCGCGCCGTCGGCGACACACACGGCGACGCCGCCGCCGACGGCCACCGCGCCGCCGACCGTCGAGCCGCCGCCGTCGCCTACTCCCGCACTGCCGACGCCGCCGGCGACGGACGATCGCCCGTCGCCGACGCCCCACCCGGCCGATGGGAGTGCAACGCCCGCCTCGACGCCGGGCATCGTAGCTGGCCGCGCCCTCCTGCCGCTGTGCTGTGCGCCGTGTGCCGCGCGGCCGGCACTGACACGTTGTTGGACAGAAGTCGCGTCGCCGTGCCTTAGGTACGCCCATACGCTACATTTCTTACCACGCGAGTCATTGTAAGGAGCCCGCATGACATCCGCCATCGCCACCGTAACCGCCAAAGGTCAGGTCACCATCCCCAAGCCCGTCCGCGACGCCCTCGGCATTACGGAGCACTCCAAGATCTTGTTCGTCCTCGAAGACGGCGTGCTCAAGGTCGTGCCGATCGGTCGGCGTTCGCTCTCCGAGTTGGCCGGTGCGCTCCCCGCCACCCGCCCGTGGCCCGGCATGGCAATCGTGCGCGACGAGGTCCGGCGTGAGCGTGAAGCCGCTCGCGGGGGCGGCGAGTCGTGACCGAAGCGTGGTTGGATGCCAACGTCATCCTTCGCTTCCTGACCCAGGATCCGCCGGATCAAGCCACCCGCGCCACTGCCCTCTTCGCCGCTGTCGAGGCGCAGCACGTTCGCTTGCGGTTGGACGATTTGATCGTGTGCGAGTGCGTGTGGGTACTCGAATCGTTCTACCATCATGCCAAAGCCGATATCGCTGCAACGCTGGGCGACCTGCTGATGAGCCCGGGCCTGCTCGTCGAGGATCAGCACCTGTTGCTCGCGGCGCTCGATGCGTTCGCGAGCCACAACGTGGACTTCACCGACGCCCTGCTGGCGATGCGGGCGATCGACAGCGGCGTCCCTGTTGTGTGTTCGTTCGACCGCCACTTTGATCGCCAAACAGGCGTGACGCGAATTGAACCTGGACCGATTGGATGAACCCATGCCCGTCGACGTACGTACCGAGTCCGTCCTCGACCACGACATCGCCACCGTCGCGGACTACGCAACCGACCCGGACAACGCCCGCGCCTGGTACCTGAACATCCAGGCGGTCGAGTGGCGGACGCCGCCGTCACCGCTGGACGTTGTCGAGCACTCCACCGGCTGATCCTGTCCGATCTACACCTGTCCCCGCCGCGCCCGCCCCAACTCCCGCAGATAGTCCCCCGCCGCCAGCAAGCTCAGCGCCCCCGCCACCCCCGCCGCCCCGTCGACCAGCATCCACCATCCCGGCAAGGCGACGACGACGATCCCGAGCGCAAACACCGCCGCCGTCGTCACCTTGCCCAACGGCCGCGAGGCCATCCGCCGGAAGCCGTCCCAGCGGCGGTGGAGCGCGACGGCGGCGGCCGCGGCGGCAACGGCGAGATCGCGGGCGAGGACGGCGGCCAGGAGCCAGGGACCGAGGATGCCGTCGTGCCAGGCGACGCCGAGGATGGCGACGGTGAAGAGCTTGTCCGACACGGCGTCGAGCAGGCCGCCGGCCCAGGTCTCGGCGTGGAAGCGGCGGGCGATGCGGCCGTCGAGGAGGTCGCTGGCGGCGCCGACGGCGACGACGGGCAGGCGAAGGGCGGTGTCCAGGAACGGGTAGGCCACGGCGAGGGCGAGTCGCAGGATCGTCAGCGCCGTGACGATGACGATGGCCGGCCTCACCGGCCGGGACCGCCGTTCCAACCGGCGATGAGCGCCTGCAGCATCCCGAGCGCCAGGCTGAGCTTGCCGAGGAACGAGTCCGAGTGCGGCACGAACAGGAAACGCGGGTGCTGACTCCAGAGCTCGCGCAGCCGCGCATCCAGGACGATCGCGTACGCCTCATCCTCGACGCGCGTCGGGTTGCCGCCCTCGATCGACTGGCCGCCGACGGCCGCGGTCTCGAAGAACAGCACGGCATCGTAGCGCGCCAACTCCGCTTCGAGGGACGAGTGGACCGCCTCGAAGAAGCCGGGCCGGCTGTCGTCCGGCCAGTAGGCCGCGCCGTCGACCGTGCCGCGGTCGCACAGAAGGGCGCGCTTGGGGTAGCGCGCGGCCTGCACGTCCTCGATGTTCCGCTGGACCTCGTAGATCGCCCGCTGCACCGCCCGGCGCGCGTCCGGCTGATCGCTGCGCGGAAAGCCGCCCCCGAAGAGCATCGTCGCCGCCTCGGGCACGACGACGACGCGCTCGCCGATCTCGCGCCGGAGCAGGTCCGCGGCCGTCGTCTTGCCGCCGCCGGGGCCGCCGGTGAGGACGATGCGGAAGGGGTCTTTGTGGCGGGGGAGGGCTGCCGGCGGCGGGGTGGCGATGGAACGAGCGGACAATCGGGACTCCTGGCGACGTGGCTGTCGACGGCGCACAACCGACGTGGGTTGGGGCGGGACGATAGCCCGCGTCCGCCTCGGACACAACCCTCGGCGTGGCGCCGTTCCGACGTCGATGCCAGAATCGAGGCGATCCCGATCTGCCGCCGATCGCTCCCAATGGACGCACCTGCCGCATGTCCACTCGCTGGCACACCCTCCCCCCCTCCACCGTCGCCACCCGCCTCGCCGTCGACCCCGCCGCCGGCCTGAGCGACGCCGAGGCCGATCGCCGCCGCAGCGCGCACGGCCCCAACGCCCTCGTCGAGCGGGCCGGCGTTTCCCCGTGGCGCATCCTCGGCACGCAGCTCAAGGGGCCGATGGTCCTCGTGCTCGTCGTGGCCGCAGTCGTCTCGATCGTGCTCGGCGACGCGGCGGATGCCGTGGCGATCGGCGCGATCATCGTCCTGAACACGGCCCTCGGCTTTGCGCAGGAGTACCGCGCCGAGCGGGCGATGGCGGCGCTCAAGCAGCTGGCGGTGTCCGTCGTGCGCGTGCGGCGGGACGGCGTCGTGGCGGAGCGGCCGGCCGTGGAGCTTGTGCCGGGGGACGTCGTGCTGCTGGAAGCGGGCGCGGTCGTGCCGGCCGACGGACGGTGGGTCGAGGCGTCGGCGCTGCGGGCGCTCGAATCGATCCTGACGGGCGAGTCGGAAGCCGTCGACAAGGGGACGGCGGCGCTGCCGCCCGGCGCGTCGGCGTCGGGCGACCTGATTTCGGGCGCACCGGCTTCGGGAGCGCCGGCTTCGGACGACCTGGCGGTGGGCGATCGGACGAACATGGCCTACAAAGGGACGACGGTCACGGCCGGGCGCGGCGTGATGATCGTCGTCGCGACCGGCATGGCCACCGAGCTCGGCCGGATCGCCGACCTGCTCCAGGCCGTGCCGGAGGAAGCGACGCCGCTGCAGCGCCGGCTGGCGCAGCTCGGGCGCGGCCTCGGGGCGGCGGCGCTTCTCGTCGTGGCGGTGGTCGGCGCGCTCGGGCTGTGGCGGGGCCAGCCGCCGGCGCTCGTCCTCATGACGGCACTCAGCCTGGCCGTGGCCGCCGTGCCCGAGGGCCTGCCGACGGTCGTGACGATCGCGCTGTCCATCGGCGGTCAGCGGCTGCTGGCGCGGCGGGCGCTCGTGCGGCGCCTGCCGGCCGTCGAGACGCTGGGCTCGGTCACGGCGATCTGTTCGGACAAGACCGGCACGCTGACCGAGAACCGGATGACCGTCGTCGTCCTCGATGTCGCCGGGCACCGTGTCGATCTGCAGGAGGGGATGGAGGACGACGAGCCCGTGCTGGTGGCGTCGGAGCGGGAGGTGGACCACCCGTCGATCGCCCTGCTGCTGACCGCCGCCGCGCTCTGCAACGACGCATCGCTCGCTCAGTCGACCGACACGCCCGGCGAGTTGCACGCCGTCGGCGACCCGACGGAGGGCGCGCTCGTCGTGGCCGCGGCGCGGTTCGGGCTGCGGCAGGAGCCGCTCGTCACCGCACTGCCGCGCACCGCCGAGCGACCGTTCGACGCCGAGCGCAAGCGCATGACCACCGTGCATCGTGTGACCGACTTCGCGATGCTGCCGCCGGCGGTTCAGGACGCGCTGCGGTTCGCAGACGGCAGCACGGCGCCCGGCGTGGCGTTCACGAAGGGGGCGGTCGACGTCGTGCTCGAGCTGGCCGATCGCGTCTGGATCGACGGCCGGCGGGAGCCGCTGGACGAGGCGCAGCACGCACGGATCGCGGCGGCGCACGACGGCCTGGCGGCGGGCGGGATGCGGGTGCTGGGGGTGGCGGTGCGGCGGATGGGACCGGACATGGAAATCGGACGCCCGGACAGCGCAAGTGACGACGTCGCCGGCGCGACGGACGCGGCGACGGACGCGGCGTCCGAAGAGCGCCTGACGTTCGTCGGCCTGTGCGCGATGATCGATCCGCCTCGCCCGGCGGCGCGCGCGGCGGTGGCGCTCTGCCGGACGGCGGGGATCCGGCCGATCATGATCACCGGTGACCATCCGCTGACGGCGCTGCAGATCGCGCGCCAGCTCGGGATCGCGGACGGCGCCGGGGCCGGCGGATCGACGACGCCCGTCCTCACCGGCGCCGAAGTCGAGCGCCTGTCGCCTGCCGAGCTGGCCGACGCGGCCGAGGTCACGCCGGTCTTCGCGCGCGTCTCGCCCGAGCACAAGCTGCGGATCGTGGAGGCGCTGCACGCGCGCGGCCACATCGTGGCGATGACGGGCGACGGCGTGAACGACGCGCCGGCGCTCAAGCGCTCCGACATCGGCGTGGCGATGGGGATCACGGGCACGGACGTGACGAAGGAGGCGGCCGACATCGTCCTGCTGGACGACGACTTCGCGACGATCGTGCGCGCGGTCGAGCAGGGGCGGGTGGTCTACGACAACATCCGGCGCTTCATCAAGTACGCCCTGGCCAGCAACGCCGGCGAGATCTGGGTGATGGTCCTCGGCCCGCTGCTCGGCATGCCGCTGCCGCTGCTGCCGCTGCAGATCCTGTGGGTGAACCTCGTCACGGACGGCCTGCCGGGCCTGGCTTTGGCCGTCGAGCCGGCGGAGCCGGACGTCATGACCCGCCCGCCGCGCCCGCCGACCGAGTCCGTCTTCGGCCGCGGTCTGGCGACGCACGTGCTGTGGGTCGGCGCGCTCCTCGGCGCCACGGCGCTGGCCGCCGGCTGGTGGGGCTGGCGCGCGGGCGACGCGGCGTGGCAGACGATGCTCTTCACGACGCTCACCTTCAGCCAGATGGGCCACGCGATGGCGGTGCGCTCCGAGCGGGTGTCGTCCTTCCGGCTGGGCGTGCGCTCCAACCTGGCCCTGTTCGGCGCCGTGACGCTGACGATCTGTGCGCAGCTGGCGGCGATCTACGTCGGGCCGCTGCAGGCGGCGCTGCACACGGTGGCGTTGAGCGGGGCGGAGTTGGCGGTTTGCGTGGGGGTGGGGTCGGTGGTGTTTTGGGCGGTGGAGGGGGGGAAGGGGTGGCAGAGTGGGTGGGGGCGGTCGGATCGCGCTGGCGTGGCGTGACGTTGGATCCGCGTAGGATCGCGCCGCGAACCACAGTGCTCCGCCCCGCAGTTCACAGGGCTTGACTGCCCGTGCTGGCGATCCTGCAACGCTTGCGGGCCTGCGGCGAGCGGAGGCGACCGGCTGGCATTCCAGCCGCTCGACGGCACGACGGTGAAGCTCCAGGTCCCGGACATCGACCTCCGGGTGGCGCCGGACGGGCAGACCCTCCTCGGGCACGCACCGCCCGGTTCCGTGCTCGCCGGCGTTCGCTACAGTACCGCCGGCGACGTGTTTGCCCCCGTCAACCTCCCATTCCCGATACGGGACGCGAAGCTGACCGGCATCACCGTCCGGATTCGCCCGGACGGCACGTTCGCTTTGCCGTGCGAGGAGAACTGTCCGTCGCCCTTGGGCCGCGTCACGGCCGGCGTGCTCGATGCGGACGGCGCTCGCCGGCTGGGCGGTCGAGGCATGGGCACTGCCCAACCTGGCGGTCGATACCGCCCGCGCGCCGACGAAGGCAGTGGCCACGGTCGCCGCCGACGGACGGTGGCGTGTGACGTTCGACGGCTACAATCTGTGCGCCGAGGACGACGTGACGCCCACCTTCCGCCCACCGCCACGCGCGCGGCGACGACCGAGCCGACGCCGACGGTCGCCGCCGCCGGGCGCACGCTGTATCTGCCGGTGGCGCGGCGCGACGGGCCGTGAAGTCCGATCCCGGAAGGCACGAACGATGACCCAACACGCGGTATGGATCACGGCGCTGTGCGCCGCCCTCGGTGCGGCGACGGCCGCCCCGGCGACCTCGGCGCACGTCGACGCGCCCGCCGGCGTCACCACCTCCGTCACCCTCTACCCCGTCGCCGACACCTACGTCGACCAGCAGAACCCGACGCAGAACTTCAACACCGCCGCGCAATGGCCCGTCGAGCGGCGGACGAACAACACGGAGCGCTACCCGCTCCTGCGGTTCGACACGTCGGCGATTCCCGAGGACGCGACCGTCACGAGCGCCGACCTGAAGGTCTACCTGATGAGCGGCAGCGGCGACAGCCCGATCCTCGTCAAGGTCGAGCGGATCACGTTCACCTGGAACCAGGACACCGTCACGTGGAACAGCCGGCCGCCGGTCGCGGGTGTCTATGGTTCGTGGGAGACGGACAACGATCCCGGCACGCGCACGTTCGACATTCGCGTCCTCGCCGCCAACTGGATCCGCGATGCCTGGCCGAACCACGGCGTGACGCTCCGCGGGCCGGACGGCGGCACGTACGAGCGCCTCTACCGCTCCACGGGCGCCACCCGCCCGCACCTGGACATCGTCTACACGGCCCCCGAACCCACGGCGACGGCGACCTCGTCGTCCACGGCCGGCGCAACGCCCAGCCCCAGCGCAACGTCCACCGCCACGCCGTCGTCCACATCCACACCGGCGCCGACGTCGACCCCGACCTCGTCGCCAACCACGACGCCCACGCAGACGTCGTGGAACACTTCGACAGCATCGCCCACCGCGACACCGTCGCCGACGTCGACCTCCGCCCCGTCCACCACCCCGACCGACCCGCCCACCGCCACGTCGACGCCCACGGAAACCCCGCTGCCGCCCGGCAGCGCGACGATCACGGCCACGACGTCGCCGACGCCGTCTATCACCCCGCCGACACCCGCGACCGCCACACCGTCGGACACGCCGACCTACGGCTCGCAGACGCCGTCCCCCACGCCGCCGGATCCGGACACGCCGACGCCGCTCGCTCGTCACAACCTCTACCTACCGCTGAGCCTTCGCTCCGCAACGATGGAGCCGGACCCGCCAACGCCACTCGCCAGCGCACCACAGAGGGCATCCCCCAACCCGTGATCCTCCACCTCCCACCGGACTTCTCGACAGGTCCCCCGCAATCATCGGCCGTGTGGTATTGACAGGCCTTCTCAGCGCCCCGCCGCCGCCGCCGTCGGCGTCGCCCGATCCGGCGTCCAGCGCGTCACGAGGAAGTCGTCGTAGCGGGCGCCGGCCGGTTTGGCGCGGCCGGAGCTGATGAAGAAGCCCGGCTGTCCGGGTGCGGCCAGGTCGTCGTTCGTCACCTGCCCTTTGCGTGCGCCGTCGATGAAGAACGTCGCCGTCGTCCCATCGCGCTCGACGCGCAGCTGCAGCGGCGTGCCGGGTGCGTTCGGCAGCCCAAAGGCGGTGGTCATCGGCAGGACTTCGGATGGTTCGCCGCCGATGACCTTGAAGACACCCCAGCGGCTGCCGCTCAGGACGAACAGATAGGGCGTCCCGGCACCGAACAGGAGTCCGTAGCTGGCGTCCGCGCCGGCCGTCCAGCGGGCGACGACGCTGAGCGCGCCGTCGCCGAAGCTCACCCGCCGCGGCGCGAACGGCCCGGTCAGGGCGTTCACGTTGTCGGTGGCGACCTCGAATGCGTCGTCCACGTAGCGCCAGACGTCGCCACCTTCGTCCATATCGTCCCAGCCGCTGGCCGTGTCGCTGAAGTCGTCGAAGAAGACGACCTCCTCGCCGGCCGGCGGCGTGATCGCCTTCGTCGGCCGGGCCGTCGGTGCGGGCGTATTCGTCGGGCGGCGCGTGTTCGTCGGCCGGGGCGTCGGCGTCGGGGCCAGGGTGACGGCGGCAGGCGGCGGCACGTCGTCGCGGCCGACGGCGCGGCCCAGCCACGGCAGGAACGCCCGCGGCGGCGGCGGGCGCCAGTCGATGCGGGCGACGAAGGCGTCCGTGGCGCCCGCGAAGGTGCCGTCGAACGTCGGCAGCGATCCCATGCCGTCGCCGTCCGGGAACGTCGCCTCGCCGGAGTCCGTGTCGCCGACGATGTGGGCGCGGTGCCGGCTGTCGACCGCGACCCAGTAGGCGCCGTCGCCCTGGTCGCCGCCGACGTAGCCCAGGTAGTCCCAGTTGCCGCGCGGATCGGCGTCGTCGATCGCCGCCGCCAGGCGGCCGATGAAGGCGTCGCCCTCGTCCGCGTCGTCGGACAATCCCTTCGGCCCGTTGTGCGTACCGTCCGGTCCGCCGACGGCCGGGAACGTCGCCGCGGTGGACTCCGTTCGGCCAGCGACGTAGACCGCGCCGTCCGGCCCGAGCGTCACCGCTTGGCCTTGCTCGTCGTCGTCGCCGCCGACGAAGCCCGACCACACGATGGAACGGCCGTCCGGCGCGATCTTCGTCAGCGTCGCGTCGTGCTGGCCGTTGTAGGTCAGGTCCGGACCGACGCGCGCCGGGAAGTCGTCCGAGAGCGTGTCGCCCGTGACGACGGCGGCGCCGTCGGCGTCGATCGCCATCCCCTTGCCGTCGTCGTCCGCGCTGCCGCCGAGGAAGCCGGCGTACGCCAGCCCGGCGCCGTCGGACCGGACCTTGACGACGTACGCATCCCAGTCGCCGCCGTTGTGCGAGGGGTCGAACGTCGGCAGGTCGCCCAGCCCGTCGCCGTCGGGGAACGTGTTCTCGTGCGAGGTTGTCTGGCCGGAGAGGTAGGCCGCGCCGAGGGCGTCGATCCCGATGTGGCCGGAGCTGAGCCAGCCGTCGTTCGTCACGGTGACGTCGAGCCCCGAACCGCCGACGAAGCCGGCGTACGCGTAGTTGGCGGCGACGTCGGTCGACGTCGGGTTCGGTTTGAGCTTCAGGACGTAGGCATCGAAGTCGCCGTTGTGCGTGAGATCCGGACCGACCGTGACCGGGAACGTCGCCTCGGTCGATTCGGCCAGGCCCGACAGGTAGGCGTGCCCCTCGGCGTCGACGACGACGCCCTCGCCGAAGTCGATCCCGGCGCCGCCGAGGTAGCTGCAGAAGACGATGTCGGTACCGTCCGGGGCGAGCTTGGCGACGAAACCATCCGCGTCGCCGCCGTTGTACGTGCCGTCCGGCCCGCCCTCGAACGGAAACGCGTCCCCGCCGTCGCCGATGACGGCGCCCGTCACATACGCGAAGCCGGCGCCGTCGACGGCGATGTCGAAGCCGGCGATCGACCCATCGGCCGCCAGGAACGCGACGTGTTCCACCGCCGTCCCGTCGGCGTCCAGCTTGGCCACGAACGTCTGCCGCCCGCGCTCGCCCGTCACCCACACCGCCCCGTCCGGCCCGAGCGCGAGCCCGAGCCCACGGTCCGTGCCCGCCACGCCGATGAAGCCCGCCCACGCCACGATGGCCGGGTCGATGATCAGGGGACGCCGGCGATCGTACGATCCCACAGCGAAGCCGTAGGTCGGTGGTGCGTGTTCGACGTCGGGGTCGACGTCGAACGCGACCTCCACCGCCACCCGCCGCCCGCCGATCTCCTGCCACGCCACCGGCGCCGCGTCGACGAGCTCGCCGACCGCCGTCCCGACGACGAGCCGCCCCCCCGCGTCCACGCGCAGCGACCGCGCGCCGCGCCACGCCAGCGCGATCGCCGCCGGGTCGGCGCCCGGCCCAACCGTGAACACCTGCTTCAAGCCGCTCGCCTCACCCTCGAACGCGACGTCGATCCCCGGCCAGACGCCCTCGTAGACGAGCCGCCGATACGTCGCCTGCCGCGTCCGCCACGTGTCCCGCCCGCCGCGGAAGAAGCTCACCGTCGTCGCCGTCCGCGCTTCGGCCACCGGAACGACGTCGTCCCGACCGCCGACGAACGCGAGCTCGACCGCGTCCACCGTCCCGCGCCCCACGTCGCCCGCCCGCGCGCCGGCGGCCATCGGCGCGAGCGGGTCCGGCGGCGCACCCGCATGGATCGCGCCCAGGCACAGCCCGTCACCATGCGCACCCCGACAGGCCCGCGACCGCGCCGCGCCGACTCTCGCCAGGCGCACGCGCGCCCCGCCCGGCCCGAACAGCACGCTCGTCGACTCCCCCTGCGCCACGAACGTCGACCACGGCTCCGCCTGGCCCGCGTTGGCGACGAACAGAAGCGGCTGGCGAGCGAGCGTTGCGGCGACGATGGCGTTGGATGGAGGATGCGCCTGCCGAACCATCGGCAGCCACATCCCGCCACCGGCCGCCCGAAGGGCGATGCACGTCACGACGAGAGCAAGTGCGAGGTGCGGTCGCATACGGGAACGGATCATCGGTCGGCTCCTTTCGGCGGTTCGCAGGTCCGGGTCGTGCGCCCAACCCCGGCCCACACGAATGCGATGCCTACGCGCTGATCCTGACGGGGTCGGCGGGCGATGCTTCGTCCTGCGGGCCGGCGGCGCATGCCGCTTGGACGCTCGCCACCGCGTTCTCCGCCGCCGACGCCCCCTCCCGCATCGCCGCGTGCATGTTCGGGTAGCCGAAGCCGCCCTGTCGGCCGACGGACCACGCATTCGGCCAGCGGGCGACGAAGTCCTGGAGCGCGGCCAGGTGCGGCTCGAAGCCGAGGTCGAACACCGGATAGGCCTCGGGCGCATGGACGATGTGCAGCCGGACGATCTCGTCGGCGCGGCAGACGCCCTCGGCCTCGAGGTCGCGGACGACCTCGGCGACGGCGTCGGGGTCCCCCCGCCACAGCCCGTCGTCCGGTGCGCACATCAGCTCGGCCAGGAGGAGCGTGTGGTCGGGCGGGTCGATCGCCAAGCCGCTGTTCTTGGGCTCGGCCAAGCGGTGGAAGCGGCGGTCGCGGTAGTAGACGTAGAGGGCATCCAGGACGCGCGGACGGCGGATGAGGAAGGCGTAGGCCACCATCGGGCGGTGGCGCAGCGCGGCGGCGGCGGCGGTCACGGCCGGCGGCGGCGGCGGGTCGAAGCGCGGCACGATGTGGTTGATCGGCGCGGTGTTGATCACGGCGTCGCACAGCAGTCGCACGTCGCCGGCATCGTCGGTGCCCGCCCCCGCCGGCCGATACCGCACGGCGACGACGCGGCCGGCGACGGTCTCGACGGCCGTGACGGGGGCCGACGTGACGATCCGCCCGCCGCAGGCGACAACGTGCTCGGCGAGGGCCTGCGGCATCTCGCCGCTGCCGCGCACGCCGTACCAGAGCGTCTCCTCGGCCAGCGCGCTGTCGACGGCGGCGCCGCGCGCGTCGCGGAAGCCGAGCGGGGCCAGCGCGCGCTTGACGATGTCGATCGCCGAGAGGCGCGGCATCTTGCGGCGGACGAAGGTGGCCGACAGTGCGCGCGGCGACATGCCCCAGTAGCGCGCCGTGAAGTCGCGGAAGAAGAAGCGGTAGAGCGGCCGGCCGTACAAGGCGATGAGCGCCTGCTCGGCATCGGCGGCCTCGCGCGGGCGCACGCGATTCACGAGCTGCTGGCCGACGAGGCCGGCGAGCGCACGCGCCAGCGTCCACGGCGGGATGCCGCGCAGCAGGTCGCCGAACGCCAGCGGGTAGCGCCGGAAGCCGCGGCCGTAGCGCACGAGCGCCCGCTTTTCGATCGGCCGCAGCCGCGTGCCCATGATCGCGCGCACGTCGTCGAAGATCCCTTCGTCGAACGCGTGGAGGTGGTGGGTGCCCAGATCGATCCAGTTGCCCTCGATCCGCCGCCCGGCCGCCAGGCCGCCGACGACGTCGTCGCGCTCGAGCACCGTCACGCTCAGCCCGGCACCGGCCACCACCCGCGCCGCGTACAGGCCGCACACGCCGCCGCCGATGACGACGACGTGGGGGGCGTCGTCGGATGGTGCGACACCAGGCGGAGCGACACCAGGCAGAGCGACACTGGGCGGCGCAGCGCCGACGCCGGGCATCGAGGCACCGGGCGGGGTCGTCACGCGGCCGGGACGGCCAGGCCCTCGGCCCGCCAGCGCCGGACGAGCCAGCTGTCGGGGAGAACGATGTCGTCCCAGGTGATAGCCGTGTCCTGGGCGACGTTGCGCCGAATGCGCGGCCGCTCTTCGCCGGCCTCGACGTCGAGCAGCGCGATCGGGACGTGGCCGGCCGGATCCGCCTCCGCGGCGCGCTCGATCAGGCCGTAGCAGTGGTCGCCGCCGATGCCGTGCGGCACGTCCTCGCCCGCCGCCGCGTCGCGCTTGGCGTAGGCGTACACGTCCGCGACGCGGCCGCGGCGGGGCTGGAGGACGGCCTCGCCGTGGAACACGGCCCGGGCGATCGCGCGAGGCGTCTCGAGGTGGCAGAGGTGGTAGGGGCGATAGAACAGGTAGAACGGGCCGTCGCCCAGCTTGTAGTACTGCAGGTAGCGCTGCTGGAGGGGGTCGTCGCACTCCCCGACGACGAACACGCCGCCGCCCGGTTCGGCGCCCAGGATGTAGTCCACGACGCCGGTCGCGCCGTACTTGTGGAAGTCGAACGCCTGGAAGACGTCCCGCACGTCCGCCACCCGCGGCCCCTCCATGCCCGGCAGCCACGGCACGAGGCCGTAGCCGTTCGCCAGGAGCGCCATCTCGACCCCGAGCTTCGTGCCGTCCGTGTAGGCGCAGCACTGCACCGGGTTGAGGTTCCGGATCGCCGCCTCGTGTGCCAGCGACGCCGCCGTGGCGTGGCGGTCGAGGTATCCCTTGATATTGCCGGCCATGACGATCCGGAAGCCCCATAGCTCGATCTCGTCGATCATCCGCGCCAACACACCGTGCTGGTCGCCGCCGTCGCTCGTGACGATCGCCCCCTTGCCGCCGCGCTCCGCCCGCGCCACGAGCTGCGGCCCGAGCGCCAGATCGACCTCGGCGTTCATCAGGACGACGTGCAGCCCGCGGTCGATCGCCGCCTCGCACAGCCGCCCGGCGAAGCCGATCGTGTTCGTCGCCTCGACGAGGACGTCGAGGCGAAGCTCGGATCGGCCGATGAGGTCGAACGGGTCGACGGCGATCGGGACGGTGCCGCGAGCGGGCAGGCGGTCGCCCGGGCCGACGGTCTGGGACGGTGCGCCGTACGCATCGGCCGCCCTGCGGGCCGCGGCGAGGTCGAGGTCGACGACGCACGCAAGGCGCATGCCCGGCGTCCGCGCGATCTGCCACGCAATGCCGATGCCCATCGCCCCGGCGCCGACCAGGGCGACCTCGATGGGTTGGCCGGAGGCTTCGCGCTGTCGGAGGCGTTCGTTCATGGGGCGGATCGTGCGGGAGCGACGGTCTGCGGCAGCGGCGCGCGCGAAGGCGGCGCGACGGGGCCGGGCCGGTGGGGCGGGATGATGGTGTGCGGGCTGGGGGGAGTCAAGATACGCCTCACTCCTCAACGAACGCCACGCGAAGGCCGATCGGCCACACGCTCGAAGTCGCGACGTCGTCGCCGACCTGTCGCAACGGTGTCCGAAGCGCCGTTGCGGTCCGCCGGTCGTCCGCCTATCCTTGCCGCACGTGCACGACGTGAATCGAGGGGCCCCATGACCGTCTCGCCAACGCTGCGACCGACCGCGCCGCCCGCCCGGCCTCGCCTCCGCGGGCCTGCCAGGCTGCGGTTCGATGTCGACATGTTCACCCGCTTCTGCAAGGCCGAGCTGCCGCCGGATGCGCGCGTCGAGCTGATCGATGGAGAGATCTACACGATGTCCCCGACGGGCGATGGCCATAACGCCGCGACCGTGCTGATCCTGCGGGCGCTGTTCGAGCAGTTCAGCGGAACTGCCGACATCCTGCCGAGCAGTTCAGTGAGGATGGGCAACTGGTCCATGCCGATGCCGGACTTCGCCGTGCTCAAGCGCACCTATACGGCCGCCGAACTGCGGGAGCATTCGATCACCGCCGCCGACTGTGCCCTCGTCATCGAGATCAGCCACTCCACCCT
Source organism: Ardenticatenales bacterium (assembly GCA_020853525.1). GTDB lineage: Bacteria > Chloroflexota > Anaerolineae > Epilineales > Epilineaceae > Avedoeria. The sequence goes on along the minus strand of JADYYS010000060.1, from coordinate 503 downwards.
CCGCTTCGACCGCCGCGTCAAGGCGCCGATGTACGCCCGCGCCGGCGTGCCTGAGTATTGGGTCGTCGCTGTCGCGGAGAGCATGATCGAGGTGCACCGCGAGCCGCGGGCGGACGGGAAGGGGTACGCGTCGGTCGTGCGGTACGGTCGGGGGGAGGCGGTGGTGCCGGCGGGGTTTGGGAACGTGCGGATTGGGGTCGATGAGGTGTTCGGTCCTACTGGCGGATGAGGCTCATGGTTCGGCGGGCGACGCGCGCAGCGGGAGTCTTGGTCGGCGTCGCGGTCGTCGTTGGCAACGGCGGTGCGTCGCGGGCGACGAGGGGCGGGATGTCGTAGGCGACCAGCTCCATCGCGTTGTCGCCGTAACCCGTGCCGTAGGAGGGCGTCGGGAAAGATGTGTAACCGGAAGGTGACGTAGGGTCGGAGGGAGAACGGTCTCCGGACGATGGCGATCCGGGCCAGGGCGCATGGGCGCCCCGGCCCGGCTCCCCCCCGCCCGGACT